>NZ_DRFS01000019.1 GCF_011050415.1 Halomonas sp.
CCGAAGCAATGGGGGAAAGGGGGAAGTGTGTCTGAACGCCGGAAAGTGGTTAAAAAGTAGCCGATGTAAGTCGAGCCAGTAGGTGTTTAGCGGTGTTACAGCCTGAGTGCGGTACTGGCTGAGGTACTATGAGAAATCCAGGCTAACAGGGTTATACGGTTTCGATTGGCCAGAAAATGGTAAGTCGAAAAGAATGACATTTAAACCATTGCTCAAGTATTTTACACAGTTTGTGAATGAGGCGGTCGTTGCTAATGCACCATTCACCATAATAATACTTTCAGTATTTTGAGGTTGTTGATAGAGCTCAACATGAATGCGGTGCTTGCCTATCGTTACGATCTGAGATTCAGCTTTCATTTCCTTCCCCTGCGGTATGTGAATATTGGATGGTAAGAACTCAAGCGTGCCGGTATGAGTAGCTGAGCCAAAACAGTCCCATTAGCTATCACGAATAGCGCAAGTAAGGTTTTAGTTATTAGTGCATTGTTATTTGTCTTTCATTGTTGTGGGTCGAAGTTGTCATGTATGTAAGTTATTGCTGATTTTTCTTGTAAGACATTCGCTACTCATATGTAAGAAATATCTTATAAGTAATTTTTTAATTCAGCATTGTTGTTCTGTGTGTGCTCTGTGTATGCTCGGGTATAGGGTCAGTTATGAAAGGTGTTTTCATAAGGGAATAAGGAGGTGGTTGAGGAAAGGCTATAGGGCTAGCAAATGAAGCCTTCCCCCGTGGGGGAGAGGCGCTTTATTCAGTTCATCGCGGGAATTATAAGAGTAGGCGGTGGTAAAAAGTCGCTTTAACGTGGCGCTGCGCTTATTTCACTATCACCGTCATAGGTAAGGTTGGTTTCCCAGCTTTCGCTGCTAACGGCGATGGCCGCATGAATGCCGGCACTATCGCCTGCTTTGAAGGCCGCATAGATAGCTTTATGGTCTTTTAAGGCGGTTTCAGGTAGTGAGCGCATGGAGGTTTCCAGCGCAGCTTCAATCAGTTGCAGCAGCGTTTCACCAACACGAATAGTCATGGGATTATGGGTGCTGTGCAAAATGGCGCGATGAAAGGCGATATCGTGCTGAGAGGTTTGTGCGCCAGACCTGATCGCTTCTTCCATGGCGTCGATACTCTGCTGAATGCGTCGATGATCCTCTGCTGTCGCGCTTCCCATTGCTTGTAGGGTATAAGCCGGTTCAAACATTAGGCGGAACTCCAGTACATCCCGCGTCATACCTCGCGCTAAGATCATCCCAAACGCCATAGGATCCACCAATGGCGCTCCGGGCTCCCGGCGAATCATGGTGCCTTGGCCTCGCTTTACTTCCACAATACCAATAGCTTGTAGCATCTTGATGGCTTCGCGCACGCTCGATTTACCAATTCCCAAACTGTGAGTGAGCTCGGTTTCTGAGGGAAGATAATCCCCTGGTTTTAGATCACCCCTTATCAAGGCGCTTTTAATGCGTTCAAGCAACTGCAGCGCAACGGAACTACGCTCCATCGAATCCCCAAAAGACATTGTATTCGTCGGGTTAGTCTCGGGCTGGCGTTTCAAACTCATGTGGGCCTCGCGTGGCTCATCGGTGTTTTTTGCATTCTATCAATGTCATAAGCCTAGCGGCTTAAGATATTTAATCGCATATATTTAAAAGAAATATAGTTATTTTATTTTGGTTTGTGTGACTGACTTGCTAATGGTTTGTGCTTTAGTCTAGTCTGAAATCAGACATCTGATGTCTGGTGTTTGAATAGACCCAGACACTTTAAGGCGAGAATTTGCATGACGAGAAAGCGCATTGTGGTACTGACCACTGGCGGCACTATTGCCAGCAAGCCTAGCGATTCAGGTCGAAGCGAATCAGGTGCATTGAGCGGTGAGCAGCTACTTGATCAGTTGGCATTACCCCCAGGCGTTGATGTCACCTTAGAGGTGATCTCGATTCTGCAAAAGCCTAGTAACGCCGTCACCCTGACGGATCTTGCTGAATTCTATCGTCACGGGCGGGAAACGTTAGACCGGGAAGACGTCGATGGCTTAGTGATCACTCACGGCACCGATACCTTAGAAGAGACCGCTTATTTTCTGTCACTCACGCTGCCAGCTGATAAGCCGTGTGTAATCACCGGTTCCCAGCGGGCTCCTCATCATCTAGGCACTGACGCCTTTAAAAATATCTGTGATGCCATCGTGGCGGCTGCCAGCTCTCAACTGCGCAAGCTTGGCTGTGTGGTGGTATTTAACGAGTCGATCTTTGCCGCGCGATACGCCCGCAAGGTGAACAGTTTTCAGCTAAACGGTTTCGAAGCCCCAGGCTCAGGGCCGGTGGGGTATATCGATGGGCAGCGGGTAAAGCTTTATTACGCGGCTGCGGCGATGGCGCCCCCAGTGACGGGATGGGACTTTCCGTTACCCAGAGTTGACCTTTTGCCTGCCTATTTGGATGCCTCCCCTGCGTTACTAAAAGCCTGCGTTGAAAGCGGGGCAAAAGCCTTAGTTATTGATGGTTTAGGGCGTGGTCATGTGCCGCCTAGTTGGATGGCCTCGATAAAAGAGCTGATTAGCGTGGGTGTGCCCATAGCGATAGTGAGTAGCTGCGCTCAAGGGCCGGTGAATAGCAGTTATGAATTTAGCGGCAGCCTAGCCGATTTAGCGTCCGCTGGGGTGCTACCGCTTAACGATATCAGTGCACGTAAGGCAAGGCTTGCTCTTGCCCTGTTGCTGAGTAGTACCCCGCGCGAAGCGCTGGGGGATGCGATGGAGCGCATTATGATCTGAGCATTCATCTAATCCTGCTCAGGTAACAGGAAATAAAAAAAGCAATTCACCATAACTAAATAAGGTACTGGACATGAAACTTACTCTGACGAAAGCCACTCTCTCTGCTGCTATCGCAGTTGCTTCTTTTGGCGCGGCTCAACTTCATGCAGCTGACTACACCTTCAGCTTCGCCCATGTGTTAATTGAAGACACGCCTAACGGCCAAGCGGCGCTGCGTTTTAAAGAAGAGGTAGAAGAGAAATCTGACGGTCGGATTCAAATCAACGTACTGCCCGCGGCTCAAGTGGGTGGTGATGTTGAAATTATTGAGCAGATTCAAATGGGCCTGGTCGATATCGGTATTCCGCCAACGGCGACGCTGGGTAATTTTGAACCCCGCATGCAGATTCTCGATTTGCCGTTCTTGATTGCTGATTACGACACCATGGTGGAAACCTTAGATGGTGAAGTAGGCCGCGAAATCCTCGATACCTTGGATGGCCATAATATGGTTGGCATTAACTTCTGGGGAGCAGGGTTCCGGCATATTTCGAACAATGATCGCCCGATTGAAACGCCCGAAGATATGGCCAATATCCGCATGCGTACCATGCAGGCGCCGATCATTATTTCCACCTATCAAAACCTCGGCGCTAACGCGACGGCAATGGCGTTTACCGAGGTCTACAATGGCCTGCAGCAGGGTGTGGTCTCAGGCCAGGAAAACCCACTGGCCAATATCTACACTATGCGTTTCCATGAAGTGCAGGATTATCTCTCGCTCACCAATCATGCGTATCACGCCTACGCGACAGTAATAAATCAGGATTCCTGGAACTCGCTGCCAGAAGATCTACAAGCGGTCATGCGGGAAGCCTTTGATAACGGTCGCGATACCTCACGCGAATTAACCTTACAGGATGAAGAAACCATTCTGGAGGCGATTCAAGACGAGATTGCCATCAACGAACTCACCCCCGAACAGCGCCAAGCCTTTATTGAAGCCAGTATGCCGGTGCACGAAGAGTATGAAGCAATCGTCACTACCGAACTGTTGCATAAGGTTTATGACGCGGTAGGTATTGAGTATTAAGGCTAGGTTTCATTAATGAAGCCGTTCTCTTCTGACCCATTAAGGGTGTGGATATCTCATGTTCGAAGCGCTCAATAAATGTCTTGATCGCTTGGAAAGTGTGGCGATGGTCGTTTTCATGTCGATTGCGACCATCCTCACCACCATCCAAGTCGTCTATCGCTACGGCTTTAGCGGTTCGCTGTTTTGGGCTGAAGAAGTCGTTATTTATTCCATTATTTGTATGAGTTTTGTGGGCGCCAGCATGGGTGTGCGTCATGGCACCCATATTTCGGTGGATGTGCTGAATGCGATTGCCACGCCCGCTATTAATCGCTGGTTACATTTAATCGCCGCACTCATTGGCATCGTGTTCGCGGGCTTTATGACCTATTACGGCTTTGTTCTCTATTTTAATACGCTTGGTCGCGGACAGCTGACCGCCGCGCTGCGCCTGCCGATGGCGTGGTTCTATCTGCCCATTGCGATATCCGGTGTGTTGCTGATCTTGCGTTATTTATGGGTGATCAGTGAAGTATGGAATAAGCCTCCGGTAAGTCTCTCCGAAGAGCTTGTGGCTGAGTCGGATAAGCTCGTTTAACTCCTGGAGAGCGACCATGATTACTGCGTTATTACCGATCTTCTTTGCCGTTTTATTGTTGGGATTACCGATATTTGCCTCACTCGCCTTGGCGGTGTTTCTCGCAATTGAGTTCTTTGGTACCACCAACCCAGTGATTGTGCCAATGCGCATGTTTACCGGCATGAATAACTTCTCGCTGATGGCAATTCCGTTCTTTATTTTGGCGGCGGAGTTAATGCGCATTGGTGGGCTTTCAGACCGCCTGATCAATCTTGCCAAGGCGTTAGTCGGCTGGGTGCCCGGCGGATTGGCCGCGGCTACCGTGTTGTCATGTCTATTCTTCGGTGCCATTTCTGGTTCAAGCCCTGCCACGGTAGTGGCGATTGGCTCGATTATGTTCCCAGCGCTGGTAGCGGCTGGCTACGATAAACGCTTTGCGATTGGCTTGATTGCCACCGCTGGTACGTTAGGACCCATAGTGCCGCCGAGTATTGCGCTGATTATCTACGGCTCTGTAACGGGCACCTCGGTAGGTCGTTTATTTGCAGCAGGCTTATTACCGGCCATCGTTATAGCCTCAATTCTGATCGCCTACTGCATTGTCTATAGCAGCATAAAAGGCTACGAGCGCTCACCTTTTCCAACGCTGAAAGAAATTCTAGCAGCCTTTAAATCAGCCGCCTGGGGCCTCGGTCTACCGGTGATTCTGTTAGGCGGTATCTATAGCGGAATATTTACCCCAACGGAGTCGGCAGCGGTGGCCTGCATATATGGGCTGTTTGTTGGCATGGTGGTGTATCGCACTATCAATCTTAGAGAGTTGCTAGGGACGCTGAGAAGCTCGGGGCTGATTTCCGCCACGCTGCTGCTGATCACCGCAGGTGCCTCGGCCTTCTCTTGGCTGCTGGCGATTACCGGTACGCCGAGTCAACTGGCGGGACAGGTGCTGTCGTGGACGGATGATCCTTTTCAGGTCATGGCACTGTTTAACGTCGTGATGATAGTGGCAGGCTTTTTCCTGGATAGCGCCTCGGCCATCATCGTGCTCTCGCCGCTGCTACAGCCTATTGCCGCTCAGGTGGGGGTAGACCCGGTTCACTTCGGCATCATCACGCTGATTAACTTCTCGGTGGGCATGATTACGCCCCCCGTAGGGCTGAACCTGTTCGTCGCCATGGCGATATCCAAAATGTCGCTGCAGGAAGTGTTTAAGGCCTGCTTGCCACTGATTGGTCTGATGCTGATAGCGCTGATTATCATCACCTACGTACCGTGGCTAAGTACTTGGCTACCGTCGCTAATTTATTAATTAATAGCGTGAATACGT
Organism: Halomonas sp.; assembly: GCF_011050415.1. Taxonomy (GTDB): domain Bacteria; phylum Pseudomonadota; class Gammaproteobacteria; order Pseudomonadales; family Halomonadaceae; genus Vreelandella. The sequence continues at coordinate 5,742 of NZ_DRFS01000019.1, forward strand.
TAATCAATAAGGACAATGAATCATGAGTAAAACGATTGAACAAGCGGTAGCAGATCAGGGCCTGACATTACCGGCGATTCCAACACCGCGCGGTCTGTTTCTGCCCTGGTCTCGGTTGGGCAACCAGTTGTTTTTAGCGGGCCAGATTTGCGAACGTGACGGTGATGTTCTCTATGCTGGCAAGGTGGGCGGTGAATTTGATCTTGAAACCGGCAAACTGGCGGCCCAGGCGTGCGCTTTAAACCTCTTGGCGGAATTGAGCGATGCTGTTGATGGTGACTTCTCTCGGGTGGTGCGCTGCGTGCGCATGAATGGCTTCGTCAATGTGGCGCCGGGCTTTCACGATGTTCCGCTGGTTATCAACGGCGCATCAGAGCTATTTGTCGCCCTGTTTGGTGATGCAGGTCGCCATGCCAGAACTGCAATTGGGGTGGCGACACTGCCCGGCAATGCCGCGGTGGAAGTCGAAGCGATATTTGAAGTGCGCTAAGCACGCCAAGGAGGAATATAACGCATGCAGGATTCAGTGATTTATCTACCCTTACGTGAGCAACGTGCACGCCTGCGGGCAGGCACCCTCACCGCGTCTGAACTTGCCGAGGCTTCTATCGCGGCGTATCAGCAGCGCGGCCAACACGATCACGCCTACCTCACCTGGAATGGCGAGCAGGCCCTGGCGATGGCTAAAGCCACAGATGCCGTGCTCGCCCAAGGTGGAGACAGCGGTGGGCTTATGGGCATGGCGGTATCGATCAAAGATATCTACGCCGTCACCGGGCTGCCCACCTACGCCGGATCTTCTCAGCGACTGCCCAAACGGTGGGAGCGCCCCGGCCCTGTGGTAAGCACCCTGTTAAAGCAGCTGCCTTCCGTGATGGGTAAAACCCACTCCGTTGAGTTTGCCTTTGGTGGACTAGGCACCAATGCCCATTGGGGAGCGCCGCGCAACCCTTGGGATACAACGGCGCACCGCACGCCTGGCGGTTCCAGCTCCGGGGCCGGTGTGTCCCTGGTGGGTGGTACGGTAAGCTTGGCGTTAGGCACTGACACCGCGGGTTCGGTGCGCATCCCAGCGTCCATGACCGGCGTAGTAGGGTTGAAAACCACTGCGGGGCGCTGGTCCACCGAGCAGATCGTACCGCTCTCGACCACGCTGGATACCCCAGGACTGCTGGCGCGACGGGTGGATGATATCGCCTTTGCGTTTGATGCACTGGACAGCCAGCTTGCTGGTAAAGATGATCGAGTACCGGCGACGCCCTCCCTTGCGGGTCTTACCTTTGGCGTTCCGGAAACATTTTTCTGGGACGACTGCAGCCCTGGTATCGCGGAAACGGTTCGTGCGGCGATCAAACAGCTCGAAGCCGCCGGTGCACGAATAGTCACCTTGGAACTGCCTGGCATCGATGAAGCTTATGAGTTGTTCAAGCTGGGCGGTGTGGCCGCGGCAGAGCTGGCAGCGTTTCTAAAAACTGAACTACCCGAGATGATCGACTCCCTCGACCCCAATGTGGCTGCCCGCGTTGCTGCTGCAGATACAATGCCTGCCTGGGAGTATGTGCGTCGTCGCACAATACTGGATTCGCTCTATCAATCTGCCGCCGCCCGTATGTCCGATGTTGATGCGGTGCTCACCCCTACGGTGGCGATTACCCCGCCCACCATCGAAAGCCTTGAGCCAGAAGGCGCTTATCCCAAAGCCAATATGCACGCCCTGCGCAATACGGTGATTGCTAACTTCCTGGGTCTATGTGCCTTAACGCTACCGGTGGGGAAAGACGCGGTGGGCATGCCGGTTGGCCTGCAAGTGCTCGCCGGGCCGTGGCAGGACGCTAAACTTTTAGCCATTGGTCAGGCGATTGAAAACGAACTGGGGTCAGGCTTGGAGATACTTGGTCAACCGCCAGCGGTGTAAAAGCTGGGAATGCCTAAGTACTGCCGCCTATTTGGAGCGTAAATCCCACATCGTGCTGGCGGCGGTAGACGTTTTTACCGCTTAGCCTGCGGATAAGTTCTTTGGCGGCTAAGCGGCCCATCTCTTCCCGGGGTGACAAGATTGTGGTGAGTTGAGGCGTTACATGCTGGCCAAGCGGCAGGCCGTTAAACCCGGCAATGGCGATATCGCCGGGCACGTTAAGCCCCTGGCGCTGAGCGGCAAGCAGGGCGCCTGCTGCTAAGTCGTCATTAGCAAAGTGGATGGCTTGGGCTTGAGGGTACTTCGCTAATACCTTGGCCAGGCTGTCCGCCCCTGCCTGCAGGCTACCCAGGGTGTCGAGCTCCACCAAGGGGGCTTCTATGCCCTTCGCCTGTAGCACCTCTTTATGCCCTTCATATCGCATGCCTGCGCGGTAATCGTGAGCAAGCCGTGCACCCACATACACGATATGGCGGTAGCCTTGGTCGAACAGGTGGTTGGCCATGCAGCGGCCAGCAGCCACATGGTCCAGCCCAACATTCAGATCCATGCCTTGTCCCAGCTCCATAACTTCCATGATGGGGTGGTCCCAGTTGGCCAGCAGCGTATGGCACGCCGAGTTATGGCGCAGCCCAGCGGTCACCAGCGCAGAGCACGACCAGCCTAAAAACGTACGTACCAACTGATACTCGCGGTCTAGATCGTAGTCGGTGTTACCCAGCAGTATCTGATAACCCTCGGCTTCGAGGGTTTCCTGCAGGCCTTTGATCACTTCCACAAACACGCTATTAATCAGCGAGGGCACAATTACGGCAATCAGCCGTGAACGGGAAGAAGCCAGGCTGCCTGCGACCAAGTTGGGTACGTAACCCAAACTCTCTACGGCCTCTAAAACACTGTGTCGCGCGCTGTCGCTGACTTTGTCAGGGTAGTTGAGTGCTCGCGATGCCGTAATCGGAGATACCCCCGCCATCTGCGCAACTTGGCTAAGCGTGACTTGGTCCGAGCGGCGTCGCTGTTTAGCGGTATTAATGGGGTCTTTAGACATTGGTCGCAGGGCCCTAATGTTCAGCTTGTTGTTACGCAGAGAATAATCTAAAACGAATGGTAGCGCTATCATGACAGCGCTACCATATGGCTATAAAGACCTCGTGCAGAGTTGCCAGATACATCAGTTACTAATTACAGCAGTTGCCAAATACAACAACAGTGAGGTGGCGGCAGGTGATTCAAGATCAACAGCAATCCCAACAGATAGGCGTGATTGGACTAGGCGCTATGGGTATGGGTACCGCCACTGTGCTGCTTAATAAAGGGTTTCAAGTGACAGGCTGTGATATCTCTGCCGGTGCGAGAGAAGCCTTTGTGACTGCTGGTGGAAAGAGTGTCGCGACGCCAGCAGAGCTTGCTCACTGTGATGTTGTACTGGTGATTGTGGTCAATGGTCAGCAGGTCGAAGAAGTACTTTTTGGAAAGCAAGGTGTGGTCGCGCACTTGGCGGCAGAGAGCGTTATTTTACAATGTGCCACGGTCGCCCCAAGCCAGGCGAAGCAGTTAGGAGAGCGTTTGTCGGTGGCGGGTATGTTGATGCTGGATGCCCCTATTAGTGGCGGTGCTGCGAAAGCTAAAAGCGGTGATTTATCGGTGATGGCATCCGGTACGCTTGAGGTGTTTAAGAAAGCTCAGCAGGTACTAGATGCCATGGCCGCCAAGGTCTATCGCCTTGGCGATGCGCCTGGCGTAGGCTCCAGCATGAAGCTGGTCAACCAGCTATTGGCAGGGGTGCATATTGCCACCGCTGCCGAAGCCATGGCGCTGGGCATTCGTATGGGGCTCGACCCTGAGGTGATTTATGAGGTGATTACCCACTCAGCGGGTAATTCCTGGATGTTCGAGAACCGCGTGCCGCATATCTTGAGTGGCGATTACACGCCGCTTTCGGCAGTGGATATCTTCGTTAAAGACCTCAATATCGTTCACCAAACAGGTCGCGAGCTGGCGCTGTCTACACCTATCGCATCGAGCGCCTTACAGCAGTTTACCGCCGCTAGCGGCGCAGGCTTTGGTCGCGAAGATGACGCGGCAGTGATTAAGGTTTATCAGCGCCTCTCTGGCATTGAATTGCCTGAAGCTGCTAACGATGCTGAGGGGGCGAAGTAATGAGCCAACACAAGGGGATCGTGCTTGGCGCCATCGCCGACGATTTTACCGGGGCCACCGACCTCGCCAATAACCTAGTGCGTGGCGGCATGCGCTGCCTGCAGGTAATCGGCGTACCTTGCGAGGAGATCGATCTGCAAGAGATTGATGCGGTGGTGGTGGCGTTAAAGTCCCGCTCCTGCCCAGTGGATGAGGCCGTGGTGGACTCCCTGGCGGCGCTGGATTGGCTCCGCCAGCAGGGCGCCCGACAGCTGTTCTTTAAGTACTGCTCCACCTTTGATTCCACCGATCAGGGCAATATTGGCCCGGTGGCCGATGCGCTTCTGGAAAGGCTTCATGCCCAACAAACCGTGATGGTACCCGCCTTCCCGATTAATGGCCGTACGGTCTACCAGGGCCATCTGTTTGTCGGTGATCGCTTGCTTAACGATAGCGGCATGCAACACCACCCGCTAAACCCCATGCAAGATGCGGATTTAGTCCGCGTGCTCTCCCACCAAACACCACACCCGGTGGGCTTGGCCAACCGTGCCGTGCTGGCTAAAGGGGCGGAGGCCACCCGTACTCATTTATCAGCACTGGCTGAGCAAGGCGTTCGCCATGTGATCTGTGATTCCCTGGATGAGCAGGATCTGGAGGTGTTGGCCGACGCCACCGTCTTGATGCGATTAGTCACCGGTGGCTCTGGTCTGGGGCAGGCGCTGCCAGCTCAGTACCGTGCCCAGGGCTGGCTAGAAAGGATCACTGAGCCGGGCCGTTTATCTCCGGCTTCAGGCGGTGCGCTGGTGCTCTCCGGCAGTTGCTCCCGGGCGACGCTGGCTCAGGTGGCGGATTTTCTGGCCAAGCACCCTGACGGTGGCTTTGCCCTGGAACCGTTAACGCTGAGCGAAGGAGACAAACAGTGGGAGCAAGCGCTGGCCTTTGCCCTGGAGCGTTTATCCAGCAACGCTCCGGTATTGATCTACGCCTCAGCGGATCCAGAGAGAGTGAAAGCCGCACAAGCCGAACTGGGCGTGGAGCGTGCGGGCCATCTCGTCGAAGAGGCCTTGAGCCAACTGGCTGTCACGCTGGTCAACGAAGGCGTGGGCCGCTTGCTGGTGGCCGGGGGGGAAACCTCGGGCGCAGTCGTCTCAGCACTCGGCATTACTACCCTTCGCATTGGCGAGCAGATCGACCCCGGTGTGCCCTGGACCCAGGCTCCGCTGGCAGGGCGCGAGGCGCCGCTATCGCTGGCGCTGAAGTCCGGCAACTTCGGTGGGGTGGACTTCTTTACTCGCGCGTTTGAGGTGATGGCATGAGCGTGCACCTTCGCCATCATCACCAAAACAGCCTGCGGGAACAGATCAGTACCCTGGGCAAATCGCTGTTTGATCGTGGCCTCACCATGGGCTCCAGCGGCAATATCAGTGTGCGTTTGGAAAACGGTGGCTGGCTAATGACGCCCACCAACGCCTGCCTGGGGAGGCTAGATCCCGCGCGGATCTCGCATCTGGATCAACACGGCCAACTGCTCAGCGGTGATGCGCCCACTAAAGAGCAGTTCCTGCATATGGCGATGTACGACGAGCGCCCGCAGTCCGGGGCGATTGTGCATCTGCACTCCACTCACTCGGTGGCGGTGTCATGTTTGCCGGGGGTCGATCCCTGCGACTGTATTCCACCGCTGACCGCCTACTACGTGATGCGGGTGGGCAAGCTGCCGCTGATTCCCTACCACATTCCCGGCGACCCCAAGCTGGGCGAGGCGGTGCGGGGATTGGCGGGTAAGCACAGCGCGGTACTGCTGGCCAACCACGGCCCGGTGGTGGCGGGTAAGAACCTCGAAGCGGCGGTTTATGCTACGGAAGAGCTGGAAGAGACTGCCAAGCTTTACCTGCTGCTACGGGGCGAAAACCCGCGGGGGTTAACGCCTGAGCAAGTCGCTGAGCTGGAAGCGCGTTTTCCGCGTGACTAACGACACTTTCTGAACAATATCAATGCAGTTCATAACAAGAGCACCGCGATGATTCGATTAGCCGCCAACCTCAGCATGCTGTTTAACGAACACGCCTTTTTAGACCGCTTTGCCGCCGCGGCGAGCGCAGGCTTTAAAGGCGTTGAGTACCTGTTTCCCTATGCGTTTGACGCTGAAGATATAAAGCATGCCTTGCAAGAGGCGCAGTTGGAGCAGGTACTGTTTAATCTTCCTCCGGGGGATTGGGAGGCCGGTGAGCGTGGCTTAGCAAGTTTGCCGGGGCGAGAAGGGGAGTTCCGTGATTCAGTCATCGAGGCGCTGCGTTACGCCGAAGCGCTCAACTGCCCTCGTGTTCATGCCATGGCGGGGCTACTGCCCGAAGGTGCTGATGCAGCGACCCAGGCTGAACACCACGCCACCTATATCCGCAACCTGCGCTTTGCGGCGAGTGAAGCGGCCAAGGTTGGTCGAGAGATACTGATCGAACCGATCAATACCCGTGATATGCCAGGATTTTTCCTGTCACGCCAAACCCAAGCCATGGCGGTGCTGGAAGAGGTCGGCGCGGAAAATCTAAAGCTACAGTTTGACCTCTACCACTGCCAGATTATGGACGGCGACTTGATTCGCCACCTTGAGCGCCAGTTCAACGCGATTGGCCATATCCAAATCGCGGGGGTGCCCGAGCGGCACGAGCCCAATGTAGGCGAGGTGCATTACCCCGCTATTTTTGAGCGGTTAAGGGCGCTGGGGTATACCGGCTGGATCGGCTGCGAGTATCGCCCAAGGGCAGAGACTCGTGCAGGTTTGGTATGGGGCGAACCCTGGGGGCTGACCGCTCAGGGCTAAACAAAGAAACAAAAACAACAGCGCACAGGAGCACAACAATGCATATCGCGATTACCGGCGCGGCGGGTTTTCTAGGCCAGCGATTGGTGCAACAACTACTGGCTAGAGGTGAGCTTCGCCAGCAGCCAATTACTCGGCTAACGCTGATTGATCAGATAGAAGCACCGTTGCCCGCAGCAGGAAACGTCGCGGTGTCATCATTGGCGTTGGATATTACTGCGCCCAACGCGCTGGATAGCGTACTGGAGCAGCGCCCTGATGTTATTTATCACCTGGCGGCGGTGGTGAGTTCAGCAGCAGAGGCGGATTTGGAACTCGGCATGGGGGTTAACTTTGATGCCACGCGGGCGCTGCTTGAAGGCTGTCGGGCACAGGCGTTAACGCACACACGCTTGATCATGGCCAGCTCGGTGGCGGCCTATGGCGGTGAGCTGCCTGACGTGCTGGATGATATGACGGCACTCCATCCACAAAACTCTTATGGTGCCCAAAAGGCCATGTGCGAGCTGTTAATCAACGATTACAGCCGCCGTGGGCTGATTGATGGCCTTGTGCTACGCCTGCCGACCATTGTGATTCGCCCTGGTCGGCCCAACGCCGCCGCCTCCAGCTTTGCTTCCAGTATTTTGCGTGAACCGCTGAATGACGAAGAAGCGATTTGCCCCGTGCCTGTTGAACTGCCGATGTTTGTAATGTCACCGGGCAAAGTAGTGGATGCGCTGATTCATGGCGCTGAGGTGTCGAGCGATGCGCTGGCGCCTTTTCGAGCCTTTATGCTGCCAGGGATCACCGTCACGGTGGCAGAAATGCTGGAAGCGCTGCGTGAAGCCGCGGGGGAGCAGGCGCTTTCACTGGTGCGCCATGAGCCCGACCCACGCATCGAAGCTATTGTGGCGAGCTGGCCTGCACGCTTTGAGACTGCCAAAGCCAAGCAGCTTGGCTTTGTGGGTGATGATAATTTCAAACAGATTATTGATGCGTTCGTTTCGGAACAGTCGTGATTTTTTGACCTGCCGGTAGCGGTAGGAAACTGCCTGGGCGACCCCACGTGGATAAGTTGCCTCAATGACCACCCTCACAACAATATAAAGAGGGCACTAAAATGACTAAGCATTACGTGACAACAACAATCAAGCGCCATGTTCTGGTCGCAGCGATTAGCGGTATCGCCACTGCCGGTATGGCACTTCAGGCCCACGCCGCAACGGAAGTGAACCTGGGCCACACGCTCTCTTCTACATCGCACTACTCGGTTGGCGCAGATGCGTTTAAGGAGACGCTAGAGCGCCTGTCAGATGGCGAGTTTACGGTCACCGAGCACACCTCAGGGTCGCTGGGCGGCGAGCGGGAGATGATTGAAGGCCTGCAAATTGGCACTGTGGATGTGGTGATTACCTCAACAGGTCCGCTGGGAAACTTCGTACCTGAAACCTATGTGCTCGACCTACCGTTCCTGTTTGAAAACTACGACCAGGCCCGCTGTGTGCTAGATAGTGAGCTTGGCGATGAGCTGCTGGAAAAAATGGGTGAGCATGACCTAGTGGGTTTAGCGTGGTCGGAAAACGGTTTCCGTCACCTGACCAATAGCCGCCGTGAAATTGCGACGCCAGCAGACGCCGAAGGCTTGCGTGTGCGCACCATGGAGAACGCGGTTCATCAGGAAGCATTCCGCCAAATGGGCGCACGGCCAACACCGATGGCTTTCCCTGAACTGTTCACTGCGCTTCAGCAGGGCACCGTTGATGGTCAGGAAAACCCTATTACCGTCATTGTGGCGACCAACTTCTGGGAAGTGCAGGACTACCTCTCACTCACTGGACACGTCTACTCTCCTGCCATTGTGCTTGGTTCACCCATTCTTATGGACGGTTTAAGCGAAGAGGAGCGTGATTGGTTTATGCAGGCTGCGGCAGCGTCAGCAGAAGCCACCCGTGAAGAGGTATCGCGTTTGGAACGCGAAGGGGTCGCACTGCTGGAAGAGAATGGCATGACAGTAAAAACCGATATCGATATTGCGCCCTTCCAAGAGGCGGTGGAGCCAGCCTACGAGATATTTACTTCGCAGTACGGCACCGAAATGCTCGAGCGCATTCAGGAAAAAGCCAGCGGTTGTTAATTCACCCGGTCGAGCGCTTCCCCACCTTGGTCTCCGGCGGTGCCGGAGGCCGCTTTGGTACGGTGACATATTATGCTAGCGGTATTTTTGCGTTTGGAGCATCAGTTAACTCGGCTCGCCATGCTGATCGCTGTCGCCATGCTGGCGATATCGGTCACGCTCAGCTTTTATCAGGTGCTTACCCGTTTTGTGTTTAACGCCCCTTCTACCTGGACAGAAGTTGCCTCCCGCGCGGCGATGATCTGGTGTGTGTTTATGGCCGCCGCCGCCACCTTTCGAGGCGGTTATATGATGGCGGTGGAGGTGGTTTATAAAGTGGTGCCAGCGCGCTTTCTGACACTATTGGAAGTCGCTATTGTGTTGTGTTGCTTGCTGGTCCTTGGCGTGCTGATCCATTACGGCATTCAAATGACCATACGCGTGAGCAATCAAACCATGTCGGGCATGAATATCTCGATGGCCTGGGCCTACGCTGCCATCCCTACCGGGGCAAGTTTTGCGATTGTCGCGGTGGTTGCGCGGCTACTGGCGCAGCTCAGCGGGCGTGAAAAGGTGGGGCCAGAAAACAGCGAGATAAGCCCTGAGGCAGAGCTTATAGATGACAAGCTTCTAGAAGCAGAACTGTTAAAAGCTGAGCATCTAAAAGAAGGCCACTTATCAAAAAGGGGGCCACAGCCATGAATATGGTGATTGGCCTGTCACTGATCATACTGTTTACCTTCGGTGTGCCGATTGCCATATCCATTATCTTGGCGTCGATTATTGGCATCGAATTCTTTACCCGTCTGCCGCTGCTGCTAGTCCCCCAGCAGATGTTTATCGGCATCGATAAATTCCCGCTAATGGCAATTCCGTTTTTTATTCTTGCCGGTAACCTGATGGCAGCAGGCGGTATATCTCAGCGGCTGGTGGACTTGGCCAAATCCATTGTTGGACGAGTACAGGGCGGGTTGGCGATGTCCTGTGTGCTCACCTGCATGATGTTTGCGGCGGTATCAGGATCAAGCGTAGCCACCACCTTTGCCATCGGCGCCATTTTGATCCCGGCGATGGTCAAACACGGCTACCCAAAGCCTTTGGCAGCCTCTATTCAGGCGTCATCCGCTGAGCTTGGCGTGCTTATCCCACCCTCCATTCCACTGATCCTGTACGGCGTGAGTACCGATACCTCCATTGGGCAGCTGTTTCTGGCGGGCATTGGCCCCGGCATACTGATTGGCTGTGCGCTGATCATCTTTCTCTACATATTCTGCAAGATTCGTGGCTACGGTAAGGATGACTATAAAGACAGCACCGGTTTTATGATCTCGGTGAAGCGCGCCTGGGTGGCGATGCTGATGCCGGTGGTAGTGATTGGCGGTATTTATGGTGGTATTTTTACCCCAACCGAAGCATCGGCAGTCGCGGTGTTTTTTGCCTTAATTGTGGGTGGGTTCTACTACCGTGAGCTGAAAATGGCCGATATGTGGCCAATCTTTCGCCAGAGCGTCATTTCCACCGCAGCGGTGATGCTGATTATTGCCGCAGCCTCACTGTTCAGCTTTCTACTCAGCCGTACGGGGCTGCCTGCGCACATTGCCACCCTGGTCACCAACACTATTGATAATCCGATGATGTTCCTACTGGTGGTCAATGCATTGCTGCTGATTGTCGGCATGTTTATTGAGACCTCCGCTGCTATTTTGGTACTGGCACCAATCCTAACGCCGATAGCCATTCAGTTTGGTATTCACCCCGTGCATTTTGGCCTGGTAATGGTAGTCAATCTGGCGCTTGGCATGATTACGCCGCCATTGGGTGTGAATCTATTTGCTGCCTGTGCGGTTGCCAAAATCTCGATTGATCAAATGCTGCCTTGGCTGGTGCGCTTTGTTCTGGTGGTGCTGGCCTGCCTGATGGCGATTACTTATATGCCTTGGATCTCGATGGGGTTGGTGAATATCTTCTATGGTTAGGTGAATGGACTTTTAAGTTTTCAAAATAATCACAACAAAGGAGTGCGAAATGTCACACGCGTTGAACCTGCCACCACAGCAGGCGCTGATAGCGGGAGAGTGGTTAGCGACTGCCGCTACGCTACAGGTAGAGGCGCCCGCTACTGGCGAGCCCTTGGCGCGTATTGCTCGCAGCCAAGCGGAAGAGGTAGATGCAGCGGTACAGGCGGCACGGCAAGCATTTACTGGTGAATTAGGTGAGTGGGCCAGTTGGGCTGCTCGGCAGCGCAGCGAATGGCTGCTGCGCTTTGCGGAGGTTATCGAAGCGCATCACCAGCAGTTGGCGCAGCTTGAGTGTGCCGACACCGGCAAGCCGATGACCCAAGCCAAGGGCGATATCTCCGCTTGCGCACGCTACTTCCGCTTTTACGGCGGAGCGGCAGACAAGCTGCACGGTGAGACTATTCCCTTTGAAAATGATTTTGCCGTAATGACGCTACGCGAACCTTATGGGGTGTGTGCGCAGATTATTCCCTGGAACTATCCATCGCAGATATTTGGGCGCTGTGTGGCGGCGGCATTAGCCGCAGGCAATACCATTGTGCTCAAGCCCGCGGAAGATGCCTGCTTGAGCGTACTTCGTTTGGCGGAACTGGCTGTTAGTCATGGCCTTCCATCCGGGGCGCTTAATGTGGTGCCTGGGCTGGGTTATGAGGCGGGTGCGGCTCTGGCTGGCCATCCCCAGATTGATCATCTCTCGTTTACCGGCTCGCCGGAGACCGGTACACAGGTTGCCCAAGCGGCGGCACAGCACCATGTTCCCGTCACCTTGGAATTAGGCGGTAAATCGCCCCAGCTAGTGTTTGCTGATGCGGATCTCGATGCCGCACTGCCGGCGGTGGTGCGTGGAATCATTCAAAACGCGGGTCAGACCTGCTCGGCAGGCAGCCGCCTGCTGGTGCAGCGTGAAATCGCAGATAGTGTGGTGGCAAATCTGTGTGAGCGCTTTGCTGCCTTGCGCTGTGATGCAGGCGAAGCAGACGCCGACTGCGGGTCGCTGATCAATGCACGCCAAAAAGCCAAATTGGAAGCGCGTTTGGCGGCGGCTGAAGCCGACGGTATTCGTGTCGCGGCAAAAGGCCAGTTAGCGTCTAGCGCACCGGCTGGCGGTCATTTCGTACTGCCTCAACTGCTGACCGATATTCCTGAGGGGCATGAAGTACTTCGAGAAGAGCTGTTTGGCCCAGTGCTGGTAGTGCAGATGTTTGAGGATGAAGCCGAAGCGCTGGCACTCGCCAATGCTACCGATTTTGGTCTGTGTGCAGGTATCTGGACCCGAGATGGGGGTCGTCAGTTGCGCTTAGCCAAAGGCATTCGCAGTGGCCAGGTATTTATTAACAACTACGGCGCCGCCGGTGGTGTTGAGCTACCTTTTGGAGGCGTTGGTCGCTCAGGCCATGGTCGAGAGAAGGGTTTTGAAGGTCTGCGTAGCTACACACGGATTAAAACCATCGCGATTAAACATTAACGGACGCTTCACCTTTACGGAGATAACAATGACAACAGTACGCCAAGTAGGCATCGTCGGTGTCGGTTTGATGGGTCATGGGATTGCCAGCAGCCTGCTGCGTGCCGGCCATCAGGTCAGTTTTCTTGAGCACCCGGGTAATCAGCCAGTGGAAGACCTGTTGGCCGCTGGCGCCACCGCACTGAGTTCGGGCCGGGAGGTGGCGCAGAGCGTGGAAGTGGTGATTCTATGCGTCACGGGCTCACCCCAGGTAGAAGCGGTGCTGTTTGAGCCCAACGGTGTGTTGGAAGGATTAAAGCCCGGCTGTGTGGTGGTGGATTGCTCCACCGCTTTGCCTAGTTCAACTGAAAAAGTCGCCGCCAAAGTGACTGATGCTGGCGGGCGCTTTATGGATGCGGCGATGACCCGCACACCCAAAGAAGCGGCGGAAGGGCGGCTCAACTTGATTGTTGGCGCGCCAAAAGAGTTGTTTGATGAAACGCTGCCGCTACTACAGGGCTTTGCTGAAAATATTGCCCATGCGGGCGATGTAGGGGCGGGGCATACCCTTAAGTTGCTGCATAACTTCGTCTCTTTAGGTTTTTCGGCAGTATTGGCCGAAGCCACGGCTGCCTCTCGCAAAGCAGGCATCAGTGATACTGCGTTGTTAGAAGTACTTGGCGCAGGCGGTGGCGGTGGCGTTGTGCTTGAGCGGCTGCGTCCCTATATCGCTGACAACGACCCTTCGGGCTTTAAGTTTAGCGTTGCCAATGCCAGTAAAGACCTTGGTTACTATCACACCATGACCAATCAACTTGCCGTGGAAGGCGGTATTGCAGAAGCGGTCCGTAACCTTTACCACTCAGTTGAAGACCAAAGCCTGTCGATTCCAGAGCTAATAGGTGTGCTGGAGCGGCGCTAGCGTTGTTTTCCCATAGGCTGCTAAAAAGACATCCACGGCACTACTGATCTGGAGATGAAGTTCTTTATCGCTAGGGGGCTGGCGAACGCCCATCCGCACTTCTGTGACCAGCATGCCTTGCCACATGCTACACAGCTGGTCGGCAGCCAGCCCATGAGCATCCAGCGTTAACTGCCCAGCATGAGTTAGCCCCTCCAGTTTCTCCTGTAGCCACTGTTTAGTGGCCCAGGGACCTGCTTCGAAAAAAGCCTGTAATAGCTCCGGGTGCTGTTTGCCTTGCGCATTCATCACGCGCTCAACCGCCAGCACATGGGGCTCTAATAAAAAGTGTACTAGGCTGGTGCCGACCTCAATAAGCGATTGACGAACCGCCTCGTGGGTATCAGGCAGCTTGTGTAGCCCACGACGAATTGTGTCGGTCTCACGTCGAATCACGCTACCAAATAGCGCCTCTTTGGTCGCAAAATGGCCGTACACAGTCACTTTGGAAACGTTCGCCTCGCGGGCGACAGCTTCCATGGTGACACCTTCCAAGCCATTGCGAAAAAACAGACACGCCGCAGCATCCAGCATCGCATTGTGCTTCACCCTATCTTTGGGGCGCCCAGGGCTACGTTTTTGGTCAGGCGGGTTGTGTTGATCGCGAGTCATTCAGTGGAATCCATGCCTATCGAAAAATAAATATTGAACGCCAGCGTACACATATTATAGTGAACGGTATCGTTCAATAATAAACCATTTCGAGGCCATAATGGGCAAGCCGCTTGAAACCTCCTGGCGTCACCGGTTGCTGGGCACGCTGATGGCGCTATTGATGATCGGGGCCACCTTAGCGGTGATAGCGCTGCTCACCAGTCGGCACAGCAATGCCCAGCTGGGCCGTCAGCAGGGAACTGACAATGTCCTGCTCCAGGTAGCAACTCAGCACCTTGAGCAAGCTGAGCAGCTTAAGCGCGATGTTCGCTTAACCGGGCGAGTAGTGGCGCACCAATCGGTGTCGTTAGCATTCGAGCCAGCAGGGCGTGTGAATAGCATCATCGTTGATAGAGGGGATGCGGTTGAAGAGGGCGACATGCTGGCCACCCTTGATACCCGCCGTTTGGAGAGCCGATTAGCTGAAGTGGTGGCGCGAAGCGATGAAGCCCGTGCCAGTCTGGCGCTTGCTCAGCGCCAGGAAGAGCGTGAAGCGCAGCTAAATCAGAATAATTTTGCCAGCCGCACCGCGCTGGATCAGGCCCGCACCGATAGATTGACACTGCAAGCCCGCCTTGCCGCGCTTGCGGCTGAGCATGCCAGCCTAACGGCAGACCTGGATGACAGCACCTTAACAGCTCCTTTTTCAGGGCGAGTTATTGAGCGCTATGTAAGCGTAGGCAGCTTGATCAATAGTGGAACCACTGCCTTTGATCTTGTCGATATTGAGCAACTTGAAGCGCACCTGGGCTTGCCTGCGCGGCTTGCTGCAACGTTTGTGCCTGGAGAGCCTGTAACGCTCAGCGTCAATGGTCACACCGTCAGTGGAAAAGTGCGCACACGGCTCCCCCAGGTGGATCACGATAGCCGCACTCAGACGCTGGTGGTGTCAATGGAGCCGTCAACCATCGCTGTTCCTGGCGATTTGGTAGAGCTTCGCTATGGGATTACAGAGCCAGCCCGTGGGTACTGGGTGCCGCTGGATGCCTTGATCGCCGCTGATCGTGGTTTGTGGAATGTGCTGGTGGCCGAAACGTTGGAAAATGACCGCTACCGTGTGGCACGGGCAAGCGTGGAACTGCTGCATACGTCGGTCGACCAAGCATTTGTGCGCGGCACGCTGGCGCCCGGTATGCGGATGATAACCAGTGGCACCCATCGCATTCTTCCAGGGCAGATAGTCACACTTAGTGAAGAAGTGCCCCATGCAGCGCATTGAATGGTTATTTAACCGTCGCTTGGTGTCGCTCGTTGTCGGGCTCCTTATAGTGGCTGGACTGTCGGCAATTCAAACGCTTCCGCGAGCGGAGGATCCTTATCTCGTGGCGCGTATGGCCACCGTTCTTGCCCCGTACCCTGGTGCGACACCTGAACAAATAGAAGCCCTAGTGGCGCGGCCTATTGAGGATGAGCTGCGTACCATTGCTGAGATTAAAGTGCTGGAAACCACGTCTCGGCAAGGCATTGCTCTGATTAGTATTGAGCTAGAAGATGAGGTGACCAACGTAACGCCCGTATGGAGCCGAGTGCGAGATAAGCTTGGCGATGTTGCCCTAACGCTGCCAAGCGGCGTGCACTCTCCCGAACTGTTAGACGATCGAGGCTATGCATTCAGCCTGGTGGCCGCACTGCATTGGACACTGGATTCTCAACCTAATCGTCAGCTCATGGAGCGCTACGCCGAACGTTTGGAAGACCAGCTTCGGCGGATTGCAGGCACAGAATATACCCATCGTTTTGGCGTTGCAGGCGAGCAGGTCGAGGTCATGGTTGATCCTGTAGAGCTTAATGCCCTGGGGCTTTCCGTAGGGCAGCTCGCCACGCTTATTGAAGCCAGTGATGGCCGTCGTGCCGCAGGTGAAGTGGTCTCCAGTGGACACCGACTAACGGTAGGCCTAAGCGGTGAGTTTGGTGCGCTAGACCGGTTGCGTGATGTCGACGTAGCGACCCAACAGGGACAAACGGTAACGCTTGGCGAACTGGCCGAGCTGCGCCGCGGTGTGCAAGACCCACCAGCGACGGCTGCACTACTAAACGGACAGCGAGCGGTGTTTGTTGGCGCGCGCATGGCACCCGGTCAACGGATTGATGCTTGGGTAGATCGGGCGCAGCAACAGTTGGCGGCGTTTGAGGATGAGCTACCCCTCGGTATTCAGGTAGAGGAAGTGTTTGAGCAGGCCAGCTATACCAACCAGCGCTTAAGTGACGTTGCTGGAAGCCTGCTGTTGGGCTTGGTGCTGGTGATAGCCATCCTTTTTTTGACCATGGGTTGGCGCTCAGCAGTGACGGTGGGATTAGCCATTCCCGCCACCGCGCTACTGACCCTGGCTCTCTTTAAGCCATTGGGCATTGATATCCATCAAATGAGCATCACAGGCATCATTGTGGCGCTGGGGCTAATGGTGGATAACGCTATTGTGATGACCAACGCTCTTCGCGAACGCTTCCTGAAGGGTGATTCCGCCATTGCCGCGACTCGGGATACTCTGCGTCATCTCGCCGTTCCACTGCTAGCCAGCACATTAACAACCATTCTGGCGTTTATGCCGATTGTGCTGATGCCCGGCCCGGCAGGGGAGTTTGTAGGGCCGCTGGCCCTGGCGGTCATGGTGGCGCTGGTCAGCTCCTATCTCGTGTCTCTGCTATTAGTACCTGCGCTTTCCCCCATGCTGTTAGCCAAGGTGGCTGCTAAACCGCCTGGCACTAGAGATAGTGTAACGAGCATAGTGAAGCGAGGCTTTCGCCGTACGATACAAAGTGCGCTGCGTCATCCGGTGGCTGCCATGGTTATCACTCTGTGCGTACCCATGGGTGGGATTGTGCTTATGCCAACGCTGGACGTAGCGTTTTTCCCTCCGGCGGATCGCGACCAGTTTCATATTGAAGTACGTCTTCCTGCGGCAAGCAGCATAGCCAACACCGAGGAACTGGCTCGTGAGGTAGAGTCGATGATCCGTGATTTGCCTGGTATAACTCGGGTGTCTGCGTTTATCGGTGAAAGTGCGCCCATGATGTACTACAACGTGTTGACTAATGAAGATAATAACCCGGCGTTTTTGCATGTCATCGTAGATACAGTGTCGTTAAACATGACTAATCAGCGGGTTCCCGATCTGCAGCGGGCGCTTGATCAACGCTTCCCCCAAGCCCAGAGTGTGGTGCGTAAATACGAACAAGGGCCGCCGTTTAAAGCCCCTATTGAACTGCGTGTGTATGGTGACGACCTGGCCATATTGTCATCGCTGGGGCGTGATCTGGCGGGCTTAATGCACCAACTGACCGACGTCACCCATGTACGTACAGGCATGCAACGTGACCTGCCCAGGCTAACACTAGATATCGACCATGCGGCGCTTAGCGATGTGGGCTTAACGCCGCAAAACTTGGCCGAGCAGGTAGGGGCTGCGCTGTCCGGTCAGCCTGCGGGTAGGCTGCTGGAGGACACCCAGCAGTTGCCGGTACGGGTGCGCTATATAGATGATTGGCGTACTAGCGCTGAACAGCTTGAAGCACTTCGTTTGGTCAGCGATCATGCCGCTGAAGGATTGCCATTAGCGGCGGTGGCAGAGGTGTCGCTTACCCCATCCTGGAGCGTGATCACTCGGCGCAATGCCGAACGGGTGCAACTCGTGCAGGGCTATTTAGTCGCTGACTCGCTGCCAGCGGTCTCCATGGCACAGCTAACTACCAAGCTTCAGACCGCGCTAGATACGGGAGAGATCCGCCTTCCAGTGGGCTACCGAATTGAAACCGGTGGTGAAGCTGCCGAGCGGGATGAGGCGGTAGGGCAACTGCTCGCCTCCGTGGCGCTATTAGTGATTGCCATGGTAGCCACCGTGGTGCTGGCGTTTAACTCTTTTCGCCGCGCTGCCATTGTGTTTATTGCCGGTGCTCAGGCCATGGGAATGGGCATTGTGGCGCTCCTGCTCAGCGGCCATGCATTTGGTTTTGTCATTATCGTGGGTATTATGGGGCTGGTGGGGGTGGCCATTAATGCCACTATTATCATTATTGCCGCCTTCGATGATGATACCGCCGCTCGTCAAGGCGACATAGATGCCATGCTAGCCGTTATCAGTGGTCCCACCAGCCGACACATCATTTCGACAACAGTCACCACCTTTGCTGGGTTAATTCCGCTGATGATGGCCACTGGCGGTTTGTGGCCACCCTTTGCGCAAACGGTTGGGTTTGGTTTGCTATTGGCAACGCTGGTGTCGTTTTTCTTCACTCCGGCCCTTTATCGTCTGTGGGTAGCGCGACCTTTGCATGCGGGAACCTAAGACAATGGCTAGTTTGTTTATCTTTAGCGCTTGCTAATTAAACGCTAAGGACTTGGCCAACTTTTCATTGAAGTGAGAAGACTGAAATGTGAAAACATAGTGCATCGCAGTGATTCAATGCTGGTTTACTTTGAGTTTTTGCAAGGTGTGGGCTACTTTGTGTTGGTATTTAAAATAAACGTTGTAATTTCGGTGATTTTAGCTTTGGGAATAGCAATAATCGACAATGCGGAGTAGCGGTTTGTTTGTAATTTTATGATGTGAAACAGCTGCTTAATAGGAATATAAGTTGTGTCCAATACATGGCCATATATAAGTCTCTTAAAATGCAGGGCTAAGTGTCGGCTAACCTTGCTAGGGAACTATTTGGGAATGCATTGTTCATAGCACCCGTATTTGTAGGTATTTCCGAATGTCTTAATCCTTTGTATTCAATGCGTAACTAATATTATAATTATGTAACTAGGGAGTAATATCGCGCGGTAGCAGACGATGCAAATCGTTTAGCTGGGCCCATTGGTACTGATGCATGCCAATATTGTTGCGAAAATCCAGCAACATTACCGCACTACTATTTGACAGGGATGAGTAAATAGAATGTATCAGCACTATTCGCGACCGGGGCCGGAAGCCGATTCCGGACTGCCAGGACACGCGGTGGCTATCCTTCGTGTGCAAGGAAACTCACCTGGAATATATATTGTAGACGTTAACACCGACTATCAGCGTTTATGGGGTGGTAGCCGTGAAGATTGGTTAGGCGCTGCCCCTGTCGTGGTACAAAAAGAGTCTATCAATCAGCAAATTTTTGCTCAGCTCCATGATGCGTTGAATCCATTGATGAACGTTGAGGGGTATTTCTTTGAAGGGATTGGTGGTCTCGAAGTCAATCGCCGTCACGATGGCACCCGACGGCATATCGAGTGGCGAATCACTGCCATGGGGGTACGTCATAATAATGACATTACCTTAGTATTGACGCAGCGTGATATTACCAAGCAAATAGAAAAAGAAGCGCAACTTGAACGGCTAGCGACCACTGATATGTTGACGGGGCTTGTTAACAGGTCACAGTTTGATGCAGTGCTGAAAAGTGAGTTTAGCCGCCATCACCGCCATGCCCGACCTCTTTCCCTGATCATGCTCGACATTGACCACTTCAAAGCTATAAACGATGCTCACGGTCACGATGTGGGCGATCAAGTGCTTGTGGAATTTGCCAACTTGCTCAAGAATAATCTACGCAAAGCTGACTGCTGTGCACGCTGGGGGGGCGAAGAGTTTATGCTTCTGGCGCCTGAAACGGCACTGGAGCAGGCTGTGCAGTTGGCAGAGAAAATTAGAGCAGCAATCAAAAACAACTTCTTTCCCACGCAAGGTAGCGTTACGGCAAGCTTTGGGGTAGTGGAAGTTCATCCTAATGAACCAATTAAAAGCGTGATGAAGCGTGCTGATGACGCCCTTTATCTGGCGAAAGATAAAGGACGTGATCAAGTGTCATCTGGCGATATATTCAGTTCAGCGAAACAAGCTTAAGCAAAGCCTTCTTTAACGACATACCATCAACGCTATCATGATGTTCAGCTGTGAGTACGGGGCAGGGTTAGAGTGCTCCGGTTAACAGCTGCGCCGCAACGGCAAACATCATGATAGCAACTCCCACATCGATTAGCCGCCAAGTAATGGGACGCGCAAGCCACGGAGCTAACCAAGCTCCGCCTAAGGCTAGCGTGCTAAACCATAGTAGCGAAGCGCTAGCTGCTCCCAGGGCGTAAGCGCCGGGCACAGGTTGCTGAGCGCCCAGCGATCCAATGAGTAGTAGGGTATCCAGGTAGACATGCGGATTGAGTAGCGTAACGGCTAAGGCCGCCAGCAGCACCGCGAAAAGCGTACGTGTTTCCCCTTGATTGGCTTGAAGCGCCTGTGGTCGATAGGCGCGCCGCAGTGCCTGTGTGCCATACCAAAGCAAGAACGCAATCCCACCCCAACGCGCGATAGCCAGCAGCAGTGGGTTCTGAGCTAATAAACTGGCCAAGCCGAAAACACCTGCGGTTATGAGCAGGCTATCGCAAACAATGCACAGAAATGCCACCGCTATATGATGTTCACGGCGCAGGCTTTGCGATAGCACAAACGCATTCTGAGCACCGATCGCCATAATCAAGCCAATAGATAACAGCAACCCGTTGCTATAACTCTGCCACATGCTTTATTCCTTTTACTCATACCGCTTAAAAGCGCTAATAACGCTTGATGAAGTAGCAGTTTGCTCAAATCCAAGGTATAAGAAAAACGAATAATGCTGATGCCACATTAGGAGAATTAATTGCTCGACTATAAGCTGTTAGCTGCGTTGGCCGCCGTGGTGGAGCAGGGCGGTTTTGAACGTGCCGCCATACTATTGGGGTTATCACAGTCAGCAGTGTCACAACGGATCAAACTACTGGAAGCACGGGTTGGCCAACCTGTGCTGGTTCGCGCCACACCGCCTATGCCCACGGCCACTGGCCGTCGCCTTCTCAACCATGTGCAGCAGGTGCGTCTGCTTGAGCGTGATTTGCAGGCACAGGTGCCTGGATTGGATGAGGGCGCGCCGGAACGTTTACGCATCGCGATCAATGCCGATAGTTTGGCGACATGGTGGGGAGCGGCAGTAGGCGAATTTTGTACCCAGCATCATGTATTGCTCGAGCTGGTCGTTGAAGACCAGGAAGTGGGATTAAAAAGGATGCGGGCTGGTGAAGTAGCGGGCTGTGTGTGTGCTGCAGAGCAGCCAGTGGCAGGTGCACGAAGTTTACTGTTAGGTGCTATGCGCTATCGAGCATTGGCAAGCCCAGGCTTCATGGCGTGCTACTTCCCTAATGGCATCAACGTTGAAGCCCTGCTGCGTGCTCCAGCCATTGTCTTCGGTGCCGATGATCAGCTACAGCACCGCTATCTTGCGGAGCTTGGCGCAACAAATGACTTCTTTTACCACCTTTGCCCCTCTTCTGAAGGCTTTGTACGGCTTATGCAAGGCGGCTTGGGCTGGGGATTAGCCCCTGAATTACAGGTTGAGCAGGCGTTAAAGCGCGGTGAGTTAGTCGATTTATTCCCAGAAAGATTCATCGAGGTTCCTCTCTATTGGCACTACTGGCGTAATGGTGGAACGCTCCTCTCAGGGCTGACCGAGCACCTTCGGCTTGAGGCGCTAAAGGTGCTGGTGCCGCTTTAGTAAACGAATCGCTTTAGAAAACGCAGGCTTAAGCCGGGTCGCGGTCAATCGCAAACGCTGACCATGCCTGACGCACTGGCATGATTTCAAGGCGATTAATATTGATATGCGGTGGCAGCGTCGCTAGGTAGAAAAGCTGCTCGGCAATATCTTCCGCCTGGAGGGGGGACGTGCCGCGATAAAGCGCATCGGAAGCAGCCTGATTGCCTTTGGTTCTGACTAGGGTGAACTCGGTTTCCGCCATGCCAGGGGCCAGATCGGTCACACGAACGCCCGTGCCGAGTAGGTCGCAGCGCAGGTTGTAGCTAAATTGCTGAACAAACGCTTTCGACGCCCCATACACATGGCCGCCTGGGTAGGGCCATTGCCCTGCAACAGAACCTAGATTGAGAATGCTCGCGCCTTCACTGTTTTTGAGCAGTAGCGGTAAGGCCGCGTGAGTAACGTTGACCAACCCGGTAATGTTGGTATCGATCATCGTATGCCAATCTTGCAGTGCCACCTTTTGCGCCGGTTCCGGTGCGAGCGCCAACCCAGCATTGTTAATTAGGCACGTCAGCGGTAGAAAGGCTTCTGGCAGGCCACTAATAGCAGTTGTCACCGCGTCACTGTCGCGTACATCCAATGCTATGGTCAGCACGGGCACTTGTTGGCTTAGCTCTTTTTCCAGTGCATCTAAACGCTCCTGACGGCGGCCGGTGAGAATCAACGACCAGCCTGCTTTGGCAAACCGCTGGGCCGCCGCTTTCCCGAACCCTGACGTAGCTCCTGTGATAAGTACACTAGGCATTGCGATATCTCCGTATTAGTTAACGTTTTATAAGGCGATGGCGCCCAAGGTTGCACTACTGTAAGCAACCTCAGCAGATGCGTTTAGGGCCAGATGGCGTTAGCAAATGTGACATACGCTGTCCTGTGGATGTATCAATACTGGCCCTATGGCCCCAGGGGGCGAACTCACTAGGCTGGCAAGCACACTATTTCTTACCGGATTTATAAGGTGCTTGCTATGAATACCAATATTGCGGCTTCACATCCACCGCTAAGTGATGCGGATAATACTTATGTACACGGCCTGGATCGACAGTATGTATTCCACTCCTGGGCACAGCAAGGCAGTTTGGACCCTATGGTTATCGCAGGCGCGCAAGGGTGCCGCGTGTGGGACTATGCTGGTCGCAGCTATCTAGATTTTAGTAGCCAGCTCGTCAATACCAATATCGGCCATCAACATCCTAAAGTGGTGAGCGCGATTCAGGACCAGGCGGCTAGCCTGTGCACCATTGCCCCCGCTCATGCCAACTTAGCCCGCGGCGAGGCAGCAAAGCGGATTATCAACAAAGCGCCTGCTGGTTTTAATAAAGTGTTTTTTACCAATGCGGGTGCCGATGCCAATGAAAACGCCATCCGCATGGCGCGGCTCTATACCGGGCGTACCAAAATACTTTCTGCCTACCGCTCCTACCACGGCAATACCGGATCAGCGATTGCCGCTACCGGTGATTGGCGGCGGGTGCCCAACGAGTATGCCAGTGGACATGTTCACTTCTTTAACCCCTACCTGTATCGCAGCGAGTTTTGGGCGCGAGATGAGGACGAAGAGTGTGAGCGGGCGTTAACCCATCTGCGCCGGGTGATTGAGTGCGAAGGTGTAAAGGCGGTCGCCGCTATCTTGCTGGAAACTATTCCCGGTACCGCTGGCGTCCTATTACCCCCTAAAGCGTATTTACAGGGTGTCAGGCAGCTTGCCGATGAGTTTGGCATCGTACTAATACTTGATGAAGTAATGGCCGGTTTTGGCCGCACCGGGCGCTGGTTTGCCTTTGAGCACTATGAAATGGCGCCTGACTTAATTGTCTTTGCCAAAGGGGTCAACTCCGGCTACGTTCCCGCCGGTGGGGTGATTATTTCAGAGCCGATCTCCCGTTACTTTGATGACCACTTTTTTGTCGGCGGGCTAACCTATTCTGGCCATCCGCTAGCGATGGCGGCGATTGTCGCCACGCTGGACGCTATGGAAGAAGAGGGCATCGTAGAGAATGCTGACAAAATGGGTAACGGCCCGCTAGCGGAAGGCCTTAAGCACTTGGCTGAGCGCCACGCAGTCATTGGCGATTGGCGCGGCCTGGGTGTATTTCACGCCCTAGAACTGGTCAGTAACCCTGTGCGAAAAACGCCCCTGCCCGGGCCTGAAGTGTTAAAGCTAAAACAGCTGTTGATGGAGCAAGGCCTGTTGGTCTTCACTGTTGAAAACCGCATTCACGTGGTGCCGCCGTGTATTGTGACAGCGGATGAAGTGGCAGAGGGCTTGGCAATCTTGGATCGCGTGCTTGAAAACTATTTTTGAAAGCTACGCTTCATCTACCTGATAACAAGCCTAAGTGCTTAAAGCGTTATCGTAGGCAAGACCCAGGCGCTGTATGCCTGGGTTGATTCGCTCCATAGCGATGGCGCCAAATCCTAAGCGGAAAAAGCGTCGCGGCGGGGCGGCCTCGAAGAAGTGCTGAAAGCCAGGTTCGATGAGCACACCTCGTTGAGCCGCGTGCCAGGCAAGGCGCTGGGTATCGATGCTAGCGTCTGCTTCCATCCAGAAGGCACTGGAGCGGGTACTGCTATGGCTCCGACAGCTAGGCAATGCCTGATTGATCGCAAGCCGCATCGCATCCCGCCGACGGTCAATCTCTTCCACATGCAGCTTTAAATAGCGCTCGTAATAGCCCTGGGAAATAAATTGCGCTAACTGGTGCTGCAACGCGGCGGGCGGGTGGCGGTACATCATGCGGCGTAGTGCGCGTAGCTCATCAATTAACTCAGGGTCCGCTACCACGTAGCCCATTCGCAGCCCAGGTGAGAGAGCTTTGGATAAGCTGCCCATATAAATAATCCGCGCACTCTGCGCACTGGCTTTAAGTGCCGGTAGTGCAAATTGATCGCCGTGTATCTCGGCGTCGTAGTCATCCTCAATCACAATTTGGTCGCGATGGGGGAGTTGTGCCAGCAGGGCATCACGCCTAGCCCTGCTCATGGTGACGCCCGTCGGTACCTGATGACTCGGCATCACATAGAGATAGTCACACTGCTCAGTGTTCTCCAGGCGCATTCCTTCTGCATCCACCGCCTGATACTGCACGTTGGCGCCGCGGTGGGAAAACACATTCATGGCTTCGCGATAACCGGGCGACTCTAACGCAACGCGCGTCCCTCGATGACACAACAGTTGCGCAATCAAGTAGAGCGCATTTTGCGTGCCCATGGTGATGAGGATCTCCTCTGGTCGAGCAAAGATGCCCCGGCGCGGCAAAATACGTTTGCGCAGTTGCTCAATGAGTAAAGGGTCATCCTGGTCAATCCGATCTCGCAGCCATGGCTTATCCCGCTGTGAACTTAATAGACGTCTGGATACATCACGCCACTGTGCGAGAGGAAAGAGCCGAGTATCTAATTGCCCATAAATAAATGGATACGCATACTCGGTCCAATTACCCGGTTTAAGAATGCCTTGGTAGTTAGTGGGGCGCTGAACAATACGTTTGTGCCAGTTTGGTGCAGTTAATGTGTCGTTACTTCTTTCCGTTAATGTATCCAAAGATGAGTTAAGCGCTAGTTGCGGGTCGTTATAGTCAGGGTGTAAATAATAACCGCTACGTGGACGGCTAATTAAGTAACCATCTTCAACCAGTTTTTCATAAACAATCGCCACGGTGTTACGGGAAATGCCTAGCTGTTGGGAAAGTTTACGGCAGGAGGGAAGTGCATCATCGGTGGGCAAGCTACCTAAATGAATCGCTTCAAGCAGCGTGGCACGCAGTTGTTCTTGCAGGCAGGCTGCGGCATTCGGGTCGACGTCAAGACACAGCGTTGCCATCCAATACTCCTCATTCAGATAAGCTCTTCCTCACTTTAATCTAAGCATCTTTCGTGCCAGTTCTATGTTGGCCAACTGTCCTTTTACTTTACGCCAACTGGCTCTAATCGAGAGCAGGATAAAAAACTAGGGTGAAGTCACCTTCCACATGTAGCCGTTCGGCTATCAATGTTTGTCTACTCTAGGGGTATAAGGTGATGAAGAACTTAGCTGTTTTAACCTCCGTATTAAGCGCTGGTGTTCTTGCTTTCGGTATGACATTAACGGCCAACGCCGCAGACTTAGCAGAAATAGAGAGCCGTGGTTACCTGAGCGTAGCCACTGAAGATAATTACGCCCCGTTTAATTTTATGAGTGGCAGCGACCCCGATGGTTTTATCAAAGATGTATTGATTGAGCTTGAGGAGTACGCTGACTTTGAAGTTCGTCAGGATATTTTGCCGTGGACAGGTCTTTTAGCCTCAGTCTCATCAGGCCAATACGATATGGCGCTTACCGGTGCCTCGGTAACAGATGAGCGCCTGCGAGTATTTAACTATGCGCCGCCGTTTGCCTCTGCCCAGCACTTTTACATCAAGCGGGCGGGCGATGATCGCATCAATAGCATTGAAGATTTGAGTGGTTTAACGCTAGGCGTCCAAGCGGGCAGCGCGCTGCTTTCGCGTCTGCCAGAACTCGAAGCCATGTTGGAAGAGAGCGGCGGCGAGCTGGGCGAGGTAATGGAGTATGAAGCCTACCCAGAGATCTACGCCGATCTTGCCAATGGCCGTGTTGATTACGTGATTAACTCAATCGTGCCGGTGAATGATCTGATCAGTGAACGCCCCGATGTGTTTGAAGCGGGTCAAGCTGTCTCAGGCCCCGGCTATGTGGCTTGGCCAATGCCTAAAAGCAGCCCTGAACTGCTGGCCTATATCACCGATTTTATGAGCCACCTGCGTGACTCTGGCCGCTTAGCCGAGCTTCAGGAAGAGTGGTTCGGTGAGTCGTTTGATGACCTACCGACAACCCCCATCACCTCAGTGGAAGAGTTCCATGAAATGGCCGGTATGTAAGGCGTGAACTATAACAGCCGCTCGCCGCATAAACGGTGCAGCGGCTGTGTGTCTTTATCCAGCGAGTAAGGGGAACGCATGGACAGTAGCGCATGGGGACTGCTCATTCAGGGAGCCTGGACAACGCTGTGGATATCCGGCATCTCCATAGCCATCGGTGTGGTAATGGGGTTACTAATCGCTTTGCTCCGAGTGGCGAAAATCCCTGTTCTGCATCAGTTATTAGGGGTTTATATTAGCCTGGCGCGAGCAACGCCGCTGGTCACACTGGTGCTGTTTATTTTCTTAACTGCACCTACCATGGGCGTTAATCTAAACCGCAACGTGGCGGGTATTATTGCGTTAACACTTAATACCACCGCCTTTAATGCTGAAATTTGGCGCTCTGCGTTTAATAACTTCTCGAAAGAGCAGCGCGAAGCTGCGCTGGCGGTTGGCATGACCCCATGGGTCTACTTCCGGCGCATTATGCTGCCGCAAATTACCATCACCAGCCTACCGGGCTTGGTCAATGAAATGTCGTTTTTAATTAAAGGCAGCCCTGCCATAGCCGTGATCGGCGTGGTCGATTTAACGCGCGTGACCAACCGTATTTCCGCGGTTACCTATGACCCTCTGCCACCTATTTTAGCGGCAGCGGCCCTGTATATGCTGATTATCAGTCTGCTGGTATGGCTTCAACGTCTGGCTGAGCGAAAAGCCAGTCGACTGGCCGTCTAACGTGGCCATTTAAGGGGAGCCTCTATGAGCAACTGGGATATTCTTTGGTCGTCGCACGATGTGTTTTTGAATGGCTTTTATAACACCTTAAAGCTATTTGGTTTATCCGCCGTAATGGCGTTTATATTAGGCAGCGGGATCGTGTTTTTGTTAGAGGGTTCGCGCCCGCGCTTAAAAATTCCGCTGCGCATCTTTATTGACGCCATGCGCATGCTGCCGTTTTTGATTCTGGCCTATTTACTCTATTACGGCCTGCCCAGCGCAGGGATTCGAATGAGTGCCTGGACCGCGGGAATCATCGCCTTGGTGATGTACCACGGGGCTTACTTCGCGGAGATATTGCGCGGCTGCCGCGCTACCTTTGCTCAAGGGCAAGTCGAGGCGGCAATCGCCCAAGGTTTTTCGCAGCTCAGCATGTTTATGCGCATTATTCTGCCACAGCTGATTTTGAAAACCCGCGGCTTGCTGGGTAATCAATTGATCATCTTGCTTAAAGATACCGCCTTCTTAGTGATTATAACGGTACGTGAACTGACGGCGGCGGCGAGCAGCCTGTCGAGTACCTACTTCATTCCCATGGAAGCGTTCATTGTGGTTATCGGCTTCTACTGGTTGATCAGTATTGGTTTAGAACTGTTTATTAAATTGATTGGCCGTTTTGGCGCCAAGCGAGGATTTGAAAATGCCTGAGACAGCCGCTGTCAGTATTCGTAATCTCTCTAAAAGCTTTGATGGGATCGAAGTACTACGGGACGTATCGCTAGATGTGCAGCCGGGGGAGGTTGTGAGCATTCTAGGTTCGTCAGGGTCTGGCAAATCAACACTGTTACGCTGCATTAACTGGCTGGAAAACCCTGATCGTGGCGATATCCGCATTGCCGGTGACCGCATTGGGGTGAGCGACAGCGGCAAAGCCATGTCGCGCAGGCAACTGGCCGCCATGCGCGCGCGGTTAGGCATGGTGTTCCAAGGGTTTAATCTGTGGCCCCACTTAAGCGTATTGCGCAATGTCACCGAGGCGCCTATCCATGTCCAGGGCGTCAGCAAAAAGGCGGCCGAGGAGCGGGCCATGGCGCTACTTGAGAAAGTCGGCATGGTGGATAAGCGCGATAACTATCCCTACACGCTTTCAGGTGGTCAAAAACAGCGGGTGGCCATTGCCAGAGCGCTCGCCATGCAACCTAAGGTGATGCTGTTCGACGAGCCTACTTCTGCGCTTGACCCAGAGCTGGTGGGGGAAGTGCTTGGCGTCATCAAAGATCTCTCAAAAGAGGGCTATACGATGGTGCTAGTCACCCACGAGATGGAGTTTGCACGGGCCGTTTCCGATCAGGTGGTGTTTCTTGATAAAGGCATCATTATCGAAAAATCCCACCCCAGTGAGTTTTTCGTTAATCCCAAAACAGAGCGAGTGCGGCGCTTTTTGGAAATTGAAGCGCCTGCCGTGTGAGCACCTTCAAGGGAGTCATCCAGGCTGACAGAGTGGGTGCATTGCACTAGACTGAAGAAAATATATACAGGAGGCGCTTTATGAGCACCCCGTTGGATCCGATTGTCAGCGAATTTGAAACTCAGGAGCAGGCAGACAGCTACCAACGCTGGTTCCGAGAGCGTGTGCAAGACAGCTTAGATGATCCTAGGCCTTCAATCCCCCACGATGATGTCATGGGGGAGATGCGCGAACTTATCGCTAAGCGCCGCAATGCTGCTAGTTGAATGGCGCCCCCAAGCCCGCGAATCGTTGTGGGTGATTCTCGACTATCTCAGCCAACGTAACCCTTACGCTGCTGAAGCGCTTTATCAAGCCATTGAAGAAGCGACTGAGGCGCTCCCCCAGCATCCCTACCTGTATCGCCCAGGCCGTGTTGTCGGTACCAGAGAAGCTGTGGTGCATCCCAACTATATTGTCGTTTACCGCATAGCAGCAGGCTGTATTGAGGTAGTTAATATCCTGCACGCTCGGCAGGAATACCCCTAGCAAATCATTATCCCAACTGCCTTCGCCAGCGGTTCTCAATGGTATCCAGCTCTGCTGGGCCGTAATGGGCATGATGATGCGGCCCGTAGTAGGCCCATAATTGATCGCCATAGTCGAAGTGCCACCACTCGCTGGGCAGGTTGGTAAAGCCTTGATCTCTCATAGTGTGATAGAGCAAGCGACGGTTATCCCGCGCCTTATGTTGCTCTGGGGTAAGCATTTCCAGATGCTCGAAATAGTCGCTATGGGAAGCCGGTAGCGCTTCATCAAACAGTGTGCCCATATCTAGCGGTAGTCCATCGGCATCACATAGCGTGACATCTACTGCACCGCCGGTGAGGTGGGGGCTTGGTGCTAAAGGATCACGGCTAGGGACCGAGACAAACTCTCTTGTGCGTTCCAGTAGTTCCGCTTCACTAAGGTCAGGATGGCGATGATGGATCGCTTCATGCAGGGTATCAAATAAGTACTGCTGCACTCGCCATGGTCGCCAGCCGTCCAGTACGATTAAGCCGATCCCATCGGGTAAGCTGCGTGCCGCAGCGAGTAGCGCCCGATAAACCCCCTCACGAACGAAACACTCCGGTATTGCACCAGGAATGCCCAGCCGCGCATAGGCGGGGAATACGCTGACTGGTGCCGGGGCGAGGCTCATTGGTACCAGGCGCTCGCCGTTATCTTCGATAGGCGCACGGCGCAGTTGCTCCCAGCAGGGGGGTGGCTGACTGGGGATAGGCGGCAAAGCCTTCAATAATGTGTTCAAAGGCATCGTGTTATCCAAGCTGGTTATCAAAACTGGTTATTAAAACTGGTTATTAAAACTGAGTAGGCAGCCACAGCGACAGCGGTGGAAATAGGATTAATAGAATAAGCACCGCAATTGCCGTCAGCACAAAGGGCCAAATAGTTCTGAACAGCGACACTATCTCTAGCCGACTGACTGCGGCGGCCACGAACACACAGGCGCCCAGCGGTGGCGTGATTAAGGCAATAGTAATGTTCAGCGTGATGATGACGCCCAGGTGAATGGGGTCGATACCTGCCATCATAGCGACTGGCGCAAAGATAGGCGTCAGTAGCATCAACGCCGACACCTCCTCCATAAACATGCCCGTTATAAAGGTGATAGCACTAAGTAGCAGTAGGATTAATACTGCGTTATCTATATAAGGAGATAAGAGTGAGACAAATTGGGCGGGCACTTGAGCATAGGAGAGCAGCCAGCTAATCGTCGCCGAGGCCGCCATGATTAGAAAAATTGCTGAAGTTAAGCGTGCCGTATCGAGGATGGCTTGCCAGCACTCTTTAAAGCGTAACCCGCCCAGCACAAAGCCACACAGGGCTACATATAGCGCTGTCAACGCGCCTGACTCTGTCGGCGTAACGAAGCCAAGCACGATGCCTGCAACGATGATGAAGGGTGCAACCAGAGCGGGGAGTGCGGCTAAGAAGGCTACTCCAAGTTGACCGATTGAGGGTAATTGACCGCTTTTGGGTAATCGATGACGCCAGGCATACCAGGCGTTCATGCCCATAAAGGCAACACCCAGCAGCAGTCCCGGCACGACGCCTGCCAGAAATAGATCGCCTACCGAGGTGTTGGTCAGTGAAGCGTAGAGAATCATAAAGATACTAGGCGGAATAATCGGGCCGATTAATGAACTACCGGCGGTCAACCCAGCGGCAAAGGCCCGTGAGTAGCCCTCCTTCTCCATGGCAGGTACTAACAGCGACCCCAGTGCCGAGGTGTCCGCCACCGCTGAGCCATTGACGCCAGCGAAGAAAACGCTCGACACCACATTGACGTGGCCCATGCCGCCCCGTAAATGCCCGACTATCAGGCGGGCGAAACCCATTAAACGCTCGGTTAAGCCGCTGACATTCATTAGGTTGCCAGCAAAGATGAATAGCGGAATAGCCATCAAGGAGAATACATTGATACCGCTAAAGAATTGCTGAGGCAGCATACGCGGAATCATCGAGGGGTCGACAAAAAGAAAGCCCACTATCGCCGTGGTAAGCAGTGCGATGAACAGGGGCAGCCCAAGCAAAACGTGGCCGAGGAAAACCGCCAGCATAGTCACAATCATAGGGAGTCCTCAACGGTTTTGCATGGAGTGTCCTCGACGGTCTTGAGCGGCGCAGGGCCATAGAGAAGCGCATGCCAAGCCAGTAGCAAAAAGCCAATGGGTAGCGAGAGTAGAGGCACCGTACGGCTAATGCCGAGTCCGGACGTGGTAAACATGCTGACCGAAAGTGCATAGCGATAGCTTACCCATGCACCCCCTGATGCAATTGTCAGGGTGAGTAGCCATTGGTACACATTGAGCAAACGAGCGAAAGGTGTGGGCAGTAGTTTCTCTAACAAGCCAACGCGCATGTGGCCCCCTTCCGACCAGACGACGCCAGCCGCGAGCATAACGGTGGCGATGATCAAAAAGCGTGAGAGCTCATCTGTCCAGATCGGCGCGCCACCGGCGATATAGCGGGCAAACACCCCAAACAGAATGGCAGCAATATTGAGGGATAGTAGCCCGCCCGCCAGGGTCAGCGTAATAGGGCGGCTGATATCAAGTAGACGGGATCGAAGTGTATTAAACATGGCAGCCTTCCATGAAGCACAGAAACGATAAGCACTAGAACATTAAACATAGAAAATGGGGGCCGGTAAGTTGCCAGCCCCTTTCGTAGCAACGGTGTGAGCAGCCGTTAGTCGAGCAGATCGCTCATACCCGCATCTTCCAGTGCCATATCTATCCAGCGTTGCTCGATATCTCGCTCCCCTAGCCACTCAAGATATGCGGGTTGGCCAATATCGCGGAAAGCGGTGAGCTCCTCTTCGGAAGGACGAACCACCTCCATGCCTTGCTCTTCCAGGTAGGCAATCCGCGCTTCTACCTGCTCCTCGTTGTGTTCACGGGCATTGCGATTAGCTTCGGCGACGGCCTCCATAAAGGCATTGCGAAGCTCATCATCCCAACCTGCAATCATTTCGCTGTTGCCCACCAGAAACTGGTTGGAGTACTGGATGTTGGCCAGGGTCAGGTAGTCCTGTACTTCGAAGAGGCTGCCCAGGATGATATACATCGGTGGGTTCATCTGACCGTCAGCCACGCCCGTGCGCAATGCCATGTAGGTTTCGGTCCAGGGAATCGGCGTGCCGGATGCACCAAAAGATTCATAGAGCGCTACTTGGCTGGGATCCATGGCCCGGAAACGTAGCCCTTCAAAGTCGTCAGGGTGGCTGATAGGCCTTTCGTTATTGGTGAACGCTAAAAAGCCCCCCTCTTCAACAACCGCCAGCATGTCGATACCGGCGCGCTCTTGCAGAGCCCTGCTGACTTCCTGCCAATATTCGCCTTCGTCGAAGAAGCTGCGTGCCGCGTCAAAGTCGTCGAACAGAAACGGAATGGCGCTGACGAATATCTCATCAACAAGAGGGGAGACACCCGCAAACGACGCTACGTTGAGCATCGGCGTGTTCATGGTCTGCTCCATGCGCTCCTGCTCTTCGCCCAGCATGCTGTTGGGGTATAGCGCTAACTCGACCTGGTTGTCGGTCTTCTCCTCTACCAGTTCCTTTAGGTTGGTGGCGAAGACGTGGACAGCATTCTTTTCCGGGTCAGGGGCACCGTTGTAACTCAGATTAATCGTGGTCGCCGCAAAGCTGTTCCCTGCCATCAATGCAGAGCCAATCAAGCACGCTGAAATGAGCCGTTTAGGTGTAAACATAGGTTGAGCAAGCCCAAGTTGTTTAAACACAAGCTTATTAAACATAGATAGTCTCCTGGTTTATTGTCGTGAGCAAGAAGGCGCTAAGGGCGCGTTATTGGATTTATAAGGAGTGCCTACTAGAAGAGTATGTATTGAGGTGTTGACTATGCAATACCTAAACTGTGGCTTTTATTGCAACAAACGTGGCGCATCGGCCGCGAAAAAGCGCATGCCTTTCTGTAGATGAGCAATACAGGTGGTTGATGCGACCGGCAGTTCTTGTCCTTTCAGGCTGACAATTTGAGCACGGGTACCATTCATGACCGGATAGTGCATCGGCAGTGTGAAAATTTCGCCACGCTCTATTTCATCCATCACGGTAAGCTCAGGCATGAACGTAACGCCGATGCCTGAACGGACAAAATTCTTCAACACCGATACAGAGTTGGTATGCAGGCGTGCTTCGAGATGAATCCGCTCCTGGTGGGCCACCATATTGACCATTTGCCGCATGCCGAAAGGGTTGTCCATCAATGCCAGGGGCCACTCCTTTAAATCATGTAGCGTCACTGGACGATCCAGCGTAGTTAACGGGTGACTGGGAGGGACAATAACATCGAGCGGCTGACGCGTTTCTACATGGCAGAAAAGCTGCGGGTCTACCGGCGGTGCATAAAGTAGCGCTATATCCACTTCGCGATCTTTGAGTAACGACATCGCTTCATTGACACCCGCCATGCGGATTTCGACATTGATACCTGCAAACGCTGACATAAAAGTACCTAACGGAGCAGCGATCAGATCAGCGATAAATCCTTCTCCCACAGCAATACGCACTTCCCCTTTCGCTAGGCCCTGAAGTGCCATGAGCTGAGAAAGCACTGCCTCTTCAGATGCCCGCTGGGCATGGAAGTGATGCACCAGTAGCTGCCCCGCAGCGGTTGCGCGCATACCGCGCCCGTGCCGTTCGCATAACTGCGTATCCAACTCTTCTTCCAACGCTTTTAATTGACGGCTGATGGCGGATGCATCGACATTTAGATGGGCCGCGGCTCGCCTGAGGGAGCCGCGGCGGATGACTTCATTTAGGTAGGTTAATGCACGCTGGTTAAGCATAAAACACGCCTGTGGTGGAGTGTTTTATATCTTACCGGAAGCCTGCCCGAACTTGTCATGGTTGGGACTAGCAATGCATCAAACTCTCCCGCTATCACGTTGTTGCTGGTTTTTAATTCAGGATGTAAATAGTTTTTTAATGTGAGTAGTTTTACGCGATCAGTTTTAGCATGGAAGGCCACCATAGTCGTGAACGCTTATTCCACGGGTTGGGCACGCTCAATGATTGCCGTGCAATCCAGCCCTGTAACGCCAGGGCCATGCCGTCCGCCAGCTGGCGGGCACGGTACTGGAGCGCTTGGGTATCCTGCATCTGCCGCTGTCATTGGTAGATAAAGCGGTCAAGATTCGCATCAGCGCCTTGTGCATTGGCAAGTTCAGCGAAGTAGGTGTCGAACTCCTCGGGCTGTTTTTCAATCGCGCGCAGGCTATCCAGACACTGCACATTTCCACTTCCTTCTCAGATGGCGTTGATAGGCGATTCGCGAAAAAGGCGCGCCGTTATGTGAGTCTCCATTACGCCGCTACCTTAAATCGATCCGATGCCCTTGCTGGTCATGGGTCACCAACTGTGGTGGATAGCGATTAGCATCAAACCCCAAAGCGATAGCTTTGGCAGAGCCTGCCCAAAAGCCAAACGTCTTGAGAGAGGTGTCGTCCGTTATCCCTTCACGTTTGACGCCTTCTTGAAGCACGCGATCAGCGGTGTAGCTGTTGTAGTTCTCAAGCGGCGGCGGTTGGTTTTCCACCCGGTGAGTGCTGGCGAGAAGCTTATCGGCAAGTGGATAGGGCTGCGTCATGATGATCACCGTCGATATGGCGAGCATGTCGTTTAAATGAACGCTTTATAGCCTCTATAGTAGTTGCATGGTTGAGAAGGCGCTAAAAAGATGGGGGGTAAAGCAGAGAGAATCTGTTCTGTTTTGCTCAGCCAGCGTATTTAACCGACAATGCCAAGCTTATCCTTCTCAGCCTTGGGTACTATCAATGCAAGCAAACGCAATGCAGGCAAACGGATTTTTTGACGAAATAGGCGAGACCATTGGCGAAGCAATCCGCGTGATGGTTGAGTTCTTATTGGGCATATTTACCAATTTCTTTGGTGCCTTTGGCGATTTTATCGATGGCTTAACCCGTTCTCTGGGAATCAACGACTCTTTTTTTAGCATTGCCGTGCTGGTCATTGGCCTATTGATTCTGTTCGGCGGCGTGCGTGCATTTCTGCGCGGCTCGCTGATAGGGGGTATATTTCGTACCTTATTGGGGCTGTTTATTCTCTCGTGGTTGATGATGTAGTAAAGGGTGGCTTTACCTTTGAAGTAGCGCCCTTGAGCCAGTTTCATCAAGGGCATGATGGATTGTCATTTGCTTATTTGGTGCATTTTGTCATCATTTGCACTTATTTTGTGCAAAGCGAGTGCAATGAAAACCTATCTTGGCAAGATGCGGGGTCAACGAATTAAGCGCGCCCGAGTGGGTTGGCAGGATGCGCTGTGGTCATGGATCGGCGCTTTTAGCGGTATGGCGGTTATCTGCTGGTTAAGCTCGGCTTGGCTCTCGCAACAACTGCTGATCGTAGGCTCCTTCGGGGCGACGTCAGTGCTTATCTATGCTGCTCCTGAAAGTCCCTTTGCTCAGCCAAGCCACGTGCTATTTGGCAGCGTGCTATCCGCAGGTATCGGCGTCGCTTGCTACCAACTGCTGGGGGCAACACCGCTCTCAATGTCTCTTGCCGTATCGCTGTCGATACTGGTTATGCAATTGACTCACACGGTACATCCACCGGGAGCGGCGGCTGCGCTGATTGCGGTAGGCGGCGGAGCTAGCATCCACCAACTGGGTTGGTGGTACCCGCTGTTACCGATTGGCGCGGGCAGTGTAGTGATGCTGGTCATCGCCATATTGGTCAATAACCTTGCCCGGCACCGCCGCTACCCGCGCTACTGGTAGAGTTAAAAACGGCTCAGTTGCTGCTCCAGGTCAAAGATATGCGCGTCTCTCGCGCCTAGTTCACGTAGCGCGGTAGCAAGATTGAGTAAGTACTCTTTGTTAGGGCCACTTGGGCCATGAGCGCTGGCGATTTGCTGAGCGATATCGGCAAGGGGCGCCTCACCTAGAAAAGCCGGATTGTCCTCGCTGGCCAGATAAATAAGCCCTTCGCTTTGCTCAGTAGCACCGCCATTCTCATCTAGAAACGTTAGCGGTACTTTTTCCCGCAAATAACCGTTTTTCTCCCGCACATCCAGGGGCGCCAGCACTTCTGGAGTAATGCGGTAGGCCATGCCGTAGCAAATCGAATCCTTGGCCTGTATTAGCGTCGCCACCCGCCCTGGCGCTTCAGGGGTGCCACGGTGATCGTGGGAGCCCTGCCAAAAACGTCGCTCCCAGCCATGAATATAAGCCGGGCGGCGCTCTATGTAGGCAAAATCGGCTTTCCATATCAGCGACCCATAGCCGAATAGCCATATATCCGCATGGCCCTCGAAGAAGTTTCTTTGCTGATTAAGCGCAGTGGTATCAAGCATCGTTATCAAGCAACATATCGTCACCCATCAACATAGTTAGTAGCTACTTTTGTAAAACAGCCATCTTATCATGTCATTGGTAATCACTTACTTAACAGCTCATTCAACCCACACTAACAGAGGCAAGCATGCGCGCGATTTTTCTGGTCGATAATGGCTCGCTACGAGCGCAGGCAACGCTTAACTTGCGCCACGTAGCGGCACTGCTAAGCGAGCACATAGGTGAAACCGTTCAGGCGGCTTCGCTGCTGCACTCCAATAAGATTCCCGCGGAAGAGGTTGATGGCATTCCCGCCACGACCCTTGGTCCTGCCGCTGAACGCAGCGCCGAACAAGGGGCAACGCAGATTATCGTATTGCCGTTCTTTTTTGGTCCCAGTAAAGCATTGACCGGCTACCTGCCTGAACGTATGGCGACACTGCAAGCGCGCTTTCCTCACGTGAAAGTACGCGTGGCGCAGCCACTGGTGGATGAGCTGGGGAATAACGACCTGCGCTTAGCCAACCTGCTGGCCGATAACGTGCGTGAAAAGCGTCAGCCAGGCACTACGCCCCGCGTGGCGCTGGTTGACCACGGCAGTCCAATCCCTGAAGTTACTGCCGTGCGCAACCGCTTAGCGGGGCAGCTTAGTGTGCTGCTGGGTGATGAAGTAGCCTGTGTCTCGGCTTCCTCTATGGAGCGCCGTGAGGGCGATGAGTACCGTTTTAACGAGCCGCTGTTGGAAAACTTGCTAGCGTTACCTGAGTTCAACGCAGGCCCGGTTATCCTGGCAATGCTGTTTCTTTCGCCTGGGCGTCATGCGGGCGAAGGCGGCGATATCGCTGAGATTTGCGCGGCCGCTGAACAGCATCACCCCGGACTTTCCGTTACGACCACAAAGCTGGTAGGTGAGCATCCAGGTATTGTCGATATTCTCGCCACCCGATTGCGCCAAGCACTTGATGATGAACGTTTTCTGCTCGATATCCCCGCAGTCACCTGATATGACTAAAGTCTGATGGGTGAATACAGGCCAAATAGCGCGTAGAATCGCGAGCCTTTCTATTCGTTGTAAGCTGTCGTTACTGACAATGCGCTAACCAGGGCTTCTTTTGTGATCGCTACCGCCAATATCACCATGCAGTTTGGGGCTAAGCCCCTGTTTGAAAATGTCTCCGTTAAATTCAATAACGGCAACCGTTACGGCCTAATTGGTGCTAACGGCTGTGGCAAATCCACCTTTATGAAAATCCTCGGTGGCGATTTGGAGCCCTCTTCCGGCCAGGTGATGCTGGATAGCAGCACGCGGTTGGGTAAGCTGCGTCAGGATCAGTTTGCGTTTGAAAACGAGCGCGTCATCGACACCGTGATCATGGGTAATGTCGAACTCTGGTCAGTGGCTGCTGAGCGTGAGCGTATTTACTCCCAGGCAGAAATGAGCGAAGAGGACGGCATGGCCGTTGCTGACCTTGAAGTCCGCTTTGCGGAGCTTGATGGTTATACCGCTGAGTCACGCGCGGGCGAACTGCTGCTGGGTTTGGGGATTCCCATTGAGCAACATACCGGCCCAATGAGTGAAGTGTCGCCCGGCTGGAAGCTACGTGTACTGCTGGCCCAGGCGCTCTTTTCAGACCCGGATGTACTGCTGCTGGACGAGCCTACCAACCATTTGGATATCAACACCATCCGCTGGCTGGAAGATATTCTTAAAGCCCGCAGCAGCACCATGATCATCATCTCCCACGACCGCCACTTCTTAAACAGTGTCTGTACGCATATGGCGGATCTGGATTACGGCGAGATCACCCTGTTCCCCGGTAATTACGATGATTACATGACTGCTGCCACCGCAGCGCGTGAACGTCAGCACTCGGATAACGCCAAGAAAAAGGCACAAATTGCCGAGCTACAGCAGTTTGTTAGCCGCTTCTCTGCCAACGCCTCGAAAGCTAAGCAGGCCACGTCTCGGGCGCGTCAAATCGATAAAATCAAGCTTGAGGATATCAAACCTTCCAGCCGTGTCAGTCCGTTTATCCGCTTTGATCAGGCTAAGAAAATTCACCGTAACGCCGTCAATGTCGATGCTATTACCAAGAGCTACGATGGCGAGAAGCCGCTTTTCGAGCGGTTTTCCATGACCGTTGAGGCCGGTGAGCGAATTGCGATTATCGGCCCTAACGGTATTGGTAAAACCACGCTGCTTAAAACACTGGCCGGTGAGTTACATCCTGATGCTGGCGAAGTGAAGTGGACGGAAGCCGCTGACGTAGGTGTTTTTGCCCAGGATCACAGCGACGATTTTGCCGTCGATGCGACGCTGTTTGAGTGGATGTCGAGTTGGACCAATGGCGGCGAACAGGTGGTTCGCGGAGCCCTGGGGAGAATGCTGTTTTCCAGCGATGACATTGGTAAATCGGTGAAAGTGATTTCCGGTGGCGAGCAGGGTCGCATGCTGTTCGGTAAGTTAATCCTTACTCAGCCCAACGTAATGCTGATGGATGAGCCAACCAATCACCTGGATATGGAGTCTATCGAAGCGTTGAACCTAGCTCTGGAGAACTACCCCGGCACGCTGCTATTTGTCAGCCACGACCGCGAGTTTGTCTCTTCACTGGCTACGCGTATTATTGATATGCAGCCGGAAGGCATTGTCGATTTCAGCGGCAGCTACGACGACTATCTGCGCAGCCAAGGGGTGGTATAAGTAGCCTTAACCGATAATGCGTTGATAAGTAACTTCAGTGGCGGGCTCTCGATCAGCATCGAGTAGCTTGCCCTGAAAAATCTCAGCGGCCTGCTTGGCTAAATCTACAAACACGATCATCTGCTGGTTGCGCCGCTTACGCAATGGGGGTTTCACCAGCAGGCTAATGCCTTTCACTTCGTGATTGGAATCGCGGAAAAGATCCGGCATCTCGCCCGGTAGAAAGGCATTGGCAATCGTCACTGGATTAGAGGGTTGCTTGCCCGGTACATGATAAACCTTAGTTAACGGGTCGTATTTGGCCTCTACTTGGTGCAGCCAATCGGTTAGCTGCTGAGTCGTCTCTGGCGAGGGATTATCGAACACCACAAACAGCGAATGCTGTTTAAACGACGTTTTTGGTTCCTCATTGTTCACTGGCGGCTCTGGAGCAGCGGGCTCTAACGTGGCGTTAGCCGGGGGTTGCTCTATGTGCATAGACTCTTTTTTGGAGCGTTTACGCCGCTGGGAAAGCATGAAGTAGAAAAACAGCCCCGCTGCGATTAGGCCTAAGATCAACGACCCGCCCGCCAACAGTGTCACCGTTGATGTATTTTCCATCTTCCACCTTTCTCCTTTAAATCCAATTAAGCCCGTAAATAGTTCTATTATTCATTAAATGGAGCTTTATCGACGGTGTAGCCGCCAAATGGGCGCGCTTAAAACGAAAGAATCAACAGCCTAGCAGTGTTTGTAAACAAACGGAGATAAAAAAAGCATCACCTAAGTGATGCTTTTCAGCGATAAGGGTTCAGCAATACACTAAATGCATGCCGTTTTAACCCTTGCGGTCGTATCCGTTATCCATAAACGGATAGTCGGTATAGCCTTTCTCGCCTCCACCATAGAAGGTTTCATGGTTCGGCTCGGTGAGCGGCGCATTAACGCGGAAGCGTTCGGGCAAATCTGGGTTAGCGATATAGGGGCGGCCAAAGGCAACGGCGTCGGTGGTATTCTCACCAATGCGGGCTTCAGCGCGCTCTGCATCGTAGTTACCGCAGTAGATCAGGCTACCGCTAAAGCGTTCACGCATCTGCTCCCGGAAACCATCAGGGAAGGTGATATCGCCACCGGCCCAGTTAGGCTCGTTCAGATGTAAGTAAGCCAAACCGCGCTTGGAGAGCTGCTCAGCCATATAGAAGGCCATGGCTTCCGGCTCGTCGTCGGTCAAACCAAACAGTTCAATAAATGGTGTCATACGGATGCCGACCCGCTCAGCGCCAAACACCCCGATAACTGCATCAACGACTTCCAGCGGGAAGCGCGCGCGGTTTTCTAAAGAACCGCCGTACTGATCGGTACGCTTATTGGTACCGGTCGCCAGGAACTGGTTAAGCAGGTAAGCATTCGCCGCGTGAACTTCGACCATATCGAAACCAGCGCGTTTGGAACGCTCAGCTGCCTGGCGGTAGTCTTCAACAATGCCGGGGATCTCATCGGTTTCCAGCGCCCGCGGAGTGCTGGTGGGGTGTTGACCGGCGGTGCCATCTTCAAACTCTACGAAACACTGGGCGCCTTCGCCTTTCAACGCACTCGGGGCTACCGGCTGCTGGCCGTCGGGTTGAACCATTTCGTGGGAAACACGCCCAACGTGCCATAGCTGCAACGCAATACGGCCGCCTTTAGCGTGTACAGCGCTAACAACGCCTTTCCAACCAGTTTCCTGTTCATCGGTCCAAATGCCCGGCGTATATACATAGCCACGTGCAGTGGGAGAAATATTGGTGGCTTCGCTGATAATCAACCCCGCGCCCGCGCGCTGACCGTAATAGGCCTCCTGCATCTTGCCCGGTATGCTATCCGGCGTACGCGAACGTGTCAGCGGCGCCATGATGATGCGGTTAGGAATTGATAGGCTACCTAAATTAGTCGGTGTAAAAAGCGTTTCATACGCCATAGAGCAAACTCCTTTGAATGCAGTCATTTAAACAGTGGTGATCAGAATAGACCAGTTTACTAGTAAGCACCAGCTGCTAAGCCATGGCATATTCAATGGAGACGTTGACAGCAAAACAAAACCCCGCAGAGAAAATTACCAAGCTGATACCATTTACCCATAATTGCATTTACATGTACCGTTCTACATCATGAGGTTAACTTAAACGTTATAAGGCCTTAACATGTGCGGTATGACGTCAACCAAACGCTTGAACAAGCGGCATGACTCCTAAACTCCCCATCAATATTGATGACTTGCTCCATCACCGCACGGTGGAAAGTGAGCGAATTGAATATAAAGAAGGTTGGAACCCTGAATCCATCCTGCATACCTTATGTGCCTTCGCTAACGACTTTCACAACTTGGGTGGCGGTTATGTCCTAGTGGGGGTTGCGGAAGAGAATGGCCAACCACAGTTGCCACCTGCCGGTTTATTACCCGAGCAAATCGATGTCATTCAAAAGGAGTTGCTAAATCTCGGGCATTCAG
Organism: Halomonas sp.; assembly: GCF_011050415.1. Classification (GTDB taxonomy): domain Bacteria; phylum Pseudomonadota; class Gammaproteobacteria; order Pseudomonadales; family Halomonadaceae; genus Vreelandella. The sequence goes on from NZ_DRFS01000019.1 coordinate 47,413, forward strand.
CGATTGCGCCGCACTATCATCCGTTAACCGCTACCTATGAAATTCAGGGAAAAACCATTTTGGTGCTTTGGGCCCCGGGTGGAGAAACACGTCCCTATAAAGCCAAAACCAGCTTGGGTAAAAAGAGTGATTGGGCCTATTACTTGCGCAAACATACCAGTACGGTAAAAGCATCGGGGCGGGATGAGCGCGAGCTGCTAAGTTTGGCGGCAACCGTGCCCTTTGATGATCGCTATCGCCAAACGGCGGATTTAAGCGACCTTTCGCCCTATCTGATGCGTGATTTTCTGCACGATATTGGCAGCGAATTAGCGGCTGAAGCCCGAGAGCTTGATATTGAAACCTTGGGCCGCCGAATGAATGTGGTCGGTGGGCCAAGCGAGATGGCCTTTCCCAAAAATGTGGGCCTGTTATTTTTTAACGAGCATCCAGAGCAGTTTTTCCCAGCCACTCAGATAGATGTGGTGTATTTTCCAGACGGTGCGGGTGGCGACCATTTTGAAGAGAAGGTATTCAAGGGCCCGCTGGGACGTATAACCCGTTCGGCATTGGACTACATTAACCGCAACTATTTAAAAGAGGGCGTAACCAAACACGCTGATCGTCCTGAGGCCGAGCGCTTCTGGAATTTTCCGCTGGTCGCCATTGAAGAAGCGGTGGTGAATGCGGTGTACCACCGTTCCTATGAAATTCGTGAGCCCATCGAAATACGTATTGATGGCCAAGAGCTTGTGGTACTCAGCTTTCCTGGGCCAGACCGTTCTATTCGCTTGCAAGATCTGCAGGCAGGTAAAGCCGTCAGCCGCCGCTACCGTAACCGGCGTATCGGCGAGTTTTTAAAAGAGTTGGATTTAACCGAAGGTCGTTCAACGGGAGTGCCAAAAATACTTCGGGTAATGAAGGCGAATGGTTCTCCAGAGCCGGTGTTCGAAACCGACGGTGAACGCAGTTACTTTTTAATTCGCTTACCCGTTCACGAGGGGTTTTCGGTTGAGAAAGAGGCAGTGACTGAAGTCACCCCCGAAGTCACCCCCGAAGTCACCCCCGAAGTCACCCCCGAGATTTTACGTCTGCTCAAATCATTTGAAGGCGAAATGGGAAGAGCTGAGTTGATGGCAGAGTTGGGGCTGCAAGACGAGAAGCATTTCAGAGAACATTATCAGCAAATCGCAATGAAACAGGGCTTAATCGAGATGACAGTTCCTGACAAGCCCCGTAGCCGTCTGCAAAAATACCGATTAACCGTTTTAGGTCAGCAAGTGCTTGCCACCAAAGGCACACATTAATGAACACCGGCCCTATTATTTCCAAGGTCTGGAGCTTTTGCGCCACGTTAGCCATCGCCATGGCGGGCTACTCATTCGTCGTGATGCTGACTGTGGCGATGCACGAAAAGATGTAGCCCCAGGCAGAGCCCCATTGGTAGCAGCAGCAACCAGGCTTCACTACCGAGCGGCTGCGCGCGCCACATCAGCAGTACCATGGCGACGCCCATCATTACCAAGCAAATAGTCATCGTCCAGTAGTGAATGCGGTTCATTTGGAGTCTCCTTGTGGGTTATTTGTGGCGAAGCGCCGCTTGAGTAGCAACGAGTTACCAATGACGGAGAGAGAGCTTGCGGTCATGGCGATGACGCCAATCATCGGGTGCAGCAGGCCGATTGCTGCAATGGGAATGGCCGCCACGTTATAGGCGCTGGCCCAGATCAGGTTTTGGACGATTTTTCCGAAGGTGGCGCGGGATAGGTGCATGGCGTCCACCACGGCGGTCAGTTCGCCACGCACCAGGGTCACATCGGCGGCCTCAATGGCCACATCTGCCCCCGCGCCGATAGCTATACCAACGTTGGCTTGCTTCAACGCCGCGGCATCATTGATGCCATCGCCAACCATAGCTACGTGGTTGCCGTGCTTTTCCTGTAGCGCGCGGATGGCATCGACCTTGCCTTCCGGCAACACCCCGGCCTGAACCTCGTCGATGCCTACCTCGTCTGCTACGGCACGGGCGGCGCGCTCGTTATCGCCGGTGATCATCACCACGTGCAGGCCCAGTTCATGCATGCCGCGGATGGCCTCTACTGATTTTTCCTTGAGGGTATCGGCCACTGCCACCAGGCCCAAGGCCTGACCGTCGGCGGCGACGATCACAACGGTGCGCCCCTTGCCCTCAAGCTCTGCCATGGCGTCATCAAGAGCCTCGAGGCCGGCCACGCCTTCCTCTTCCAGCAGTCGACGATTGCCGATCAGCACGGTTTCATCGCCCACCTTGCCCGAGACGCCGCGCGCTCCGGTGGAACGAAACTCGCTGACCTCGCCGGGCTTCACATCGCGTTCCTTGGCACCCTCGACGATGGCCCGGGCGATGGGGTGCTCCGAGGCGTTCTCCACGCTCGCGGCGAGGGTCAGCAGGCGCGTTTCCTCGAAACCCTCGGCGGCGATGGCGTCGGTGAGCTTGGGCTCGCCGCGGGTAATGGTGCCGGTCTTGTCGAGCACCATCACCTTGACGTCCTTGAAGGTCTGGATCGCTTCGCCGGAGCGGATCAGGATGCCGCGCTCGGCACCGATGCCGGAGCCCACCATCAGCGCGGTGGGGGTGGCCAGACCCAGGGCACAGGGACAGGCGATGACAAGCACGGCGACGGCGGCAATCAGGGCTAGCGTTGGTGTGCTGGCCTCTGGGTTCACCCAAGGCAGGAAGGTCGCGCCCCAGTCCAAAATCGGTCGCAGGACGTCAGGAAACAGCGCCCATGCAATCAGGCTAGCCAGGGAAATAGCCAGTACCGCTGGCACGAAGCGGCCGGTCATACGGTCGGCGAATTCTTGGATTGGCACTCGTGAGCCCTGGGCCTGGTCGATAAGACGCACCACTTGGGAGAGAAAAGTATCGCCGCCGACGCGGGTCGCCTTGACCCGCAATCGGCCCTCCTTGTTGATGGTGGCGCCGATCACGCTGTCGCCGGTGCTCTTGTAGACCGGTATCGACTCGCCGGTAGCGAGGGATTCGTCGAGATGGCTTTCACCCTCGACCACTTCGCCGTCGGTGGGGATCTTATCGCCGGGGCGCACGATCATAATGTCACCGGGGGCCAGCTCTTGCACCGGCACTTCAATTTCCTCACCGTCGCGCTCCACCCGTGCCGTCTTGGCGCCCAGCGTCATCAGGCGTCGGATCGCCTGGGAGGCGCGCCCTTTGGCTAGTGCCTCCAAATAACGGCCCAGCAAGTGGAAGGTCATGATGGTGGCGGCCATCTCAATGAACGAGGTCATGGTGTAGACGAAGCCGACCAGGCCAATCAGGTAGGGCGGCAGGCTGCCCATGGAGATCAGCACGTCCATATTAAAGGTGCCGTTTTTCAACGAGCGCCAGGTCGACTTGTGGGTGGCGATACCGCCATAGAGGAATACCACCGGGAAGGCCAGCAATGCCACGATGGCCAGATAGCCGGGAATCGGCTGCCAAAACATGTGCGGAATCATTAGCAGCATGATCAGGGTGGTGGGTATCGCGGCGATGATCAGTCGCTTGCGAGCCTGACTTAGATAGGCCTCCTCGATCTCGGCGTCGCTGTTGGCGTCCTCCTCGTCGCCCTGCACGGCGGCCACGTCATAGCCAGCGCCCTCGACGGCTCTCTTCAAAGTGTCGCCATCGGGACCGCTTGCCTCTATGGTCACACTGACATGGTGATTGGCGATATTGGTCTGGATCGTGCCCACGCCATCAAGGCGTTCGAGTGTCTTGCGCACGATGCCGGCGCAGTGGTCGCTGCCCATGCCGGGCACCGTCAGGGTGATCGTGTTCGGGGTCGAGTCGGACATCGTGTACCTCCTGCTGGCGTCGATGAGAGGACGGCCAGGGTTGGCTGTCCGTCCTATTGCCTACGCAGTGACCTTCCCGGTCAGTGGTGGGTGTCGTGATCCTCGGGATCAATGCTGCTCTCGGGTGTGGCCTGCTCAAACTGCTGGCGCTGCTCGTCGCTCATCAGGTCATGTATGGCGTTTTGCATGCGCACCATCTCGGCCATCATCTCGCCGTGCAACTCGGCCATCTGTCCGTGTAGTGTCTGAACCTCATCAGGGGCTGGACGATCACCATGCAGCTCCGCCATCAGGTCGTCGCGTAGGTTCATCATCCGCCCCATACGCTCGAACTGGGCAGGTCGGTGCTCTTGCATCAGCTCGCGCATCTCGCTGCGTTGGTCATCGTCGAACATCGACATCATGCCCATGCTGGCGCCGCCCATCATTGGGCAGGGCATCATGCCGCCACCCATCATTTCCCCCATCATGCCGGGCCCCATTCCGCCTTGGCCGCCACCCATCATTCCTCCCATCATGGAGCGTCCTTGGCCCGCTTGGTCACCCATCATTCCCTGGGCGAAAGCAATGCCAGTACCACTGGCAGCGAGGGCCAGGGTGAGTCCAAAGGCGAAAGTGTGCTTACGAATAACCATGGTCGTTCTCCTTAGCGACAGGCCTATATCAAAGGCCGATGCCTGAAGTATTGAGGTTATGTGTAGCACCTAGGTCAATTCTCAATATGGCATTCAGGCATGCCTAAGGCATATCAGGGCGTGAAAGTAGGCAGTTTGTTGACCTGTATCAATTTTGGTAATTCGGCAACCTGCCTGCTGCACTTGGGTTGCGTGTGTCTGTGAAGCCATGAAATACTCTTAATATCCTCCACTCGATAGTGATTACTCCTTTGTCATGAATTGCTCCGCTTTTAAATGGCTGCTTTGTTTGCTGCTAAGCCTTGCCTTGGCGCAGCCATTGATGGTCATGGCGATGGATCATCATGAAGATGAACCTTGTCTGTTCACTGACATTGATCTAGCCAGTGGAGCGATCGACGTTGTTGGGTCTGTCAGCATTGGCGACCACGATGCCTCTCATATGGCAGAGTGCTGTATGCCCTGTGCTCAGTGTGCGGTAAACCTAGCGCTGCTTATCGAAGACGCAACCTCCGCCACGTCGACCTTGCCTCGTTATTTAGTCAACTGGTCACCGGCTCCACGCGCGCTCCTTGATCGCCCTCCTCGCGTTTAAACCTTCATCGCTGAACGTTCAGCTCGCCTATGGCGGGCCAAGATGATGATTTTAATCACGAGGAATATCCATGAAACGTCGCGAATTTCTTCGCTACACCACCCTGGGTGGTATCGCACTCTCTGGGTCTGGCCTATTGGTTCACGCATTGGCCGGAAGACATACCCAGGCGTTACCAACAGCCCTGCTAGATAACGCTAGCATCCCTGCAGGACAACCCCTTCAACCACTGCCTCGGATTGCAAACTTGAGTGATCAGGTTGGGCGCTTTCAAAGTGTGTTAACCCCAGCTGCCCATGCGGTGTCAGTGAGCGATGGGCTTGAGGCAAAGTTGTGGCTCTACAACGGCAAAGTGTTGCCATTGATTGAGGTGCGCGAGGGGGATGAGTTAGACATTACCCTGATAAACGAGCTTGAGCACGAAACTACGCTGCACTGGCATGGGGTGCCGGTGCCCCAGTCGCAAGATGGGGCACCCTGGGAAGCCGTATTGCCAGGAGAGTCACGACATTATCGTTATATCCTTCATAGGGGGAGTGCAGGGTTACACTGGTTCCACCCCCACCCACATGAAGGTACTGCTCGTCAGGTAGCTCATGGCTTAGCGGGGGCATTGTTGGTCAGACCCCGGCTAGACGTGTTGCCCGCGGAGGTGAAGGAACATTTGCTAGTGGTCAGCGACCTGCGCCTGTATATGAATGGCGAAGTGGCGCCCCATACCAGCGAAGATTGGATGAATGGACGCGAGGGGGAGCTTCTGTTGGTCAACGGCCAACGCGAGCCACGTCTTGATGTGGCGCCGGGCACTACTCTGCGGCTGCGGCTGATCAACGCCTGTTCTGGCCGGTACTTGCGTTTAGGCTTGGAAGATCACGAGTTGACCCTGATCGGTACCGATGGCGGGCTGATCGAGCGTCCGCAACCGCTCGAAGAATTGCTGCTCACACCGGGTGAGCGGGTCGATCTGCTAGTACGCATAAGCGAGAAATCTGAAAGGAGTTTTGAACTGGCGAGTCATCCCTATACACGAGGTTGGATGGGGGCTAAGCCGGCACATCTGGACGAGATTGCTTCGCTATTATCGATTCATACCCTAAACACTGGCGTATACCCCGCCGTCGCGTTACCTGACCCCTTGTCCCATATCGAACCCTTGGGCGAACCAGCGGTGAGACGTCAAGTGGAACTGACCGAGGTGATGCCAGACCATGACAATCACGGTGTGGTGAATGGCGATCCGCATGCCAGCCACAGCGGCAGTGACAGCCATCACGGAACCCATGGGCCGGGGCATGGGGCGAGTCACGCTAGCGACGATGATAGAGCGGTTCGACCCAAGGTGGATTTTCTGATTAACGGCCGCGCCTTTGCCATGAACGACGTCCTGTTTGAGGGGCAGGTTGGCGAGGTAGAGGAGTGGGAAGTCTTCAATAACTCCCATATGGATCACCCCTTCCATGTGCATGGCACCCACTTCCAAGTGATCGCGACACGCGATGCAGACAGTGAGTGGCGAGACACGCCCTGGCTGGCCTGGAAGGACACCGTCAACCTGGCTTCTTATCAGCGCCTCAGGCTACGCATGGTGTTCCCCGAGCCCGGCGATTGGCTGTTCCACTGCCACATCATCGAACACGAAGAGCTAGGCATGATGGCGACGATCCGTGTGAGCTGAGCTTGCCTTGTTTTGCTTCGGCACTACGCGCTGGCTTTGCGTGGTGCTTGTCCTCCTGACGACTGATAAGGATGTGGTGTCATGACCTATTATCGCTGGCCACTCGCCGTGGCCTTCCTGCTTACCTTGCTGACAGGTTGCTCCCGAGAACCGAGTAGTATCAGTCTTGAGCAACTGCGAGAGCAGACCCATATTCACGGCCTGGCCGTCGATCGAGCGGATAGCGAACGACTATGGTTGGCCACCCATCATGGCTTCTATGCCGTTGGTAGTGATGGAATGGCCCGCCGGGTCTCGCAGGAGACCCATGACTTCATGGGTTTTGCTCCTCACCCAGAAGAAGCCGAGACCTTCTTTGCCAGCGGCCACCCGGCCAGGGGAGGCAACCTCGGCGTGGTTAAGTCCCGGGATTCAGGCCGCAGCTGGTCACAATTAGCTATCGGCGTTGACGGCCCGGTGGACTTTCATCAGATGACTATCAGTGAGGCCAGTCCCAACGTACTCTATGGGGCCAATGGTGGCCAGCTCCAAGCCAGCCAGGATGGTGGTGCCAACTGGCAGATTCGCGCCCAGGCGCCGGCCGGGCTGATTGCCCTGGCTGCCTCGAGCCGTGACCCCGAACAACTCTATGCCGCCACCCAAACCGGGCTATTGATGAGTCCTGACGGAGGCGAACGATGGCGACAAGTATACCCTGAGCGTCGCCCTACGAGCCTGGTGGTGGCCAGCCAAGGAGAGCTTTACGCCTTCATGATAGGGGTAGGCTTGCTGAGAGTTGGGGAGGGCAGCCGGGATTGGGAGGTAGTCAAGCGTGTCTGGGAAGAGCGCTATCTGATGCATCTGGCGCTGGATCCGCACGACTCCCAGCGTTTGGTGGCGGTTGATGACCTCAATCAACTGCTGATCAGTAATAACGGTGGGCGCGATTGGTCGCACCTCTAATGAATTGGGAGATACCACATGTTGCAATATCCCCAGATTGATCCAGTGGCCATCAGCCTCGGCCCGTTCGCGATTCACTGGTATGGCCTGATGTATGTGGTGGGCTTCGGCGCCGCCTGGTGGCTTGGGCGCCTTAGAGCTAATCGGCTTAAGCTAACCCACGATGACATTAGCGACCTGATCTTTTACTCCGCGGTAGGCGTAGTGGTTGGTGGCCGGTTGGGCTATGTCCTGTTCTATGGAATAGAACAGTTTATGGCCAACCCCTTATGGCTGTTCAAAGTTTGGGAAGGCGGTATGAGCTTTCATGGTGGACTGCTCGGGGTGCTGGCGGCGACGCTATGGTTTGCGCGAAAGCATCGGCTCGGCTTCTTTGCCCTAACCGACTTCATCGCACCACTGGTGCCGATCGGTCTTGGTGCAGGGCGAATCGGCAATTTCATCAATCACGAGCTGCCGGGGCGCGTCAGCAACCTGCCCTGGGCGATGCCGTTTCCCCACATGGGCCCAGAGCCACGACACCCCTCTGCGCTTTATGAATTCGCCCTGGAAGGGGTGGTGCTGTTCGTGCTGCTGTGGTGGCTTTCCGCTGAACCGAGGCGGCGAGGTCTGATCTCTGGTCTTTTTTTGCTGCTGTACGGCGTGTTTCGCTTCACAGTTGAATTCGTGAGGTTGCCGGATGAACACATCGGCTTCCTCGCGTTTGGCTGGGTCACCATGGGAATGCTGCTGACTGCCCCTATGATACTGGTCGGCATGGCGCTGATCACCTGGTCGCGCCAACAACCGGTGGATAATCATAGCCAACCCGGTTTATATCTGCGCCGCCGAGAGAGGAGGACACAATGATACTATCGCTTGGGCACTCCAACACCATTACTGCCATTATTATTAAAACGGGGCTAGGGGCGTTGCTTATCGCTACGCTGCTGAGCACTTCGCCTGTGCTTGCTGAAGACGTGGGGGAGTGGCCGCAGGGCCACTACAGGTTGCCTGAGTACGGTGACCTGATTGGTGAGGCCTATAAGGTAGTGGTAGACAACGAGGCGGATACGCTCCTCGATATCGCCCGTACCCATAACCTGGGCTACGAGGAAATCCGTCGGGCTAATCCGAACGTCAGTCTTTGGGTGCCGGGCGTCGGAACAGAAGTGCTCGTGCCAGCCCAGTATATCCTGCCCGATGCCGAGAGGACTGGCATTGTAATTAACATCGCCGAGTTACGTCTCTACTATTTTCCGGAGATAGGCGAAGGTGAGGTGCCGCGAGTCGAGACCTATCCGATCGGTATCGGTCGAGATGGCTATAACACCCCACTGGGAATTACCACCACTACCATGCGGCTTGAGGATCCTGCCTGGTATCCGCCACGTTCCATGCGTGAAGAAGCGGCGGCGCGAGGCGAACCGGCACCCTCAGTGGTGCCGCCGGGTCCCGATAACCCGCTCGGCAAGCATGCCATCCTGCTCGATATTCCTGGTTATCTAATTCACGGTACCAATGATCCGGACGGCATTGGCATGCGCGCCAGCCGTGGCTGCATACGCATGTTTCCGGAAGATGTTAAAGCAATATTCGGTGCTGTGCCTTTAGGCACTCAGGTTAATATCGTCGATCAGCCCGTCAAGATCGGCTGGGACGATGGCACTGCGTTCGTGCAGGTATATCAGTTTCTTGAAAATCAGAACCACGGCAGACAAGCACTGCTTGAGATGCAGCCGAAGCTCAATCAGTACATCTTGGATCAATCGGTAAATTATGCACAACTCCAAGAACTGCTGGAGAGATCCGACGGTCAAGTAGTGCCCATCGATACGCCAACTCAGGATGAGCTTCTAGAAGAACAAGCACAACCCTTGATATTGCTTTATGAGGTGGGTCTTTAACGCTTTCATAAGGGTGTTTGGGATGCTGAGAAAAGTCAGCCAAGCTTCCCAGGCACCCGAATAAAGTCGATATTAATCATATGTGAAATAGGGTTAGCCTTGCGATGAAGTGGTGTCTAGGTATGAAAAAATATGAACCATCACGTTATAGCTAAAAAAGTCAGTATGTCGACTAGGCGTCATAGAATTGGAAGACATTTCGTTGTTGTACTGATTGGTGCCATGACAGCTTATCTTTTTTGGTTGAGCCGAATGGAGTGGGACGCTGAGATGCGCACTTGGCGTGCTTTAGGCGATGCTGCTTTTATCCTGTTATTTGTCACCATGGTGATAGGCCCTGTGGTGAAAATATGGCCTAGGCAATTGAGCTTTCTTGTCAATTGGCGGCGAGCCTTCGGGATCTGGTTTGCGATCTTTGCCTCTGTGCATGCTTTTCTAGTGTGGGATGGCTGGGCACGGTGGTCGATTCGTGGATTTTTAGGCTATCAGGAGCTGCCTTTGGCGGGGCTTTCAGGCCCGGTTCTTGTGGATCCGGGGTTCGGGCTTGCGAATATGGTCGGTTTAGTCGCCCTCTTTTTTGGGATCGTCCTGTTTGCGATATCATCCGACAAGGCCATGCGCTTACTGGGAAGCTCAACATGGAAGCATCTTCAAAATTATGCCTATGTGATTTTCTATCTAGTTGCTCTTCATGGAATCTACTTTCTCTTCCTACATTATGAACTGAGTCTCAGGAATCTAGTTTTCCAGAGTGGGGTGTCTGGGCCCAATTGGTTTCGGTTCTGGTTTGTAGGGCTCGTGAGTATTGTCTTTACCGTTCAGGCTGCGGCAATGATAAAACTGATTTTACAGCGAAGAAAAGGTGGTTTAGGGGGAGCATGAGCGATGAAAGGGAAAATCCAGGGGCAGTAACGTTGCCCGCCAAGCGACGTCGATCTTGGCGACGTTTACTGCTCGTAGTGGGAGTTGCTCATCTGTTTGGTTTGGTGTCGTCACTGGATGCGATGATGTCGAGCCGTACCTCTCAAGGGGCTGTAGCCTGGATCGTTTCACTAAACACATTGCCCTATGTGGCGGTGCCGGCCTACTGGGTGTTCGGCCGCGCGAAATTTCAGGGCTATGTCTCTGCACGACGCGACGAGAACTCGGTGCTGGGGCAGGCGCTGGCTGAAAAACTGGCAGAGTTGCGCGCTCATGGGGTTTCAGCCGTACACGCTGACAAGCATCTGGTGGGTGTGGAACAGCTGGCCAAGCTGCCGTTTCTAGGTGGCAACCGAGTGGAGCTGCTGATCGACGGCGAGCAGACCTTCGAGAGTTTGTTTGCCGGTATTGATGCCGCTGAGCGCTATCTGCTGGTGCAGTTTTATATCGTTCGTGCTGATGCAGTGGGATTGGCGCTGCAGGCACGGCTGATTGAGAAGGCTAGGCAGGGCGTGGAGGTCTTCTTTCTATACGATGAAATTGGAAGTTATGCGTTGCCGAGCCACTATCTCCAGACGCTGGAAGAGGCGGGTGTTCGAGTACATCGCTTTCATTCTACGCGGGGGACAGGTAATCGCTTCCAGCTCAACTTTCGCAACCATCGCAAGATAATGGTGGCCGATGGGGAAAGAGCTTGGGTCGGTGGATTCAATGTTGGCGATGAATACTTGGAAGGCCACCCACGAATTGGCCCGTGGCGTGATACCCACCTAATGATTGAGGGGCCTGCGGCCTTGGCGCTGCAGCTGGTGTTTCTTGAAGATTGGCACTGGGCGACTGAGGAAATCCCCGAGCTTCCCTGGTCACCGCTAATTCCAAGCGGCCATGGTACACCGGTGCTCATTCTTCCGAGTGGGCCCGCAGACCGATTTGAGACGGCTAGTCTGATGATTCAACAGGCAATTCACGCCGCGCAAGAGCGTATCTGGATATCCAGTCCCTACTTTGTGCCAGATGAGGGGGTGCTGGCGATGCTTAAACTAGCCTCGTTAAGCGGAGTAGAGGTGAAAATCCTGATTCCCGAACGTCCAGATAACCTTCTAACCTACTTTGCGGCCTATGCCTTTCTCGATTCGCTTCTCGAGGCGGGGGTCGAGGTCTATCGCTACGAGGGGGGCTTCTTACATGGCAAAGCCTTTTTGGTTGACGAAATCGGTGCGGCAGTGGGTACTGTCAACCTCGACAACCGCTCTTTCCGCCTCAATTTCGAGGTCACTGCGATGGTGATGGACTCCGACTTTGCCGCCGAGGTTGATTCGATGTTCAAGACAGATTTCGCGCGGGCTCGGCAGATGCAGCCAGAGGAGATCAATGATAAGCCGCTTTGGCACCGAGTAGCAGCAAGAGGAGCTTATCTCTTGGCACCTGTGCTTTGAGGCGGGGCTTAACTTTTACTACCTCCTTTCTACTCTCCGGTGTGGCTGAATCTCGATAACGTCTAGCAATATGGTCACTCTGTGTTAACAATGCTTTTCCAGCTCGCTGCTTGCTTAGCGTTACAGATGCTATGGCATATAAATATTTACAAGTAGTTGGAGGGTTAATCAACTTGTTGTTAGTGTCGCTGCCAAGGCCAGCGGCGCTTGGCGGGGGTATTGATCTGCTGCAGTGCAGAGGTAAGTGGCAGCATAATAGCGCCCAGCTGGCGATGACAGACCGCACTGCTGAGTACGCCAGGGCACTGCTTGAGTAACAGCTCGCACTGCTGGGCAGCAATATAGAGTTGCTCAGTAACGAGGGGGGCAAAGAGTGGTTTGGACTGCTGGCAGCAGCGGTTGAGTTCGCGCGACAGCATAGTCAGCATACTGGTGTCCATCCAGCAGGGCAGCGGGTCTTCCAAGCGACCAGCAATAGAGTGCTGAACCGCTTCAAAAGAGGTGCGCAAAAATATGACCGTTTGGCGAAGTTGCCGCTGCTCGCTAGTCATCCCACTAGTCCCTCACGCCTGACTGTCTATTTAATAAATAAAGAGAGTGTTTCTCATTTGCATCTATGGTGACGATAGCGCTACTCAATAGATGTGTCAATGCAGGGACTATGAGAGGGGCTATATAGGGGGCTATACGAGAGGCTATGAGCGCGCCTCAAACAGCTGCCAGTCGTTATTGGTCAGCGGTTTTGCTCCGTTTTCAGTCACCACCACAGTGTCGCTTATTCCAACGCCCCACTGGCCGGGCACGCGTAGGCAGAGCGGCAGGTGGAAGACCATATTGCGTTCAAAAATACAGGCCTGACCTTTGGCGATAAAGCCGGTGCCCTCCACCCAGCTAGGCGGAAACTGCGCACCCACGGCATAGCCAAAGACACCGGAGAAAAAATACTGGTCACGATGCGGTGCAAGTAAAGCGTCAGCCGCCTGGGCGGCTGCATCAAAGGTGTGGCCAGGCCGCATGGCGTCGCAGAGCGCTTCAAAAATTGAGCGGCACAGATCCCGAGTGGCGGAGAGCGCCGAGTTTGGAGTACCCGTCACCGCAGTACGCATCATCGGTGCTGTATAGCGTTGATAGGCAGCACCGAACTCTAGGAAAACCGGTTCGTCAGGCTGAATGACACGCCGCTTATGGTTGACGTGAATCACACCAATACGGTGCCCGCTAGTCACAATGGGCTGCAGGCTCATAAACTCGCTGCCGTTTTCCAACAGCGCTTTGGCGCCCACGGCGGCAATATCGTTGTCGGTCATGCCGGGGCGAACACTCTGTATCGCGGTCTCTAGCCCAAGAGCGGTGATTCGTGCGCTCTGTTGCAGCATCTCAAGTTCGGCGGGGCTTTTTATAAGTCGAATCGTATCGACCACTGCGCCTGCTTCGCTAAAGCGCTCACGGCCGATAGTCTGCATCAGCGCATCGATTACCCCAAAGCGCAGCCCGCTGCTCCAGCCATCAATACCAATTTTCGAGCAAGGAGAAAGCAAGTCTGCCAGCGGCGTGATGATTTCATCCAGATTTTCCCAGCGGTAACCGATGATCTCATCGACTCGGGCGGTAACTACCGCCGCGCCGGTTTCAATGGAGGCGACTTGCAACACTAGTTTCTCTTGTGTGCAGATCAAGCAGGCATGAACTGAGACTTCAAAAGTGTGATAACCGGTGAGGTAATTAATATCGGCGGGGTCGGTAAGCAGCAGCGCGTCTAATCCATGCTCAGTCATGGCATTGCGCACCTTCTCCAGGCGCACCTGGTATTCCGCAGCGGGAAAAGGCAGCTCACTTTGGGCGAGCGTTTCCGCAAGGGCTGTGCGGTAGTGGTGGTAATCCATAGCGACCTCCTTTAATAGGTAAGGTCAGTATAGGCACCTGCTTTAAGCCCGCTTTTATCTCTCTCAACGCTAGCGGGTGAGTAGGAATATCCCCTGAATAAAGTAGAAAACCCCAATACCGGTCACGATCCAGCGTGTCCAGGTGCGGAAGTTGGCATCAGTGAGTCGGTGTAAAATGCGGTTTCCAGTGTGGGTGCCAAAGATCGCAAACGGCGCCGCTAACAGCACAATGCCCCATTCACCTGCGCTAAGCGCCATGGCGGCGCCGAGATAGAAGATGATTTTAATACTGTGCGCCACCACCTGAATCATTGCTTTGGTCGCCACTACTTGGCGGCGATCCATGCGTGAGCGCACAAAGAAGATATCGATCAATGGCCCGGAAACCCCCGCGGCTATGGTCAATCCGCCGGAAGCAATGCCGCAGCAAAGCGCGTGGCTGGCGCGGTTAGCATCCAGGTGAAACCAGCGCTTGGGCATCCACACCAATATCGGCATTAGGCCTATCAAAAGTGAGACGCTGGCAGCATTGGGGCTGTAATTGAACAGTAGAAGCAGGCCTGCGGCGCTAAGCACCCCCAGCGTCATAAAGGCGACAATACGCCAGACAATAAAATGCCTTGAAAGCCATGCACGTGATGCATTCGCGGTCAGCTGAATAACCCCGTGCACGGCCATGGCAGTCGCAGCCGGAAAGATCAGCAGCAGAAACCATAGCAGTACCAAACCGCCCGCCATACCAAATATGCCAGATAGCAGTGAGGTGCTGAATACAACTGCAATAAATGCGAATCCAATCAGTAAAGGCAATGAATGACCTATAAGCGGTGAAAAACTGAAGCCTATAGGTTAGCACGATAACTTTTCGCCACAGCTACTGATTGATAGTGCTCTGCATAACCACCTTTCTCCCAATCGTTAAGGGGGTTATGCAGCTTTCAAGGCAACATTACGTCTCTTGAGTCACGGCGATATTATCTTCTATGCGGAAGCGCTCTAATAGAGCCGCTAATTCTCGAGCCTGATCATTTAGCGATTGGCTGGAAGCAGAAGCTTGTTCAACGAGAGCGGCATTTTGCTGAGTCACTTCTTCAAGCTGGTTCACTGCCTGATTGATCTGATCTATGCCGCTTGATTGTTCGCTGGCCGCGGTAGATATTTCGCTGACAAACTCTGTTATGCGTTTGACGCTCTGTGCAATGCTGAGCAGCTGTTGACCCGCATTAGCAACAAGGCTTTCTCCCTCATTAACTTTTGTGGCGCTGTTATTCACCACCTCACGAATTTGATTCGCTTCATCTGCGCAGCGTTTGGCAAGTTTGCGCACTTCATCCGCTACTACGGCAAATCCGCGCCCATGCTCGCCAGCTCGTGCGGCTTCTACCGACGCGTTTAGGGCAAGCAAGTTGGTCTGAAAGGCAATAGCATCAATCGACTCGACAATCGTAACGACTTGAAGGTTGGTTTGCTTGATGGCCTGCATCGCTTGGGTGGCCTGCTCGCCCACTTGGCTAGCCGTTTGGGTTTGCTGGTCTAAGGATTGAGTGAGTGCGTTAGCCTGATTAGCGTAGTCCGCCGTTTGTCTAACGGTTGCGCTCATCTCTTCAATGCTGGAGGCCGTTTCAACCAGGGAAGACGATTGCTCCTCTGTCCGACTTGCAAGGTCGTCATTGCCCTGGGCGATCTCATTGCTAGCGGTGTTGACTGAATCTGCGGCACCTTTAATGTTCGTCATCATCTGACGTAAATTCTGCTGCATTTCAGCAATGTTGGCTAGCAGGCTGGTGGTATCGCCGGGTTTGAGCGGTACCTGTGTTGTGAGGTCGCCGTTGACCACTCGCTGGACAATGTTGCTCGCAATCTGCGGGTCGCCGCCCAGCGTTTTCACCACCGAGCGTACAACCCATAAGCTGAATACGGCAGCGCAAACCACAATGACACTGGTAATCAAAATGAGTAGCCAGAACATTCTGTTTACATCAGCCAGGGCGTCCTGCTCTGGGATTTCAACCACTAATCCCCAGTCCAAACGGGGGAGATAAGTATAACTGCCGATCACGTTAGTGCCTGCTGCATCCGGGTAATGATCCACGCCCGTTTCACCAGCAGCGATAGCGGTGGCGGCTTGGGTACTTAAGGTAATGCCCTGATCATTAAGACCCGCAATTGGAGTTACCGGCGCTCCATCGCTAGCAAGTAGGTAAGTGTTTGAGCGCCCGCCCATCGACATTGCTTCCATGCGTTCAAACAGCACGTCGAGCCGGACAGCGGCACGTACTACACCCACTACATTGCTATTGTCGTCAAAAACAGGGGCCACTACGTTACTGACTTGATTCCCTGTGGCGCGGGATATGAGTGGCTGAGAGAAAACCATTTCTCCTTGGATCGCCTGCTGAAACCATGCGCGATCGGCAACATTGAACTCTGCTGCCTGGCTTTGAGTGAGAATGCTAGTGCCGTTGTCATAGCTTACTCCTGAGAGCCCTATGCCGTCGGGACCAACAAAAAATATCGTGTCGTAAAAGCCGTCTTGTGCTGCCATTTGGGCAAGAAGATGGTCAATTTGTGGCACATCCACTGAGCGGACTGGATCCAAACTCGCGATATAGCGCATATCATCTTGTCGGGCATTGAGCCACTGACTGAACGAGTCGCTCATCATTTGACCTGTGCTCTGGAGCTGCTCAACAGTAGCCTGCGTATAAGCCTGTCGGTATTGCAAATAAACCAGGCTTGCGACAATTGTGACTGACACCAGCACTAAGCTAACAATCATGCTGGTAAGCCGAGCACGGAAGCTCATGCGATGCCTTTCACGTTTCGTGGGAACGCTAGAAAATCCACTTTCTGAGTGTTTGTTGGCAATGCCTTTAGCATTTGCAATTGAGCTTATAGTCATTATTTTTTCTCCTACTCATTTGGCTCGCCGCTAGCATGGCGACAGTTGGTCACCAAAAACGAGTGACTTTTTATTCTTATAATACTTATCGGTAAAAGGGTGAGAGAACTTTACCTGATGAGGCAACGGTTGATTCAACGCCTGCAAAACGGCCAGACCTGATAAAACTTGCGGCACTGAAACTCCGCTTCGCAGCTGTTGAGTTGCGCTTGGTAACGGTTAGCGCGGGCCGCCACTTGCCTGCCCGCACTCAATACGTGGGACTTGCCGCGGTAAGTGCCCCGTTGATAGCCCCCCGCGCCTTCATGATAGGCGTAATAGAGGTGTTCAGGGTTACTGAGCGATATGCCCGCCTGCTGCTGAGAGCGGCGGTTGTACCAGCCAATAAAATCGGTGGCGTGCTTCATATGGGTACGCCGGGCAAACAGGCCGCCTGCCTGGTCTTGATACTCGCCCCAAACCGGGTCTTGGGCCTGGGCGTAGCCTCTGGCGGAGGAGGGGCGAGGGCCAGGGATAAAGCCTAGGTAGCGCTTACGGTCAGGGCGAACATGGCTACGAAACGAGGACTCCTGCTGAATAAACGACATTTGGGTAGCAATCGGTGTACCCCATTTTTGCTGTGAATCGCGTGCGTAGTCATACCAACTAGGCTGTTCGCGAAATATCTCACAGATATTGCTTTGATCCTGAGGGGGATTGGGGGCAAAGGTGGCGCAGCCAGAAAGCAATAAAACAAGGCTCATCGCTAGCCAAAAGCGAAGAGAAGCGAATGCAGGTGAAGCGTCAGCGGCAAAACTATCAACAGGGAGGTGCATAAAAAGCCCTTGTGCATAAGTTGTTTAAATTTTGTGAATACGTTATTGAAGTCTTGTGGATAAGGTGTTGAAAAGAACTCCCTTATCAATCAATGAGCGGTGAGCCCCCAGCCGCGCCTAGCGTAATAAAACCTCCAAGCAGCGACGCAGCCGCTGGGCTTCGCGCACTAAGGTTTCACCCGAGAGCATGCCCACACCCATCACCAAGCCAACGCGGGGGTCATGCTTGGCGCATACCGGACTCAATGGGCGCACAATTAAGTGCTCTTTTAACAGCGTTTGGGCGATCTGCACGTCATTAACCGGCGGTTCAAACTCAACGCATAGGCTAATGGCGCTGCTAGGTGGCGAAACGCTACGTACCTGGGGCAGCGAACGTAGCTGATCATGTAGCACCTGTTGGCGGCCTAAGTAGTCGCGCTGAATGCGCCGACACCAGGCATCCAAATCACCATCAAAAATAAACTGTGCCAGTACGGCCTGATCCAGCATGCGTCCTTCGCGGAATAGTTCACTGCGCAGTCGGTTCATGGGCCCCGCTAAATGGCGTGGCACGACTAAATAACCTAACCGCAGACCTGGAAACATCATCTTGGAAAACGAGCCCACCAGCAAGTGACGCTCTGAGTGTGGGTCAAACAGCAAGTTAGGGTGGTCGTCACGGTTGAACTCGTAATCATCTTCGACAATATAAGCGGGTGCTAAGGCATCGCACAAATGCTGTTTATCGATAGCGCTAGTAGGCACGCTGAGCGGGTAGTGGTGCGAGCCGGTTAGGTAGGCCAGCTTTACCGGGCCAGGAGCAGGCGGAAGGCTGTGCCCCTGACCTGGCAGCCACGCCACCGGTTCGATTTCCAAACCTGCAGCGGTAAAGACATTGCGCGCTCCCCAGTAGCAGGGCGACTCCATGGCCACGGTATCGCCCACATCAGCCAGCGCTACGGCGCAGAGTTCAATGCCGTTATGGGTACCGTCGGTGATGATGATCTGCTCCGTATCACAGCTAATATTGCGCCAGCGCGCCAAAAAATCACGTATCGCGCGCTTTAATGGCCCGTAGCCACCGGTGGAGTAGGAGAGCAGCAGGGCGTTTTGCGGCACCGTCACGCTGGCGTAGAGCTGACGCCATTTTCGCATCGGGAACTGGGCGATATCAGGAATGCCGGGCACAAAAGCGCCGCTTTGGACGGTGCTCGCGCCTGGCCACCTCAGTACGCTTTGCGCACGTTTTGATAGTTGGACATTGCTAGCAGATGAGAAAACGGCAGGGGGCGGCGCCTTGTGGCTCCAAGTCCCGCTGCCATGGAATGTCGTAAGCAGACCTTCTTCAATAAGCGTTGCTACCGCCAAGGACAGGGTGTTTCGAGCAATCCCTAACGCTACTGCTAGCTGCCGGTGTGATGGCAAACGGGTTTGGTTTGGCCACTCTTGAGTGACTGCTTGCCTCAATGCCTGCTCTAACCGCACCTGCTTGCTTAAACGTTCAGGTTGCTGCGCATAGCGGTTTATAAGGTGTTGCAACGCTGTCTGACAATCCATTCTTATCCTCATTACCGTCATGACTCTCCGGATACTCTCAGTAAACCAGAAAAGTGGTCTAGTTGAACGCAAAAGTGGTGCATTCGTCTGCCAAGACTTAACTGCTAGCGTGAGTGCCATATTGTTAATAAGGAGAAGAGCATGAGCTTTATCGAACAGTGGTTGCACGATGCCGTTCCTGCCCTGGTGGGCAGTGAGTGGCGCACAGGACAACAAACTTTTGCGGTAGACAACCCCGCCACCGGTGAAACCATTGCCCGGGTGGCCGATATGGGCGCCGACGATACCCGTGATGCCGTGGCAGCGGCTTACAACGCTGGCGCTGGCTGGCGCGCCACACCGGTGAAGCAGCGCTCAGCACTGCTGCGTCGCTGGTTTGAGCTAATTAATGAACATGCCGATGATCTGGCCCGCCTGATGACCTTAGAGCAGGGCAAGCCCCTGGCCGAAGCTAAAGGCGAAGTGACCTACGGCGCCTCGTTTATCGAGTTCTTCGCCGAAGAAGCCAAGCGCATGGCCGGTGAAACGCTGCCCAGCCACGGCGCCGACAAGCGCCTGCTGGTACTGCGCGAGCCGGTGGGTGTCGTCGCGGCGATTACCCCCTGGAACTTCCCGCTGGCGATGATTACCCGTAAGTGCGCCCCGGCCCTGGCCGCGGGCTGCACGGTAGTGATCAAACCTGCTGAAGCCACGCCGCTTACCGCACTTGCCGCTGCCTATTTAGCGCTAGAAGCCGGCCTGCCCGCAGGCACCATTAACGTGGTCACCGCTTCCAAACCCGCCGCCGTGGGGGAAGTGCTCACCACCGATCCACGGGTGCGCAAAGTCTCGTTTACCGGCTCGACCCCAGTGGGCAAACATCTGCTGGCCCAGTGCGCCAGCACGGTGAAGAAAACCGCCATGGAACTGGGCGGCAACGCGCCGTTTATCGTTTTTGACGATGCCGATGTGGACGCCGCCGTGGCCGGTGCCATCGCCTCCAAATTCCGCAACGCCGGGCAAACCTGTGTGTGCACCAACCGCTTCCTGGTGCAGGACGGCATTTACGACGCGTTCGTCAGCAAGCTTACCGAACGAGTGAACGCGCTAAAAGTAGGCGACGGCCTAGCGGAAGGCAGCATTATCGGCCCGCTGATCAATCAGGCGGCAGTGGACAAGGTTCAGCGCCATGTGGATGACGCAATAAACCAAGGCGCGCGGCTACTGTGCGGTGGCAAGCCCCACGCCGCGGGTGAGCGCTTCTTTACCCCCACGGTGCTGGCGGATGTCACTACTAAGATGGCGGTGGCCGATGAAGAGACATTTGGCCCTGTGGCGCCGGTGTTCCGCTTCCACCGCGATGAAGAGGCCATTCAGATGGCCAACGATACGCCCTTTGGCCTGGCCGCCTACTTCTATGCCACGGATTATCGCCGCATTTGGCACACCATGGAGCAGCTGGAGTACGGCATGGTCGGTGTGAATGAAGGGTTGATCTCTACCGAGCTGGCGCCGTTTGGCGGCGTGAAAGAGTCCGGTCTGGGCCGTGAAGGTTCACACCATGGGCTGGATGAATTTACCGAACTGAAATACGTCTGCGTTGGCGGCCTTTAAAGAGAAAAATGATGACTAACCAAGAATTGAACGAACTGAAAAACCGTTATGTAGCCAATGGGGCCGCGACGCCGACCACCCAGTTTGCCGAGCGTGCTGAAAACGCCGAGCTATGGGACGCCGACGGCAACCGCTGGATCGATTTCGCCGGTGGGATTGGTGTGCTGAACCTGGGCCACCGCCACCCGAAAATCGTTGCTGCCGTTGAAGCGCAGCTCAAGAAAGTTATGCACACCAGCGCGGCGGTGATCTCCTACGCGCCCTACGTGCAGCTGTGCCAAAAGCTGTGTGAACTGAGCCCGGTACGCGGCCCTGAGCGCAAGGCGATGCTGGTCAACACCGGTGCCGAAGCGCTGGAGAACGCCGTAAAAATTGCCCGCGCCGCCACTGGCCGCACCGGCATTATCACTTTCGACGGCGCCTTCCACGGCCGCACCATGATGACCCTGGCGATGACCGGCAAGGTGCTGCCCTACAAGAACGACTTCGGCCCGATGCCGGGCGATGTGTTCCGCGCACCGTTCCCCAACCCACTGCACGGCATCAGTGAAGAAGCCTCGCTCAACGCCATTCGCACGCTGTTCAAAACCGATATCGCCCCGCACCGCACGGCGGCCATCGTGATTGAGCCGGTACAGGGTGAAGGCGGCTTCTATATTGCGTCACCGGCTTACCTGAAAGCGCTGCGCGCGCTGTGCGACGAGCACGGCATTCTGCTGATCGCCGACGAAGTGCAGTCCGGTTTTGCCCGCACCGGCAAGCTGTTTGCGCTCGAACATAGCGGCATTGAGGCGGATATTCTCACCACCGCCAAGAGTCTCGCCAACGGCATGCCGCTATCTGCAGTAGTAGGTAGCGCCAAGGTAATGGACGCCTCCGGCCCCAACTCGCTAGGCGGCACCTACAGCGGTAACCCGCTCTCCTGCGCAGCGGCGCTGGCAGTGATTGAGGTGATTGAAGAGGAGAATATACTGGCCCGCAGCGAGCAGATGGGCAAAATGCTGGCCGAACGTTTCGCGGTATGGGAGGCGCGTTTCCCCGCCGTGGCTCACGGCCGCCAGCTAGGCGCCATGGCAGCGTTCGAATTGCTCGACAGCGATGGCAAGCCAGATACTCAGATGACCGGCGCGCTCTGCGCCAAAGCCCGCGAGAAAGGCCTGATCCTGCTCTCCTGCGGCTTCTACGGCAACAGCATCCGCATTCTGGTACCGCTGACGGTTTCTTCTGCGGTATTGGAGGAAGGGTTGAGCATTATTAAGGCGTCGTTGGAAGCGCTTAGTTAATCCTAAGTTATAAGAATCATTTAGCCCGCCATCGTCAAACAGTGAAAGCTGCTGGCGAAGGCGGTTTTTTCATAGAGGGGTTTGAGTGTTTTTGTGATGCCGGTGATTAGTAGCCAGTGGCCCTTCAGCCTTTCTTAAACCTAGACAACCACTGAGTAGGGGTAAGACCGAAGGCTTTCTTAAAGTGGTTTGTCATATGGCTCTGGTCATTGAAACCAGCTGAAACCGAGGCGTACGACAACGAGTAACCCTGGATCAAATAGTGTTTTACAAACGAAAGACGCCGCATGGTCAAGTAACGGTATGGACTTGTTCCATATAATGCCCTGAAATCCCTTGATAAACTCCACTTTTCACGGCCACTCACTAACGCTAAATCATTCAGTGTGATCTGAGAATCCAACGAATAGTGGATATATTCTCTAGCCTTTTCTGCAGCGTTATAGTCGTATGCCACCCTACCTCTTTTGTGACCGGCAACAGCAGAGAGAACATTGGCTAATTCGAAAACGATATCTTCCTCTTCAAGCTGCTCATGAGCAGTTTGAAGGTCATTCATAAGAAATTCTGTGGCGGCATAAAGCCGAGGGTCTGTGCTAACGCCCCCCTTTATGTAGGGTAATGTGCGGCCACCAAGTACAGCTTGAAGAGCACAGGGCTCAATATACATGATGCGGTAGTGGAAGCCGTCATTCGTGCCAGCCTCACCATCATGAAGTTCATCAGGATGAAGCACAATGGTATTGCCAGGTAAGCTAGTTCTTTTTTCACCTCGGTAATTGAAGCAATGAACCCCTGCCAGGGTTCTACCTACAGCATACGTATCGTGCCGGTGGGGCTCAAAGGCGACGCCAGAAAAAAAGGCTTCAAATCTTTCTATCTGTGTATTAAAAGAGTTTAGCATATGCGGTAAGTTATCGGCTTCTGTCTGAGTGCAGGATTATCATGCAGTGGAATATATGTTAAGTAAAGCTAGTGATCCCGTTTTGACAGTTTATATAGCCTGTCTTTGACGCGATCTCGTATTGCGGGCTATTCAGCTCAATACGTAATATAGAGTAGTGGCGACGACTGTCGTTAGGATCAGTCCACTTTTTAATATAACTGCCAATATACCTACTGCAATAAAAGAAAAAATAGAAAGATTAAGCCCGCTAGCAATCTCTGGCATCACAATATAAGTAATGAAACAAATAAAAATAGAAGTAGGTAATACTTCCTCAATCAGGTGCTGGGCCTTAGCACCGAAGTTAATCGTGAGCAAAGAGGGAAGAACTCTTACCACGACACTTGTAAATAGAAGAGCAAAAATCACCAGAAAATTATCTGCCATACTTATTCCTCAATATTTTATCTTCATTAAATAGAAGATAGCGGATAATAGAATGATGGAGGGGATCCAAAAGTAGTCGCCACCAAGGGTGTAGTAGAAAACTCCGCTTATTAAAATGCCTAACATTGCCTTTGGAAAAGTTATCAAACCACTTTTATAAGGTCGATTTTGAAGATACGAGATGGCAAGAAACAGAAGTACCAAGCTCGCAGGAATACTGGCATTGATGTCATCAGGTAAAAGGTTTGGAAACAGCCCCGCTATAATGCCGCCTGCTACCCCAAAGAGTATCCAGATCGAGAAAATGGTGAAGCGAATTATCAGCATGGCTCTTTGGTTATTTCCCTGCTCAATAGCGTACGCTTCGTCGCCGAGTGCATGGGAGGCAAAAACCTTAAGCAGCTTGTTTTTTGGTAGTTTTTTTGAGCATGAAAGCGAAATTGCAAAATATCGGCTATTGATCATAGTGGTAACGAAAGCAATAGTTAAAAGGCTGGCACCAGTCTCAGATAGAGGTAGAGCGGCAAACTGCCCGCTTCCAGAAAAGCCTAATAAACTTACGAGAAAAATTTCAACAATGCTCCAGTCTGCTTTATAAGCAGTAAAGCCGAACAGCATGCTTACTGGTGCTATTGCAAATATGGCCGTCAATAACTGCGGAAGCAAGACCCGGAATTCTGTTGTATTTGAAGTAGAGAACATTTTTTTGGTGCTTAAAGACTTGTTCGTTATTGTCAATTGATTCTCCTAAGGTGTGAGCTTTGTAGTTATGGCGAATGGGCCTGCAGCAGAAACGTGAAGTGAGCTGATATACTGGAAGCGTATGGGAAAAATTGATAAGAGTATTGTAAGATCGTGCAGTTTATTAAGAGAAGAGTGAGTCTAGCCGTTATGGGTTTTTAATATTTCATTTTGGCGCGTTGGCTTGAGCATCGTTAACTGGAGAGCTTACCCACAATCGCTTGGCTTGCTTCCCTCGCTTCTGGCGTGCGACGCAACTCATACAGCATTTTCTTCCAGTGGCGTGGTTCGGCTTCGAAGTCGTTGGGCAGCGGGTAGTGCTCGCCGAGTTGAAAGCCGAAACGTTGAGGTGGCGCTCGGGAGCAGTATTTCTATACTGGGGACTCACACACGTTATCGCTAAGGTATTGCACTATGACAAAGAGTTATTTTTCTTCCAGCGCAGGAAAGGTAGCGAATTAGTATCCTGATATTTGGGATGCTTATGCTGAATTGGTTAAAGCCTGTGCTGAAGCCGGGCCAATTGATGCGCGTAGTAGGCGTTTGATCAAGTTATCGCTGGCGATAGGTTCCCGCTCTAAAAGGTGCCGTCCATCTCATGTCCGTCGTGCTCTGGAGGAAGGCATCAGCGCAGACGAACTCAAACAGGTGGCTATGCTGGCGATTCCTACCACTGGGTTTCCGACTGCCGTCGCGGCCTTGACCTGGATTGAGAACATCACTGACTTCCAATAGAGATATCCAGTGCACCCTATTTGTGCACCCAAGCACACAACCCTGGTTAAGACCGTGTTGTGTGCGTTAGTTACCGATAGACTTAATGTTCAAGGTTTGGAGTTCTGAAGCGCTTGCGCTTGCGCTTCGATATCTCTATCAACTGACGACACATAGTACTCATCGTCGAAGGCACCCTCCGGCTCCTTGAGCCACACCAGACATATCAGCCAGCTAGTGAAAGCACCCGTCGCGATGATGTAGAAAAATTGCGACGGGGTTACAAACGTAAAGATGGTCAAGTAGACCACCGCGCCCACATTACCGTAAGCACCTGCCATGCCTGAGATCTGCCCAGTGATACGGCGCTTAATGGAGGGAATGATGCCAAAGGTCGCCCCTTCTGCCCCCTGGACGAAAATCGACGTGCCGATAGTTACGGCGATCGCCAGGATCAGCGGCCAGCTTGAATTGAGCATACCCATCAATAAAAACCCGATGCTAATGCCAAACATATAGCACAGCATGACGAAACGGCGATTGCCCATACGATCAGAGACCATGCCACCCATGGGGCGCGCTACCAGGTTGACGAACGCGAACGAGGCCGCAATCATGCCTGCCGTGGCGGCATTTAGCCCCCAAGTCTCCTCAAAGAACATGGGGAGCATTGACACCACGGCCAGTTCAGCGCCGAAGTTGGCAAAATAAGTGCTGTTAAGTGCGGCCACACTATTGAACGAGTACTTGTCGTCCTCAGGTACCCCTTTGCGTAGGATCGGCAGGTTGACCCGTAGGATTTGCACTATCTGATAGATGACAATCGCCACGATGACAAGATAAGCAATAACGGCGCTGGTGACAGATAGATAGCCCATGTACTGGATGCGCCAGACCAGAATGGCGAGTACGCCGACCAACGGGATGGTCCAGATGATCAGCTTGATCATATCGGCCCAGGAACTCACTTCCATGGCAGCGGATTTACGCGGTTTGCGATGGGAGTTAGCGTCAGGACCGTCGGTGATCGCGAACCAGTAGTAGACGCCATAAGCTGCCATCACGATGGCACTCTGGGCGATCGCCCAGCGCCAGCCATCGGGGCCGCCATACATGCTTAGCGCAATGGTCGGCAGTGACATGGCAGCCACAGCGGAACCGAAGTTACCCCAACCAGCATAAAAGCCTTCGGCGAAACCGATATCCTTAGGCTTGAACCACAGTGCGGTCATGTGGATACCGACCA
Source organism: Halomonas sp. (assembly GCF_011050415.1). Lineage (GTDB taxonomy): Bacteria > Pseudomonadota > Gammaproteobacteria > Pseudomonadales > Halomonadaceae > Vreelandella. The sequence continues at coordinate 73,368 of NZ_DRFS01000019.1, forward strand.
CAAAGCTGGCACCAATCGAACTCAGCACCAGGCGCGCCACTAGTAGCTGCATCATGCTGTTACCGAAGGCAAACGCCAGGGCCGGTAGCGACATCGTTACCATCAGTACCGAAAACACTCGGCGTGGCCCGAAGCGATCCAGCGCCATGCCAACGATTATGCGAGCGGGAATGGTCAAAGCGACGTTGCAGATGGCGAACAGCTTGAGATCATCCGGGGTCAGCCAGTCGACGCTTTTGAGCATGCTTGACGCGAGTGGCGCCATGTTGAACCACACGTAAAAGGTAATAAAGAAGGCAATCCAGGTCAGGTGCAAGGCCCGAATTTCAGGGCTGCGGAACTTGAATACAGCGGAAACTTTCATGGTCGTATGTCCTGTGTCCCAAAGGTGGTATGTCCCTAAGGTGGGTAGAGGCTGCTCAAGGGCTGGGTAGGATTAACAAGGGACACTCGGCACGCCGGGCCAGGAAAGAGCTGACGCTGCCGAAAGTCATGTAGTCCAGCTCATCGACGAAGTAAGTCAACGATTTGGCAATGATGCCGCCGTCCGGTTGGTGGCTATGGCGAGCAATCACCAATAGGTCTGGCGACAGTTTGCGAGTGGCCTGAAGCAGCATCTTGCGCGCATCCCCCTCGGCGAGAAGATGCTCTGCTTGGAAACCCTCGCCGATAGCGAACGCCACTCCCTCTTGAAGGTGTTGTTTAACTTCCTCGTTCTCCTGCTGAAAAAGCGTTTCGTTGTTATCGGTAGCGTCGAGTGGGTTCTCCACCACGCCGACCAGTACCAGCAGAGGTTGGTTACAGCGGAACATGTTGACGACCTGAGCGAGAGCCAGCTTGGCGTTTCGCGAACCGTCATAGGCGATCATGATTTTCATGGTGTCCTCCCGCAGTGGGGTAGGGGGTGAAGACCCGGCGCTTAGCGCCGGACTTAAAGAAGCAAGCCCTATTTAGGGGTTCTTAACGTAGCTCAGGGGTTCTTAACGTAGCTCAGGGGTTCTTAACGTAGGCACCCTTGCGTAGGTAGAACCACCAGTTGATGACGAGGCAGATAGCGTAGAAGACCGCAAAGCCGTACATGGCCAGTTCCGGTGTCCCGGCCTGGATTTGCTCGCCCATTACCCGCGGGGCGATGAAGGCGCCATAGGCTGCGACGGCAGAGGTCCAGCCAAGTACCGGGCCTTTCTGCTGTTGATCGAAAATCACGCCGATGCTGCGGAAGGTAGAGCCGTTGCCGATACCACTGGCGGCGAATAACACGATGAATAACAGCAGGAATAGCCAAAAGAACTGATTAGGATCGGTGGCGTTGTAGGCCTGCATCATCACGTAGCCGGTGGCGATAGAGGCGACCACCATGATCGCTGAGATTATTTGGGTGACGATGGAGCCGCCCACTTTATCGGAGATCCAGCCGCCCAGCGGACGAATCAGGGCACCCACGAAGGGGCCTATCCAGGCCCAGGTCAACGCGCTGGGCGCCTCTGGGTTGGCCACGCGAATCAGCGTGCCGTCGACAGTGGCTTCCATCATGTTGCCGAAGATGACGTTGATGGAGAGCGGCAGCGCCGCAGAGAAGCCGATAAAAGAGCCGAAGGTTAAGATGTAGAGGATGGTCATTGACCAAGTGTGCTTATTGGAAAATATCGCGAACTGCTTCTGGATATTGGGCTTGATGTCGCCAGGAATCAGGCGTAACAACACTAGGGTCAGAACGATGGTTAGCGGCAGGGCAATCCACATATTAAGCCAGCTGAGTGCCAACATGCCGACGATGGCGGTCACCAAGCCGACGCCGTAAAGCCCTAATATTTTGCTGAAAGCCGCCAGCGGTGAACCAGGATTGGGTGTAATAGTGCGAAGATTGTTCATACCGAACCAACCGGCGAACGCTAGCGGGATCAGAAACACTAGCCAGATAAAGCCCGCATTCTGAATCCAGGTATCGGTACCTGCTTCAATACGACCAATCAACGTACCACTGGCGCTTTGTAATTCCAGCGGAGAACCGCCCATCGCGCCGAAAATACCAATAGTCATCACCAGCGGGATCAAAATCTGCATGGTGGTGACGCCGAAATTGCCGAGGCCCGCATTCATGCCCAGCGCGTAGCCTTGCTGCTTACTGGGGTAGAAGGTGGAAATGTTGCTCATTGAGCAAGCGAAGTTACCGCCGCCGATGCCGGAAAGTAGCGCCAACGCCTGGAATACCCAGAACGGTGTGCCTGGGTTCATCAAGGCGATACCAGTACCGGCGGCGGGGATCATCAGCAGCGCAGTGGTTAGGAAGATGGTATTGCGCCCGCCAGCGATGCGGATCATGAACGAAGCGGGGATGCGCAGCGTGGCACCCGCTAGGCCAGCAAGTGCTGTTAGGGAAAAAAGTTGGTTGATCGTGAATGCAAAACCCAGGTTTTGCATCTGAGTGGTGATCATTCCCCACATCATCCAGACAGCGAAGCCCATCAGCAGGCTGGGAATAGATATCCATAGGTTGCGGTTGGCGATCTGCTTACCTTCCTGTTCCCAGAATTGGGCATCTTCGACCTCCCACTTCTCAATGTCGGCGTTTCTCTTGCTCATGGCGGTTCCCCTTGGCATCAAACCTTTCTGCAGTTAGCAGGCAAGATACGCTTGCAAAGGGGATTGGAAAACTAAGGGAAATAACCTATAAATCAGCGACATACCTCTTGAGAGGTAGTCGCTGTAAAGCCAGGATTGATTGATTTTAAAGACAAAAAATCGAGAGGGGGTAAAGGCGGGCCAGAGTAAAAGTACTCAGGAAGTCTTTGGAGGTAACCACACAGAATCGACTAGTAATCGATACCTTCTTGAACCGCCCAAACGGCGGCTTCAACACGTGAGCGTAAGTTGAGCTTTTTGAGTAGGTGCTTGACGTGAACCTTAACCGTGCCTTCAGTAATATCCAGTTTGCGCGCGATGAGCTTGTTCGAGAGCCCGCCAGCCAGTTGCTGCAGGATTTCACGTTCGCGTTGCGTCAGGCTGTGGATGTCGGGGGTCGAGGGCGCGTTGCGTTGATTACGCAGGGCTTCAGCGAGCAGGGCGGTCAGACTTTCGCTGATTACCATGCGGCCTAGAGCAGCCTGACGCAGTTGGCGAACCATGTCTTCAGGCTCCATATCCTTTAGCAGGTAACCGTCAGCACCGTTACGCAGTGCGGCGACAACATCATCCTCATGGTCGGAAACAGTGAACATCACCACACGGCCGCTATAGTTGGCTTCCCGTAGGCGGCGCAAGGCTTCTAAACCATTGACGCCCGGCATGTTTAAATCAAGTAAAACCAGGTCAGGCTCAAGTTTGAGTGCCAATGCAATGCCTTCTTCTGGATTGCCCGTCTCGCCCACCAATTCAAGGTCGTCTTCAAGCTCAAGAAGTTGTGCCACACCACGCCGGAGTAACGGGTGGTCATCGATAATCACCAGACTGGCAGGTGTATCAGGAGTGGTCAGCGTCATTAAGAAGCCCCTTTATCTAAATGAGAAACGTCGGCAGCCGACAAGGGCTGTTGCTGGATTAAGCGTGCAGTTAAAGGCGTAAAGACAAGTTCAATACCGGTACCGCCGGTAGGACGATTAACGATATTCAACTCCCCATTCAGGGTGTTAGCGCGGTCGCGGATAATCACCAAACCGTAATGCATCGGCGGCGAGCTATCGTCCTCTAAGCCAATGCCATCATCTTCGATTTTTACCAGCAAACGCGCATTAGCAAAACGTACTGTCACGGCAGCCCAATGAGCCTTGGCATGTTTGTGCGTATTAGCAAGTGCCTCACGAATGATCTGTAACACGTGAATTTCTTCGTTCGGATTAAGCAAGTATGGTGGCACATCGTACTCCAGCTCTACTGTGGCTCCCATACGCTGAGTGAACTCATTGACCGTTTGGCGCAAGGCGAATTGTAAACCTGGGCCTTCAAGCTTAAGCCGAAACGTAGTCAGCAGCTCACGGAGTTGGCGATAGGCGCTATTCAACCCATTACGCAACTCATCAAATACCGCTGCCTGAGCCTCACGTGACGTATCTTTTTGCTGCATGCGTTCAAGCCGAGCAACCTGCATCTTGAGATAAGAGAGCGATTGAGCCAGGGAGTCGTGCAGTTCCCGCGCAATAATTGTGCGCTCGTTGATCAGCGTGACTTGCTGCTGCTCTTCAATACGTCGCTGTAGGTAGACCGCCGTGGCCAGCTGATCAGCAAGAATGCTGAGGAGCCTGCGGGTGTTATCGTTAAGCCGCTCGCGGGGGTACCACACTTCCAGGGTTCCCAGCAGGGTGTCACCGACACTAATAGGTAATAACAAACATTGCGATTGATCGCTAGCGACCAAATCCAGAGGGAGAGGGTCGATCAAACAGGCATGGCACGCTTGGTCTCGACAATACTCAGGCCGAGTGCGCGAGTGGGTTTCCAGTACCGGCATTTCCTGTTGGTCAAAGGGGTCATTAAGCGATAAGCGTATCGGCCCGATATTCAACAGTTTTTCCAGTTCGCGCAGCATAGGCGCTGCGCTGGAGCAGAGATCGTTTCCACCGCCATAGAGCGAACGGCTGGCATCGTGCATAACCCGCATGGCTTGGTTGCTGCGCTCAAGCTCCTGTTTCTTGCGTGATACTTTGTCTTCCAGCGCGGCGTAGCTGGATGCCAGTTCAGCGGACATGTTGTTGAAGGTGTCGCCTAGCAAGGCCAGCTCGTCGCTGCCACGAATCTGCGAACGCGGCTTAAAGTTACGCTGAGATGCTTCCCGGGCAAGTACCATAAGTTGGCGTAATGGCAGCACAAGGTTGTGGCGAACATCATAGAGCGCTATGAATACCACAATAGCGATCAGCACTAGGAAGAGTACTTGCATCATGCCTAGCAGTCTTACCTTCGCCTCGGTGCTCTGCTCTAGGTAGGTCACCAGGATTTCGATGTCATTGACCATCGCCACGATCATCGTTTCTAGCCTATCTAGGTCACGTGCGGCGGCGGTTGGGTTCTGCAGAGCTGGGCGTAGCGTGTGTTGCCAGTAGGATTGGATTTCTTCCAACTGGTGGCGGCTCTCGTGGTGTTGATCGGCAGGAATACTTTGCTGGAGAGTAGTACCCTGCAAGCGCTGGTCGAAGCGCACCAAAATTGCTTCTAGCTGAGTCTCATGTGTCTCTTCGGGTTCATAGTACGCGCGCTGCAACGCTCCCATGATCTGGTAGGCGTTCATGCGTAACGAGCCAGCGACATTAATGGCCGCAGCATCCCCATGGGTACTGTTAGACATGCCCATGGTTAGAGTGATGCTAATAAGTGCCATACCACTGATAGCTAGCAGTGATGCAATGATGCGCGCAACCAGGGAGCGTTGAAGTAATTTCATGACGGTTCCAGTAGCACATAAGAGGTAAAAAAGTGAGGCATTAACTGGATCTCGATACGGGGGCTATTACTTTGGGGTTAGTCCGTCTACCTCCGATGCTTTTTGACCTAAACCCGGCATTTACCGACAATTCTGGCATGTCTTCAGATGTCTTCATACCCTCGCCGGGAAACACCATGCCTCCACCTATACTGCCTCCGACGCTGGAGACATCAAAAGAGCCAGTCAATGGCTATCAGGTGCTGGTAGCCATGCTATTGATGCCGTTGGCCAGCGCCTTAGCGGTAGCCAGCTGGACACTCTACGCGCTGCTCTCGATTCACCCTATCTATGTATTGTTGCCGGTGGGGAGTGGTGCTCTGTTGGCATGGCCTGCATGGCGCCTAGCGCGGCGAAATAATACCTGCAGCTTGATGCAGTGGCTGCTGTTGGGGCTCGCGCTAGCACTTGGCTGGTTTGGGGTGGCTAATCAGCCAGGGGAGTTTCTGCTGGTGGGAGGAGGGCTAGGGTTGGGGGGGGCTGTCATTGCCACCGGTATCGCCCACGCCAAAGGCTGGATGCCTGGCTGTCTAAAGTGCCTACTGGTAGGGCTCTTCCTTGCTCTGATGGCAGGCGTGGGGTTTTCTTTGCATATGGAGCCTTTGGTCGTTCAAGCCTATGGTTGGCGGGCAGCGCCATTGAGCCTGCTTATTCCACTCACCATGGTAATGCTGCTGTTATGGCTTTTCGTGGAGGCGCCTGCGGCCTCGACAGCAATGCGTGGCGATACCCAAAAATTCTCTGGCCGCAAAACGGCTCGCTCGCCAGATTAAAGATACATAGCAACGACGCATATTTCATAACGTCTCTCACCTATTAACAACCGTAACCATAAGGCCCTTTCCCATGACGATAGCGACATTTACCGATCTACTGCAGGAAGCTCGTCAACAAGCTAAGCCCCAGCGGCTGCTGTTTGTGTTCGTCCGCGCTGAACTGCCCGATTTTCCTGATGATGAGCAACGTCGTCGTTTTGAAAAGGGAGAGGGCGGCGTGCTGATCCCCGTCGTCTGTGTGGACAAGTCGACCGATGACCTGAGCAGTATGGCAGCGTTGGTCGAGGAGTCTGATCGTACCGGCTTCGAATGGGATCTGGTGTTTGCTGCTGCCATGGACGACCCGGCGGATGGCGCTGAGATTGAACGTCAGCTTCAGCGTATGGCGGAGTCGCTGCAAATGGGCAATATCACCTCGTTCATCGCTTTCGATCGTCATGGCGATGCCGTGAACGTTGGCTGAGGGCGTTACCGTGGAACACTATTTTGTCATTAAGCATCTGCATATGATGGCCGCTGCGTTGAGCATCACGCTCTTCATGGTGCGCGCCTGGTGGTCGGTGCGGGAAAGCCCGCAACTCAAAGCCCGTTGGGTCAAGGTATTGCCTCACCTCATCGATACGGCTCTGTTGGGCCTAGGGGTGACGTTAATGATGCTGCTCTCCGTATGGCCCTGGCAGCTTCCCTGGCTGGGAGCCAAATTGCTGGCATTACTGGCGTATATCGGTATTGGCAATATTGCCATTAAACGCGGGAAGACGCCCCAGGCGCGTGGTATTGCCGCCGTGGTGGCTATCTGTTTATTCGCCTATATGGTGGGGGCCGCCATTCGCCACAGCCCTCTTTCCTGGCTAGCTTGAGTCGGGCTGGTACATCGCAATGGCCATGAGTGAGGTTATGTCGTCTCTACTGACACATATCAGCTCGCAGCGTCATGGCAGTGTTTAGTATAGACCCCATGGCGTTTGCCATTGTTGCTTTTACTTAGGAGTGCGTGCTGTGTCATTGCTACCGTTTGTTGTTCCCCCGGCGTCTGCGTTGCTGCCTCTACCGGTAAACCTTGAGCATTTGATTCGTCTTCTTGATCCGAAGGTGCCTTTCATTATTAAGCAGCGTGTAATCGCGCCTTTACTCAACCGTACGTTTGCTGAGCCTCTGCAAGAGGGCGAGTTTGATGTTCTGGAAGGGCGGCGTATTACCCTCGCCATCGGGGATTTAGGGGTGACGCTAAGCCTGACGCTTAAAGCCCAGCGCTTGGTAGTATGCCGTGAGCAGGGCGAGGCAACCATTCGTGGAGGATGGCGCGAGTTTTTGTGCCTTGCTACTCGCCGCGAAGACCCCGATAGCCTGTTTTTCCAGCGTCGTTTAGTCATAGAAGGGGACACGGAGCTGGGGTTAACGCTTAAAAACCTGCTGGATGGCCGTGAGGAAAGTTTTGCGCAAGGTCGTTTAGGTGAAGTGCTGATGGGGCTAGAGCGGATGTCGCGCAGTGGGTGATTTCACCCTCCCCAGCTTCCAGGAATTTATTAGGCGGCGTCGGTATGCGTTACTGAGGCCGCCTATTTATCAAGCGGCGTCGAGCGGTCGCGAGGGGCCGAAGTGCTCAAAGTGTCGGCGGTCTGCGCCGATACCTAGCTCAGCCAAAGCATTGTTGATAGCCGTCATGAACCCCTGGGGACCGACAAAATAGCAGCGAGCCATAGGGCTAGGCAGGTAGTCAGCTAATAAGGAGCGGTCGATACGCCCAGTATGATCGGCGCAGTTTCCCCGTTCATGAATGCTGACAGCTTGAAAACGTTGGGGATAGGCAGCCTTCAAGGTTTTAAGCTCGTCATTAAAAGCGTGATGATCGGCATCTAAGGCAGCGTGTAAATAGACTACCTGTCGTCCAAGGGCCAAAGCATGCCGCGCTATGGGGAGAAGTGGCGTTTGACCGACTCCCCCGCTGGCAAACAGCAGCGGTTCGTCACCCTCTACCAGCGTCAAATCACCTGCGGGGGGAAGCAGCTCTATGCTATCACCTAGTTGCAGGACATCGTGGAAATGACGGCTGACTAGCCCTTCTGCTTCGCGTTTGATTGAGATGCGATAGCTCCGACCATTGGAGGTATCCGATAGGCTGTAATGCCGATAGGCCGGTTCGCCATTAATGGTTAGGCGTACGCCGATATATTGGCCAGGCTCATGGTCAGCCACCGTGTCGCCATCCTCAGGTGCCAGAATAAAAGAGCGAATCAAGACACTCTCCTGCTGAGTGCTGGCAATCTTGAAGCGGCGGGTGCCCCGCCAACCGCCAGGACGCTGCTCAAACTCACGGTAGCGCTGGTCTTCAAGGTCGATGAGTAGTGCAGCAAGCTCGTTATAAAGCGCGCCCCACGCATCGGCGATTTCTGGCGTTATGGCATCGCCAAGAACATCGCCAATCGCCGCTAGCAAGCACTCCCCTACGATGGGGTACTGTTCAGGAAGTATTCCCAAAGAGACATGCTTGCTGACCACAACAGCCAGTGTGGCGCGTGCTTGGGCAGGGTTGCTGCGTAGTTTTATATAGGCCAACACGGCGCTGGCCAGAGCGCGAGGCTGTCCACCGCTTTGCTGATGCGCCTCATTGAAGAGTGGTTTTACGTCAGGATAGCGGTTAAACATCAACGGGTAAAAATGCTGCGTAATGGCGTCTAGATGTTCAGCAACGATGGGGGCCGTAGCGTCGATCAGTTGTTCTTGTTCATGTGTTAGCACGGATAATACCTCTGGGCTTTAAGATGCTTTATAAATGCATCTTAAAGCCCAGAGGGTATAAATACCAATCTTAAAGCGGGTTTTATTATTGGAAGGACCCTTGACGTGACGACGGTTATTGATGGGCGGCTAGCTGCTTAAAACTATAAGATGCATTTTTGATACTTGTCATGGTTTTTGATGGTTGCGAGGCGCACAATCATATTTCCAAGCAAATTAGTCGGGATTATGCCATGCCAACGATCACCTCATCCCCACCTGCCTTCAAGCTTAAGCATCTGCCATTGATGCGTCTGGCTTTTCGGCCTTTCTTCCTACTGGCTGCGTTGTTTAGCGTGGTATCCCTGTTGGTGTGGTTGGGTTTCTGGCACGGCAATATTCTGCTGCGCCCCTACGGCGGCCTGATTTTTTGGCATCAGCATGAAATGCTGTTCGGTTTTGCAGCGGCAGTGGTAGCGGGATTTTTACTAACGGCTGTGCGCAACTGGACCGGATTGCCGAGCTTAAGCGGTGGGCCACTGCTGGCGCTAGTCGTGTTATGGCTATTAGGTCGGCTACTAATGGCCTTTCCCATGGCGTTGCCGGGCTGGCTGCTATTGATGGTCGACCTAGCGTTTCTGCCGGTGGTTGCTATCGTCATGGCGAAATTGGTAATTACCGCGAAGCGGTGGCGTAATTTGATCTTCATCCCTGTGCTTGCACTGTTTGCGATGGCTAATCTGGCAATGCATCTGGGGTTGAAGAACGGCGATGCCGAGTTGATTCGCCAAGCGGCCTATTTAGCCGTGCTGTTGATCACACTGATGATGACAGTGGTTGGCGGGCGCGTGATTGCTATGTTTACTGCGAACCGTTTAGGGCGCACCAAGCCAGAGCCTATTCCCTTACTCGAAGGTGTTACGCTGGCGAGTACGGTGAGCGTCGTATTACTGCAGCTGGCCATCATGCTGGGTATTGCCGTACCTACGATGTTAATGGGTGGGGCGATGGTCTTAGCGGCATTGGCCAACACTCTTCGCATGGCACGCTGGGGTGGGCTGCACAGCTGGCGCGAACCATTGCTATGGGGATTGCACGGCAGCTATGCCTTCATCCCCTTAGGCTTCGTAATGTGGGTATTAGCACTGATGGGGCTAATGCGCACTGAGCTTGCGGTTCATGCGCTGAGTATCGGGGGGATGGGTGTCATGATGTTAGCCATGATGGCCAGGGTTTCTTTAGGCCATACCGGTCGGCCAATACACACCTTACCGGGTATCGGTATGGCGCTGGGGTTAATGTTAATAGCCGCCTTGCTGCGCGCACCCGTATTGGCGCTATTTCCCCAGATAACCCACTGGATCTACACGCTAAGTATCATCCTCTGGTGCTTGGCCTACGTCATATTTTTAGTGCACTACACGTTGCCGTTGATGCAGGCGCGAGTCGACGGGCAGGAGGGCTAATTTTTGAAGGTCTAAGCACTTAAGGACTAAGCACTTAAGGACTAAGCACTTAAGGGCTAAACACTGAGGGTAGGAATACGCATGAGGCGCGCAAGCTGAGGTTGTTGATTGCCCAATAGGTCAGCCAATGTGTAGTGGTCAAGTACGTCTAGAAATGCTGACAACGCATCCTTAAGAATCGATTGAAGTCGACATGCCGGGGTAATGATGCAGGCGTTATCGCTATGAAAACACTCAACTAACGCCATGTCATGCTCCATCTCCCGCACCAGCTCGCCTAGCACGATTGTTGCGGGGTCACGTGTCAGCAGTAAGCCGCCGTTCTTGCCGCGAATAGCCGTTACGTACTGTTTTTGGCTTAGTTCCTGAACGATTTTCATCAAATGATTGCGTGAAATATCAAACGTTTCGGCAATCTCATGAATGGTAGAGCGCTCCTCTCCCTTGGCAGCAAGAAAGATCAATACGCGTATCGAATAATCAGTGAATCGGGTGAGATGCATGGAGTTTACGTTGCTCCGAGGGTAATCCAGCTATAAGTCATCCAGCTATAAAAAGTATATTGTATGAATGTTCAGTAGGTTGCAATGATAGCGGGATTAAACGGTGATGGCCCTGCCGCAAAGCAGGGCCATCAAAACTAATTTGTTGCGTTAGTGAGCCACGCTGCGGGTATTGTCCATGCCTGGACGCCCGTACCAATAGCCGTCGCAGACCTCGGCATCAACCAGGGATAATGGATCGGGTGTAGGCAGCTGGCCTTGGCGGGCTTGGTTAAAGGCGCTGACCACTTCAGCCATGCCTTCTGCTCGGGGGCTGAGACGCACCACCGATACCCCCATTTCGGCCATGACCGGAAGCTCATGACGAAGGTCCTGGCAGGCGCTTGAGAGAGTTTGAATGCCGTTCAGGTTGAAAACGTTGCGGGACTCTTGCGAACGCAGCACCAAGCCTTCGGGGTACTGCTGGCAAACAAACTGACAGCGGTCTTTGGGTTTCTGGTGGCGTCGCGCGGTAAAGCAGCGCGATGACCAGGCTAAAGGTAAGTGACCGTAGGCAAACACTTCGCAGGGTTGGCTTACTCCTGCCTGATGGCAATCGGCGATCAGTTGAGTCAGGTCATCCCGGGACATTTCCACCGGTGCCTGCCAACGCTGCATCCCAGCCCGCTTCATAACGCCCAAGGTGGCCGGGTTGTAAAGATTGAGTGCGGCGCCGGCGATGAACGGTAGCCCGGCATTCGAAAGGCGTTGTAGGGCGCTTTGATCGTTAGCCTCAACAATGAAGTCGCCGTTGTCACAGAGCTTGCGCAAATCGCGCAGATCGGCCTCGGACTCAATCAAGGTTTGGCTGGCGAGCACCACCTGCTTGCCTGCCTGAGTGAGTTCGCGGCCAATGCCTAGCCAGTCGTCAAGTTTCATGTCGCGGCGTCGCGAGCAGACCGTTTCTCCCAGGGTGATGATCTCTACCGGCCAATCGGCCGCCTCACGATAGAAGTCGGCGTAGCACTCCCGAGTCCAGTAGAAGAGTACCGGGCCCAGCGACAGTTGCAGGGCAGTGGGGGTCGTCATGGCAAACTCCTATTTCCAGCGACGCTCGTAGGCGCCCAGCGTAGTAGTGGCGCCTTCGGAAAGCTCAGCAAGACCGGCCATCCAAGCATGCTCTGGATGAAAGCGCCCTGGCGCGTCTTCGAGGCTGTCCAGCGCCTGGCGCCAAATGCCTGCGACCTTCGACACATAAGCGGGGCTGCGCTGTCGTCCTTCAATTTTTACCGCACTAATACCCAGTTCACGCAATTCTGGTAGTAGCGCCAGGGTATTAAGGCTGGCGGGCTCCTCAATGGCGTGATAGGTCTCGCCGGTTACCTCAAAGCGTCCCTTGCACAGAGTTGGGTAGCCAGCGCGTTCACCTTCGGCGTAGCGATCAATCAGGACGTTGTTAAGACGCGACTCTAGACCTTGAGACGTCTCTTCCCAACGGACATGAGCCGCTGGCGAGCAGACGCCACGTGTATTGGGCGACTCGCCGGTGAGGTAAGAAGATAGATAGCAGCGCCCTTCGGCCATGATGCACAGGCTACCAAAGGCAAACACTTCGAGTTCCACCGGCGTCTGCTTGGCCAGGTCGCGTACTTGAGTAATCGATAACACCCGAGGCAGTACGGCGCGCTTGATGCCAAAGTGCTCATGATAGAAGCGCAGTGCTTCATGGCTGGTCGCCGACCCCTGAACAGATAGGTGTCGTGCCACGTCAGGATGGTGCTGAGTGGCGTAATCCAATAGCCCCATATCGGCGAGGATCAAAGCATCCACGCCCAGATCGACTGCCTGATCCACAGCGCGGGTCCACTGGTGCCAGCCATCGGGTTGTGGGTAGGTGTTAATCGCGCAGAATACTCGTTTGCCGTGCTTATGGGCGTAATCGACACCCTCACGGGCGCGTTTGTCGGTGAAGTTAAGCCCAGCAAACTGGCGAGCGTTCGTGGCATTTTGAAAACCGAAGTAGACAGCATCGGCCCCCTCATCTACCGCACGCTTCAGGGCGGGCAAGTTGCCAGCAGGGCACACAAGCTCCATTGCGAAGACTCCTTAAGATGAAAACCCGAGCATTTTAGTTGCCTATTTATTGCCGCCCTTTGACTCAGATCATTATGGGGAGGCTTTCAAGGCGTAGTGAACAAAGCAGAGGCGTCACGATGGATGCAGGGTATTTTTTAAAACGTATACTTTATGAATATTAACCAGCGCTTGCTGCGCTCACTTTTAGAGATCTTTTTCAAAAACCTTGTTCAAAGCCCCTTTTCAGAGACCTTTCCCGATTATGCGAAATGAACCGTTGTTCAACCGCCCCCCGGTCGAAAAATATGACCGTCCGGGACCCCGCTACACCTCTTATCCTACCGCTCCGCAGTTTCATGCGGCGTTTGCTGAGGATGACTACCGAAGTGCTGCCGAGCGCAGTAACCAGGCCAGTGAACCAAAGCCACTGTCGGTTTACGTGCATATCCCTTTCTGTAAAAGCCTGTGCTATTACTGTGCCTGCAACAAAATCATCACCCACAACACTGAACGGGCGGTTGAATATCTCCAGTGGCTGAAACAGGAGATTCGCGTTCAGGGGGCGCTTTTCGATAGCACCCGACGGATGACTCAATTGCACCTTGGCGGTGGCACCCCGACCTACCTGAGTAACCACCAGCTAGGCGAGTTAATGGCAGCGTTAGACGAGGCCTTTCATTTTGCGGCGCCTGCAGAGCGCGAATTTTCGTTAGAGGTCGACCCGCGCACCGTGACCCCTGAGCAGGTGTATGAACTGTACGCACTGGGATTTAATCGTTTGAGCTTCGGCGTACAGGATTTTGATCACGACGTGCAGCAAGCGGTCAATCGTGTCCAGAGCGAAGAGCAGGTGGTATCGCTGGTGAAAGCAGCCCGTGACGCCGGGTTTGAATCGGTCAGTGTGGATTTAATCTATGGTCTGCCGCAGCAGACGGTAGCGAGTTTCGATACCACGCTGACCAAGATTATTGATCTGCAACCGGACCGCATTGCTGCTTACAGCTATGCCCATCTACCTGAGCTGTTCAAGGCTCAGCGATTGATTCGCCCCGAGGATATGCCGCCGCCAGAACGAAAGCTGGAACTGCTGGAGTTAACGATCAATCGCCTGACCGGCGCGGGTTACGTCTACATTGGCATGGATCACTTCGCCTTGCCGGATGACGAGCTGAGCCTAGCCCGTGAAAAAGGCACGCTGCAGCGCAACTTCCAGGGCTACTCCACCCACGCCGACTGCGACATGATCGGATTGGGTATTACTTCCATCGGCAAGGTGGGCGACACCTACAGTCAGAACGTCAAGGAGACGGCCCAGTACCAGCACCGCCTGGACGAAGGGCGCCTGCCCGTCTTTCGTGGCTACCGGCTTAGCGACGATGATCGCCTGCGACGCGATGTCATCAATACACTGATGTGTCATGGGCGTCTTGAGTTCGCCGCTATCGAGGCTCGCCATGGCATCGAGTTTGGTAGCTACTTTGCCAAGGCATTGAAAGACCTGGAAGAGATGGCCGATGACGGCCTGATCGCTCTGCGTGAAGAAGAAATCGAAGTGTTGCCTTCGGGCCGGTTGATGATTCGCAACCTGGCCATGGCGTTTGATGCCTACCTAACGCCGAAGGAAAATCGCTACTCGCGAACCGTATGATTTCTAAGGCTGCCCCTCATCTATTCCTAAACATTTGCTGCTCTATCACCTTGGGGGTAGATGGGGTGTATATGGAGGTAATCACGCAGTAATTCTGATGTCGATCGCGCAGACTCCTCTTCATGGAACCCGCCTGACGGGTAATGCAAATTTCCGAGGAGCCTGGAGATCGACCATGAGTCACTTCATAGATCGGCTGAATTTCTTCCGCAAGGCCCGCGAGCCCTTCGCCAACGAACACGGCGAACTGCGCAGCGAATCCCGCCAATGGGAAGATAGTTATCGTGCCCGCTGGCAGCACGACAAAGTGGTCCGCAGCACCCACGGTGTGAACTGCACCGGTTCGTGTAGCTGGAAAATCTACGTCAAAAACGGTCTGGTGACCTGGGAGACCCAGCAGACCGACTACCCCCGTACCCGACCCGACCTACCTAATCATGAACCGCGTGGCTGCCCACGCGGTGCCAGCTACTCCTGGTACATGTATAGCGCCAACCGTCTCAAGTACCCGTTGGTTCGTAAGCCGCTGCTGGCGCTATGGCGCGAAGCTCTCAAGGCTAACCCAGACCCGGTAGACGCCTGGGCGTCTATTGTCGAAGACCCCGCCAAGACCAAACAGTACAAGCGTGCTCGCGGCATGGGCGGTTTCGTTCGTGGTAACTGGGACGAGCTTAACGAGCTAGTGGCGGCCTCGAACGTTTACACCGCCAAACAGTACGGCCCCGACCGCATCATCGGCTTCTCGCCGATTCCCGCTATGTCGATGGTCAGTTACGCTGCCGGCAGCCGCTACCTGTCGTTGATCGGCGGCGTCTGCATGAGCTTCTACGACTGGTATTGCGACTTGCCGCCCGCGTCGCCAATGACCTGGGGCGAACAGACCGATGTGCCTGAGTCCGCCGATTGGTACAACTCCGGCTACATCATCGCCTGGGGCTCCAACGTTCCCCAGACCCGTACCCCGGATGCCCACTTCTTTACCGAAGTGCGCTACAAAGGCACCAAAACGGTCTCGATTACCCCGGACTACGCCGAGGTCTCCAAACTCACCGACGAGTGGCTCTCTGCTAAGCAGGGCACCGATGCCGCACTGGCGATGGCCATGGGCCACGTCATCCTCAAAGAGTTCCACCTCGATAACCCCAGTGCCTACTTCACCGACTACGTGCGCCGCTATACTGATATGCCGTTCCTGGTGGAACTAGAAGCGCGTGAAGATGGCAGCTTCGCACCGGGGCGCCAATTGCGGGCCAGCGACTTTGATGCTGCCCTGGGTCAGGAAAGCAACCCCGAGTGGAAAACTGTCGCCTGGGACGAAACCCGCGACCAGCTGGTGGTACCACGCGGTTCCATCGGTTTCCGCTGGGGCGAAACCGGCGACGAAGTGGGCAAATGGAACCTGGAATCGCTGGACGCCGCAGGCACTGAAATAAAGCCGTTGCTCAGTTTGGCCAACCACCACGATAGCGTCGCGCGCGTGGCGTTCCCTTACTTCGGTGGCATCGAGCACGAGCACTTTGAGCATGTCAAAGGGGCTGGTGTTGGCGCCGCTGATGACCTTCTGTTCCATAACTTGCCCGCCAAGCGCTTGAAGAGAGCCGATGGCAGCGACATGCTTGCGGTCACCGTTTTTGATCTGATGTGTGCCAACTACGGCATCGACCGTGGCTTTGTCGGCGACGGCGAAGATGATGGTGCGACCTCATTTGATCAGGTTCGCCCTTATACCCCCGCTTGGCAGGAGAAAATCACCGGCGTTTCGGCTGAGCAGTGCACCCGTATTGCTCGAGAGTTTGCTGACAACGCCAATAAAACCAACGGGCGTAGCATGATCATCGTCGGTGCCGGTATGAACCACTGGTACCACATGGACATGAACTACCGTGGCCTGATCAATATGCTGGTCATGTGTGGCTGTATCGGCCAGAGCGGTGGCGGCTGGGCGCACTATGTGGGCCAGGAAAAGCTGCGTCCGCAGACTGGCTGGACCCCGTTGGCTTTCGGCCTCGACTGGCAGCGCCCGCCGCGTCATATGAACTCTACCTCGTTCTTCTACAACCACTCCTCTCAGTGGCGCTACGAGAAGCTTGAGATCAAAGAGATCCTATCGCCGTTGGCCAAGGCCGAGGACTACCCGGGCAGTTTGATCGACTTCAACGTGCGCGCCGAGCGCATGGGGTGGCTGCCCTCCGCGCCGCAGCTGGGCACCAACCCACTGCGCCTGGCCAAAAAAGCCGAAGCCGCGGGCATGTCCACCGCTGACTACGCGGTGCAGCAACTTAAAAGTGGTGAGCTGGCCTTTGCCGCGGAAGATCCGGACAACGCCCAGAACTTCCCGCGCAACATGTTCATCTGGCGCTCGAACCTACTGGGCAGTTCCGGTAAAGGTCACGAGTACATGCTCAAGTACCTGCTGGGTACCCGCCATGGCATCCAGGGCAAAGACCTGGGTGACTTCGGTGGCCAGAAACCCGAAGAAGTGAAATGGCACGAAGAGGCGCCGGAAGGCAAGCTCGACCTGCTGGTGACCCTGGACTTCCGCATGTCCACCACCTGTCTCTACTCGGATATCGTGCTGCCTACGGCCACCTGGTACGAGAAGGACGACCTTAACACTTCTGACATGCACCCCTTTATTCACCCCTTGACTGCCGCCACCGACCCGGCCTGGGAGTCGCGTAGCGACTGGGATATTTACAAGGGTATTGCTAAATCGTTCTCCAAGGTATGTGTGGGGCACCTGGGGGAGGAGACCGACCTAGTCACCCTGCCCATGCAGCACGACTCCCCGGGTGAACTGGCCCAACCGCAAGTACTGGATTGGAAAAAAGGCGAGTGCGCGCCGATTCCCGGTAAAACCATGCCTTCGCTGATCGAGGTCAAGCGTAACTACCCCGAGACCTACGAACGCTTCACCTCTGTTGGACCGTTGCTGGAAAGTATTGGCAACGGCGGCAAGGGTATTGCCTGGAACACCGATGCTGAAGTCGAGCTGCTGGGTAAGCTCAACCATCGCAAGCTGGACGGCCCGCATAAAGGGCGCCCACTGATCGACAGCGCTATTGATGCCGCCGAGATGATTCTGACCCTGGCTCCGGAAACCAACGGCGCCGTGGCAGTAAAAGCGTGGGAAGCGCTTTCCAAAATTACCGGGCGCGACCACACCCACTTGGCGACGCCTAAGCAGGAGGAGAAGATCCGCTTCCGCGATGTGGTCGCCCAGCCACGCAAGATCATCTCTAGCCCCACGTGGTCGGGTCTTGAGGATGAGCACGTCTCTTACAACGCTGGCTATACCAACGTTCATGAGCTAATTCCATGGCGCACGGTGAGCGGCCGCCAGCAGTTCTATCAGGATCACGCCTGGATGCGAGCTTTCGGTGAAAGTCTGCTGGTCTATCGCCCGCCCATCGATACCAAAGCGGCCAAAGGCTTCACGCTACCTGCCGACAACGGCTACAAGAGCAAGGCGCTGAATTTTATTACGCCACACCAGAAGTGGGGGATTCACTCCACTTACTCGGACAACCTGCTGATGTTGACGCTTAACCGCGGTGGCCCGGTGGTGTGGCTGTCCGAGGCAGACGCTGCCTCGATTGATATCGAGGACAACGACTGGATCGAGGTCTACAACGCCAACGGCTCGATTGCCGCGCGGGCAGTGGTCAGCCAGCGGGTCAAGGCGGGCATGGTGATGATGTACCACGCCCAGGAGCGCAACGTGAACGTCCCTGGCTCTGAGGTCACCGGTACGCGGGGTGGCATCCACAACTCGGTTACCCGAGTTTGCCCCAAGCCTACCCATATGATCGGTGGCTACGCGCAACTCTCTTACAGCTTTAATTACTACGGCACTGTCGGCTCCAACCGTGATGAGTTCGTATTAGTGCGCAAGATGAAACACGTTGACTGGCTAGATGGCGAAGGCAATGACAGCGTTCAGGAGGCCGTGAAATGAAGATTCGTTCCCAGGTAGGCATGGTCCTCAACCTAGATAAGTGTATCGGCTGTCACACCTGCTCGGTGACCTGCAAAAATGTCTGGACCAGCCGCGAAGGTATGGAGTACGCCTGGTTCAACAATGTGGAGACCAAGCCCGGTATTGGCTATCCCAAAGAGTGGGAGAACCAGGCCAAGTGGAAGGGCGGCTGGATGCGCCGTAACGACGGTCGGATTGAACCGCGTATTGGTGGCAAATGGCGGGTGCTGGCGAATATCTTCGCCAACCCCGACCTGCCTGAAATGGATGACTACTATGAGCCGTTCACGTTCGACTACCAACACCTGCATACCGCCAAGATCGGTGAGCACCAGCCGGTGGCGCGTCCGCGCTCGCTGATTTCCGGTCAGCGTATGAAAAAGATCGAATGGGGTCCGAACTGGGAAGAGATTCTCGGCACCGAGTTCGCCAAACGTCGTAAAGATGCCAACTTCGACAAGGTGCAGGCGGATATTTACGGCCAGTTCGAAAACACCTTCATGATGTATCTGCCGCGCCTGTGCGAGCACTGTTTAAACCCCACCTGCGTGGCCTCGTGCCCCAGCGGTGCGATCTACAAGCGGGAAGAGGACGGTATCGTTCTGATCGACCAGGACAAGTGTCGCGGCTGGCGGATGTGTATCTCCGGCTGCCCCTACAAAAAGATCTACTACAACTGGAAAACCGGCAAGTCTGAGAAGTGCATCTTCTGCTACCCGCGTATCGAGGCCGGCCAGCCGACCATCTGCTCGGAGACCTGTGTAGGCCGCATTCGTTACCTCGGCGTGTTGCTTTACGACGCCGACCGTATTGAGGAAGTAGCAAGCTCGCCGGACGAGCGCGACCTCTATCACCGCCAGTGCGACATCTTCCTCGATCCGCATGACCCGGAAGTGATTGCCCAGGCGAAAAAAGATGGCATTCAGGACAACGTTATCAAAGCGGCTCAGGCATCGCCCGTCTACAAAATGGCCATCGATTGGGGCTTGGCGCTGCCGCTGCACCCGGAATACCGCACGCTGCCGATGGTGTGGTACGTGCCGCCGCTGTCGCCGATTCAGTCCGCCGCTGAGGCGGGGCATGTCGAGTTCGATGGCATCCTGCCCAAGATCGAATCACTGCGTATCCCGGTGAAGTACCTGGCTAACCTGTTGACAGCCGGTGAAGAGGCGCCCGTTGTGTTGGCACTCAAGCGCTTAATGGCGATGCGTGTTTATATGCGCGGCAAGCATGTGGATGGCGCGCCGAATGCCGAGGTGCTGGATGCGGTGGGTCTTAGTGTCGCTCAGGTGGAAGAGATGTATCGCTACTTGGCTATCGCCAACTACGAAGATCGTTTCGTGATCCCCACCAGCCATCGTGAGATGGCAACCGAAGCCTTCCCCGAGCGGGGTGGATGTGGCTTTACCTTTGGTGATGGTTGCCACGGTGAGAGCCAGCCCAACCTATTTAACGGCCGTAAGCAGACCAGCGTTTTGGTAAAACCGGTAGAGGTCTTCGACCCACAGCCACAACTTGAGGAGTCTCGTCATGACTGAAGCCGCTACCCAATCGCCGACCCCGGTAGAGCCGTCGTTCGAACCGCTACAGGGTATGCGTAGCCTGCGTGTGCTGGCCCGTTTACTCGATTACCCGACCCAGGAACTGCAGGATGCCTGCGGCGAGCTAATCGAAATTCTCAATGCTGAGCGCCGCCTGGGAGCGGCCCTCAAGTCGTCGTTGATGGATTGGTGTCAGCGACTTCATGAAGGGGATCTGTTGGAGCTGCAGGCCGAGTACGTGGCCATGTTCGACAAGGGCCGAGCGACGTCACTATTGCTGTTCGAGCACGTGCACGGTGAATCCCGCGATCGTGGCCAGGCCATGGTGGATTT
The DNA here is from genome assembly GCF_011050415.1 of Halomonas sp. Classification (GTDB taxonomy): domain Bacteria; phylum Pseudomonadota; class Gammaproteobacteria; order Pseudomonadales; family Halomonadaceae; genus Vreelandella. The sequence goes on from NZ_DRFS01000019.1 coordinate 93,800, forward strand.
AATGGCCGAGTATAGCGCGGCCGGTTTCGAGCTGGACGCTCGGGAACTGCCCGACCACCTGCCGGTGTTTCTTGAGTATCTCTCACTGTGTGATGAAGCGGAGATCGGTCGCTGGCTGGGCGAAATACGCCACATCTTGGCGCTGCTCACCGCGCGGCTGGAAGAGCGGGGAGCTGATCACGCCCTGGTACCGCTTTCACTACTGGCGTTAGTGGGGGCTGAGGGCGATGTGGAAGAGCACCGTCTACAGGTTAAAAAAGAGGTGCCCGACAACACCCCCGAAGCGCTGGATGCAGTATGGGAAGAAGAGGCAGTGCGCTTTTCAGCCTCCTCAGACGAGGATTGTGCGCTGCAGTCCGCCGAAGGCCGCCGTCTGGCCGAGCGCAAACACACCGTACAGAGCCAGCCGGTACGCATCATGCCTGCCACTAATTCTCACCCTGCCAATCGTTAAAGGAGAAAGATCATGTTTGACGCGATTGCGCTTTATTTAAATCACCTTATCTACGGCTACTACCCCTATCTGGTTGGCACGGTCTTCCTGATCGGCAGCCTAATGCGCTACGACCATGGCCAGTTCACTTGGAAGACCGGTTCCAGCCAGATGCTGTCATCGAAGAATATGCGTCTGGCCAGCAATTTGTTTCATATCGGCATCATCGTGATTTTCTTTGGCCACTTGTTCGGCATGCTGACGCCGCACTGGGTTTACGACCGTTTCCTGCTCGCTAGCACCAAGCAACTGCTGGCCATCGTGATCGGTGGTATTGCTGGTGCCATGTGCCTGGTGGGGGGCGCTATGTTGCTGTATCGCCGTATCGCCAACGCTCGGGTGCGGGCTTCTTCCAGTGTTATGGATACTGCCATCCTGGGGTTGATCGTGTTCCAGGCGGCGCTGGGCATGGTCACCATTCTCTTCTCGCTGGGCCACATGGACGGCGCAATGATGGTCACCCTGGCGAGTTGGGCCCAGGCAATCGTCTTCTTCGGCGGCGGCGCTGCCAACTACATGGAAGAGGTCTCGTGGATCTACAAGCTGCACATCTTCGTGGGCCTGACCATCATCCTGCTATTCCCCTTTACCCGTCTGGTTCACGTTTGGAGCGTGCCGTTCGGATACATCACACGTAGGTACCAGCTGGTACGCCGTCGCGGCTAAAAACTGGCTTGTGCTCGGCCAGACGTAGAGGAGAAATACCATGCAGATGATTGATATTGAACAACTCCCTGGGGGCGTTTCCCCACCGCCGGTGCGTGTCGGTAACGCCGGTATCGATGAAGAAGCCATTGCGTTAGAGATGCAGTATCACCCCGCCGAAACGGCGGGGGAGGCCCAGCTTCAAGCGGCGCGCGCCTTAGTGGTTAAAGAGCTGCTGCGCCAGCGCGCCATTGAACTGGGTTTGTGGTCGGCCCAAGGGCAAGCGGAAGCTCAAGAGGACGCTGCGATTGCTGCCTTGCTCGAACAGGAGCTGGTAGTCCCCGAGCCTGAAGAGGCGGACTGCCGTCGCTTTTTTGACACGCATCGTGAGCGCTTTAGCGAACCTTCCCAATTGCGCGTTCGGCATATCCTGCTGGCAGCGGCGCCCGATGACTCACAGGGGCGCGACGAAGGATGCCAACTTGGAGAGAAGCTGATTAAACAACTCACGCTAATACCCGAACGTTTTGCTGAATTCGCCCAACACCACTCCGCTTGCCCCTCCAAAGAGATGGATGGTGACTTGGGCTGGCTAGTGTCGGGGCAAACCGTCCCTGAGCTTGATCGCGCACTGCAACACTTACCCGTAGGGCTTCACGAGCGCCCCTTGGCTTCCCGCTATGGCTGGCACGTTGTCAGTATCGACGAGCGGCGTGAAGGGCGGGCATTACCGTTTGAACAGGTCGCCGACCGGGTTCGCCATAGTCTGCGCGAGCAGGCGACGCGACGTGCGTTACGCCACTATTTGCTGGCGCTGGAAAGCGAAATTGGCGTTGAAGGCATTGTCCTGGATGACGATGCCGCCGGCAGTTTGATGCAATAGAAAAGCAATAGGAGAGTGTGATGTCCCATGTGCCTGTCGATGCCCTTTTTAGCCCGCTTAATATCTCGGTGCTAACGATTTCCGATACACGCGGGTTCGACGAGGATGGCAGCGGTGATCTGCTCGCTGCTCGTCTGAGTCAAAGTGGCCATAGTTTAGTTGAGCGGCGCATCGTACCTGACGATATCTATCAGGTTCGGGCGGTGGTTTCGGAGTGGATCGCACGGGCCGATGTTCAAGCGATCTTGGTCAACGGGGGCACCGGTTTTACTCCCCGGGACACCACCCCAGAGGCGCTGACGCCACTGTTCGACAAAGCGATTGAGGGGTATGGCGAGCTATTTCGGCATTTGTCCCTGCAAACCATTGGAACGGCGACCATCCAGTCTCGAGCGGTAGCGGGGGTCGCTAATCAAACGTTGATCTTTGCAATGCCCGGCTCACCTAAAGCGTGTGCCATGGCGTGGGACAAAATTATCTCTTTGCAACTGGATTCTCGCACGCGGCCCTGCAACTTTGCTGCCATGGTATTACCCTCAGTGACGCCATGTAGTAGCCGTCACGCCGTGGCCACTAATGATGCGGAGCGCTTATGAACTGCCACTGCGCTGAAATAGTAACGCCTGGACTGATCGATTTGTTTGAAGCGCGCCAGCGGCTTATTGAAGCCGCCACACCGCTTAATGGCGTAGAAACAGTTCTTCTTGAACAGACGCCAGGGCGAGTGCTGGCGGAGGCGGTGGTCGCCCCCCTTGATATGCCGGGGGTGGACAATAGCGCAATGGATGGTTACGCGCTGCGTCTAACCGACTACCAGTCTGCACCTGATGGACAAGGGCTGCCGGTGCTTCAGCGAGTACCCGCCGGTGCGGGTGTGATGTTGCTGCCCCCAGGCGGCTGCGCACGTATTTTTACCGGCGCGCCGGTGCCCACGGGGGCCGATATGGTGGTGCCTCAAGAGCGGGTCACCCTTGATCAGCACGGGCATATACACCTTGAGGGTAACGTGGTGGTAGGCGCTAATATTCGCCGTCAAGGCGAGGAGACCCGCATGGGAACCCCGCTACTCGCCGCGGGTAAGTTTCTTGATGCCGCGTCGATTGCGTTGTTGGCAAGCCATGGAATCAATGCCGTGACCGTCAAACGGCGCCTGCGGGTGGCACTGCTCTCAACCGGAGATGAACTGATTGCCCCTGGCATGTCGCGGTCTCCGGGGCAGGTGTACGACAGCAATCGCGCCATGCTTAGCGTACTGCTAGCGCAAGCTCAGTGCGAGGTGCTGGATTTGGGCGTCATCGCTGATTCGCCGGCGTCATTGCATCAGGCCTTTGAACACGCACAAACCGTTGCAGATGTGGTGATGTGCACTGGGGGCGTTTCGGTAGGCGAAGAGGATCATGTTCGTCCGGTGATCGAGCAGCGCGGTGGACTACATTTTCATGGTGTCGCGATGAAACCGGGAAAACCCTTTGCGTTCGGTTATCTTGGCTCGGCGCCATCTTCTGTCACGCCGCTTATTGCGCTGCCGGGTAACCCCGTGGCATCCCTAGTAGGCTGGCAACTGCTGGCGCTGCCTTTTATTCACGCCATGCAAGGTAGATTTGTTGCCGCACTTCAGTGTTTCCCCGTAAAAGCAGGCTTTTCTCAGCGCGGCCCCCAAGGGCGGAGCGAACTCTTACGGGTAGCACTGGACTGGACAAACGGGGCGCCGGCGGCGCAATTAGCAGGCGGGCAAGGGTCACATATGCTCAGCGCGGCTAGCCAAGCCGATGGTTATTTAATGATTACCCCCGCAACAGATGTGGTCGAAGGGAGCGCCTACCACTACTACCCCATTAATCAGTTCTCCGTATGAGCTTCTATACCCACAGCGGCGGCTGATATTGTTTGCCTATTCAAGGAGAGGGTATGTCTTCACACCACAAACCACGCACATTGGTATATGCCTGCTCCGGCTGCTCTGATGTTGCGCAACTTGCCAATAGTGTCGCTCTGCGCCTTGATCATGCAGGGGAGGCAGAAATGTCCTGCATTGCGGGCGTAGGTGGTGGTGTGCCTGGCCTGGTTCGTACAGCCCGTAGCGGGCGGCCGATCGTAGCCATCGACGGGTGTCAGATGCATTGCGCCAGCCACTGTCTCTCCAAAGCAGGTGTTACACCCACCGAGCATGTAAAACTCTACGAAAATGGCCTGCGCAAGCGGCGGGGCCAATTTTATGATGAGGAAACCGTTGAAGAGGTCACGGCCGAAGTGAAAGGGCTCATAGCTCGTCTACCCGTTAACACCAGTGCCCAAGCAGAGGAGCCCTCAGAATGAGTGCGCTAGTCGATGGGTTTGGCCGTACGGTGCGTTACCTGCGCATATCGGTGACTGATCGTTGTGATTTTCGCTGTGTTTATTGCATGGCTGAGGAGATGACCTTCCTGCCTCGGGCCCAACTACTTACCCTTGAAGAGATAGCCACGCTGTCGCAGGCCTTCGTCGAGCTGGGGGTGGAAAAAATCCGCCTAACTGGCGGGGAGCCGCTGGTACGCCAGGGCGTATTAACGCTAGTGCAAAAACTCGGTGAATTGGAAGGCCTGCGCGAGCTGGCCATGACCACCAACGGCTCAGGGCTTGTCAAACATGCCGATGCATTGCGGCAAGGCGGGTTAGATCGACTCAATATCAGCCTCGACTCGCTCAAGCCCGAGCGCTTTAAAGCATTAACCCGGACAGGTGACCTAAGCCAAGTGATCGCCGGTATCCGCGCAGCACGCCAGGCTGGCTTTACGTCAATCAAACTTAATGCCGTACTGCTGAAGGGGCGTAATGATGATGAGATTCTTGATTTAGTCAGCTTCGCACGCGACGAAGAAGTGGATATTAGCTTTATAGAAGAGATGTCACTGGGCACAATTAGTGAACATAACCGTGGCGAAACCTACCTTTCCAGCGATGCAGTGCGCGAGACGATTGAACAGCACCATCAGCTTCTGCCGACCACTGAGACTTCTTTGGGACCTTCCCGTTATTACCGAATGCCGGGCAGTGCTTCGCGCATTGGTTTTATCTCTCCCCATAGTCATAATTTTTGCGATGCCTGTAACCGGGTAAGGGTGACGGCTGAGGGGCGGCTACTTCTTTGCCTGGGCAATGAGGACTCGGTTGATCTACGCGCCATAATGCGGCGCTACCCGGGTGACACCCACCGCCTAAAAGCGACCATTGTGGCTGCGGTGACGAAAAAGCCCGAGCGTCACTACTTTACTACTGACGGTGAGGTTCAGATCTTAAGGTTTATGAATGCAACAGGTGGCTAGAAAGGGTGAGTCGCTATTTTTAATGCAGGCGATTCAATGATTATCCATAAATAATTTTTTATCGAATGTGAGTCGAGGGTTAGTGCCTTTTAGGCCCCATCTAGCCCGCCATCGTCAAATAATGAAAGCTGCTGACGATTGGCGGGTTTTGCTTTTTTAGAGCGCTGAGCAGGCGGCAGCCGCTGGCTGGCAAGTTTATCCGCAATGACTTTGCTAGCTTCTCTGGCATCCGGTGTACGGCGAAGCTCATACAGCAGCTTTTTCCAGTGGCGCGCTTCGGCCTCGAAATCGTTCGGAATGGGGTAGTCGACGCCCGGCTGAAAGCCAAACCGCTGGCGTAGGCTTTCCGGCAGTGCCCAGGGCTTGGCGCGCCACTCTAGCGGCAGGGCGGTTAATTCCGGCACCCATCGAGCAACAAACTCGCCGCTAGGGTCATTATCCTCTGCCTGTTTGATGGGGTTATACACCCGAAGTGCATTGGTGCCCGTGGCGCCTGCCTGCATCTGTACCTGGGGGTAGTGAATGCCAGGTTCGAAGTCGGTAAACAGCCGCGCCAAGTGTAAGGCTGGCTCAACCCAATGCAGCCCAAGACCAAAGGTTGCGTGGGAGATCAGCATGGCGCGCATGCGAAAATTGATCCAACCGGTAGCGATTAGGCTGCGCATACAAGCGTCCACCAGAGGCACGCCGGTTTGACCGCGCTTCCAGGCGATCAGGTTGGGATGTTCGGGATCACGCTCCCGCAGGCCGCGCAGCGCTGGGTGCAGGGTTTGTGACTCTATGCTTGGCTCACTTTCCAGCTTTTGAATAAAGTGACAGTGCCAATGAAGCCGAGAGGCGAAGGCGCGCAACGAGCGTGACCAAGCGGTGTCTTCAGCATGCTTTTTGCGCTGGCGGCGCAGCGACTGCACGACTTCGCGCATGGAGAGAGTGCCCCAGGCTAAGTGGGGCGAAAGTCGTGAGCCAAATTCCCAGGCAAGCAAAGGGTTAGACAGCGAGCCACGATAACGCCGCCCGCGCTGGTTGACAAAGCTGCGCCATATTGCGCGGCCTTCGCTGCGGCCACCGGTCTGGCGCTCTGGGCAGGGCGTGGTATCAAACCCTAGCGTCAGGCCGTGAAGCTGTTCGGCGTCAATGTGGTGAAACGCTTGCCAGCCCTCAGCCGCCTGGGCGTTTTGCGGGGCAGTGGCGGTGGGCGCCGTCATTAACGTTTCCCACTGCTTTTCCCATGCGTTGCGCTCGGTCACTCGGGATTTTAAGCCACGCACAACGCCGTGCTGGCGTGCTTCGTGCCACGGGGTGTCGTGCTGCTGGCACCATGCCTTGACGCTTAGGTCGCGGGCAAAGCTCCAGGCGTTGCCGGTCTCTTCGTGGGAGTGAAACGCAAACTCCCCATAGTGCGCTTTCAATGCGGTTAATAAATCGACAATATCGCCTTGCCAAATACACAGTGGTAGGCCCAGTGTTTCCAGTGCGTTTGAAAGGTCGATAAGGGAGTCAGCGGCAAACTGCCAGTGGCGCAGGGCGCTGTCTGGCGCTTGCCACTGTCCTGGCTCAATGGCGAATATGGGTAACACGGGGCCAGCTGCGGCTGCATTAGAAAGCGGCGCATGATCATGAATGCGTAAATCGCGTTTGAACCAAACGACCTGGATGGGTGCCTTAGCCATTAGCCGTGAAGCCTATTCGTCACCAAACCATGACGTTACCATCAAGGCACCGTTTGCGTAATCAATACAGCAAAACCAACCCAGTAGAACCAGTGCAACAGGAGAGTAACGATGTATATCGCCATGAACCGTTTTCGGATTGCCCCAGGCCGCGAAGAGGACTTTTTAGAGGTGTGGCGCAACCGTGATTCTCACTTAGACGAAGTGCCGGGCTTTAAGCAGTTCCAAATGCTGCAGGGCGAAAGCCAGGAAGACCACACTGTGTTTATCTCCCACAGCGTGTGGGAATCGGAAGCGGCCTTCCGCGACTGGACTAAGTCAGATGCATTTCGTAAAGCTCACGCTAATGCCAAGGCGCCTGAAGGTATTTACCTTGGCCCGCCTAAATTTGAAGGCTATGAGGTGGTGCTTTAATCGCCCTTTAGCCCCTTAATCAGAAAAAGGCCAAGCCAACAGACAGCAGCATGCTGTAAAAAAGCGTCGAGATGGCTGTTTTCTTCAGCATGCCAGTCAGGGTTTCCCCATCGCGCGTATGGCGTAATGTCCTGGCGGCATCGGTTAGCGGCTTGGCCACCAAAAGGCAGCTCCAACCTATCAATGGTACAGGCAGTACCACTAGGTAAATAAGCGTCAGCAGTAGCGCCAACCCCAGCAGCGCCCAGTGATAGTGAATGGCGTTTTCTCGACCCAGGCGCACCGCCAAGGTGATTTTGCCGTTGCGCGCATCGCTCTCGATATCGCGCACGTTATTCACATTGAGCACGGCGGTAGCCAGCAGCCCGCAAGCGGCGGCAGGTAGTAACGGCAGCCAGCTTAGCTGTTGTACATGAAGGTAGTAGGTGCCTAAAACACCTAATAAGCCGAAAAACATAAAGACGGCAATATCCCCCAACCCGCGATAACCATAGGGTGTCCCCCCCAGGCCAACGGTATAGGTCACGGCGGCTAACAAAGAGGCGGCACCAAGCAGCAGGAAAGTGACAATCTGCCCCCACTGATTACCAAAAGCGGTAAGCAGTAATGAAAGCCCTAACAGCGCTGCTACGATTGCTGTAATGACCATCCCGGCGCGCATTGCCTGTGGCGTTAGCAAGCCAGAAGAGACCGCTCGAACCGGCCCAATGCGCGTCTGATCGTCGGCACCAGAAGCCGCGTCGCCATAGTCATTCGCTAGATTAGAGAGTATCTGTAGAGCAATGGCGGTCAGTAGGGCTAGCAATAGCACCGCGCCATTAAAAGCATTCACGCTAGCCGCTAGCCCAGTACCCAACAGGATAGAAGCGCACGCCAGCGGTAGCGTGCGTGGGCGTGCGGCTAACAGCCATGCTTGGTAGTGGCGGGGCTTACTGTTTTGTTCCATTCCGTCGAGATTCCTGTTGACCGTTTTCATTTTAAAAGCGTTAGCGGGGTAATCGTCAAACATTCAGCAATGAATGATTAAGTGCTAAAAAGTAGATCTACGTCAAAATATGCCGCGTCATCTTGCCCCACACTGCCAGCACCCCTTGAGCAGGAGTTTACGCGATGATTGGCGACTTATTTAGACATAACAAATATATGGCGGTAGTTTGGTTACTGCTAAGGCTCTATTTAGGCATCACTTGGCTGACGCTTGGTATCGGTAAGGTGACCGGTGGTTTTAATGCCGAAGGTTTTCTAAGCAATGCCGTGGCCAATCCCGTGATGCGAGAAGGAAGCGCGGTTTACCCTAATTATGTCGCTTTCCTTGAGAACTTTGCGCTGCCCAACGCAGATTTGATCAATATCATGATACCGCTGGGGGAGGTGTTGGTTGGCCTTGGCTTGATCGTTGGCGTGTTGACCTCCTTCGCTGCGTTTTTCGCCATTGTGATGAATATGTCTTTCTTGATGGCAGGCACGGTGTCCACTAATCCATGGATGATTGCACTAACCTTCTTCTTACTGGTGGCGGGTGCCAATGCAGGGCGGTTTGGCGGTGATCGGTGGGTGCTACCCTATATGAGAAAAAAGCTAGGCTTGAAGTACCCAGCAGCTGCCAGTAGGTAATTGAAAACGCTGCTCTAACAGGCAAATTATGCACTCTATACACCCTATTGAAGCACTCAAACAGCAGATTGATGCGCTTGGAAATACTGCAAAACAAGGGTTTATGCGCCTAAGCACTCCCTGTCAGGTGGATAACCTGATGGGGTGGCTAAACGTGCAGAGCGTTTACCCTCGCCTTTATTGGCAATCCCGTGATGCTGGCGCCGTTGAGTATGCTGCGCTGGGGGTTGTTAAGGCGTTTGATTCGTTAGCGGCGCTGCAGGCGGATCTTGCTGCGCTGGCTCAAGCAGGCGGCCAACAGCCCAACTATTTTGGTGGCATGGCCTTCGACCCTGGTACGCCGGGGTGGGAGCACTTTCCAGCCTGCCACTTTTTGCTGCCGCGTATCGAGCTTAAACGCCATCAAGGTGGCGCGACGCTATCACTTAATCTACGTTTCGATGACCGCTCCCCCAGTGCCGAAATCACCCAGGCTTATGCCTGTTTAGACGCGTTGGTAGCAGAGCAGCCGCTGCCTCGCCTGCAGCCTTTGGTTTACCAGCGTGAAGATCGCCCTAGCCAACAAGAGTGGGTGGCTTGGGTGGGACAGGTGACGAACCCCGACCACCTAGTGCATACGCCCAAGGTGGTGCTTTCCCGGGAGACCTGCCTGACGACCCCTAAAACGCCTAGCCCTTGGGCGCTGCTAGCACGCTGGCAGGCCGGTGCCGCCGACTGTTTTCACTTTGGCATCCAATTGACAGCCCATGAGGCGTTTATCGGCTGCCCACCGGAGCGTCTATATAAGCGCGAAGGCAGGCACTTAATTACCGAGGCGCTAGCCGGTACAACCCGCCGCGGGCGTGATACCTCGCAAGACCAAGCGCTTGCCGCTGAGCTGCTGGCGGATAAGAAAAATGCGCTGGAAAACCAGTGCGTGTATCAGCACCTGCTAACTCAGCTTGAGCCCCTTTCAGATCACGTAAATATGGGCGAAGCACATACTGTTAAGCTGCGCTCTATACAGCATATCCGCCGTTTGATTCACGCCGAACTTCACAGCAATGTCAGCGACCAGCAACTGCTTACAGCACTGCCTCCAACGCCTGCGGTGGGTGGCGTCCCCCGTGAGTCGGCATTGGCGTTTATTCGCCAGCATGAACGCCATCAGCGGGGTTGGTACGCGGGCGTGTTTGGCAGAATCAGCCAAGCGAGTAGCGATTTGGCGGTAGCTATTCGTTGCGCCCATATCGGCCCAGAAGCGATTCGGCTCTATGCCGGTGCAGGTATCGTGGCAGGCTCTCAGCCGGACGAAGAGTGGCGTGAGTTGGACAGTAAAATCGCCGATATTATGTCGCTGCTAGGGATGGGATAACACATATGACGGCACTGACATCGAACGGTTTTGCGCAAGCGCACGCCACCTTTAATCATGTTTGGGCGGCGCTGACGCTGGAAGAACTCTACCGCTTAGGCGTGCGCGATGTGGTGCTGGCGCCGGGCTCCCGCTCATCGCCTTTAACAATGGTGGCCAGCGAGCATGCCGGGCTGCGCTGCCACTGCCATTTTGACGAGCGAGGGCTGGGTTTTATGGCGCTGGGCATTGCCCGGGGCAGTCAGCGCCCGGTCGTCATTATCACTACCTCAGGCACCGCTGTAGCCAACCTTTACCCGGCAGTAGTGGAAGCCAAGCTGTTCGGCGTACCGCTTATTGTGCTCTCTGCTGATCGCCCTATTGAACTGCTGGATAACGGCAGCAATCAGGCGATTGACCAGCGTGATATTTTCTCCCGCCACACCATTGTTCACCACGACCTGCCGCCGCCGGATGCTGAGATAAAAGCGGCTTTTGTACTTAGCACGATTGATCAAGCGGTTGATCAGCAGCGCCGCACAACGGGGCCCATCCACATTAACTGCCGTTACCGCGAACCGCTTTATCCCGGCCGTTGCCTGGTGGATGCCAGCGATTATCTCGCCCCGCTGGGGCGTTGGCTGACGACGTCAACACCGTGGAGTGATTGGCAGGACAGCACAGCGATTCCAGGACCCAAGAGTGAGTGGGAAACATTTGCCCAGCATAAAGGAATGATTGTTGTCGGCAGGGTTGAGGGCAACGCTGATGACTTCCAACAGGCGCAGCAGGTGGTTGAGTTATCCAAGCAGCTGGGTTGGCCACTGCTGGCGGATGTGCAGAGCCAGGTTCGGTTTGATCCTCAGAACCTGATCCACTTTGATTTGGCGCTGCATGATGTACGTTTCAGCGCTGAACTCGCCAACGCCGAGGTGCTGCTGCAGTTTGGCGGTCGGTTAATTTCCAAGCGGCTAACGCAATTTATTGCCCAGCAGCCCTGGCAGGATGTCTGGTTGGTTGAGCCGCTGCCCCAGCGGCTGGACCCTGATTATTGTGTGAAACGCCGTTTGATATGCCCTCCAGCGGATTTCATAGCTGGCTTGCCGGAAATTCCCGAACAAACGCCTTGGCATCAATTGGATAGCCTGCAACGGCGCACCAGCCAGCTTCTAGAAGAGCGCTGTACGACATTCTCAGAAGTGGGTGTTTGCCACCAGCTAGCGCAGTTGGCGGAAGGGCAGCTGTTTATTGGCAATAGCCTGCCTGCACGGCTAATGAATATGCTGGGAACGCATCGCCAAACGCCGCTGCGGGTATTGGCCAATCGCGGCGCCTCCGGCATAGATGGTCTCATCGCGACAGCCTATGGCCTCAGTTGCACATGCTCGGAACCCACTACCATTGTGCTGGGAGATACCAGCGCACTGCATGATCTCAACAGCTTGGCGCTGTTAAAACAGGCCACTCAACCCCAGGTGGTAGTGGTCCTCAATAATGATGGCGGCAGTATTTTTCATATGCTGCCGGTGCCTAAAGAGGGGGAACTGCTGGAGCGTTATTATCGCCAGCCCCATGGGCTGAGCTTCGAGTATGCGGCCAAGATGTTTGGACTTGGCTACTCGGCGCCCAACTCATTGGATACCTTTGCGGCGGCCTACACACAGGCCCTGCAGGTGGGCGTTACACTGATAGAGGTTACCGTACCCCATCAGCAGGTCGCCGATGATCTTAAGGCGCTTGGTTTAGCGATTCGCGGTGAGCCGCGTGAGCAGTAAAGCTCAGGCGCCGACCCTGGTGCTGCTACACGGCCTGCTGGGCGACCGCCACGATTGGGCGGGGGTGAGTGATGGCTTGGAAGGCGTTGATTGCTTAGCGTTGGACTTGCCTGGCCATGGCGAAAATCACCGCGTCCAGACCGCCACTTTTGAGGCGTTTCACTATTGGCTTACTGACACACTGGTGACTCACGGTATTCGCCGCTATTGCCTGCTGGGCTACTCCCTGGGCGGGCGCTTGGCGCTTTACCACGCCAGCCGTCAGCCATTAGATCTTGCCGCCCTCTGGTTGGAAAGCGCCCATCCAGGGCTGGCTACCAGCGAGCGACCCGCCCGCATTGCCCATGATGAACGCTGGGCAACACGTTTCGAGCAGGAACCAATAGAGGGGGTACTGACTGACTGGTACCAACAACCGGTGTTTTCCGACCTAACCGAGGCCCAGCGTCGTCGGCAGATTCAACGCCGTCTTGCTAATCATGGGCCGGCTGTCGCGAATATGCTGCGTGCCACGTCACTCGGCAAGCAACCGTCGCAATGGGCGTGGCTGGCAAACACGTCGCTACCGGTCAGCTATTTTTCAGGTCTTCGGGATGCCAAGTTTCATAAATTGGCATCCCGTTTGGCTGCTAGGGCTCCCCACCTGCGCCATATCACGCTGGAGGGGGGCCACAACCTTCATGCTGAGCAACCGGAGATGATTGCTCAGCAGCTCAACGCCTGGTACCGGCTAGGCTAATGTTTATCAGCTGATCAACATTAACCAAGGCAGACCGATTACCAGCCAAACCACCAGGAACAGCAGCCCGAAGATTGCTCCTAGCCGCCAGAACAGCGCGCTGGGCAGGTAGCCGCTACCGTAGTAAACCGGGCTTGGGCCAGTGCCATAGGGGGTAAGAATGCCCATAAAGCCGAGCGTGGGCAGTAGCAACAGGATAAACATCTCCATATCCAGCCCTGCAATACCTGATGCTGCCGCCAGAATCACCGGCAGTAGGGCGGTAACGTGGGCTGTCACGCTGGCAAAGAAGTAGTGCAGCAGGTAGAAGATAGCCACCAGCGCTACCATGGCAATCAGCGGGTCGAAGTGGCTTATCTGACCGCCCACCACATTGCCAAACCAGGTAACGAACCCCACCTGACTCAGCCCGCCTGCCAGCGCCACCAGGGTGGCAAACCATACGAAGATATTCCAGGCAGCACGGTTATCAAGAATATCGTTCCAGGCAACGATGCCGGTTAACAGCATGCCGCAGATCACCATTAACCCCACCAAGGAAGCAGAGATAATATCGCCTGCAAAAATCCACAGCAGCAGTGCAGTCACTACCATAATGACCAGGACTATTTCATGGCGGGTCAGTGACCCGAGCTTGGCTAACTCTTCCCCCGCCCAGTCGGAAATTTCGTGGCCGGCTTTCACTTCCGGCGCGCATAGCCAGTAGGTCAGTAGAGGCACCAGCAGCAGCAACAGAATGCCCACCGGTGCTACCGCTATAAACCACTGCCCCCAATTGATATGAATGCCGGTGGCGCTTTCGGTTAGCGCGATGGCAAGTAAGTTAGGTGCTAGGGCGGTCAAAAATAGCGAACTGGTGACACAAGTCGCCGCCAGCGCGGTCCACATCAAAAAGCTGCCCATGCGCTTCATACTGGGGTCGTTAGGAAGTGAATCGTAAAGCGGCGGCAGGTTGCGAATCACTGGGTAGATCGTGCCCGCACTGCGCGCCGTGTTGGAGGGCGTAAAGGGGGCCAGAATGCCATCGGCAATCATCACTGCGTAGCCAAGGGTCAAGGTACGTTTGCCCATGGTTTTGACCAGCCAGAGGGAAATTCGCCTGCCCAAACCGGTTTTCTCATACCCCAAGGCAAACATAAAAGCGCCAAAAATCAACCATACCGTGGAGTTGGTAAAGCCTGACACCGCCCATGAAAAGGCTTGGCCCGCGGCATTAAATCCGTCAGCCGCCAGTTGCTCCGGCGAGAACAGCACCCACCGGGAAAGCAGTGCCACCAGGGTAACGCCCACCAGGCCCACCACTGCGCCCGGCAATGGTTCAAGAATAAGGCCAACGACACAGCCGAGGAAGATGGCTAAAAAATACCACGCATGAGGCGCAAGCCCCGGGGGTGTGGGTATCAGCGCGACGATGATAGCGACGGCTAGCGGCGCTAACAGTTTCCATCGCGGTGAGGGTTGAGCATTGGTTGTCATGCGGCACCTCTACTTCTCTTAAGTATATTCAGAGCTACTCATTAATTTATTCTGAGCTACGAGGGCGCAAATCTCCCTATCGTCACCAATTAGCCTTTTAGGATTAAGTTACGTCAGCTAGGTGTGCGAGGCGAGAACGTTGAAGAGTACACCAAACGCCAGAATATACTCAGAAATCCTGATCCGCTTTGATGTACATCAAAATTTGTAGATAACTTTCAAGATACGGTTATGTAGAGGAAGATAACTAGATAATCATATTGGGGGTGAATAATCATGAGTGATCAGATCTCTCGTCGTACAGAAGAAGACCTGCTGGGCTGCAAAGAAGTAGATAGCCAGAATTATTATGGCATCCACACCTTACGGGCAAAGGAGAACTTCCAGCTTAGCTCCCAGACAATTTCCGACCTCCCTGATCTTGTGCGGGGTATGGTATTGACGAAGAAAGCGGCTGCTTTGGCCAACGGTGAGTTGGGTACGATAGAACCGTACATTGCCGATTATATTGTCGCAGCTTGCGACTTGATGTTGAACACAGGAAAAGGGTTCGATCAATTTCCCGTCGATGCTTTTCAAGGTGGTGCGGGTACTTCGGTCAACATGAATACCAACGAGGTGCTGGCCAATATTGCTCTGGAGTTAATGGGCCAGCCAAAGGGCAGCTACGACGTCATTGGCCCCAATGATCACGTCAATAAGTGTCAGTCAACCAATGATGCTTATCCCACCGGCTTTCGGGTAGCCCTGTTCAGCAGCTGCGATAGCCTGATAGCAGCGCTTGAGCGGTTAGCCGAAGTGTTTGAATCAAAAGCGGAAGCTTTTAAGGATATTCTAAAGATGGGGCGTACTCAGCTCCAAGATGCAGTCCCCATGAGTCTGGGCCAGGAATTCCACGCCTACGCCGTGACGTTAAAAGTGGAGGTGAGGAGTCTCCGTAGGTGCCGGGAGTCACTGTTGGAGGTCAACTTAGGCGCCACCGCAATCGGCACCGGCATTAACTCGCCGCCGGAGTATTCACTCTTGGCCATCACCAAGCTTGCTGAGATCACAGGCCAAGCTTATACGCCTGCAGAAGACTTGATTGAAGCCACCTCCGATTGTAATGCCTATGTGTTGCTGCACAATGCCTTCAAGCGGCTGGCAGTGAAATTATCAAAAATCTGCAACGACCTACGTTTACTGTCATCTGGTCCCCGTGCAGGGTTTAACGAGATCAATCTGCCCGAGCTGCAAGCGGGCTCCTCAATTATGCCAGCAAAAGTCAATCCCGTTATCCCTGAAGTCGTCAATCAAATCGCCTTCAAAGTGATTGGCAATGATGTGACGGTCACCCTGGCCGCCGAGGGAGGCCAGTTGCAGCTTAATGTCATGGAGCCGGTGATCGCCCAAACTATGTTCGAGTCGATCAATCTGTTGGAAAATGCCTGCATCACACTGGCCGACAAGTGTGTCGCTGGCATCACAGCCAACCCCGATGTATGCCGCGATTATGTGCTCAATTCAATTGGCATCGTTACCTACCTAAATCCTTACATTGGTCACCATGAAGGCGATATCGTAGGAAAAATCTGCGCTGAAACCGGCAAAAGTGTGCGCGAAGTGGTGCTGGAACGGCAGCTCCTCACTGCCGAGCAGCTCGATGAGATCCTCTCTATCGATAATTTGATGCGCCCGCAATATCGTGCCAAACGGTATACGCGTGCTTTGGGTGCCCAGTGAGCCGTCAAAATCAAAAGAATAGGCTAATTTTACCCACGCTTTTGCAGGGGAGGTCCTTATGATTTTTTTGGAATTATTGGTTGTGCTGGGCGCTATTTATTTGGGCGCCAGAATAGGCAGCATCGGTATCGGGCTTGCGGGTGGCATGGGGGTGTTGATACTCACCTTAGGGTTTGGGCTAACGCCTGGTTCCATTCCTATCGAAGTCATCTTAATTATTATGGCTGTCATTACTGCGATCGCAGCCATGCAGCTTGCTGGTGGCATGGACTACTTGGTTAAGCTGGCCGAGCGGCTGCTGCGCCGATACCCTAAGTATATTACTTTTCTAGCTCCCATGGTCACCTATGCCATGACCTTCTTCGCAGGCACAGGCCATACTGCATATTCCACTCTGCCTGTGATTACCGAAGTAGCCAAAGAATATGGAATTCGTCCCTCGCGGCCACTGAGCATTGCAGTGGTTGCCTCACAAGTTGCTATTACCGCCTCGCCTATTTCAGCAGCGGTGGTTTATTTCTCCGGTATCCTTGAGCCTCTTGGGGTAGGCTATTTAACCCTATTAGCGATATGTATCCCCGCTACTTTGCTGGCCTGTTTTGCTGGTGCCTTGGTGGCAAATATGATGGGAAAGCCGCTGGATGAGGATCCTGTATATCAAGAGCGATTGGAGAAGGGACTGGTTAAACTCCGGGGTAAACAAGCTTTTGAAATTCAACCGGGGGCCAGGCGCTCCGTTCTTTTGTTCTTGCTAGCCATTGTCGCCGTAGTGTTTTACGCAACAGCTATCTCCGATGCGGTGGGTTTGATCGCTAACCCGGTTCTACCACGAGATGCCGCTATCATGGTCTTCATGCTAACAACCGCCGGTGCCATTACTCTAAGCTGTAAGCTGGAGGCAAGTCGTATCCTCAATATGCCCACTTTCCAATCGGGTATGTCGGCCTGCGTGTGTGTACTAGGGGTGGCATGGCTGGGCAACACGTTTGTCTCTAATCATATCAATGAAATCGAGGGTATTGCTGGCGAGATGCTTGAAAGCTATACATGGCTGTTAGCAGTCACTTTGTTTTTTGCTTCCATGCTGCTCTACTCCCAGGCAGCCACTACTAAAGCCTTGATGCCTGCGGCACTAGCTATGGGTGTGGATCCCTTAACTGCGGTGGCTTCTTTCGCGGCGGTGAGCGCGCTATTCGTGTTACCTACTTATCCTACCCTGTTGGCGGCTGTGGAAATGGATGACACAGGTTCCACCCGAATCGGTAAAGCGGTATTCAACCACCCTTTCTTTATCCCCGGTGTTGTGACTATCACAGTGAGCGTAATACTAGGCTTTGTTTTTGGTGGGCTGCTGCTTTAACTACCTGCACCCATGCCCCGCATCTCGACTACGGATGCGGGTTCTCATATTGCTATTTACAGAAATAGCAATCTCACCAGTGCTTTTCTTGATGTACATCAATAGTCCTTTGGACTAATGAACAGGGCCTTCCTCTTGTATGGTAAGTTCGAATAGACAAGACGGCAGCGCAGATTGCCGCCAGTACCACCTTTGACTTGGCTAATGAAGGGGCTTTTCATGCAGCAGCGAGATTTCGATATCGTGATTGTGGGTGGGGGAGGCGCAGGATTACGCGCTGCCATTGGGGCCGCTGAGCAGGCCAAGGAGCAAAACACACCTCAACGTATTGCGCTGCTGTCCAAGGTTTACCCCATGCGCTCCCATACCGTGGCCGCGGAAGGCGGGGCAGCTGCGGTTACCAGCGCAGAAGACTCCCACCAGGCGCATTTTGATGACACGGTGTCAGGCGGTGACTGGCTGGTTGAGCAGGGGGTAGCTGATTACTTTGTCCACCACGCCTATCAAGAGCTGGTGCAGATGGAGCGCTGGGGCTGCCCCTGGAGCCGCAAGGATGACGGCCAAGTGCAGGTGCGCCGCTTTGGGGGGATGAAAACCGCCCGGACCTGGTTCGCTGCCGACAAAACCGGCTTCCATATGCTCCACACCCTGTTTCAGACCTCGCTGAAATACCCCGAGATCGAGCGCTTCGATGAGTACTTTGTGCTCGATCTCGCCGTCCACGAAGGCACCGTCATTGGCGTGATTGCGCTGCAAATCGCCACCGGTGAATTGATCCTGCTGCGCGCCAAAGCGGTGGTGCTCGCCACCGGCGGCGCGGGTCGCCTGTTCCGCTTCAATACTAATGCGGGCATTGTCACCGGCGATGGCATGGCGATGGCTTATCGCCATGGTGTGGCGCTGCGGGACATGGAATTTGTTCAATACCACCCCACCGGCTTACCCGGCTCCGGCATTTTGATTACCGAAGCGTGCCGGGGCGAAGGGGGTATTTTGCTCAATAAAGATGGCTACCGCTATCTGCAGGATTACGGCCTAGGCCCGGAAACGCCGCTGGGCAAGCCGGAGAATAAATACATGGAACTGGGACCTCGGGACAAACTCTCCCAGGCCTTTTGGCAGGAACAGCAGGCGGGCCGCACCGGCAAATTTGGCGACAGCGACGTGGTCTATCTCGACTTGCGCCACCTGGGTGAAAAATACATTCTGGAGCGTCTGCCATTTATCTGCGAGCTGGCCAAAGCCTATATCAACGTTGATCCGGTGAAAGAGCCGATTCCCATTCGCCCAGCGGTTCACTACACCATGGGCGGGATCGAAACCGACCCTCAGTGCGAAACCTCGATTGCCGGACTATACGCCGCCGGGGAGTGTGCCTCCGTTGGTTTACATGGGGCCAACCGGCTGGGTTCCAACTCGCTTACCGAGCTACTGGTGTTTGGCCGCTTGGCCGGTGAGCAAGCAAGTCAACGTGCAGCGCAAACCGAGTGGGCCGATATGCACTTGCTGGAAGCCCAGGGTGATCGTCAGCTAGCCAAGCTTTCTAGGCTCTGTGACGGCGCCGGGAGCGATGAGAACTGGGTAGAACACAAGCACGCCATGGTGCAGGCTATGGAGAACGGCTGCGGTATTTATCGCACCGAAGCGAGCATGCGGCAATCGCTTGAAACCATACGCCAGCTACGAGCGCGCTACGAAAAGGTACGCGTTAACGATACCAGCAAAATATTCAATACCGAGCTGCTTGAGTTTATCGAGTTTGGGTATGGCCTAGATATCGCCGAAGCCTCTTGCCTGAGTGCACTGGAGCGCCGTGAATCACGCGGTGCTCACCAGCGCTTGGATGACGGCATGCAGAAACGCGACGACGTTAACTACCTCAAGCATAGCCAGGTGTTCTATCAAGGCGAAGCCAATGCCGAGTTGCACTGGCAGGATGTCGATGTGCGGTTTTCCGCGCCGGCTGAGCGGGCCTATGGCGATGCGGGCAAGGGGGGCAAGGTATGAACACCCAGCAGATCAGCACCAAACAAGTCAGCGTCAAACGCTATCTGCCAGACAGCTCGGCTGAACCCTTCTGGCAGCAGTACGAACTACCGGTGGACGACAGTACCTCGCTACTGGATGCCCTCAACCATATCAAAGAGCAGCTCGATAGCACGCTGAGTTACCGTTGGTCGTGCCGTATGGCGATTTGCGGCTCCTGCGGGGTGATGGTTAACGGCATTCCCAAGCTGGGCTGCAAAACCTTCCTGCGCGATTACGAAGGCGATATCCGTATTGAGCCGCTGGCTCACTTCCCCGTACAGCGGGATCTGGTGGTGGATATGGAGATCTTCCTTGAACACCTGGCGGCGGTAAAGCCCTACCTGATTGATGACAACCCGGTAAAACCCTACGATCCCAAAACGCCGGAAACCTATCAGCAGACGCCCGAACAGTTGGAGCGCTACAAACAGTTTGCTAACTGCATTAACTGCGGCCTCTGCTACTCCGCCTGCCCTCAGTTTGGGCTTAATCAAGAGTTCCTCGGCCCAGCAGCGCTAACGCTGGCTCACCGTTACAACCTGGACAGCCGCGACCACGGCAAAAAAGAGCGTATGGCCGAGCTTAACCGCCACGACGGCGTATGGAGCTGCACCTTTGTGGGCTTTTGTTCTCAGGTGTGTCCAAAACATGTTGACCCGGCTGCCGCAGTAAATCAGGGCAAGGTCGAGGCAGCTAAACACACGCTTATTGCGCTGTTTAAAGGGTAGGGGCAACTAGGCCGCGCTGCCGTGCGGCAGGTTTCCGCGAGGGCGCTGTGAACCCATCCATGGGCGCTACTTTCGCCATCTGACCGCCAGGGATGGCGGAAATGCCGGAATTGTCAGGAACATTTTCCGGCCATGGCGAAAGACCCTCGCTACAACCTGCCCCACTCAACGGTATCGGATATCCGTAACCAACTGAGATAGCCCTGTTAGAAAAGGTGTAGGAGATAAGGTATGGATAAATCATCATCGCAACGCCTGCCACCGCTAAAACGCAACTGGTGGCTAAAACACCGCTTTTTCAAGCTCTATATGCTGCGTGAAGCCACGGTGCTACCGCTGGTGTTTTTCACGCTCTGCTTCCTCGCCGGTATGGTTGCCCTGCTGCAGGGAGCGGATAGCTGGCAGGGGTGGATCGCCTTTATGGGCTCGCCCATTGTGCTATTGCTGAATCTTTTGGCATTGGCCGCCAGCCTGTTTCATGCCGCCACCTTCTTTGTGCTGTTCCCGCGGGTGATGCCGATCCGCATTGCTGGGCATAGCCTGCCCGATCAAGTCACTGTCGCCGGTCAGTGGGCAGGTGTCGTCGTGGTCGCGCTGCTGTTTTTCTGGCTACTGGTGAGGAGTGGAGCATGAACATGCACAAACATGATGTTCAGCATAAACAAGCCTTTGATGAACCGCTTTGGTGGGGACTGTTTAGTGCAGGCGGCGTCTGTTTTGCCGTTTTGCTGCCCGCCGTTATCCTGTTTATCGCCGTTCTACTGCCCCTGGGCTTGCTACCCGCTGAGGCGCTGAGCTATGAGCGGGCATCTTCGCTGCTGTTTAGCGTGCCGGGTTTTTTGTTTGTTGGTGCGGTGGTCTGCATGCCGCTATTTCATGCTGCCCACCGGCTGCGCCATGGGCTGTTTGATATCAGCGTGGGCAATGACGCACTTAATAAGAAGCTGATGTACGGTGGGGCGACGCTGTTGAGTGTTTTGGCGTTGGGCATTGTTGTGGCGGGTTTTCTTCGCTAAACGGCGCTTTGTCATCACCTTAACCCTGACAGATAAAAAAAGAGGCTGGCATGATTAAAGGACTCACTGAAGCAGAACTCTACGCGGCGATTGAGTGGCAGGATCACTCAAGCGACTACCAGGATATTTTGTATCACACCTCAAAAGAGGGCATTGCCCGCATCACCATCAACCGCCCCGAAGTTCGCAACGCCTTTCGCCCGCTAACGGTGAGCGAGATGATCCAGGCACTAAGCCGGGCGCGCTACGACAGCGCCATTGGCGCGATTATTCTCACCGGTGCAGGCGACAAAGCGTTCTGTTCCGGTGGGGATCAGCGCATTCGTGGCGACTACGGTGGCTACCAGGACGAAGAGGGTGCCCATCACCTTAACGTGCTGGACTTCCAGCGCGATATTCGCACCTGCCCTAAGCCGATTATCGCGATGGTGGCGGGTTACGCCATTGGCGGCGGCCATGTGCTGCATATGATGTGCGACCTGACCATCGCCGCCAATAACGCTATTTTTGGCCAGACCGGCCCTAAAGTCGGCTCTTTTGATGGTGGTTACGGTGCCTCTTATATGGCGCGCATTGTGGGCCAGAAAAAGGCCCGGGAAATCTGGTTCCTATGCCGTCAGTACGATGCCGCCCAAGCGCTTGAAATGGGCCTGGTCAACCATGTAGTGCCCCTGGCGGAACTGGAGAAAGAGAGCGTACGCTGGTGCCGTGAAATGCTGCAGAATAGCCCGATGGCACTGCGCTGCCTGAAAGCCGCACTCAATGCCGACTGCGACGGGCAAGCCGGGCTGCAGGAGCTAGCGGGTAACGCCACCATGCTCTACTACATGACCGAAGAGGGGCAGGAGGGGCGTAACGCCTTCAACGAGAAGCGTCGCCCGGACTTCTCCCGCTACCCACGCAATCCGTAATGCAACTAGCGCTTTACCGCTACTCTCTGCCGTTTCGCCAGCCGCTGGTTTTTAAAGGCCAGCGGCTGGCGAACAGAGAAGGACTGCTAGTGACGATCAATGGCCAGTGGGGCGAGATAGCCCCGCTGCCTGGTTTCTCAACCGAAACCCTCGCCAAAGCGGAAACGGAAAGCCTGGCCTGCCTTGCCGCTATAAAGCGCGGCGAGAAAGCCATGCCAACGTTACCCTCAGTGCAGTTTGGATTCGACTGTGCCCAGCGCCAATGGCCTGCAAATCTTCCCGCGCTTTTGCCCCCCTATCCACTGCTTCAAGGGGAGCCTGCGGCGCTGATGGTCACCCTTGATAATATCGTGGCCGGTTGGGGGGCTTTGCCGCCGACCCGACTCAAACTCAAAGTGGCACGCTACGCCATGGAAGAGGAGCTAGCGCTGATTAATCAGCTTGCTACTCGGCTGCCCACCACCAAACTGATTCTGGATGCCAACGGCGGCTGGACACGGGAAGAAGCCCAGCGTTTCTGCGAGTGTCTATCCCTTAAACAGATCGACTACCTGGAAGAGCCCTGCGCCGCCTTTGCCGACACCATCGCCGTGGCAGAAGCGACTGGGGTGGCCATCGCCCTGGATGAAACGCTAACGCGCGGGGAGGAGTGGTACTGCCACCCGCAGCTCAAAGCCCTGGTAATCAAACCCACGCTGATCGGCTCGCTAAGTGACTGCGAGGCACTCGTTCAACGGGCACGGGCGGGCAACCTGCGCGTAGTCATCTCCTCCAGCTTTGAATCCGACCTAGGCCTTGGGCTGCTTGCCCGCCTGGCAAGCGAGTGGGCGCCCTCTGAGCCACCGGGGCTGGATACAGAACACTGGCTTACCGAGCGAGTTACCACTGCCACAGGCGAGGTAGTAGCAGAAAACTTGCACTGTCTCTCTAAAATGGAAAATTCAGCGTGATAGATACCTGTCCCATTCACTACTGGGCTAAAGAGACCCCTGAGCATATTGCGGTGGAGGCGGGCTCAGTGCACCTTAGTTACCGAACGCTCAATCGCCGGGTGGCGTCTTTAGCGCTGCAACTTGAGCGGGAAGGTTTTGTGCCCGGTGATCGTTTAGTTGCGCCCGCCAAAGGCTCGCTTAAATCCTTGCTGCTGGCGTGGGCCTGCCTGCGGACCGGGGTTATTTTTTGTCCGCTTAACCCGGCTTTTCCCGTTGCCCAGCAGCTCAATCTGGCCAAACGTTTGCAGGCTGGGTGGGTTTGCCAAACGGAAAGCGATCATCAATATTCTTCCGAACTAACGCCGGTTAGCCTCGATTTTCTAGCCGAAGCCAATGCGGGTGAACCTCCGACACTGGATGGCAACCAACTGTGCAACACGATTTTTACCTCTGGCTCCAGCGGTTCGCCTAAGGCGGTTCTGCATCGCGTAGGGAATCATTTGGCCTCCGCCCGTGGCTCCGCGTCGTTTATTCCCGTTGATCAAAACAGTGGCTGGCTGCTGTCGCTGCCGCTGTTTCATATCGGTGGCTACGCTATCCCGTTCCGCGTTTTTATGGCCGGTGGGCGAGTGATTCTTGATGACGATCCGCAAACACTTCCTGCGCGCCTTGAGCAGCAGTCGATTACCCACCTTTCCCTGGTGCCCACTCAGCTGTGGCGGCTTCTGAAAGTGGGTTTTTCCCCCAAACGCACTCAGTTGCGCGAGCTGCTGCTAGGCGGCGCGGCGATTCCCGCGCCGCTGGTGGCAAAGATGACATCCCTGGGGCTGACGCCGAAGGTTAGCTATGGGCTGTCCGAGATGGCCAGCCAGGTCTGCACCGGCATACCCACCGCGCCGGGCGTGGTCGGCAGGCCGCTACTGAACCGTGAAGTGAGGGTCGTCGAGGGTGAGATACAGGTGCGTGGCGAGACCCTTTTCTGCGGTTATTTGAATAACGGCGAGATTGATCCAGCCCTCAACGATGAGGGCTGGTTTGCTACCCGTGACAAAGGACACTTCACCACGGAAGGCGCGCTGGTGGTGGAAGGGCGGCTTGATAACGGCTTTATCTCCGGTGGCGAGAATATTCAGCCGGAAGCAATTGAGCAGCGCTTAGTCGACCACCCCGGCGTTGCCCAGGCGTTAGTCGTACCAGTGCCCCACCCCGAGTGGGGGGAGCGCCCGGTGGCGTTTATCGATTGGCACGGCGAGGCCGTATCGGAACAAGCACTAAGCACTTGGGTACGCGAGGCGCTGCCCGGCTTTATGGTGCCCGATGCCTGGCTGGCCTGGCCGCCAGGGGTGGGTTTTAAACCCTCCCGCAAGCAGTTTACTGAGCTGGCGCGGGCGCAAATAATAATTTATGAATCAAACATCTAGCATTGAGGGTGTACCGTTTGGGATATGGAATGTAACGTTAACGCCGTGAAATCCAGCTATTTCAATAAATATTTTAAACTCAGAATATTACGACGTATGTCGTGATGTGAACTGATCTATGGGCCAGTCGTGCGCATGATAGTAGGTACCAGTAGTGATCTAGTTGCCCCCACCCCACCCCTATCCAGAACGCCAGGTTAACGCCACTCATGATAAAACGCTTTCCACCATATCAGCCCAGGGGAGCAGGCAGCTCGAGCCGAAAATAACTGGCTAGGTGCCCATAACGTAGTGGGGGCAGCGTCATCATAATCAAGACCCCGAACCAGAACAGGGTATCCCAGGCGTTCTTGCCGGCAGCACATCATCCCAGGTTAATCCATCGTTGAGCAGGAGTATGGAGAGGCCAATAAACGCCTATGTTGTGGTATTGAGGGTGACCCAATCGCCTATAAATAGCGCCGGGATATCCGCCCAAAGCAGCAACAGAAAGACAAGCAACATGATGCCTTCGTTTCTATTGAGCTTACCTAGTGCAGCAAGTTTATGGAGTGCCATTTGCGAGTCATGAGGTGTCTGTTTGGCTTCAGGCGGATGCAGCCAGTAAAAAATCAGCGGCATGGCCAGCCCGGGTAACAGCATAGGACTGCCTAGGTCGTCCAACTCAACTGAATCTCTGGAGCGGTGGCAGTGACAGATGTTGCTGAGGTAATAGGGTTGGTATGATAATGCACCTGAGCTAGGTATGAGCCGATTTTGTCTGAAATGCCATCTTCCTGTCGTGCATCAAAGTCTTTAGCAATCAAGCGCATGATGTCGCTGTCACGGGCAGTATTGAGGGGAGTTATGGGAGTAACTATGAGTTTAGAAAAAATCAAACGATAGTCAATTTCCAGAGTTTTTCTTACCACAAATAGTGATGAAATAGTAGCTTATTAAGAAGAAAGTGCATTATGGCTTCACTACCGAATGGGATAGTTACATCGGCGTGTAGTGATTTTTAACCACTAGATATAATAAATGAATAAGTCGGCGATGTAGCCCATCGCCGACTTGTATTAAAGTTTATAAAAGGCTATGCCTTGTTGGGCTCATGCGCCAGCTTGTCCTTGTCGTAACGAATCTTAAAGAACAGTGAGTAGAGCACAGGCACCGCAATCAGCGTCAGGATCGATGCAAAGGCTAACCCACCCATGATAGTGACTGCCATGCTATTGAAGAAGGCATCCGTCAAAAGTGGGAGCATGCCGAGAATCGTGGTGCCAGCGGCCAACAGCACCGGGCGAAGACGGCTTACACTCGCATCAACAAGAGCTCTAATTGCTTCTTTATCGGTGTCGATCTGATCATCAATTTCATCGACCAGCACGATGGCATTTTTCATGAGCATCCCCGATAGACTCAGCATGCCTAGTAGCGCAGTAAATGAGAATGGCAACCCAGTGAGCAAAAGCCCAATCACCACACCGCATACCGACATAGGTACCACCAGCCAAATGATCAGCGGTTGCTTAAGCTTCCCGAACAGCAGGATCGAGATCAACAGCATGATTAGTACGCTGATGGGTATTTGTTTAAATAAAGCGGCCTGAGCATCACCTGAATTTTCATATTCCCCTCCCCATTGGAAGGAGTAACCAGGCGGCAACTCGATCGCTTCGAGATTGCTGCGTATCGACTGGAAGGCTTCATTGGCAGTATAACCATCGGCCGTGTCTGCTAGCACGGTAAGTGTGCGGACTCGGTTACGACGTGAAATCAAGCTCTCTTCGCTTCGCGTCTCGAAGGCGTCGACGATCTGGCTGATTGGAATGAACGTTTGCTCGGCATTGCTCCACACCAGACGATCCGACAGCAGGTCGACATTGTCGCGCTCGTTGGCGGGCGGGCGCGCGACCACCGGGATGAAGTTGTCACCTTCGCGGTAAGTGCCGGCTTGCGTGCCCGAGGAGGAGAACTGCAATGTCTGGGCGATCTCGTCACGATTGACGCCAGCGATCCTTGCTCGCTCCTCGTTGATAATCGGCACCACCATCAATTCCTGCTGTCGCCAGTCATGCCTCACATCGATGAGCATGGGATTTTCCAGCATCAGATGCTCCGCCTCTTCGGCAAGCCGACGCAGAACGGCAGGGTCGCTACCCTGGAACCTCGCTTCTACATCTGCCCCATCCCCGGGGCCGAATTGCAGTCGCTGGGTGCGCACCTCGGCTTGTGAATAGGCTTCGCTCAGTTCACGGTAGATTTCCGGATCCAGTGCATCGATGGTCTCCAAGTCCTGGGCTCGAATGATGAACTGCGCATAGGAGGGGGCGGGCTGCTCAGGGGCATAGGTCAGCATGAAGCGCGAGGCACCACGGCCAATAAAGGATGTGACCGACTCGACACCCTCTTTCTCCATCAGGTAGCGATCTATCTCCTTGGCGTCGCGTTCTGTGGCACGAATGTCTGTGCCGTGTTGAAGCGAGTAGTTGACATAGAAGATGGGGGTGTTGGAGTTGGGGAAGAAGGCCTGGGGAATCAGTCCGAACCCCCAGATACATAGTGCGGTGATGGCAACCAGCAAAGCAACGGTTATGAGCCTGACACGCAACGCAAGGGTCAGTAGTTTCTGATAAGCACGATAGAGAAAGCCAGCGTATGGATCCTTATCGTCACCCTTGATATTCTTCAGCAGATAATAACCCAACAGCGGCGTTACCGTGATGGCAAGCAACCAGCTCAGCAATAATGAGATCATGATGACCATGAACAGAGAGAACAAAAATTCACCTGTTACATCGTCGGAGAGGCCGATCCCGGCGAATGCCATGATCCCAATGACGGTGGCCCCGAGCAACGGAATCTGAGTGCGCTTGGCCGAGGCGCTGGCAGCATCCGTTGCGCTCTGGCCACGTTTGATATTGATTACCATCCCCTCGGCGACTACGATGGCGTTGTCGACTAGCATGCCCATGGCGATAATGAGCGCGCCAAGCGAGATGCGCTCCATCTCGATATTCAAGATGGCCATAAATAGTAGGGTGCCCAGTACGGTCAGCAGCAGTGTGGCGCCCACTACGACACCGATCCGCCAGCCCATGAAGAGGCACAGCACGATAATGACGATGGCCACCGACATTGCTAGGTTGATCAGGAAATCGTTGATGGCATCATCCACGACCCGGTGCTGCTCGTAGATGGGATGCAGCTCCACCCCCAGTGGGATGCGGCCCTCGAGCGATGCCAAATGGGCTTCGACTGCTTTGCCCACCTCGATGATATTCTCGGTCTCAATGCCGGCAATCGCAAGGGTGAAAGCATCCTGCCGGTTGTGGCGGATGAGGTGATTGGGAATCTCTGTGGTCGTGCGATAGACATGTGCGATGTCGGCCAGTGACACCTGTTCGGTGGAGCCGGGACGCCCGATGCGGATTGATTCGATATTCTCGACACTGTCAATCTGGGTTCTTGCCACTATCCTGACATGGCTATCACCTACTCGCAGAGATCCTGCACTTTCAACCGTATTTTCAGTCTGAATAGTGTTAAGCACTTGTTCGATGGGAATGCCCAGCGTTGTTAGGCGTTCATTGGGAATTTCTATATAAATAGTCTCCTCACGTTCGCCAGCTGTCGCAACACGAGATACACCGGATACGCTTAATAATTCTCGTTGCAAAAAGGTGGATATCTTCCGAATTTCGTTAGTTGAATAGCCTTCAGCTGTTACTGCATAGAACAACCCATAAACCTCGCCAAAGTCATCATTGACCTGGGAGGGGGAAGCGCCTTCAGGCAGTGTCCCCTGAGTATCGTTGACCTTCCTTCTCAGTTCGTCCCAGATCTGGGGAAGCTGATTGCTGCCATAGGTATCGGCAATCTCCACTTCAATTTCCGATCTTCCCGGTAGTGATAGAGACTCGATAATATCGACTTGAGGTAACTCCTGTATTGCTCGTTCCAGGCGCTCTGTGATCTCCTCCTCCACCTCCTGCGCTGTGGCGCCAGGATACTCAGTGTTGATGATGGCATTGGGAATCGTGAAGGCGGGATCCTCCAGTTTACCTAACGTATTGAACCCCCAAATCCCGCCAAAGAAACAGATAATGATGATAAGCCAAGTATTGAGTGGTCGCTCAATGGATGATCTTGTAATATTCATGACAAGCTCTCTATAGTGCCTGTTCCAGTGGCCGAACCGGCATGCCGTCACGCAACAAGTGCAAACCGGCGACCACGATGGTAGTACCTCGTTCCAGTCCGGAAATGACAGGCACGCTATCGCCACTGATCTCGCCTAATGCCACCTGCTGGGAGGTTACGGTCTTTTCGTCGGTGTTGTAGCGCCAGACATGAAAGTTGCCGGCCTCATCCTTGGCGACCGCGCTGACGGGAATCATGATGACAGGAGGCATGACATCATCGGCCAGGGAAATGAACACCGTCGCGGTCATGCCGGGCAGGGCGACTAAGGGAGTATCGTCGATGAGAGCAAACTCTACTTCATAGGTTTGCGCAACTTCATCGGGCTCGGTGACATGTTCGCGATATTCAAGAGGGATGCGATGGCCGGGCATGGCTAACAGTTCGGCTTCGATCTCGAAACGATCAGAGTTGGCGACATACTGGATCAAAGCTTCCGGCGCACTCATTCTGATTCGGAGCTCGGTAACATCCTGTACCCTGACCACCTGTTCATTAGGCTGAATGTTGCTGTGTAGGTCCGTTAGGCGGCGAGTCACCAACGCATCGAAGGGTGCCCTAATGGTAGTATACGAGAGATCCTGCCTAGCACTTTCCAACTGAACTTCCGACAGTTCAAAGTTGGTTTGAGCTTCATCGAACACGGACTGAGAAACAGCGTTGTGCGCCAGAAGGTTTCGCTTGCGTTGCATGTCGCGTCTAGCGAGGTTGCTTTCCGCTTCCGCTTTTCTTAACGCTAATGCATAGTCGGTTTGTTCGAGGCGAGCTACCAACTCGCCCTCAGGAATAACGCCACCTTGAATTGCTGGAAATTCAGACAGACGACCACCCACTTGAAATGAAAGATCGACAGTATTCAGGGCATCGACTCGGCCTACGAAACGGCGACTTATGATATCACTTTGCTGGTTAGTTTCTATAACTTTGACCACTCGCGGGCTCACTTCACGCTCTTTTTCGTCACTGCTACAACCAGTTAATAATACTGAAAAAATAAATATAAATGTTTTTTTTGGTCTCATTAAAGCCCTTCCTTGATGTAATGGCCGAGTGAAGTTTATAGGCGATGATGTTTGTTTTAAGTATGAGGGCATTTATTATGACTCTATGAGCCCGGGGTTTTTAATGTGTTTATTTTTTCATGTATGCTTTATTCCTATTTGAATTGCTGTTTACAATGCTGGGTTATATGGTGATGGTTGATTTGAGTATTATTTAATCGGTAATGGTGGAATATTTACCGCTGAACTTCTAGTGGCCTAGGGCGACAGCATGCTGGCTTTCTGCGACAGGAAAGAGGAGGCTTATGACTAAAATGGCAAAAACTCCCTCCACGAATGCAATCGAAAAGGGGACTATTGCTGCGTCGGTGGCGAGATATAAGATCGATGTGATCCGAAAGGTGGGGTTGGACGAGAAGCGTCTATGTTATTCGGTGGGTCTTAACATGGCCGAGCTTGATGACCCGAATGGCCGTATCTCCAAGGCCGTTCTCTTTCGTCTATTCTCACTTGCTTCAGCAGAATCGAAGATGATTAGTTTGGGTTTACAGTGCGATGAGTATCTCGATGCCGGTTTCTTGGGCATAGTCGGCTACACTATGATGTCTTGCTCAAATTTCAAGCAGGCGTTGCAACGTTTG
The DNA here is from genome assembly GCF_011050415.1 of Halomonas sp. GTDB lineage: Bacteria > Pseudomonadota > Gammaproteobacteria > Pseudomonadales > Halomonadaceae > Vreelandella. The sequence continues at coordinate 124,089 of NZ_DRFS01000019.1, forward strand.
GAAAGGTATTCTGTTCTCCTCGATGATGAACTAGAGGTGTGGACCGAGCGGGAAGAGGGGAATTTAAGATTATCGGCCAGGATCGGTTCGGTTGAGCGTTATCCTTTCGATTACATGATGGCAGGAATTAAGGGGTTTTTGAGCTTTTGTAAGGTATTACTGGGGAGCTATCCGATTACACATGAGCTTAACGTAATGTACGGTAGGCCAAATAGTTATGAAGAAGGGACATTGTTTTTCAAAAACATTAATTTTGAGATGCCTTTTTTTTCAATTTTATTTGATGCTGACACGCTTTCCAAACCACTGCGTTCTTTCAACCCTAATCTTGACCGCGTTCATGTAGATATTGCAGAGGCAATGCTTGAAAATTTTAATTCAGTAAAAAGTGTTGATTATATTAGGCAGTTAATTAGTGAGTCACTTTCAGGCCGAGCTCTTAGCCTGGGGGATTTGGCTATTCGGTTAAGTGTGAGTAAGCGAACCTTACAACGTGAACTTGAAGTACAAGAAACTAGTTTCAAAGAGATACTTGATGATGTACGTAAACAGCAAGCCAAGCAATATTTGCTCTACTCCAAGAAGAACATGAAGGAGATCTCCTGGAGTCTTGGATTTGTTGAGATTAGTAGCTTTTATCGGGCCAGCCATCAATGGTTTGGGATGACTCCAAAGCAGTACCGCTTCAAGCATCAAGAGTTATGATTCCAGTGCTATCAATGACTAGAAATATAAGAGGTTAGAGCATGTTTTTAACGTTTAAGGAAGAGCCTAATGTTGTTTTCAAGGGATTGCTTACGCCGCTGCTAGTTGGCGCAATCCTGTCAGGCTGTGCCATGGGGCCGGAGTATCAGGCACCTGATATTGCTCTGCCTGAAGAGTGGCCTGAGCATGTGTTCTTGAGTGACAAGCAGCATCATGATTGGAGTGACTGGTGGCGCCAGTTTCAAGACCCTAAACTTGACGCATTGGTTAAGCAAGCTACTAGCGAGAATCTCGAGTTAAGGCTTCAGCTTCAACGTATTCAAGAGGCCCGTGCTCAACTAGGTATGTCACGTGCTGAACAATTTCCTACGGTAGCGCTTCAGGCTGAGGCTTCGCGCGAACGCACCCCTGGAGCGATGCTGCCTGGTAATGGAGACATGGAGCCGATCCGTGATTTGATAGAATCGACTAACAACATGTTTTCGATCACCGGCGTTTTAGAGTATGAAGTGGATCTGTGGGGCAGGCTGGCGCGGGAGCGTGAAGCGGCGGAGGCTATGCTTGAGGAGAGTGCTTTTGCTCACGACGCCGCGCGTATCGGTATCATAACCGATGTCGTATCTACTTATTTCAATCTGAGAAGCGCAGAAGCTCAGTACCGGATTACCGAAAATACGCTTGCTTCACAAGCAGAATCGTATCGTCTTGAGCAATTACGCTTTGATCTGGGCGATACCGATGAACTGGCACTGCGTCAGGCCCAATCTGAGCTGGAAACCTCACGTGCTGAACTGCCTGGCCTGAGACAGCGGGTTCGCTTACTTGAGGGGGCCCTTGCCATTCTGGTCGGTAAGTCGCCTGCTGAGTTATTCGCCGAACTCGATTTTGGTGATTCGCAGTTGGATGAGATAGTCTTGCCAAGTGGGATGCCGTCGGTACTGCCCTCCGACCTGCTGCAGCGTCGCCCGGACATTCGAGCGGCTGAGGCCACCATGATCGCGGCGAATGCCCGGATAGGCTCGGCTGAGGCGAGCAGGCTGCCATCACTCAATCTCTCTGCATTTCTGGGGAGTAGTACGGCGGACACCACTGATCTGTTCACCTCCTCAGCCGAAACTTGGGGGCTAGGCGCTTCCATCGCCGGGCCACTCTTCGACTTTGGGCGGGCGCGAGCGCAGGTTGAGACTGCTGAGGCACAAGCCGAGCAGGCGAATACTCAGTATCGCGCTACAGTCAATACTGCATTCAATGAGGTGCGTGATGCACTAGTAACTTACGACACCAGTGGTGAGCGGATTGATACGATACACAAACAGGTTGAGGCGATTAGCCATACCTACGATTTGGCCAAAATCCGCTATCGTGAAGGTATGACGAGCTTCATCGAAGTCCTGGATGCCCAGAGAGCACAGCATTCGGCTGAACTGGAGCTGGCTGAAGCGATGCGCGATCGCCTAACAGCGACTGCGACCCTGTTTAAGGCGCTAGGTGGAGGCTGGGAAGACCCCCGCGATGCCGTCGAACTGGCGATGCAGCAGGAAGAGTGATATCGATTGTGTTGGCCTCCTGTCGACAAGAAGCCATTGGCTCCCGTTAATAAGTGTTGGCTAGATCTTCGTGCAGAATACGTCTGATTTCCAAAATAGCTTGTGCATTTTCCTGGACGCTATGTCCGGAAATAAGCACTTTTTCAGAAGAAGCTCCAGCTAAGTGCGCACTGGTGTATGGCACTAGCCCATCATCTGAGGCTATCAAGAGGGTGTTGGCGTTTCGTTGGGCAATAATCGAATGGTATTGAACCTGGGGAGAAATAGGCAGGTTGCTGATTGCTCTAACGAAAGGGTCTGACTCACTCAAGTTATCGATACTGTTGGGGAGGCGAAGTCGGCCCCCGTCTGACTGCCTTTCGGTATTGGCCAACGTCTTAATAACATCATCGAATTCTTCCAGTAAGGTTAGCGGCAGTCGCACAAGACGGGCCATTGCTCTCCCTAGGCGATGGCCCGCAACTGGCGTACCTCGATGCGGAGCAGCAATGAAGATCGCACGATGAACCTCGGGCAGCGGTTCGAAATGGAGTAAGGGATCTAGGTGTTCCTGGACGAGCGTCAGCTGCTCCTGGGAAAGGTCGTGACTTTCCACTAATTTCCACAGACTGTCTCCGCTAGAGGAGACCATAAGACGCGCCAAAACGCCTCCCATACTGTGTCCAATCAAAACGATACCTTGTGAAGCAAGCGTTTCGGAGGTTGGGTCAAACTGCTGCAGGGTCTCGGCAACGGTACTACGGATCCTCGCATGATTCAGGGCGAGTGGCATATTGGTGGGATAGTAGACTTGCCATATTTGAAAATTTTGCCGCAAGGTTTCATCGCCCAGAACTTCATTGGCAACATTAACCCAGGCTTCAGGGCTGCTGCCAAGACCATGCAGCATAAGTATGACACGCCGTTCAGGATCGAAGGGCTGCATCATATAGATATGCGGTCGATTTATACCCTGCCTTTGGCCTCGCAAGGAACGGAGGGCCTGACGTGCGAAGTCGGAGTTCGCTAACCACAGGCCATAGCCTGCAGTGAAGTTCGCGGCTAAAGGAATTTCGTGCCCATGTAACTCGATGCTAGCGTCTTGATAGGGGTCGCGTACGATCACTTTAAGTGCTTGGGTGGATAGCACATGAGCGAGGTCTTCGCCGGGAAAATGGAGCAGTGCGGTAAGTGCCGGAAAAGGCATTTCGCTATAGACTCTAGCACGATGAAGCGCAAGGCTATCGTCCATTACTGCTACCAGTTCGGCACCAAAACCGTCACGTCGATACGTGCTGCGCAAACCGGAAAATACCAGTGAAGATGCTGGGATAAGCTCCTCGGGCACATCGTTCTCGTCGGCGAAATGGAGCCCGGTTATGTCGGTGGTAATATTCCAACCAGTAAGAGTAGGCGTGTCATAAGCAGAGAGGCTAGTGCTGCTTTCGGCAGCTGCGATATTCTGTTGAAACAGCCCGGAAATAACTTGTTGAACTGCATAATTATAGTAGTCCCGTACCTGAATCTGACGATCTTCAAAGGCGCGTTCCCCAGGTGATCGTTCAGTGAAGAATAGGTAGGCATAGGCATATCTGGCAACCTCTATCCAAGCGTTAATGTCAGTCTCAGAGCGAGGAGTACTGCTTGATGCTCCTGCTCGCGACATCGCCACTTGAAGCCACAGCTCTGCAAGTGCTGAAAGCCGCCGTTCATCATCTATGCCAAGCGCATTGGTTAAGGCAACGGCACAATTTTGGGAGGGCTCACGGCATGGGCCTTCGTCCAGACCGATAACATGAATAGTTTCCTGCGTGGCTGCGCTCAGCTCGCCCGTGGTAAGTAGGTCCCCTCGCTTAAGAGCGATGTACTCACCAGGAGTGAGCGAAGAGACGCCGACCATGGCGCAACCGCTCGATAGCATGGTAAACAGTAGGATTATGATGAAAAGCCTAGCTGGGTTCACAATGACACCTTCTTAATTTTAAGTGTATGGGTTTCTCTTCATCCCGCCATGGTGCCGATGATTAGCGCATTGACTAGATCAATGAAGAACCCACACACTAGTGGCACGACGATGAAGGCATTCGGTGCCGCACCGTACTGACGTGTGACTGCGGTCATATTTGCGATAGCCGTGGCGGTGGAGCCGAGTACGATACCGCCGAAACCGGCGCACATTACGGATGCCTCGTAGTCTTTCCCCATGACACGGTGCACGACAAAGATCACGAACGTTATAGTTAGCAATATCTGTATGGTCAGGGAGGTAGCGATGAAGCCCAAAACGCCTTGTAGCTCCCAAAGTTGCAGCCCCATTAGCGCCATGGTCAGGAACAGTCCAAGGCTCATGTCTGAGATCAGGGCGATGCCGGGTTGCATACTCGGCCAGTTCCACAATCGACCTCTGCCTTCATGGGTGATTAAATCGCATAAGCTGCGCAACATGATGCCTGCCAGCAGGCAGCCCACGAAGTTTGGTAGCTTCAGGCCACTCATGCTGATAAGTGCAGTCAATCCTTGTCCTAGCATTAGGGTTAGATTGAGCCAGAAGAGGGCTAGCAGCACGCCATGATAATCGAGTCGCAGTAATGGCTCATCTTTGTGTAGAGTGCTGATTTCAAGCTCAGCGTCGCTGGAAGGGCGGGTGCTATGTCTGAGTATAAGGAATCCGGCAATTGGGCCGCCAATCAGGCAGGCCGCTATCAACCCAATCATATTGGCGGCCAAACCAAGCTCACCGGCATTGATGATGCCGAGTTCCTCAACGAAGTGAGGTGTCCAGGCCATAGTGGTGCCAACACCGCCAGTCAGTGAGATTGAGCCAACCATTAGTCCCGCACGGGCATCCATACCAAAGCCGGTAGCGATGGCCATGCCAGTGAAGTTCTGCAGCACGATGAAACCACTGGCTAATGCCAGCAGTATCATCAATGGGCGCCCACCCTTGATCAAGCTACTGATCTGGGAGTTCAAGCCGATGGCGGCGAAGAAATACAGCAAGAGCATGTCACGCGCACTAAGCTCAAAGAAAACACTAATATCGAAAACGTAATATAGAAGACAGACGATGGCCGCGCATAACGCACCGCCGACCACCGGTTCGGGAATGCTGTAGCGGCGTAGTAAGGACCAATGCTGGGTGAGCCCTTTGCCGATGAACAGCAATAGGATAGCCAGAGTGAAACTGAGAAAGGCGTTGATCTCTAACGATGGCGGCATAGGGTGCCTTTATTGTCGTTGATTAGAAAAAAATGCCAGATGGTCATGGTGCTAAAAGTTCATGCAGCATCCGCGTGTGAGCATGTCGCAGAGAGTCAACGGTGGCAGTAGCGGTGGTTTCGTCAAAAATCATTTGCCAGACAGCACCGTACAGCGCTGGAGCCATCAATAGTGCAGCGTCATCAAGGAAGGCACTATGGCGGAGGTGGCCATTATTGGCAGCTGCTTTCAAAATGGCCTGCTGCTCGGCGAGATACTTGTCGATAATCTCCCTGCGCCAAAAGTCAACAAGGTGGGGAATACGTCGGCTTTCCGTCAGCAGCAGTTTTAAGGTAGCAATGACGTCTGGGTCACTCAGTTGGCCATAGAGATGGTCAATAAAGGATTTTATCGCTTCATTCAGCGACTCACCGCCAGTTAGTACCCATTGCTGATTGTTGAAGCTTGGTGTCAGGCGCTTTAACAGCAGTGCTTCAAATATCGACTCTTTACTCTTAAAGTGGGCATAAAGGCCACCTTTCGAAAGCTCCGCTCGCTGGGCGATATCCTCCATACGGGCAGAGGAGAAGCCATGTTGTGAAAATTCCACCAGGGCCGCACGGAGTATTTGTTCTATACGAACGTCAGAAGGAAGACGGCGATGTTTGCGAATAGAGTTAATAGCAGGATAAGACAAAGCGAAGTTACTCATCAGTGGGCGTATGAAAGGCGTTATTTTTTATCACTTCTTGTTCTCCAGTGCGAGAAATTGCATGCCCGAGAGTATCCCTGACCAGCATAACGGGTACGGGAGCGATACGTGCAACTTGCTCGGCATCGCTGCCGAGTAGTAAGCGTTGCACTCCGCGCCGACCATGGGTGCCCAGAATAATGAGATCGGCCAAGGATGTCGTTGCATGGTCAGCGATGAGTTCCGATACCCGCTTTCCATCGGCCTCTAGAAGTACTGTAGTGACGATGACCCCCTGTGCCTCTAGCTGGCCGCGTGACCTGTCGAGAAGAGTATTGCCCACTTTCAGAAAATAGGGCCTGACTTTTTCGATATAGGCCCGTGGGCTTTCGAAGCCATTGGAGTACTCCAGTGCATTAACGATATGAAGTAGCTCGATGCTGGCGCCGGTCAACTTGGCCAGGGAACTTGCCTGAGCCAAGGCCAAAAGGGAGGTTCGGCTGCCGTCGATGGGTACAAGCAATTTTTTGTACATAGTTGATTCCTGAAAATTTCTTTCTTAGAGGATCGGGTTGTTGTGAAACCTTGCGGCTACGACTCTCAATCCTGTTCGTGGGCCGCTGCGGCGAATAACGCCAGCATCTGCTCCAAGCTGGCTTGCTCTTCCGGCAGGAGTGGTTCGGTAGCGGTCAGCATCTGCTCGATAAGTCTCGCCATATCCCGTATCTCGTGGGGGCGGCTACCCGCCAATAATGCGGGTATGGCAGCGATCGTCGCATCGAGGTCGAGGCGCATCAGCTTGGCTTGGCGTCGAAACAGTGCGCGGAAGGTGGTCATGTTGAAAGTAGCCAGGTAGTCCGGCTGTTGCATCTGGGCCGCGAGATTAGCCCGTCGCTCATCGGCTTCACCTTGAAAACGTCGGACAAAGAGCAGTGCACGAATAGCGGCTTCCAGCAGGCCGCCCTGATCGATCTCTGCGCGTAGGCGTTTGCTCTCCTCCGCGACGAAGGCACGATGCTCCGGTGAGACACCGGGATGCGGACGTGAGGGCTGGTCATCGGCGGCTAGCCCAGCTACGGCCTGTATCCAGGGGGATCCGTAGATCAGGTTGAATGTGCGCTCGTAAGTGTTATCACGCTGTATGCGCCAATGATCCAGCGCCGACACCAGGGCATCGGAGTAAGCTTGCTGCCATTGCACAAAGGGATTGTCACTGGCGACGGGGAGACGCGCTTCACGAATATGGCGTGCCTGCTCGGCCACAGTCGAGGCCAAGGGGTGCCGGCTCGACCAGCGTTCGTAGGCGATACGCAGTGGATGTACGCTCTGCAGCCAGTGGGCTAATGCAGGCGTGGAACGGGAGCGTACCCAGGGCTGAACGAACTGACGATAAAGCCCCAGGTTAATTCGTGATACCTGGTTGACAGCTGCAAATTTTCGGTCGTTTTCCTCGTCTGGCTGAACGATTGCGCGGACGTCTTCGACACGGCGAGCCTTGAACGACAATACGAAGTCGCCCTCGACCAGCTCGGCTTGTGGCATGTCCTCGGTCTTATCCTGAATCTCTGCTTGGTAGATACCGGCGGGCAGCACGTCGATTAAGTCTATGTTACTGGCGAATTTTTGGTGCTCCTTGCGGCCTACGCTGCCGGAAACAAAGATCCCCAGGTGGCCGATGTTGTCGTGTACTGCGTAGACAATGGTCTGGTCGTGACTGATCACTTCATCATCATCGCGGTAGAGGTCGGTGATCCAGCCAAGTGCCTGCGGAGGAGGGGAGATATTGTCGCCATTGGAACAGAACACCACGATCGGTGAGCGGATATTGCGTAAGTCCAGGCGGATTCCATCCGAGGTGACCAGCTCGGCGCTCGACAGACGGTTACCGATAAACAGGTTGTCAACGATATACTGCATTTCGACGGCGTTGAGGAAGACGTGGCCACCCCAGTATTTCTCAAAGCCCAGGTAGCGCGGCGCCTCGGTATCGATATTGGCGTACAGGTTGTACTGTTTGCCCCACAGGGTGTTGGCGGGGTTGAGACTTTCAAAGTTTTGCACCAAGTGGGCACCGTCGAAGCGACCGTTGCCCAGATCGCTGGCCAGCGCAGTTGCCCAACTGCCGCCGAGCAGACCACCCGCGTAGCGCATGGGGTTCTTACCCGGCCCGCCGGCCCAGTACGATACTGGGGTGCCAGCGACAATGATGGGGCCAAACAGCTCGGGACGCAGAGCCGCGGCCATCAGTATCTGCCACCCGGCCTGGCAGTTGGCGACCACCGCAGGCTTGCCTTCGCTGTGTGGATGCAGCTCGGTGACCTTCTCAAGGAAGGCGACTTCTGCGCGCATTACGTCTTCGACGGTTTGACCCGGCTCGGGGTCGGGGCCGAAGCCGATAAAATAGCAGGGATGCCCGGCAGAAAGTGCGACACCGACCTCACTCTCAGCCTTGAAACCGCCAATCCCAGGGCCATGGCCAGCACGCGGATCGACCACCACGAAGGGCCGCTTGTGAGGTTCTACGGGAACATCTTCCAGTGCTTGAATTCGCGCCAGCCCATAGTTCACTGGGCGCGGTAGATCGCGACCTGAGACGACGACGTCATAGGCGAAGTCGAGCACATGTGGGGCGTCATCTTCCAGATGCTCCCGGTACTGGTCACCACGCTGACGCATCACATCAGCATAGAGTACGGCACGTTGCCAAGCATCGGTCGAGTAATCCAGTGCGGCAGCCGCATACCCCTGAGTCATGTCCAGTAGTGGCCACCCAGCAGGGCGCTGGGTGGGTTCATTAAGCGCTTTTACCATGGGATCTTCTCCTTTGTAAGAGAATAGTGCCGAGTGGGAGGGGCGATGTCCCCCTCCCGTTACGCGGGCCGCTTAGTACATATGCTGCCCGCCGTTCATCGCCACATTACTGCCGGTCATGAAACCAGCTTGTTCGCTACAGATGAAGGCGATCAATGTGGCTATCTCGTCCGGTTTGCCGAGCCGCCCAACCGGAATCTGGGAGATCACCTTCGACTCCAATACCTCCTTGGGTACCGCCATCACCATGCTGGTCTCTAGGTAGCCAGGAGAGACGGTGTTGACGGTAACGCCACGCTTCGCCACTTCCATGGCCAGCGACTTGGTGAAGCCATGAATGCCAGCCTTGGCAGCGGCGTAGTTGGTCTGGCCGAACTGGCCCTTGGAGCCGTTGATCGAGGAGATATTGACGATACGACCCCAGCCGCGCTCGACCATTGCGTCGCAAAACGGCTGGGTCATATGGAACATCGAGTCCAGATTGGTACGCATCACCGCATCCCAGTCGACCTTTGTCAGTTTGCGGAAGGTGGCATCGCGGGTGATGCCAGCGTTATTGATCAGAATGTCGACAACGGTGCCTTCGGCCTCGATATTGCTTGCCAGTCGCTGACAGTCGTCAAAGTTGGCCACATCGACGGCGTAGGCGGAGAAGTGGTAGCCCTTACTGGCCTGCTGCTGCAGCCACGTCTGGACATGGTCGTTGTTGGGCGAGTGGGTGACCAGGACGTGATGTCCCGCATCGTGTAGTGTCCGCGCGATAGCTTCACCGAGGCCGCCCATGCCACCAGTAACAAGTGCTGTGTGTTGAACTTTCATCCGTTCACTCTCCTTTTTTTGCTGTGTCTTGGGCGTCTGGTGTGCCGGTGTATAGCCAGTAGAGCGCTGGAGAGTTAGCACAGACAGTGTCAAGCAAGGCTTTTGTCGTTTGAACCTGCCAACCTAATAGAGCTTCAGACAGGCCCATTAGCAGAGCACTCTGTTTATCAAAGGTCTGCTGTATGCATGTGCCCTCAGCGTAGGGCTGAGAGTCGAATATGTGCCACGCTTGCTGACTTTTCTGTGTCAGTTCCATCGTTTGATAACAAAGATCCTGATTGGCTTGAAAAAGCGCCAGAGGTAGGTTGATGTTGTGGTTCATTGTGTGCTCCTTCTGGTTTGTTGCGCGAATGGGCGCGGTTTTCCTCAGGCCATCTGGCTGATGGTCTTGCGAAAGCGAGTTAATGAGATGGTGAATAGCACGCTGCCAATTATCAGCAGCATCAGAAACTGACCCCAGACGACATCAATGCCGGCCCCACGGAATAGAATGGCCTGGCTCAGCTCGACGAAGTGTGTAGTGGGGGCGATGAGCATTATATTCTGGACGAATTCGGGCATGCTTTCGCGTGGCGTAGCACTGCCCGAGAGCATTTGAAGCGGCATTAGAAATAAGATCATCAGCATGCCAAATTGCGGCATGCTGCGTGCCAGGGTGGCCAGGAAGATACCCATCGAGGTGGTGGCGAACAGGTGCAAGGCGGCTCCTGCCAAAAACAGGGCGACCGACCCTTCTACCGGTACTTGCAGCAGGCCCCGTACGACGAAGGTTAGTGAGAGTGTCACGGCGATTAAGACGACCGCCCCCATCGACCACACCTTGGCCAACATGATCTCCGTTGGGGTGACTGGCATGACCAGCAAGTGTTCGATGGTGCCGTGCTCACGCTCGCGGATCAGTGCGGCTCCGGTGAGAATGATGGAGAGCATCGTGACATTGTCGATGATGGACATTAGCGAGCCGAACCAGAACTGCTCAAGCCCAGGGTTGAAGCGTGCGCGCAGGGCCAGGTCGACAGGCGGTACGGCGCTCGCGCGGTACCGCTGGACGAACCCATTGATCTCGCCCATGACGATCTGCTGTACATAGTTATTGCCCGAGAAGGCCTGACTCATGCGGGTGGCGTCGATATTGAGCTGGAGGGCGGGCGTGCGTCCGGCCAGTACGTTACGTTGGAAGTTGGCGGGAATGACCAGCACAAAGGTGTAGTGCCCGGCATCCAGTCCCGAGTCCATTTCTGGAAATGAGATGATTTTCGGATACACGAACTGAGGGGGATAGAAGGCTGAAACGATACGCGCGGAGAGCGGTGAGTCGTCTTCGTCGACGATCGCAATAGGCGCGTTGTTCAGCGTTTCGGGCATCGCCGTCGCGGAGGTGTAAACGGCGATACTGAATACGTAAACGATGAGCACCAGCATTGTCGGGTCGCGTAACAGGCTCCAGAACTCCTTGATGCCGAGCCTAAAAATAGTGGCGATTTGGCGCATCTTAGCTCTCCTGCTTTTTGAGGAGGATGATCGCCAGCCCCATGATCACGGGAACCGACAACAGCATCGGTAAGAACGAACCGATGAGGTCGCGAAGGTCGAGTGCCTTGCTAAATACGCCGCGACTGATGGTGAACATATGGCTTGCCGGGTAGATATTGCCGATGAATCGCCCGACACCGTCTAGTGACGAGACCGGGTCGGTCAGGCCTGAGAACTGAGTAGCGGGGATGAGGGTGCCGATCATGGCGAAAAACATGGCGGCGATCTGACTTTTGGTGATAGTGGATGCCAACAAACCCATCCCCGTAGCAATGATCGAGAACACTAGCGCCGAAAGTGCCAGCGTAGGGAAACTGCCGGTGATCGGCACGCCGAACAGCGTGACCGCAAGCCCTGTCATCAACAGAAAGTTGATCATTGCCAAGCCAATGTAGGGAATCTGCTTGCCGATTAGGAATTCGGCTCGGGTGACCGGGGTGACATAGAGGTTGATGATCGACCCCATCTCTTTTTCACGTACTACCGAGAGCGCAGTAAGCATGGCCGGGAGCATCAGTAACAGCAGTGGAATCACGGCAGGTACCATGGCTGGAAGGCTCTGTATATCGGGGTTGTAGCGGTAGCGGTTCTCTATGCTGGCCGCCATTGCGCTGGCCGCTATTCCAGACTGCCTTGCCTGCTCCTGTAGCCACTGCTGATGCATGCCCTGGACATAGCCCTGCACGGTTTCAGCGCGCTGGGGCATGGCGCCATCGATCCAGGCCCCGATCGCCACGTTGCGACCGCGCATCACGTCTCGTGCAAATCCCGGAGGAATCTCGATCGCCAGGGCCAGTTCTCCGCTACGCATGCGGCGATCAAGCTCTTCATAGTCAGTCAGTGGCGGGCGCTCGATAAAATAGTGAGGGGCTCCAGAGAGATTCAGAGCGTAATTGTGGCTAAGCGAGGTTTGGTCACGGTCGAGGATGGCGTAGCTGAGATCCTCGACATCCATGCTGATACCGAAACCAATCACAAACATCAAGATAAGCGAGCCGACCAGTGCCAGGGCCGCACGCACCGGGTCTCGGCGTAACTCAAGGGTTTCGCGCCACATATAGCTAAGCATGCGCTGCAGGCTGAAATGCTGGTGGCGCGGTGGGCCAAGATGGCTCTCTTCGGCGATAGGGGGTGATTCTGAGGCGCTGCCGACTTCCTGTGGTGTGTTTTGCGGTTCTGAGCTCTCCTGATCCGCGCTCGCTTCGAGCAGGTAGCCTATAAAGGCTTCCTCCAGTGTTGCCGCGCCACGCTTCTCTACCAGCCCCGCTGGCGTGTCGCTGTCGAGTACACGGCCAGCGTGCATCATCGACATGCGGTCGCAGCGCTCGGCCTCATTCATGAAGTGAGTAGAGATAAAGATAGTCACCCGATCCCGTCGCGACAGCTCGACCAGGAGGCGCCAGAAGTTGTCACGGGCGATCGGGTCGACACCTGAGGTAGGCTCGTCGAGTATCAATAGTTCGGGCTTGTGGACCATCGCGACTGCCAGCGATAGCCGCTGACGCACCCCCAGCGGTAGACTCTCCGGCAGGTCGTCGAGGACATGATCGAGCTCGAAGCGCTTGACCATCTCGGCGACCCGGTCGGGGATGTCGTGCTTTGCAATCTGGAATAGACGCGCGTGCAGCAACAAGTTCTGGCGCACGGTGAGTTCGCCATACAATGAGAATGCTTGGGACATGTAGCCCACTCGTCGGCGGGTATCGATATCCCGTGGATCGACCTCCTGACCGAACAGCCAGGCCTGGCCTTCGCTGGCAGGCAGTAGGCCAGTGAGCATTTTCATGGTGGTTGACTTGCCGCAGCCGTTGGAGCCGAGGAAACCAAAGATTTCACCGCGCCGGATACGAAAGCTGACATGGTCGACGGCCACAAAATCGCCGAAACGCATGGTCAAGCCCTTGGCTTCGATGGCGATGTCGGTCTCGGTATCGACTTCCAGCGGAGGGATATGCACAGGTTGATAGCCGCGTTTCTTCTCTTCCGGTAGCAGCTCAATATAGGCGCCATCCAGTGAGTCGCTGGCGGTACGCTCAAGCAGCTCCTTGGCGGTGCCGGTGGCGAGTATGCGTCCCGCATCCATCACTACCAGCCAGTCAAAACGCTGGGCTTCGTCCATGTAGGCGGTGGCAACTATCACGCTCATCTGTGGCCTATCGACGCGGATGCGGGTGATCAAGTCCCAGAACTGGGCGCGGGCCAGCGGGTCGACGCCGGTGGTGGGTTCGTCAAGAATCAGCAGGTCGGGGTCATGAATCAGCGCACAGCACAACCCGAGCTTCTGCTTCATGCCGCCTGAGAGTTTTCCAGCAGGGCGCGTCAAAAACGAGTGTAGCCCGGTGCTGCGAGTCAGGTCGTCGATACGTCGGCGACGCTCACTGGCCCCGTGGCCGAACAGCCTGGCGAAGAACTGCAGATTCTCCTCAACGGAGAGGGTGGGGTAGAGGTTTTTACCTAGCCCTTGGGGCATGTAGGCAATACGTGGCCCTACGCGGCTCCGGTGCCGCTTGTCACGCATGTCACCGCCTAGTACGGTAACCTCGCCCTCTTGCACTTTGCGAGCGCCAGCGAGTAACGCCAGCAGGCTGGATTTTCCGACACCATCTGGGCCGATCAACCCGATCATGCAGCCAGCTGGCAGTTCCAGATTCAGTGCGTCAAGTGCTGTGATGCTGCCGAAGCGCAATGTTAGCTCGCTGACGTGGGCGACAGAGTGTGTATCTTGGATCATGGTGAAACATTGACCTGGAGATGGTCGGGCCAGGTCGCTTCTTTCTCGATTTTTAGATAGGCCATGCCGGGCAGTCCTGTCTTGACCTGCTCAATATGTTCGAGAAGCAGTGCTGGATCTATCTGAGCGCGAATTCGGAACATCAATTTTTCCCGTTCGCTCTCCGTTTCTACGGTTTTGGGGGTGAACTGTGCAATGCTGGCTACGAAGCTGACCCGGGCAGGAATCACATAGTCCGGGGCAGCATCTAGTACTAGGCGAACCTCGTCGCCGATGGCAACCCGGCCTGCCTCGCTGGTGGGCAAGAAGAGCGTCATATAGACTTTGGTGAGGTCGACTAGGTTGAGTACCTTGCCCCCGGCACCCAACACCTCGCCTGGTTCGGCCACCCGGTACTGTACTCGGGCCAAGCGGTCAGTTTTCAGCTCGCTGTCCTCCAGGTCGGCCTCAATGCGTTGGATCGAGGCCTGGGTGGCTTCTACCTCTGACTCGGCTTCGATTACCTGGGATTCGGAAGCGCGGATAGCGGCTTGGGCTGAGAGCACCTGGGAATTGGCCGAAGCCAGGGCGGCCTGCTGGCTTTGGTAGTCGGCTAGGGTATCGTCGAATTGCTGGCGAGAGATGGCGTTTCGCTCTACCAATTCAGCCGAACGCTCGTAGCGCTTTCGAGAGGCATTCAGTTCAGCTTGTCGCTGGTTGACTACAGCGCGTGCGGTTTCCAGCTCGCTCTGGCGCATGGCAACCATGGCTCGGGCTGTCTCTAGGGCGTTCTCGGCTCGGCGAGTCTGTGCTCTGGCCTGGGCCAGATCGGCCTCCAGGGTGGCGGTATCCATGCGTGCGACCACTTGGCCGACTTCAACGAATTCTCCCTCCTCAACCAATACCTCGGCGAGGCGGCCGGCGACGCGGGTGGCAATATCGATCTCAGTGGCTTCAATGCGCCCGTTGCCGCTAGTGATACCCCAGTCTGGGCCATCTGGCTGCAGTTCCCGCCAGACCAACCAAGCCAGAATGCCGATAATGGAAATAGCCGCCAAGCTTTTGATCCACTTGCTTTTACTGCTTGACTTCATGGTGTTGTGCTCTTAGTTGGCAGTCGATTAATGGGGTAACGTGACTGACTCAGTCACCGTGTCGAGGTTTTGGCTGTCAAGGCAAGATTGACTTGATTACAGACGGTGCGCTCACCGCCACTCACCCGATAGATGTGAGGAGCTAGCGCTGAGAAAACTTTTGTGGCGTACGCTTGGATTAAAAAGTTAGATTTGTTGTTACTATTATCTAATTATTTGTAGACAAGGTTTTGACCTTGATCAATTAAAAACCGTCTAGTCGGTTTTTAATTTTTAAAATTTACTTTTGTGCCGCTAATAATGAAATGACTCTCCGACGCCATTTTTGCAATCCATACTCATCCCAACGTCGAAAGCACCAAGCGAATGGGACGGCCCAGGGTTTCAGCTTAACCATTGATGCGAGATCGACTAGGTAGACACGCCCGCCTGGGGCCACCAAGATGTTTCCTCCACTGCGTAAATCCATATGGAAGAGGCGGCGTTCATGCAAAATTTCAACGCTTTTCTGAAGTTTGAGGTTGGCTTGAATTAGCTGGCGAGTGTCGAGTTTTGAAATAGGTATGGACGGCACGTAACGCAACATAAAAGCGTCTTTGTCGAGCCAGCCCAACCACTCGGGAACAAGCTCCGTACCATAAAGCCGCTGGTATGCTTTGCACTCTCGTCGCAATAACCAACGAATCAAGGGGTGTGCTAGCTTGGGGCGATAACGACAATCCTTAATTACAATCATTTCTTGTTGCCAATTTAAGGCGTAGGTGTCCGCATTGAGTGCTGAAGGCTTTTTTTTCAAAGGCATGCGTAAAGTTTGCGCCAAATGGTGCCGACGAAGAGCTTCCTTTTTGGGTAGAGAACTCCTGGCTCTCGTGTCTTGGCAGAGTTTGGTTTGATTCATATCAGTTCCCTTTTGAGGGGGGGAAGCAGAAGCTAATAATACACATACATTTCCGAATGTATATGTATTAAGCAACAGCCTCAATGATTGCAATTATTCATTGGATTTAATCATTTAAATTTGATGGTGGTCAATAAAAACCGACCAGACGGTTTTTATAAGAGGGTGAGCTAGTTACACTAACGTAACGTGTCATCTACCGAGTAGGTTGCTACTAGGGCCTGTTGGCGTATCACTCACAGCCGCGTTGGTGACCGTCTTTATTTGGGGGAAGGCAGGAAGAGAGATGTTTGGTGTTTCCACATGAACGACGACTTGCTGTGCGGGCCGCCAATGCAATGATTTCGTTAGCAAGATATCTTGCTGATATCTTTCGTCACAAGGTGGTATCGCCTGCTGTGGGGCTGATGGAGCTGAATATTTAAAATTAAATCAAACATAAGTTCGCTAAGCAAGGAGATGTGATGTATCGCCAAGCCACCTCAGGGTTATTCAAGGGAATGAATGCTCGCGTCACGTTGATCGCCATTATTATGGTGGTAGCGGCTTTAATTTATGGGGCCTTTTTTACCGGACACCTCGCCGACGTCCTTGAACGCATGCGTCGCTCAGTGAACCCCTTTCTTGAGTGGTACTACGTCTTGCTCGTCGCGTTTTTACTGCTGTTTATGATCTGGCTGGGTGTGGGGCGCTTCAAGAACGTACGCTTGGGTGGTGATAACGAACAGCCGGAGTTCACCTTTTTCTCCTGGGTTTCAATGCTGTTCGCCGCGGGCACTGGGGTAGGGCTTCTATTCTGGGCGGTGGCTCAGCCGATCCTGCAATTTCAGGAAAATCCTTTCATATCCGAAGGTATGAGCCCGGAGGCAGCGCGGGTGGCGATGCGCCTGACCTACTTCCACTGGGGGTTGAATGGCTGGGCGATCTTCTCTTTCGTGGCGTTAGTGCTGGCCTACTTCGCCTATCGCCGTAACCTGCCGCTGACGGTGCGCTCTGGGTTGGAGCCGATTCTGGGCAAGTATAATCATGGCATATTAGGCGACGTGGTCGACCTGCTTGCCGTATTCGGCACGGTGTTCGGGATCGCTACCACGTTGGGGCTCGGCGTTCAGCAAATGAATGCGGGCCTTGATGCAGTGTTCGGGTGGGAGCCATCGGTCAGACTCCAACTGCTGGTCACTGCCGTGATTATGAGCGTGGCGACGCTGTCAGTGGTCTCTGGAGTCAAGCGCGGCGTGCGCCTACTCTCCGAGGTTAACTTCTGGCTAAGTATTGCGGTGGTGGTCTTCATGCTGCTATTTGGCCCGACCCAGTACCTGATAGCGCTAACGATCGAATCCGCTGGCGACTATTTACAAAACCTGCTCGGCATGGCCTTTCACACCAATGCCACCGTCGCTGATGGCTGGCAATCAGAATGGACGGTCTTTTTCTGGGGGTGGTGGCTTGCTTGGTCGCCTTTCGTCGGTATGTTCATTGCCCGGGTCTCCCGGGGGCGTACCTTCCGCGAGTTCGTGATGGGGGTACTGCTAGTGCCCACGGTGATCACCATTATCTGGATTGGCCTGTTTGGCGGCACCGCGCTCTATCACGAACTCTTTGGCGCAGGGGGGATCATCCAGGCCGTGGACGACGATGTGGCTACGGCGCTGTTTGCCACGGTGGCGGCAATGGATTTGGGCATGCTTGGCATCGGTGTGTCGGCGGTACTGGTGGTGTTGATTGCGACCTACCTGATCACCTCTGCCAACGCCGGAACACTGGTGATCAACACTATTCTCGCCGGCGGTGATCCCGAACCGCCCACTGTACATCGCATCATCTGGGGGGCTGGGCTGGGTTTGCTGACAGCCGTAATGCTGCTGGCGGGTGGTCTTGAAACCCTTCAGTCAGCGGTGATTATGGCTGCCTTGCCATTTTCAGTGATAGTGATCTTAATGGTGTTTGGACTACTCAAAGCATTGCACAGTGAGAGATTTGCCGCCCGTACCGGTTCGCGTACTGAAGCACCTCGCGAGCCTTGGGTAGACCTGGAAGATGCAGGGGCTCTACCCACACAAGTAAAGCCGGATGAGGTCTTTAAGCGGCATTGATTGGGCTGAGCCTTGTGCCGTGCAGCTTGGCTTCCCGAGATGAGGCTTACGCAATGCTAAAGTGCCGGAAAGCACTTATCTCGGCCCGCCTAAATTTGAAGGCTATGAGGTAGTGCTGTAAGACCGACTTTATAACACCTCTACCACTCCAGTCGGTGTCAGCGGTTGCAAATAGCGTTCAAGCAGTTGGGCGGCATGCAGTACCTTAAGATCTTGATATTTATCTGCTACAAGGTGCAGACCTACTGGCAGTCCTTGGTTATCAAATCCACAAGGCATTGAGGCAGCGGGTTGCTGAGTGAGGTTGAAGGGGTAGCTAAATGGCGTCCAATCCATCCAGTCACGATAGCGGTCACCCGGTGGTACGTTATGGCCCGCCGCGAAGGGCGCGATTGGCATTGTGGGCGTGACCAGCAAATCATAGCGCTCATGAAACGCTGCCATGTGCGACGTCAGCTCGCTACGCTCACGCCGCGCGGCGAGGTAGGCGGAAAGCGATACATCCTGCCCGCGGCGTGCGATATCCAGAAAGCCTGGGTCGAGTGCCGCCTGCTGCTGCTCGTTGAGTTTCTCGAGTGCTTGAGTAGCGCCTGCAAACCACAGCGTATTAAACGTTTTGAGCGGATCGCTAAAGCCAGGATCAATTCGCTCTACCGTCGCGCCCAATACTTCTAAATGGGCAACGGCTGCCTCAACCCGCTGGGCAATATCGGGGGCTACCTCTACATAGCCAAGATTAGCGCTAAAAGCAATTCGCCAGCCGCGTAGGTCAGCAGGGGGTGGCGTTAGCCAGTCTGGTCCCAGCTGATTACCGGAATAGCCATCCCGAGTATCGGGCTGCGCCATTACGCTCAACATTAGCGCACTGTCGGCGGCGGTACGAGTCATGGGGCCTAAATGAGAAAGCGTACTCATGGTACTGGCGGGCCACTGTGGCACCCAGCCAAAGGTCGGCTTAATACCAAACGTGCCGGTAAAACTGCACGGTATGCGGATAGAGCCACCTGCGTCGCTGCCCTGGTGAAGTAGGCCCAGATTTAGCGCTGCGGCTGCCCCCGCACCCCCCGATGATCCCCCTGGCGTTAGTGCCGGGTTCCACGGGTTGCGGGTAATGCCGTGCAGCGGGTTGTCGGTGACGCCTTTCCAGCCAAATTCGGGCGAAGTGGTTTTGCCAATCACTATGGCCCCTGCATTACGAAGATGACGGCTGATCGGTGCATCTACCTCCCAAGGGCCATCCGGCGTGGTGGTCGTTGAGCCTAAGCGTGTGGGCAGGCCTTTAGTTAAGGTTAAATCCTTAATGGTGACAGGAACGCCATCCAGCGGGCCAAGCGGCGCTCCAGCCTTCCAGCGCTGAGCAGATTCTTCTGCCATACGCCGTGCCTCTACCTCGTTAATAAAGGTAAACGCATTCACCTTGGGGTTGTCGCGGGCAATCCGCGCCAAGCAGTCATCCACTAATATCTCAGGCGAGAGAGTCCCCTCGCCAAACCGAGACAATGCTTCGACTGCCGTAAGTGTTTCAAACGTTTCCGCCATCATTACGCCCCTGTTCCACCAACGCTGCCTTCAACACCCGCGGCATTCAGCATGGCGTGGAGTAAAACGTTACAGCCTGCGTGGACATGTTCTGGCGTGGCGCTTTCGATCTCGTTGTGGCTGATGCCATCCTTGCAGGGAATAAAGATCATTGCGGCGGGGGCTACGCGGCCGACAAACATTGCATCGTGGCCTGCACCGCTGATGATATCCATATGGGAGAGGCCAAGCTTTTCTGCCCCTTGGCGTACCGCATCAACACACTCTTTATTGAAGTATTCCGGGGCAAAATCCGCCGTAGGCGTCAATTCATACTCCAGCCCATGACGTTGGCAAATTTCTTCCACGGCGGTCGCGACAGCTTGGCCCATCGTGATAAGCGCTTCCGGTTCCCAGTGGCGCATATCCAGGGTCATTTTGACTTGGCCGGGAATCACATTACGCGAACCAGGGTGTAGGGCCATACAGCCGACCGTGCCGCGTCCGTGGGGCTGATGATCAAAGGCGATACGGTTGAGCGCTTGGGTAACTTCCGCAGCACCCATCATGGCGTCGCGGCGTAAATTCATCGGAGTAGGTCCCGCGTGGGCTTCAAGGCCGGTCAGGGTTAAATCGAACCACTTCTGACCCAGCCCGCCGATCACCACGCCAATGGTAGTGTCGGTATCTTCCAGGATCGGGCCCTGCTCAATGTGCGGTTCAAAGTAGGCTTTTATCTCGCTTGGCGAAACGCTATCGCTACCGCGGTAGTGGATGGCGTCCAAGGCATCGCTAACTGTCACGCCCTCTGCGTCAGTGCGCGCCATCATGGCGTCAAACTCCAGCTCGCCGGTAAATACGCCAGAACCCATCATGCAGGGGGCGAAACGGCAGCCCTCCTCATTGGTCCAGGCGACGACTTCGATAGGGGACTGAGTGGCGATGTTGTGCTGGTTAAGGGTGCGAATCACTTCCAGGCCGGAGAGCACGCCGAAGCAGCCGTCATACTTGCCGCCGGTAGGCTGGCTATCCAGGTGGCTGCCCGCCATGACGGTTTTGGCGCTGGGATTGCTGCCTTCCCGGCGCGCAAAAATATTGCCGATATTATCAATGCGAATCGTGCAGCCCTCCGCGCGACACCACTGGATAAACAGGTCGCGACCTTGGCGCTCTAAATCAGTAAGCGCCTGACGGTTAACGCCGCCTTTGGCGGTGGCGCCTAGCTTGGCCATCTCCATCAGCGCCTCCCATAGGCGGTCGCTGTCAGTACGTAGGTTGGAGATGTCGTTTGTTGGCGTAACGTAAGTGTTCATATCAGTATCCTCGCAAGGTTAAACGGACACGTGTTCCGTTGGTAAGTCGTGTAGCTTGGAGCGATGATGGTGGGTGTGCAGTGAGTCGCCGCTAAACAGCATCTGTGCGGCCATTTCTGTTTCCAGCGCGCTCATATGGTGCTCGGCATCGGCCATGTGCTCAGCCATGATGTTACGAACACGCTGAGTATCTTCAGCTCGGTAGGCTTCAACCAGTTGACGGTGGTAGTCCTGATTGGCGTGATCGAACTGCTTACGCTCGGGCACGTAAGCTTTTTTAATCACCACTAAATCCCGCAGCATGTCGTTTAAAAACTGACACATAAACGCTAACAGGGGATTAGGGCAGGCACGGGCCAGCAGTTGATGGAACTCCAGCTCTAAAAAACGCTGGCGCCGATGATCCTCCTCGCCCCCGCAGCAGGCGCAGGCCGACATATTGGCTTCGAGCTGCTGGAAATCATTCTCTATGAGCCTGCCCACCACCGACACCGCTAACTCAACCTCCAATAGCTTGCGGAGTTGGTAGACCTGCTTGCCATCCAACTGCTGAAAGTGCAGGAAATTACGCAGCATGCGACTGGCGGGCTCCATGCCTGGCTGATTAATCACCGCGCCGCCTTTAGGCCCGGTTTTTAAAGTGATTAGCCCCTCAACCTCAAGAATCTTAAGCGCTTCGCGCACCGTCGCCTTGGCGCTACCGTATAGCTCCATCAGCGCTTTTTCGTTCGGCAGCCGGTCGCCTTCCCCCAAAGACTCGGCGGCAATCCAGCGCTTGATATCATCGCTGATCAGCTCGGCGAGCTTGGGTCGGCGCCTTGAGGCTGAAACTGTTTTTGAAGCAGGGGCTTGAGTCATCAACACACTCCTTATTTGTTGTTAGCGGTGCTGGTCGTTTCGTAGCCATAGACGGGTAAACGCTCAGGATGGTACTCGGCATCGTACTCATAGCGGGCTTGAGTAAAACGTTCCACTACCGCTGTATCGCGGCGGTGGAGCGTATGACTTAGGCCAACAAACAGCGCCGCGTTCAGCAATAGGCCCCAAATACCCGCATGGTAGCCAAAGGGGGCGCTTAGCGGGCCAAAGGTCATCAGTAGCACGCAGGCAACACCCGCCCACAAACCAGCGAGCGCAGCGGTAGGGTGGGCTTTTTTCCAAGTGATGGCACCAATAGTAGGAATCACCAGCTGTGCAGTGCCCGCCAGCGCAGCAATACCAATGGTGACCAGTACGCCGGGTACCGTAAGCGCCATGATATAAGCCGTCAGAGAGAAGCCCACCAACGATAGACGACCGATATAAACGATACGTGCCTGGCTTGCTTCACGGTTCACATAGCGTTTGTAGATATCCATCGTGACCACAGTGGAAACCGCGTGAATCTGCGAGTTAGCCGTGGACATCGCGGCTGACGCGCCCGCCGCCATAATCAGCGAGGCAAGCAGGTAAGGCGCATACTCCATCAACATGATGGGCAGAATTTGATCGGGATTTTCCACATTGGGTTCGAGTATCACGCCGGAGTAGCCAGAGAGCACCGAACCTACGTAGGCAAAAGCGGCCAAGCCAAGTAAAAAGGGCATTAAGTTGAACAGTTTGCCGTGTTTGACTGAGTACATGCGTAGCCAGATCTGCGGACCCATAAAGGCGCCAATAGCGGTAATCGCAAACAGCGAGAACCACATGGGGTAGCCCATGGTGCCGTTAGGCCCAGGCATGGTGAGATGGTCAGGAGAGGTTTGTTGAAGCTGGCTAAAGAGAGCGGTTGGCCCACCTACTTGAGTAGAAATGTAGTAGCCCGCGTACAGCATGCCGAAGAACAGCAGAGCGCCATAAATAACGTCGGTCCAGGCAATGGCGCGGATGCCGCCAATCCATACATAGATAATAATAATGAAGTAAAACAGCAACGCTGCTAACCAGAAAGGAATTAATCCCCCAGAGGCAACTTCGATTAAATAAGCGCCCCCTGTTAGCTGGATCTGCAAATAAGGAACGGTAAAGATCAGCGTGATAGCGGCCACGGTAATTCGCAAAGCTTCACTATTATAAAAATCGCCAATTAAATCTGAAGGTGTTAAATAATTGAATCGCTTGCCTAAAAACCAAACTCTTTTACCTATCCAGTAATAAATAAAGCCAAACAGCAGGTTCCAGGCTAGCGCAGTCAGAAATACCGGCCCATTTGTATAAAAGGTGGCGTTAGAACCGAGGAAAGCAAAGGCGCTCCACCAAGTTGCTGCCACGGTAAAGAATACCGCGATACTCCCCATGGCGCGGCCTTGAACGAAAAAATCTTCACTGGTTTCTTGCGATTGTCGTGCCGACAAAACCCCCACCATCAAGGGGATAATCATAAAGGCCGCAATAATTAATAAACTACCGGTCATGGTTAATCCCCTTGCTATGGCTGTTTGGTGGCGTGAGCAGTTGTTGGCTCGGGGCTACCCCAATTGGTGAAATAGGCCACCAAAAATAGCGCCGTTAACACAAACCACCAGAACAAGTTCCAAACTAAAAGAAAGGGGAGTCCCATCACCATGGGCTCTATGCGGTTGGCCAGCATAATGAGAGGGCTTTCCAGCATAAAAAAACTTAAAAGCATGCCGCCATAAATCGACAGCTTTAAGGGGGTTAAATATTTCATAGCGCATTAGCCCTTTGTTTAAGTTGATCTGTTTATGTTGAATTTGTAAGCAGTGTTTTCAGCACGCGTCGACCAACCACGGAGCTACTTGAAAGCAACGTTATCTTGAAAGCAACGTTATCGGTGCCGAGCACTGTTTGGGCGTGTTCCACTGATTTGTTGTATTTATTCGTATAAATATAATAATTAGGTGTTTTTTTATCAGGCGTCAAGGTCAAGTGGTAAGCAAGGCGGCGCTTATACGTATAGATTCTCTAACGTGAAGAAAAGAAAAGCGTAATTTTATAAACGTGTGTGGTGGCGCATGCTGAGACCATGTCTCATAGCGATGGAGCTAGACACCATGTTTGGAATAAAAAGCAAAACCAAGACGCAATCCTCACCTTCTTCGATGGGGGATTCACCCTCAAAAACGCCACTAAATCAGCACTACTGGATGCCGTTTAGCGCCAACCGCGACTTCCATGCCAACCCGCGGGTGATCGCTGGGGCAGAAGGGCGTTACTACATTGATGACCAAGGCCGTAAGCTGTTCGATTCGCTCTCCGGGCTATGGACCTGCGGCGCGGGGCATAACCGCGAAGAGATCCAAAAGGCTGTAGCAGCGCAGCTCGGCAGCCTCGACTTTGCCCCCGGCTTTCAGCTGGGCCATCCGTTGGCGTTCAAACTGGCGGAAAAGGTCGCTAGCCTAACGCCTGCTGGGCTGGATCATGTGTTCTTCACCAACTCCGGTTCAGAAGCCGCCGACACCTCGGTCAAAATGGCCAAGGCTTACTGGCGTTTAAAAGGGAAGCCTGAGAAGACCCGCATGATCGGACGCGCCAAGGGCTATCACGGGGTGAACATCGGCGGCACCAGCCTTGGGGGTATTGGTGGTAACCGTAAGCATTACGGCCAGTTGCTGGACGTAACGCATCTTCCCCACACCCTTCAAGCGGGCCACGCCTACACCCGTGGTCAAGCGGAAACCGGCGCTGAGCTGGCCGATGCGCTGCTCGACCAAATTGCGCTGCACGATGCCTCCACCATTGCCGCGGTGATTGTTGAGCCAATGTCAGGCTCTGCAGGCGTGATAGTGCCACCTAAAGGCTATCTGGATCGGCTGCGTGAGATCTGTACTGCCCACGATATTCTGCTCATTTTTGACGAAGTGATCACCGCCTTTGGCCGCAGCGGTGCGACCACAGGCGCGGAAGCGTTTGGCGTGACGCCGGATATCATGAACGTTGCCAAGCAGATCACTAACGGCGCCATTCCTATGGGCGCGGTCATTGCTTCCAGCGAGATATTCGACACCTTTATGCACGCCGGTGGCCCCCAGCATGCTGTCGAGTTCTCCCATGGTTACACCTACAGCGCCCACCCGGTAGCTTGCGCGGCAGGGCTAGCAGCGCTTGATATGATGGAGCGTGAAAACTTCCCCGCTCAGGTGAGCGCCATCGCCCCCGCCTTTGAGCAGAAGTTGCACGCCCTGCAAGGTCGCAATCACGTTGTTGATATTCGTAATTACGGATTGGCAGGTGCCATCCAACTAACGCCGCGGGACGGCGACCCGATTATTCGCCCACGCGACGCGCACATGGCGCTTTGGGAAGCAGGTTTCTATGTGCGCTACGGCGGTGACACGCTGCAGTTTGGCCCTCCGTTTGGCACCACCGAAGCCGAGCTTGAGCGCCTGTGCGACGCGGTGGCGACCACCTTGGATTCGTTAGCATAATCTGTTCCGGAGTTTAAATATGAGTAATGTTTCCCACCTGATTAACGGTGAATTAGTCGAAAGTAAGCGCACGCTAGATGTCACTAACCCTTCAACGGGCAAAGTGATTCGCCAAGTGGCGGATGCCAATGCCGCCGATGTAGAGCGTGCCATTGCCGCCGCCCAGGCGGCGTTTCCCGCTTGGCGCGATACCCCACCTGCCAAGCGTGCCCAGGTGATGTACCGCTTTAAGCAATTGCTTGAAGATCACGCCGACCGCTTGGTGCAACTGGTAAGTGAAGAGCATGGCAAAACCCCCGAAGACGCCATGGGCGAGCTCAAGCGAGGCATCGAAAACGTCGAGTATGCCTGCGGCGTGCCAGAACTGCTCAAAGGTGAGTACTCCCACAACGTAGGGCCGGGCATTGATGCTTGGTCTAACTTCCAGCCCTTAGGCGTTGTGGCGGGCATTACCCCGTTTAACTTCCCCGCCATGGTGCCGCTGTGGATGTACCCCATGGCAATTGCTTGCGGCAACACCTTTATCCTTAAACCTTCAGAAAAAGACCCTTCAGCAGCCATGGCCGTGGCTGAACTGCTGCAAGAAGCGGGGCTACCCAAAGGCGTGATGAACGTGATTCACGGCGGTCGCGAAGCAGTGGAAACACTGCTGGACGCCAAGACCGTTAAAGCCATTTCCTTTGTTGGCTCTACGCCCGTAGCGGAAGCGATCTATAGCCGTGGCTCCGCTGCTGGCAAGCGGGTTCAGGCCTTGGGTGGGGCAAAGAACCACGCTGTCGTCCTGCCGGATGCCGACTTAGAGAATGCCGCTAATACGCTAATGGGTGCAGCGTTTGGTAGCTGCGGCGAGCGCTGTATGGCGATCTCGGTAGCGGTATGCGTCGGTGATGAAACGGCAGACCGCTTAGTAGAAACGCTACTGCCTAAAATCGCTGAGCTCAAGGTGGGCCCCGGTACCGACAAAGGCCTGGATATGGGGCCGCTAGTGACGGCCGAACACCGTGACAAGGTACTCGGGTTTATCGAAGATGGCGTTCAGGCTGGCGCTAAGCTGGTTGCTGATGGGCGCAGCCTAACAGTGGCTGGCCATGAGGAAGGCTATTTTGTGGGCGGCTGTCTGTTCGATAACGTCACCGCTGAGATGCGCATCTACCAGGAAGAGATCTTTGGGCCGGTGCTGTGCATCGTACGGGTCGGCAGTCTGGACGACGCCATGCAGCTAATTAACGATCATGAATACGGCAATGGCACCTGCCTATTTACTCGTGATGGCGAAGCCGCTCGCCGCTTTACCGACGCTATTGAAGTTGGCATGGTGGGGGTGAACGTACCGCTGCCCGTGCCTGTGGCTTACCACAGCTTTGGTGGTTGGAAGCGCTCGCTATTTGGCGACCTTCACGCTTATGGCCCTGACTCGGTGCGCTTCTATACCCGCCGGAAAGCAGTTTCTCAACGCTGGCCGTCGGTTAGCGAAGCGACGCGAGCGGAGTTCTCGTTCCCCGCCAATCAAAGTTGACGTCTTGAGGTAACTAGGACATCTTCTCAGCACCACCGCACTGCGGTGGTGCTTTTTTTGGTCGATTACTTCAGCTGTAAGGGATAAAGGCACCGTGGCGCGAACTCAGGACGAAATTCGGCAAACTAACGTTAAAAAGATTCTCTTGGCAGCGGAGCAGCTATTCGCCGAAAAAGGCTACGCCGGTGCCTCAATGGGTGAAATCGCCCAGCTGGCCGATATTCCAAAGTCCAACGTTCACTACTACTTTTCCACCAAAAAAGCGCTTTACCAAGATGTGTTGCTAGAGCTTCTAGAAGTATGGAAGCAGGATGCGCTGTGCTTTGAGCTCTACGATGACCCTCGCGTGGTGCTATCCACCTATATTCGCGCCAAGATGACCCACTCCCGCAATCGCGCCCACGGCTCAAAAGTGTGGGCGGCTGAAGTCATGCAGGGCGCGCCGATCCTTAAAGAGCGCCTGCGTGAAAATCTTTACGAATGGGCCAAACTTAAAGAGTCGAAAATACGTGAATGGGTGGAATCCGGGCAGATTAACCCCGTTGAGCCTTCTTACTTGCTGTATATGATCTGGGCATCAACCCAGCATTACGCCGATTTTGATTACCAAATCTACCTGCTCAACGACGATCAGCCGCTTGATGATCTACAGTTCGAAAAAGCCGTTCAGTCGGTAACTTCGGTGATCTTGAGGGGCATTGGGCTGACGGCTTAGGCCTTGCTGACGAATTGAGAATGTTGTTTAGTGCGTTTGATCTCGTTGAAATGTGTAGAGGCTTTCGGCTGCGCCTTTCCTTTATCGTTAACACAAGAGGACATGTTCTGATGATGCGAAAGCTTGTTGGTTTTCTCTCAGTGCTTATTACAGCCCTCTTATGTGCAAGTGCTTATGCCCAGCCAGCAATTCAAACATTAAATATTGAGTCCGACGAGGGCGCAGCGCTATTAGAGCGCCTGCGTGAAGGTGGACTGGTGATGTATATACGCCATGCTGATACAACTGGGCAGCAATGCGATACCTATAACTATAGCGCTGGGCGAGAGGGGCAGCGCAATATCTCATCAATGGGGCGCGAACAGGCGGCTGAACTAGGCAAGCAGATTGAAGAACTGGGTATCCCTATGGCTGAGCCGATCCTGTCCGGCCCGGTGTACCGTGCGCGTGATACCGCTGAACTGGCTTTCGGCGTCGATAGAGTCAGCGTAACGGATAGCCTACTCGCGGATGATTATGCCCGTGGGCGGCTCGACTGGGTGCTGTCAGAACATCGTCGTCTGTTTAGCGAGCCTGTGGGACAGGGAGAGAATCGCGTCCTCGTTGGCCACCGTACTCCTGCTCAAATGATTTTTGGAAGCATCCTCTCCGGCACAAGCCTGCCGGAAGCTGGCGTTCTGGTGCTGGAGCCTCGCGGGTCTGAAGGCACCGAAATGCTGGGTGTTCTGGAGATTGTGCCGGCTATTAATGGCGGTAATCCACCCTGTTTGTAGGGTTAACGCGATGACCGTTCGATATGTTGTCTAGGTCTAAAACTTCACAGCGCTTAGTCTTTATCAGTAGCTACCTGCTCAGCTAACAAATACAGCAGCTCATACATAACGGTGGCACCAAGCAACGCCGTATTGCCGCTTGGATCGAAGGGTGGCGAGACTTCCACCACATCGGCTCCAATCAGCGGCAGGCCGCGAAAGCCGCGCACTAGTTTCAGTGCTTGTAGGCTGGTGAGGCCGCCGACCTCCGGGGTGCCGGTGCCAGGCGCGAAGGCGGGGTCGATGCTATCGATATCGAAGGATAGATATACCGGGCCGCTACCGACCACACGGCGTGCTTCAGCAACTGTCGCTTCAATACCCAGTGCATCCACTTCCTCCATGAACATTACCCGCATGCCAGTTGCATTGGAGTAGTCCCAGCCTTGGGTGGTGTTTTGTGCGCCGCGAATACCGATCTGCACTGTGCGTTTAGGATCAATCAGGCCATGTTCACAGGCGAGCCGGAAGGGGCCGCCGTGATGAAATTTTGAGCCTTGGAACTCGTCCCATGTATCGGTATGGGCGTCGATATGAATCAAGCCTACCGGCCCATCAGTCGCTAAGCCGCGTAGGATGGGGTAGGTAATCGAGTGGTCGCCACCGGCACTTAGCGGGATAACGCCTGCCCGGCGAATGGCGCTGTAGTAGGCGGCAATATCGTTGGAGACGTGCTCAAGGTCATAGATCGACGAAAAGCGCACGTCACCAATGTCGGCAATACGTGCTTGGGCAAACGGGTCCAGCCGGGTAACATGATGCAGGCTGCGCATCATGCTCGATTGGTTGCGAATCTCCCGTGGCCCGTGGCGGGTGCCTGGGCGATTACTCACGCCGCCGTCAAAGGGTATTCCCACCAGGGCAATATCAAGTTCATCCAATGTGTCGGCTAACGGCGCGCGTAAAAAGCTGGCTATTTCGCGATAGCGTGGCTCTTGACGTGGTAGGTAGCTTTCGCCGGTGGCGGCGTTGCGGCGAGTACCGTCGGTTCCGTTGGCCATTTTGCTCTCCTTATCGGGTTAGGCTCGCCAAGCTGGCGGCCAGCAGTTGAGTGCCTGCAACGGCATCATCAAGTTCGGTATGTTCATCTGGATGGTGACTCAGGCCATCGCGACAGGGCACAAACAGCATTGCCGTTGGGCAGTGATTGGCGAGGTGGATGGCATCGTGAAAGGCACCCGATACTAACCGCGGCGCAGTGATGTCCAGCTCTTGGGCATTGTTATCAAGCAGGGCGGTAAGTGTGGAGGGAAACGCGACGGGCTCAATCCGAGACAACCGTGTAAGGGTTGCTTGGCAACCTGCCCAGCTCTGTTGAGCGAGCTGATTGAATTCGGCTTCCAGCGCTTTTAGCGTGGTCGCTTCGGGGTGGCGTAAATCAATGCTGAAGGTGACGTGGTCAGGAATCGTATTCACCGAACCAGGGCTAACGGCGAACTTGCCGATGGTAAAGCGCACTTGGTCTTCGTTGTCTTTCGCGGCTTCCCGTAATGCAGTTGCCAGTGCACATGCGCCCTCTAATGCATCGTGGCGCATAGCACGCGGGGTAGTGCCCGCATGGTTGGCGCTCCCTGTTACCGTTACTTCAAACCAGCTAACGCCCTGAATTCCTTCAACAACACCTACGGAAGCACCGGCTCGCTCCAATATTGGTCCTTGCTCAATATGTAGTTCCAGGAAAGTGTGCATGGGCGTTGCCAATGAACGTCGTGGCACACCGGCGGCGTCCAGTGCAGCCAAGCAAGTGTCTAATGCACTTCCCAGGCTGACGCCGTCGCTGTCTTCAACCTCGCGCGTTTCATCAAGCCTGCGCACGCCGCAAAAGACCGCTGAACCCGAGGTGCCAGGGGAGAAGCGCGCGCCTTCTTCGTTGGTCCAACTTACCAGCGATAGCGGGCGGCGGGGGTTAAAGCCCGCCTGTTTAAGCGCGCGGAGCGCTTCAAGCCCGGCCAGCACGCCCAACGCACCATCGTACTTGCCGCCTGCCGGTTGGCTATCTAAATGGCTGCCGGTAACCACGGGGGCAAGCTCAGGGTCGCTGCCGGGTATATCAAGAAACACATTGCCGATGGCGTCTACGCTTGCCGTGGCACCCAGCGCGTTGGCCTGCTCAACCAGCCAGAGCCGCGCCTGGGTATCGTTGTCGTCAAGCGCCAAGCGCGCCACACCACCATCTGAACGAGCACCAAATTTGGCCACCGTTGCCAAATCATTGGCTAAGCGCTCTGGGTTAACCGCGCTCGCTATCGCCTTGATATCTAACAGAGAGCTGTCAGTTGGATGATGGATGTGGCTCTGCATTAGGTTCTCCAGGGTTGTTTGTTATTCGTAAACTTCGAAATGCACCTCGACAGGTACACAGTCTGCACCGTTGATTGGGATGATGTCTTGCGGGCAGGCGGACATTGCCACAATACAGTCCATCTCGGCGCGTAGCTCAACATAGTCGCCAGCTTTTGAAACCGGCGGGCACCAGTCGACTTTCATCTCGGCGTTAACCGGAATATTCATCCAAAGGTTGAATGGCTGGGGCACTTCGGGCGCCTCTGTGCCAATGGCTTGCATGGCTAAGCGCAGGTTGTCGGCACAGCTATCATGATAGCCCTCTACGCCCAGCGTCATATAGCGGAACAGGTCACAGGCGGCCATCAACGTATCGTGAATGCCCGGCGAGGTGTCTGCGGTGAGGGTCATAATCGGGCGGCGGCGGTTACTCATCAGTGGGTCGCCTACCTGAGGAATCAGCCCACTCAACCAGGCGCGGCCATGCTCCCAAGACATAAATTCATTGGGGTTTGCGGTGCTAAACGCCCAGGTGTCACATACCTGAGTGCCGTGGGTGTTAATAATTCGGATAGTTTGCCCGGCCTTTAGGCGTACTGCCTTGCCTCCTCGGGCGGCGACTTCGTAACGCTCGCCTAGCACTGGTGTGCCATCGGGGGAAATGGGGTTGTCCAGGGTGTGATTGTGACCACAGGGCTCACTGTTACTGTGGGGCAATTGGTCAATGCGCGCGTGGTCAAAGCGTGTGTCAGTACTCATAGGATTCTCCAGGGGTGTGGTAATGGCGTTAGCTAATCGGTACATGCAAGTCGAATTAATCGATATGACGCTCGCGCCAGGTATTCAGAAACTGATTCAGGCGCTCACTTTTGGGTTGGCGAAACAGCGTGGAGGGCGGGCCACTTTCCACCACCCGGCCTTGATCCATAAAGATCACCCGGTCGGCGACTTTGGCGGCAAACCCCATCTCGTGGGTGACGATCACCATGGTCATGCCATCGGCGGCCAGCTTCTTCATTACATCCAGCACTTCACCCACCAGCTCAGGGTCGAGCGCCGAGGTGGGTTCATCGAAGAACATTACCCGTGGTTTCATGGCGAGCGCCCGGGCGATGGCCACCCGCTGCTTCTGACCGCCCGAAAGGCTCTCTGGAAAGTGACCGGCACGATCGGCAAGGCCGACCTGTTCGAGCATGGCCATGCCTTCTACATCGGCATCACGACGAGACATACCATTGACCAAACGCAGCGCTTCGGTCACGTTCTCAAGCGCGGTACGATGGGGCCAGAGATGAAAGTGCTGGAACACCATGCCCACCGGGGCGCGCACTTCGTCCACGCGCTTTTCGCTGGTGCGCACACGTTTACCGCTGCGGTCTTCATAGCCCAATAGCTGGCCGTCGATATAGACGCTGCCGTGATCGTAGGGCTCCAAAAACGCCAGGCAGCGCAGCAGCGTCGATTTGCCGGAACCGGAAGGACCAATCACACAGACCACCTCCGACGGGGCAAGACTGAAATCGATGTTGGTCAGCACTTCCAAATCGCCAAACTGTTTGCTGATACCGTGTGCTTCAACAATTGATTTTGGCCGGGAAGACAAAGGTGGCGAGAGCATTTCAGCCGTTGGCATGAGGGGTAGCTCCTTGTTGGGCGGCTTGGCGCGGTTGGCGATTAGCTAAGCGTTTTTCCAGCGCATAGCCGCTGCGGGCGATTAGCTCAATGATTAGCCAGTAGAGCAGCGCAACTGCCAGGTAGGGTTCGATCACTTGAAAGGTTTGGTTAACGATGGTGGTGGCGTTTTTGGTCAGGTCATCCACCGAGATAATCGAAATTAAGGCGGACTCTTTCACCAATATGATCAGTTGATTGGTGCCAGGGGGAACAATTAAGCGTGCCATTTGGGGGATCTGAACACGAATGAGCGCATGCCAGGGGGAAATGCCCAGCATTCGCGCCGCCTCAAGCTGGCCTTTAGGAATCGACTTGAAGCCACCACGATAAATTTCTGCAAAATATCCTGCGCCATACAGGCCAATCCCCATGACACCAGCTATCTCAGCGTCCAGACGAAGGCCAATGCTGGGGCCGCCGTAATAGAGTAAAAACAGTAGAATAAGCAGCGGCGTGCCACGGCATATCTCTACGTAGCAGGCCACCGGGTAGCCGAAAAGGCGTGGGTTAGCGAGCCTTAGCGCTGCAAGCACCAACCCCAGCGAAAGCGCGAGTAGGCAGCCTAAAAAACAGATCCACAGCGTGTTCCACAACCCTTGCAGAATCAGACCACGCATTTCCCATAGCAGGGCAATATCTAACATAGCGGACACTCCCCTATTCGGTGGCTAGGCCGCCGCTCATACGGCGTTCTAAGTAAGCGCTGATGCGTGCCAGCACAAGATTGACAGCGAGATAAAGCACGGCAGCGGCAAGATAGGTCTCTAATGGCTGGAAGGTGCGCGAAGCGATTTGTTCGCTGACGCGCATTAGCTCAGTGACCGCAATCACCGAAATCAGCGAAGAATTTTTGAGAATCGTAATGATCTCGTTGGTCAACGGTGGCAAGGTCAGGCGAAACACCTGGGGCATAATAATGCGCCTTCGGGTTTGCCAAGCGGAGATGCCCGCCATGCGCGCTGCTTCTATTTGCCCTGCGGGAATATGGCTGATACCACTACGGAAAATTTCCGCCTGAAAAGCAGTGGTATTCAGCGTTAAGGTTAAAATGGCCGCGTGAATAGGCGCTATCTCAATGCCGATTTCGGGAAGTAGGTAATAGACCAACAGCAGTTGCAGCAAAATAGGGGTGCCACGCCAAAAGCTGCGGTAAAGCCCGCAGGGCCAGCGCACCAGGCGGTACCGGCTGGTCAAACCAAAAGCCAGCAAAACGCCTAATACCAAGCCCAATGCGATGGCGGAAAGCGAGACCACCATGGTGGTGGTCAAGCCTTTAAGCAGCACAGGGTAGTGGTTGAGTAGAATCTCAAACATGGTGCACCCTTAGAGAGAAGTGAATCGTCTTAGCGAACTGCGCGGCGTGTTACTCGGCCGCTGGCAGTTCTAAAGGCAGATCCATCGGGCCGCCAAACCATTTTTCTTGTAGCTCATTTAGCGTGCCGTCTTCATTGAGGCGTTGAATCTGCTCATCCATAAACGCATTCAGTGACGCACTCTCTTCGTCGTTACGCCCAGCCCAGCTGAAATAGACCGGATCGCCGAAGGTGCCGACCACTTCAAACACTTCCGGCCGGGTGCGCTCTGCTTCGAGCAAGTTGGGTAGGCTATTAATCACTACATCGACACGCCCAGTGCCCAGCTCGGCGTAAGCTTCGTCAACGCCTGTATAAGTGCGGATGTTGGCGACCGGTGTGCCCGCTTCCTCAAGCTCGGCAGCCAAGGCTTCCAGTGCTTCCAACTGTGCCGAACCCGCTTGAGCGGCGGCTACTTTGCCAGCGATATCCTCAGGTGAGTTGATATCTTCTTCGCCAGCGCGTTTTAGAATGGCCATGGTGGCATCGGCGATGGGGGCGCTTAAGTGGTAACGCTCCATGCGCTCTGGGGTGGCGGTGACCGAGGTGATCACGTAGTCAAAACGCTCGCGCTCCAGGCCCGGCAGAATACCCTGCCAGGGCAGATCCATACGGATCAGCTCGACGCCCTCAAGCTCTTCCATGATGTATTCCATAATGTCGGCGGAGTAGCCGACAATTTCGCCATCTTCAATGTATTCAAACGGGGCGAAGCGCGCTTCAGTGCCAACGGTAAAGGTGCCCTCTGAGCGAATGTCATCTAGCAAATCACTATGGGCAGTCGTGGCAAAGCTAACGCTGAGTAGGAGACCAGCAGTAATCGTGGGGATGCGTTGCATGGGGGATGCTCCTCGGGTGGTGATACTCGAATCAAAAGGCGGAGGCCTGCTGAACAAGAACACCTTGAGTAAAACAGGCGTCATGCAACAATAAAACTGTTATCTTTCGATGTTCGTACCCATTTTATTGATGTGAATTGCACTAACGTAGAGCACTCTAATGAAACTCTCAGCCGCCGATCTTAAAAGCCTTTCCGTCTTCCTTGCGGTGACCGAGCATCGCGGCTTTGCCGGGGCGCAAACAGCGCTGCATATGAGCCAGTCTGCGATCAGTTTTCATATCCGGGCGCTTGAGGAGCGGGTCGGTTTCACCGTATGCAACCGGGGGCGACAGGGGTTTGAACTGACTGAGCGGGGCGCTATCGTGTATGAGCGCGCTAAAGTGTTGCTCTCATCGGTAGATGATTTTGACAGCGAGATGAGTGAGCTGCGCAGTTCGGTTTACGGCACACTGCGCTTGGGCGTGGTGGATAACACTATTATGGATGTGGACCTTGACCTACAGGGGGTGATTGGCGAGTTCCTGCGCAAAAACCCCAAAGCACGCCTTAACATTACGGTGGGTAGCCCTGATCGCTTAATTGGCGAGATCGCCAACGGCGCCGTGCAGCTCGGCATACTGCCAGAAACGGCGCAAATGGAAGGCTTGCAGCACCGTCAAATCTATACCGAAGTACACGGTATTTATTGCGCAAAAAAACATCCACTATTTACCCGCGATAGCACTCAGTTAACGGTCGATGAGGTGATAAATCATCCCTTTGTGGTGCGCCCTTATGCCAACCTGCAAGAGCTTAAAAGCTTTCCCAATGCTCAGGTGGGCGCCCATGCTTCCAATATGGAAGCGCAGGCGCTGCTGATACTGAGTGGGCACTTTATCGGCAACTTACCTCACTACTACGCTAACCACTGGGTGGAGCGGGGCGAGCTCAAGGCGCTGTTGCCAGATCAGGTTGAAATTGCCTCACCGTTTTGTGTGGTTACCCGATCAGGGCGACGCCCCTCGCTGATTGTGCGCAGCTTTATTCAGGAGCTAGTGGCTCGGCTTTGGCAGCAGTCACATTTGGTTGAGGCGTATAAAGGGGATGAGTTAATGCCCAGCACGGAAACTAGCGCCCACTTGTAATTCGAAAAAAATTGCCATTCAGGCCCTTGAAAACTGACTGACAGCTCCTATTTTTCAAATCGTAGAGGCTGCTTCGGTGGATTGTGTAAGAGGCTGCCTCTTATGACAATTATCCATAATCTGCTTAACGTAGGAGGTGTTCGATATGTTCGATGATCTCAAGCGTTTTGAAACTGGTTCGCCTCGGCAGTTCGACTGGTTCAGCCAGCTTCTGGATGGCTTCTTTCCCGACGGGAATGCGATGGATATTCGTGCGGTGCCGCGAGGTAGCTTTCCGATGATCAACGTGGCGCGTAGCGACGATGCCGTGAGGGTCTATGTGTTTGCGGCGGGGCTGGCACCCTCGGACCTGACCATTGATGTGCAGGACAATGTGCTAACGCTGCGTGGCAAACGCGACGCGGTGACGGGCAGCAATGAGGATGGAAGTTTACGCCCGGTATTTCGCCGTGAGCGCGCCAGTGGTGAGTTTGTTAGAGCGATTGCGCTCCCCGACGGCCTCGATGCCGAGCGGGCAGAGGCACGCCATGCCCATGGTGTGTTTGAGATCGTGCTGCCTAAGCGCGAGGAGCTCAAGCCGCGGCGTATTGATGTTCAAGCAGCATAAGTCATATTTATTAACCTTGGTAAGGAGGAATAAATCATGAATAACGTTGTTCGTTCATCCAACCACTCTCCGCTTCAGCAGCGTGGTAATGATCAGCGACGCAAAGAAACGCTGCTGCCAGCGGTGGATATTATTGAGGAGTCTAACGCGCTCAAGCTGGTGGCGGATATGCCCGGTGTTACCAATGAAACGCTTAAAATAGAGCTCGACAACAACGTGCTGAGCCTGGAGGGCGAGGTAGCGCTCAATATGCCTGAAGGGCTGAGCGCGCTGCATGCCGAGGTGCGCGGCCAGCGTTTTGCGCGGCGTTTTAACCTCAGCCATGAAGTGGATAGTGATGCTATTACTGCCACTATCGCTAACGGCGTGCTGACGCTAACGCTGCCCAAGAAAGATAGCCACCGCACGCGCCGTATTGAGGTTCAGGCGGCATAAAAGCGCAAGCAGCTGACTAAAAAGCCGAGTGTCCTCGCTAGCGTGGGCACTCTTTTTTTTGCTTTTTGCTTTTTGCTTTTTGCTTTTTGCTTTTTGCTTCAGCTTTTGGTTACTGCTCTAGATAAAACTCACCCTTACCCACCACCACTGCGTTACCGCTTACCTGTACAAAACCGGGTTTGATACTGCCATTTGCTGCTGTATAGATAACGCTAGGGCGGCCCATCTCAACACCCTGATGAATTGTGCATTGCAAGGCGTTCGGTTGAAGTGTGGCCAAGTAGCCGGTCAAAGCTGCTGCGGCACTGCCGGTGGCAGGGTCTTCGCAAAGACTGGCGTGCATACAGAACATACGGCTTTGAATTGTTAGTTGTGAATCGTTTGTCTGCTTTTTCACATACAGGTATACCTGCTCGGCATTGCTGGGTATAACCGCATCTGCCCAGGTGGCTGTAGAGATGCGTAGGTTCTCTAATGCTGCCACGTCTGTCAGCTCAATCAAGTGAAAGGGCAGGCCGAAAGAGGACATTACGGGATCACCCATAACCTGATGAATATCCAACCCCAACAGCTCTACAGCAGTGATACGATCAATCGTGCTGTCTGTTACTGTGGCAGATTGGGCGGTCGTAAAGGTGGCTCTGCCTTGTTCATAGCTCACCGTTAGCTCTCCGATGGGGGGCTGTAGTACAACGCCTTTCGTATGGTTCACAAGCTTCAGCTCCGCCAGCAGCTTTGCGGTGCCGACTGTGGGGTGACCTGCAAAAGGCAGTTCACGGGTAGGCGTAAAAATGCGCATGGGGTAGTGATTCGGCCCAGTAGTGGCACTTAAAAATACCGTTTCAGCGAGGTTAAGCTCATTGGCCAAAGCCTGCATGGTAGGGGTTGCCAGACCATCTGCTTCTAGGAATACTGCCAATGGGTTGCCGGTAAACGGCTGGTCGGTAAAGACGTCGAGCAAGTAATACTCAGCGGTTTTCATAAGGCCCTCTTTTAAAGGTTGTCCGCTTCCAAAACGCTTTATGCCCCTCTTTTAGCGCCTGTGTACGGTTAATACCAATATCTTCAAGTAGGCGGTCATCAAGTGTCAGTAACTGGCGGCGGCTACGGCGGTAGTGGCGGTACTGGTGTAGCTGACAACTTAGCTGATAGCGAAACTGAGTGAGGCTGAAACGTGGCATAGCTAACCCTCCGTTTATGTGTTCATCAAGATTACTCAGTGCTACTATTTGAATACAGATATAGGTTTTTTTATTTTTATGATACAGATGGGTGTTTTATACCTCTGTATGGTCACTTAGTAGATCATCTGTATTGTTGCTGGAAGGCGGATGGGAGGGTGTCATGACGCGCTATGAAGAGGTGGCTACTATTCTGCGGGAGCGTATTGAGCACGGTATTTACCGTGTGGGTGATCGCTTGCCCTCTATCCGCGCAGTGTGCCAGGAGCTGGACGTTAGTATCTCAACCGCTCAGGAAGCCTACCGGCAACTGATCGATGTTGCGTTGATCGAGTCACGGCCCAAATCGGGCTATTTCGTGCTGCCTAGCCGGGTTCCATCGGTACTGCCCTCTGTCTCACGACCTGCCCAGCGCCCATTGGATGTTTCTCAATGGGATCAAGTGCTGGAATTGGTAGCAACTCATCGCGATGAAAGCCGGCTTTTACTGGGGCGTGGCGCGCCGAATCTGGAGTATGAGACGCTGCGTCCGCTGTCGAAAATACTTGCAGGCTTACATCGCAGCCATGACTTGGTTGGGTTTAATTACGACAAACTGAGTGGGCGACTTGAGCTTCGCCAACAGGTTGCCCGCTTAGCCATTGCCTCTGGTTGTCTGCTGCACCCGGACGATATTGTGATCACAACCGGCTGTCAGGAGGCGCTGGCAATCTCGCTACGCACCCTCACCCAACCCGGTGATGTGGTGGCCATTGATTCACCAAGCTTTTACGGCACCATGCAGATACTTAAGGCCAACGGCTTAAAAGCGCTGGAAATCCCCACCGATCCACAAACGGGTATCAGCCTTGAAGCGCTGGAATTGGCGCTGGAGCAGTGGCCGATTCGCGCCATACAGGTCACGCCCACCCACAACAACCCGCTGGGCTACACCATGAGTGAGGCGCGCAAACGGGCGCTGTTTCAGCTCGCCCAGCGTTTTGATGTGGCGATCATCGAAGACGATATTTACGGCGACTTGTCATTCACTCTACCTAGACCGCGCACCGTGAAATCCTTCGATGACGACGGACGTGTGATGCTGTGCAGCGGCTTTTCCAAAACGGTGGGGCCAGGGCTAAGAGTGGGTTGGCTGGCGCCGGGCCGTTATCGCGATCAGGCGCTGCATATGAAGTACGTTTCCACCGGTGCCTCGGCGACGCTACCACAGCTGGCAGTGGCGGAATTCGTCGCCAAAGGGCACTACGATCGCCACGTTCGATACGCCACCCTCCAATACCAGCGCCAGCGCGATATCATGATCAGTTGGGTGCAGCGATACTTCCCCAAGGGCTCGGGTATTAGCTACCCCCAAGGCAGTTTTTTGCTATGGGTTGAGCTACCCGCCGCCGTGGATTGCGTGCGCCTGAACGAACGCTTGGCGCAGCGCGACATTCACGTAGCACCAGGCTCGCTGTTTTCAGCCTCGGGTAAGTTTCGCCAGTGCCTGCGCCTAAGCTACGCCTTTACGTTAACACCAGCCATTGAAACTGCAGTGCGAACGGTGGGAGAGCTTGCCACCGAGATGGTAGAAGAAGCCCAGGAGCATGCGGTGGGTGTGGCATAAGGCCGGATTGCCTCACGTCAAATCCATAAACGGATTATAGGCGACTTCCCAGTAGTGGCCTTCTGGATCGCGGAAGTAGCCAGAATAACCACCCCAGAATACTTCTTCAGCTGGTTTGATCAGCTCAGCGCCTGCGGCAACCGCTTGTTCAAGTACTTGATCAACGGCTGCTGGGCTGGCGACATTATGAGCCAGCGTGATACCACTGAAACCGTTAGGCGCATCATCAGTGATGCCGATATCTCTGACCAGCGCGTCACGTGGGAAAAGTGATAGCCAGGCCCCTTCCATTTTAAAAAACGCGACCTCGTCGCTGTCCGTTTCGTGTTCCGGCAGGCCCAGGCCTTCACGGTAAAAGCGGATAGCGCGTTGCAGGTCATGTACACCCAGGGTGATCAGGCTGATTTTCGGCTTCATGGGGGGCGCTCCTAATATAGCTTTAGGTGGGACGCTGAAACTGTTGCCGCACATGCTCTACGCGTTCGCGGGTAACGCAGCCTAGCGAGTGGTCATTGAGCAGCCCCATGGCCTGCATAAAAGCGAAGGCGGTAGTAGGGCCGAAAAATTTCCAGCCGCGCTTTTTCAGTTCTTTAGCAAGGGCGATGGATTCGGGCGAAGTGGTTTGAGTTTGTGGCGTTGCTAATGCGGCTGGCTCATAGCGCCAGAAAAACGCGGCCAACGAGCCTTCCTGCTCGACCATTTCCTTTGCACGTTGGGCGTTGTTGATGGTCGCTTCGATCTTGCCGCGGTGGCGAATAATCCCTGCGTCCTGCAATAAACGCTGTACATCGTTTTCGCCAAAATGGGCGACTTGATGGAAATCGAAGTGGTGGAAAGCAGCACGAAAGTTTTCGCGTTTATTAAGAATCGTGCGCCAGCTTAAGCCCGATTGAAAGCTCTCTAGGCAGAGCTTTTCGAATAGCCGTTGATCATCATCTACCGGGAAACCCCACTCGTTATCGTGATAAGGCAGAAACTCCGCCGCACCGCCACACCATTGGCAGCGGGGATCTCCATCGGGAGCAATAAAATCGTTACTCATTAGTTGCTCACCTATCAATCAAACCATTCTTGAGCGGTACGCCACAGACACATACCCACGAAGTAAACCGAGGTAATGCCCCAACCCCATAATGCCCAAGCAGCTTGCTCGGGGGTGGAGAGCACCAGCGATGTCGTGCATACGCACCATACAAGCGTAACGGCGATGTTGAGCGGCATGAACAGACGCACCCGAAACGGGTGAAGAAACTTCATCCGGGTAACAGTGAGGATGGCCAGTAACACGATAGCGGCAAAGGTAATGAACGGCGGAAAATCGAGAATATAGAAGTAGGCGGCGGCGATATTCCAGGCGGCGGGAAAGCCAACAAAGTAGTTATCCTGGCTTTTCATATCGACATTGCAGAAACAGAACATCGATGATAGCAGAATAATAAACACTGCTAGTAGGGCAAAATTGGGCGGCAATTCAATAAAGTAATAGATGAAGAGCGCAGGAATAAAGGCCCAGGTAAGGTAATCGATGACCATGTCGAGCGTTGAACCATCGAAATGAGGCAGTATGGTCTTCACTTCATATTTGCGCGCCAACGTACCATCGATGCCATCAATCATCATCGCTGCACCCAGCCAGAGCAGGCAGGCGACGGGATTATTGTCGACCAGGGCAAGCAGCGCCATCGTGCCAAGCAGTACCCCGCTGGCGGTAAATATGTGCACGCTCCATGCCTTACATCGTGAGGCGCGGGATTCTGTGTGCGAAGAGAGCGATTGAACCACGTTAACCCCATTGGGAACGTGATGTTCCCTTGCTGTCTGGTTGATAGATAAGCCTATAAAGAACGATACACTACTACAAGAATGCATCCAGAGAATACGCTGGCATGTCATCTGCTTATGCAGTTAGTCGACACTTGGCTTTTAGGTAATTGTAGCCATGTGTTGCTCAGCCATGTACCCGACGCCATCAGTTCGCTTTCAGTCGATCCTGCATAACCGAGTACTAAACCAGGGCGCTTATTCTCAGAAAGGTAATAGCGAGAAAGAGGTGAAAGCGTAATGCCTGCTTCACTGGCGTGCTTAACAAGATTTTCCTCTTGCTCAATAGTATCTAGTTTAACCAATAGATGCATACCCGCATGTCCGCCAGAAACTTGAAGCCCTTCGGCCACCGCAGGCGCTAACGCCGTGAATAAACAAGCCTGGCGTTGTCGGTAAGCGGTACGCATGCGCGCGATGTGGCGAGTAAAGTGCCCGTTGGCAATAAACTCTGCCAGTGCTGATTGAACGGGATAATTACCCTCGCGATGCAGTCGTGCATGTCCTCGCCTAAAGTCTTCGGCAAGTGTGTCGGGCAGTACTAAATAACCCAAGCGTAAGCCGGGGTAGAGCACTTTGCTAAAGGTGCCCACATAGATAACCGAGGCCTGTTCCGCTAGGCCTTGTAAAGACGGCGTAGGAGGCGTGTCGTAGCGGAATTCACTGTCATAGTCGTCTTCAATAATCCAACTGCCAATACGAGATGCATACGCTAGTAATGCCAACCGTCTGGGTACTGGCATGGTAACGCCGCTAGGATATTGGTGAGAGGGTGTCACGTAAATTAGCCTAGGTGCTGGGGCATTCTCTGGGGCAAGTGACGGGTTTAATCCTTCTTTATCTACGGGTATGGGCGTTACCACTAAGCCTGAAGCCAGAAAACAGGCCTGGGCGCCGCTGTATCCCGGCTCCTCCATCCAAACCGAATCCCCATGATCGGTGAGTAGTTGGGTAATCAGTTCAAACGCCTGCTGGGCGCCTTGGGTAATCACAATCTGTTCTGGTTGGCAGCGCACCGCTCGGGAGAGTCTTAGATAGTCACTAAGAGCCGCTTTGAGTACAGGTAGACCACCGCTGGTTTG
Source organism: Halomonas sp. (assembly GCF_011050415.1). GTDB lineage: Bacteria > Pseudomonadota > Gammaproteobacteria > Pseudomonadales > Halomonadaceae > Vreelandella. Next base: position 166,414 of record NZ_DRFS01000019.1, read on the forward strand.
ATAATCCATCCATGACATTTCCGCGTGATAATAGTGACGCCGTAGAAGGCGCTGCCACTGCTCGCGGGGAAACAGGTCGAGCGCCGGGACGCCTGGGGCAAAGGCGCGATGGCCGTGGCTCAACGTTCCGCTTAGTGTTAATAGCTGGTTACCCCGGCTTGAGTAGCGAATAGGTAAAGGTGGTGGAAGCTCGTCTCTGGTTAACAGCGCGGGGAGGTTCGCCACATAGAGCCCTGCTCCCTGGCGCGCAATCAGCAATCCTTCCGCTAGTAGACGATCCATGGCGGCCAGCACCGTATTACGGCTAATACCCAAAGCGCTTGCCAAGTAGCGGGAAGAAGGAAGCGCATCGCCCGCCATCAGTTCTCCATGTTGAATCCACTCCTTAAACGAGTGGTAAAGTTGCTGTACCAGCGTGGCGGCTTCATTCGCAGTTAGCCTTAGCGCCAGCGCCTCCGCAACCCAGTCGCTGGCAGCATCACGTCTTTTCACTGGTTCCCCCCATTTAGCGATAAGTGGCTCTTTGTCCTAGGCCACTATAGCGGCAAACTCTATTAAATCACTACACCGATGGAGCAGGCGTTATGGTTAATATTCGTTCAGCGGCATTAAATGATTTGGAAGCACTTAGTCGCTTATTAGATGGCTATCGCCAGTTTTATAAGCAGCCGAGTGATATTCAGGCGGCGCGTGATTTTTTAGGTCAGCGTATGGGGTTGGGGGATTCGTTTATTTTGGTTAGCGAGAGTAGTGAAGGAGCGCTCACGGGGTTTGTGCAGCTGTACCCGGGTGTTTCCACGGTGGGGTTAAATGCGCGCTGGACGTTAAATGATCTCTTCGTGTTGCCGGAGTGTCGCGATAAAGGCACCGGAAGGGCATTGATGGAAGCCGCCACCCAGCTTGCGCATGACCACGGTGTGGCACGCTTGATATTAATGACGCAGGTAGAGAACGAACGCGCTCAACACCTTTATGAATCACTGGGCTGGCAGCGCAATACGGCGTTTTACGGTTATTTGCTGGATATTAAATAGGGGGAAAATGATGAGTAAGAAACGGCAGCTGTTAACATCGGTGATTTGCTAAACGTGACAGGCCCAGCTTCGCTGGGCCTGAATCTTAACGGGTCAAGCGTTGCTTAGTTTGCGCGCTCTATGCAGGTTTTCGATGGTATTTAGGCATGCCTGGGCGGCTTCTCTGCCTTTGGAAACAAAGTGCTGGGTGTAGAAGTCGTGATGCGTGCTGTGCTCATGGAAGTGGTGTGGCGTTAATACGACGGAGATCACCGGCACTTGGGTGTCTAACTGTACGCGCATCAAACCATCGATTACCGCATGAGCTACGAAGTCGTGGCGATAAATACCCCCATCGACCACAAAGCCTGCGCCAACAATGGCGCCATACCGGCCACTCTCTGCCAGCACTTTTGCTTGTAAGGGAATTTCGTAAGCGCCGGAAACGGTGAAAGTGTCCACTTGCTCGGCATGAAGGCCGCAGCGCTCTACTTCGGCGATGAAAGCCTTATAGGCCTTCGCAACGATATCCTGATGCCAATGACCCATAATAAACGCAATGCGTTGAGAGGTGGTGTGAGTCGAAAGCGTCAGCGGAAATGTCTGATTCATGGTCATTCTCTTGGTTAAGTTGTACCAGAATCAGGGCATGCGGAACCGTTCGTCAGGCAAACGTAAAAAGTGGCTTAAGCCACTTTTTACGTTGCATGTCTAAGGCGCCGTTCTCTTTCATCCGGACTATCACCGTCGGCTTCGGTTTTTCACCGAATCTGCTGACCTCAAGAAACTATAAGAAAAACAATAAGCTTGAGCGCTCGCGGGCTTAGATAACCAGCATCATTCGCTGGTATCATCACCGCCGGTGGGGACTTTCACCCCGCCCTGAGAACTTTGCTGAATAACAGCCAAGCCATTTTACGCTGATTATAAGCGCCCAGCCAGGGACTGATTAACCCCTCAAGCGAGCAGAGGAGCTATTAGCGTCAGCCAAGCCACTGTGGCGTGGTGATGTTGGCGGGTTCGCGCTGCATGATGATCTCACCATGGCGTACCGAAAGAAGCACTTCGCCCTGGGTTCGCAGCACGCTGTAGTCATCCTCACCCTCTAGCAGGTTGAAGCTGGCGGGTTTACCGACGTCGATGCCGTAGCGCTCTTCAATGTTGAGCGTGCGTGCACTGTTGTCAGTAATCAGCGAGAGTGCCTGGCTAAAATCCTGATAACCCATCATTTGGCAAATATGTAGGCCAAAATCCAGCGTTCTTAAAAGCTTGCCATTACCCAGTGAATACCAGGGGTCAAAGATGGAGTCTTCAGCAAAGCAGACATTAATGCCCGCTGCGTTTAGCTCTTTAACACGCGTCACGCCACGGCGTTTTGGATAGGTATCAAAGCGGCCCTGCAGGTGAATGCTTTCGGTAGGGCAGGAGACAAAGTTGATGCCTGAGCGTTTGAGCAGTAGGAAAAGCTTGGAGCAGTAGGCGTTATCATAAGAGTGCATCGCCGTGGTGTGGCTAGCGGTGACGCGGCTACCTAAATCGTTAAACAGTGCTTCGCAGGCCAACACTTCGAGAAAGCGCGAGTTGGGGTCGTCGATCTCGTCGCAGTGTACGTCTACCAAACGGTCATACTTGATTGCCAGCTCGATTACCCGCTTCATGGAAGCCACCCCTAGCTCGCGGGTGTATTCAAAGTGGGGGATACCGCCAACGACATCAGCGCCAATTTCCAGCGCCTCTTCCATTAGCCTATCACCGCCGGGGTAAGAAAGTAGGCCATCCTGTGGGAAGGCAACCACCTGAATATCAATCTTATCCTTCAGTTCATCACGCAGCGCGCACAGGGTTTTCAAGCCAACTAAGCTGGGATCACTGGTATCGGCGTGTGTGCGCACAAACTGAACACCGTTTCCAATTAACAAATTAAGCGTTTTCAGTACCCGCTCGCGAATATCGGCTTCCGTGAGCAGTGGTTTACGCTCGCCCCACCGCTCAATGCCTTCAAACAGCGTGCCGCTCTGGTTCCAGTGGGGTTCACCAGCGGTAAGGGCAGCATCCAAATGAATATGCGGCTCTATAAACGGTGCACAAATGAGTTTAGCGCCCGCATCAATCTGCCCTTCGCTCACCGTTTGCGGGGCATCTTGTACGGTAATCGCTGTAAAAATGCCGTTTTCAACCTCGAGTCGGTAAAGCTCTGGACGCTGGCGTAAGCGGGCGTTAATAATCTGCATGCGCATATAAACAAGGCTCACTTATGGTTTGGCGATGGACGGTTGGCTATCGCTCAGCGTAGCGTGGTTTACGCGAAGCAGCACGGCGTAGCTACCCGCTGCCACCGCGACGCCTACCAATGGCGGTAGTAAAGGGGAGAAGTACGCTGCTCCCGCGCCTAACGCATAGGCGGCTAAACCTCGGCGATTGAAGTCGGGTAATTGGGCATACTCCAATGCGGGGTAACGACCTTGATGTTTGAGCCAGAAGTCCGCCATGATGACGCCGCCCATAGGCGGAATGAAAGTGCCCAGCAGTACCAGAAAAGGTATCAACAAGTTGTACATGCCGCCTACCGCCAGCACGGTGCCAATGGCTGCACCGCCTACCGTTACTAAGCGGCGTTTTTCGGTGCGCAGCAAATTGCAGCCCGCCACGGCGAAGTTATAGATAGTGTTATCTTGAGTGGTCCAAATATTTAGAAACAGCATCAGCACAGCGATGGTGACAAATCCCTGGGCGATCAGCACATCCACTATATCCGCCTGCTGATAAATCATGCTGCCTAGCGCGCCAGTCAGCACCATTAAGCCGTTACCCACGAAGAAGGCCGACATGGTCGCGATAACCGCAATTTTTGGCGTTTGCGCAAAGCGGCTCCAGTTAGTCGCTTGGGTGCCACCGCTAATAAAGGTACCGATAATGACTGTAACCGCCGCCGCCACGCTCATGCTCTGTGTGGGTGTTTGCTGGCTAAGCCCTGTAAAACCACGCACATCCACTAGCCCTGTAAACAGACTAATCAATATGAATATCATCATAGCGGGGACAGCAAAACGCGAAAGCCAGTCCATGCCCTTATAGCCGATCATCGCGGTGACGCAGAAACCAAACCCAAACAGCACCATTAAGGGGATTTCCAGCCAATCCGGCATCCCAGTGGTGCGTACTAATACGAGTGCGATGGTGGCCGTGCCCCAGGCGTACCAGCCGATTTGCGTAAAGCCCAGTATGAAATCGGAAAGCTTGCTGCCTTTTTCACCGAAGCAAAAGCGTCCCATGAGTACCGAATTAAGCCCGCTTTTGCAGGCAATATACGCAAGTGTTGCTGCGTATACACCCAGCAGCAGGTTACCAATCAGTATGATCCAGAGCAGTTGACCAATAGAAAAGGCTTGGCCTAGGGTGCCGCCCGCCCACATGGTGGCAGTAAAGAAAGTAAAGCCGAGCAACACCGCAGACGTAGAGAGCAGCCCCTTACGGGCGCTCAATGGCACTTCATGAAGCGGATAGTCAGAGTGGTGCATAGCAGTAAGCTCCTAGTGGACAGGGAAAATCGTTTCAACACTCAAACAACAAGCAAAAGATGAGCCAGCTAGCGAACATTTTCCACGAGAACACAAAAAAGCCGCCAAAGTGGCGGCCAATAGAGACAATGGAGCAATAGAGAGAGAACTGGTTTTCTAGGCACGCGCCTTCTTGGCAGCGTTCGTGGGTACCGCCTTTTCCCGGCGTTCGGCAAGGTTTTCCACTTTGCGCTGTTTTTCATAGAGAAAACGCAGCACTTCCTGGCGATAGTGGTTGTAGTTGGGGTTATCCGCCAGCTCAATACGATTGCGTGGGCGCGGCAGGTCGATATCCAGAATCTCACCGATGCGTGCCGAGGGCCCGTTGGTCAGCATCACGATACGGTCAGACAACAACACCGCTTCGTCCACATCGTGAGTAATCATAATCACCGTATTGCCTAGCTCATCCTGAATGCGCATCACTTCTTCTTGAAGGTGAGCGCGGGTGAGCGCATCCAGTGCGCCAAACGGCTCATCCAGCAGCAGCACTTTGGGTTCCATTGAGATCGCCCGGGCGATACCCACTCGCTGCTTCATGCCGCCAGAAATCTCTGCGGGGCGTTTGCTTAGTGCATGAGACATGCCGACCATATCCAGGTTTTTAAGCACCCACTCATGCCGCTCTGCTTTGCTTTTGCTGCGAGAAAAGGTTTTGTTAACGGCTAGTGAGACGTTTTCATAGACCGTCAACCAGGGCAGTAGCGAGTGGTTTTGAAACACCACGCTGCGATCCGGCCCTGGGGCATTAACCTCTTTTCCATCAAGTATAACGGCGCCCGAAGTGGATTCGGTTAATCCGGCAATGATGTTTAACAGGGTCGACTTACCGCAGCCTGAGTGGCCGATAATGGAGATATATTCGCCACGTTCAACGGCTAAGTTAATATCTTTTAAAACGTTAGTGGTCGCACCTTTGGTTGCAAAGGTCATTTCGACCTGCTCGACGCTTAGGTAGTGTGTCGCCATGATCAAACCTCCCTTCGATTAACTTTGAGTGGTGCCGCGGGTAACGCAGTTGCCGATAAACGCTACGATGCGGTCAAGGAAAAAGCCGACAATGCCGACGTAAACCAGGGCGAGGACAATGTCACTGAGCATGGAGGCGTTCCAGGCATCCCAGATAAAGAAGCCAATGCCGACACCGCCAATGAGCATTTCAGCGGCCACTATTGCCAGCCACGAAAGCCCGACGCCGATCCGCAGGCCGGAGAAAATATAAGGTGCAGCAGCAGGCAACATAATGCGCGTAAAGTACTCCGCGCCGTTTAAGCGAATGACCCGCGCCACGTTACGGTAATCTTCAGGGATATTGCGCACCCCAACGGAGGTATTGATGATGATCGGCCAGATAGCCGTAATAAAGATGACGAAAATGGCGGATGGGGTGCTGTCCTGAAAACCAGCCAGTGAGATGGGCAGCCACGCCAGGGGTGGCACAGTGCGCAGTACCTGAAACACTGGGTCCAGGCCGCGCAGTGCCCAGGTGGACTGACCCACCAGTACGCCCAGGCTAATGCCTACCACTACCGCAAGCAGGTAGCCGTAGGCCACGCGCTCCAGACTCGCCAGGATCTGCCAGCCCATACCCTTATCGTTACCACCGTAATCGTAAAACGGATTAACAATGAGCTCCCAGGTGTCACTCAGCACTTGAGACGGTGGCGGTAATGCAGCCGTTGGGCTTGAGCAGAGCATTTCCCAAATGCCCAGCAGTAAGGCGAGGATGACGGCGGGTGGCAGCACGTTTTTAACCAGCGTGTCACGCAGGCGTATTAGCGCAGGGCCAGCATTAAACGTCGGTTTGTGAAAGGTCTCAGTACGGGTTGAAGTCGTCATGGAGTGTCTCCCAGGCAGCATGGCTTAAGCCAGTGCCTTGATCTCAAGGCTATCCAGGTAGGCTTGTGGGTTTTCAGGGTCGAAGACCTTGCCGTCAAACAGGGTCTCAACACCCCGGGAGGTGGAATCCGGAATATCGGCAGAGGCAACGCCCAGTGCTTGGGCAGCTTCCCGCCATATATCCTCGCGGTTGACCTGATTGATCAATGTCTGGGTGTCGAGGTTTTGAGGCATGTAGCCCCAGCGGATGTTCTCGGTCAGAAACCACAAGTCATGGCTCTTGAACGGATAGGAGGCGTGATCGTTCCAGAAGCGCATTATGTGAGGACTATTCTCGACCACGCGGCCGGTGCCGTAGTCGATGTTACCGCGCATATGTTCGATGATGTCGTCGACGGGAGCATTGATCCAGCGCCTGCGTGAGCAGATCTGTGCCACTTCTTCCCTGTTCTCGGGCTGGTCACAGTAGATTTGCGCCTCCATAACCGCCATCAGCAGCGCCTTGGTGGCATTGGGATTGGCATCCACATAGTCGGTACGCAGGCTCAAGACCTTTTCCGGGTGGTCGGGCCATAATTCGCCGGTGGTAACAGCGCTATAGCCCACCTCTTGGTTGACCAACTGGCCATTCCAGGGGGCACCAACGCAGCAGGCGTCCATGCTGCCGACCCGCATATTGGCGACCATCTGCGGTGGTGGCACGACGATGGTTGAGATATCGCGATTGGGGTCAATACCGCCAGCAGCCATCCAGTAGCGAAGCCACAGATCGTGGGTGCCGCCAGGAAAGGTCATTGCCGCCCGGACATCTTCGCCTCTATCCCGTTTGGCTGCCAGTGCCTCTTTGAGTGGAGCAGCGTCTGTGCCGATAGCCAGGTCTCGGTATTCGTTACTTATCGAGATTCCCTGACCATCGATGTTGAGCCTGGCCAGAATGGTCATTGGTGTAGGTATATTATTGGTGATGGAGCCTAAGGTCATTTGATAGACCATTGGCGTGAGAATATGTACGCCATCGATACCATTGCGCTGAGAACCCAGTACCAGATTGTCGCGCATGGTCCCCCAGGAAGACTGCTTGAGAACTTCCACATCGGTCATGCCGTGCTTGGCAAAAAATCCCTTTTCATCGGCGACAAACAGTGGCGCGGCATCCGTGAGCGCTATAAAGCCAAGCTTTGCAGCTGTGGTTTCCGGTTTGCCATTGGCAAACGCCCAGCTAACCGGCAGACTGCTGAGCAGTGCGGTACCCCCCACTACGGTGGCGGAGCTTTTCAGGAAGTGGCGACGTTCAGGTGAGTAAGATGAAGGGGATTTTTTGCTCATTGCACAGTTCCTGCCCTTTAAATACGAAAACGGCGTCTGCAATCACATCCTCTTAGTTAGGAGGAGCATTGCAGACGCCGTTGTCTGTTTATTAATCATTTTGGCTGAACCAGCGTTGGCTCAGGTTGCTAATGCGCTGCAGCTTGTATGCCAAGATGCCTGGGGTGTTTTTATAAATATAAATATTTCAATTGGTTATTATGTTGGCGATCAGGATTAAAGCGCGCATCGGCCGATCACGCTTGTTTTCCACAGCATAAAAATGGTGCAGCAATGTCATGGTTGCACCAGAAAGAACCCCCTGAAGAGAGCTCTTCAAGGGGTACCTTTATCGCTCAATACATTCAGTGAGCGTTGGATAATGCACTGCTGACCTCTTCAATCTGCAGAGCCAGACTCTGCAAGCCCCCTCCAGAGAGATACCACAGGTCGGGGGTTAGTATGACGAGTTGAGTATCTGCTCCGGCATCTGCCAGGGTTTGGCGCAGGTCATCGGCATCTGCGGGGTCATTACCAATGGCGGCGCTGCGGTCAATCACTAGCACTATGTCCGGATTGATCTCGGCAATGGCATTAGCAGAAAGGGGCGTGAAGGTGCGCGTACCGCGGGTTTCCGAGGTTACGCTATCGGGCATCTCCAGTGCGGCTACGCCCAGCACGTCGTGAACCACCGGGTGCTGGTTTAACATCAGATTACCGCCGTTATGAGTCACTACCAAAGTGCTGGGAGCGTTGCTCAGAGCTTCGCGCTGGGTTTCTATCTCGGTGTGCAGGATTTCAAGGGCTTCCTCTGCTTCAGCCCCTGTCTGGCTGGCTAGTTCGCGAACGTTAGCGTCAAAAGCAGCGCGGTAGTCGTCGCCTTGCAGGCTAGTGTTGAGCAGCGGGGCAATCTCGCCGAGTTCTTCTTCCCAGTCGCCCTGACGGCCGGTATAGAGAATCAAAGTAGGCTCGCTGTCGCTAAGGGCTTCCATATCCGGTGAGCGGAGGCCACCGATATCGGTGTAGGTATCTGCTGCATAGTGCTCTAGATAGCCGGGCAGGCTTGATTTAGGTACGCCAACCACTTGCTCGCTCAAACCAAGTGCATCAAGAGTATCCAGACTGCCTAAATCGAAGGTGGCGATACGCTGGTCGGCGCTCGCGCTGGCAGTTGCCAAAAACAATGTTACGGTGAGAGTTGTAGTGAGGGTGGTAGTAATAGCAATGAACTTCATTAGGCTTCCTTTTATGAGAAAATATTCTATATGCGATATTTTCTCATGCTCTCAAGGAAGCTGTCTCTTGTCGCTATGCGATTATGGAACAGCACGTTGCAAGAAATGCGACCGCCCTCAAATAGTGAGGGCGGTGGATTGCAGATAACGGGATAGCTTATGAGATAGCTTATGAGATAGCTTAGCTCGCCACACGGAAAGGGTTGCGCGGGTCGTTATCCCAGGCCAGGAAGGGTTGTCCTGTCTCCTGGGGTACCATGGTGATGCAGTTTTCCACTGGGCAGGTGATTTGGCACAGGTTGCAGCCCACGCACTCCTCTTCGATCACCTCATAGCGCCGGGCGCCATCCTGCTCGGTGAGCTTGGCAATCGACTGGTGAGAGGTGTCCTCGCAGGCGATATAGCAGCGGCCACACTCAATACATAAATCCTGATCGATCTTGGCGATGGTCTTGAAGTTGATATCCAGGTGTTTCCAGTCGGTGGTTTGCGGTATCGCCTTACGGGAAAACGCCTCAATGGAGTCGTAGCCCTTCTCCGCCATCCAGCGGGAGAGGCCATCCTTCATCTCCTCCACAATGCGAAAACCGTTGAGCATTGCCGCCGTGCACACCTGAACGCTGCCTGAACCGAGGGCGATAAACTCTGCCGCATCCCGCCAGGTGGAGATACCCCCAATACCGGAAATCGGCAGCATTGGCGTCGCTGGGTCACGGGCAATTTCCGCCACCATATTCATGGCAATAGGCTTAACGGCGCTGCCGCAGTAGCCGCCGTGAGTGCTTTGATGGCCTACAGTGGGTTTGGCGACCATGTTGTCCAGGTCGATACTGGTGATCGAGTTGATAGTGTTGATCAGCGAGACCGCATCGGCCCCACCCCGCAGCGCCGCCTGGGCACCGACGCGAATATCGGTGATATTGGGGGTGAGTTTTACAATCACCGGTTTGGAGTAGTGCTTCTTACACCAGTAGGTGACTTTCTCGATAAGGTCAGGGTTTTGGCCTACCGCCGCACCCATGCCGCGCTCCGGCATACCGTGGGGGCAGCCCAGGTTGAGCTCAATGCCGTCCGCGCCGGTGGCTTCCACTAGTGGAAGAATATACGCCCAGGCTTCCTCATTACAGGGCACCATGATGGAGACGATTAGCGCGCGGTCGGGCCAATCCTTCTTCACCTGGGTGATCTCTTTAAGGTTGATCTCCAGCGAACGGTCGGTAATTAGCTCGATATTATTAAAGCCAATCACCTCGCGGTTCTTGCCGTAGTGGGCAGAGTAACGTGAGGAGACGTTAACGGCCGCTGGCTCTTCGCCGAGGGTTTTCCATACCACGCCGCCCCAGCCAGCCTCATAGGCTCGAACCACGTTATAGGCTTTATCGGTGGGCGGTGCCGAGGCGAGCCAGAATGGATTGGGGGCTTTGATGCCAGCAAAATTCACCGACAGGTCAACGCCGTTAACGACGCTGTCGCCACTGTTTTTCTTGCCTGGAAAAGAGAGGGTATTGAAAGGCGTCGTGTTCATGCGGCCTCCTGCTTGGCGGCAAGCGCTTGATGAATGGCGTGGGCAGCCAGCTTGCCGTGTTGCACGGCTTGTACGGTGAGATCCTGGCCGGGTTTTACGCAGTCGCCGCCAGCGTAAACATTGGGTAGTGAGGTTTGGAACATCTCATCAACATGAATGCGTTCGCCGTCGCGAGCGAGCTCAGCGGCGGTGGCATCGCGTAGACTTTCGCCTTCGAAGCCCTGGCCTATGGCGGTGAAAATGGCGTCGGCGGCGATCTCAAAGTTTTCCCCGGTTGGCGTTAATCGCCCAGCTTGATCCGACGTCTTGGCAAAGCGCATGCCCGCCACTCGACCTTGACCATCCAGTAAAATTTCGTCAGGTTGCGCCCAGGTGACCATGCGCACACCGTTGGCCTTTGCTATTTCCTGCTCGTGGTCAGTCGCGGACATCGCCTCAACGCCGCGGCGATAGACCAACGTGACGTCGGTTGCACCCAAGCGTGCCATTTGTGTGGCCATATCAATGGCAGTATTGCCTGCGCCGATGACGATGCAGCGTTTGGCCACTGTAAGGCTACTTAAGTCATCGGTTTGACGCAGGGTTTTGATGTAATCCACGGCAGGCATCAGGCCCGGTGCGTCTTCTCCAGTAAGGCCTAATAAACGGCTGGCGCCGAGTCCCAAGCCTAGAAACACGCTGTCATATTGTTGATGCAGAGTAGCAAGTTCGAGGTTATATCCGAGGCGCTGGCCGTACTGAATGTCGATACCGCCGATTTCAAGCAAAAACGCCACTTCCTTGCGGGCAAAGTCGTCAGTCATTTTATAGCGGGCGATGCCATACTCGTTGAGCCCGCCAGGCTTCTGCTCAGCTTCAAAAATCGTCACCTGATGACCTAGCATTGCAAGGCGATGAGCGCAGGAGAGCCCTGCAGGCCCGGCGCCGACCACGGCGATATGTCGGCCAGTGCTGGCAGCGCGCTTAAAGGGGTGGCTATCGAACTGCATGTTATCGGTGGCGTGGCGCTGTAACAGGCCAATCAGCACTGGCTGGCACTCGGCATCGTGATTACGCACGCAGCTGCGTTCGCAGAGAATTTCGGTGGGGCACACCCGGGCGCAACTGCCACCTAGGATATTGGCTTCCAGAATGGTTTCCGCCGCGCCGTTGATATTGTTCTCGCTGATCTGGCGAATAAAGCTTGGAATATCAATATCCGATGGGCAGGCTTCGACGCAGGGCGCGTCATAGCAGTAAAGGCAGCGCTGGCTTTCGATGATCGCCTGGCGCTGGGTCAACGGTGGATGAAGATCGCTAAAGTTGCTTGCAAGCGTTGCTGGGTCGTAAGTACCGACCTCTTTTGCGCTGGGTAGATGATTCAGTTGGCTAGTCACGGTAGAGCCTCCGCTGTTTTATAGAAACAACAGTTATTAAGCGCCGGTTATCGTTTAACGGCGACTGGGGCGTTCAGTTCGGCTCGCTTGGCCAGCAGCTCGAACACACCGGGGTAGGCAGGGCGTTCCAAGTAGCGGCCTGCACCGCGTTCGGCGCGTAGGTCGCCGTCGCGCCATACCCACTTGCCTTGGCTAATCGTATGGCGGGCAATGCCACGCACTGTTTTGCCCTCGAAGATATTGAAATCAACATTTTGATGGTGGGTTTTGGCAGAAATCGTGCGGGTGCCGTTAGGATCCCACACCACGATATCCGCATCCGAACCCACCTGAATCGCTCCTTTGCGCGGGTAGAGATTGAATATCTTGGCGGTGTTGGTGGAGGTCACGGCGACAAACTCCTGGGCCGAGAGCTTGCCCGTATTGACGCCTTCGTCCCAGATGACCGCTAGGCGATCTTCCACCCCGGCGGTGCCATTGGGGATCTTGGTAAAGTCATCTTTTCCGGCGGCTTTCTGCTCTTCACAAAAGCAGCAGTGATCGGTGGCAGTGGTTTGTAAATTGCCAGATTGCAGGCCGTGCCAGAGTGCTTCCTGGTGGCCTTTGGGCCGGAATGGCGGGCTCATCACATGGGCGGCAGCAGTGGCCCAGTCCGGGTGCTGGTAAACGCTGTCATCGATCACCAGGTGGCCCGCCAGGCACTCGCCGAACACCGGGTGGCCCTGCTGGCGGGCGTAGGCGATTTCATCCACCGCGTCTTTGGTGGAGACGTGCACCAGGTAGACCGGCGCGCCCAGGGTGGAGGCAATGCGAATGGCGCGGCTGGCGGCTTCGCCTTCCACCTGCGGTGGGCGGGAAAGCGGGTGGGCTTCCGGCCCTGTGATGCCATGGGCCAGCAGCTTCTGCTGCATGTGGTAGACCAGCTCGCCGTTTTCGGCATGCACGGTGGGCACCGCGCCCAGCTCCAGGCAGCGGGAAAAGCTCTCCACCAGAATGTCATCGGTGGCCATGATGGCGCCCTTGTAGGCCATGAAGTGCTTGAAGCTGTTGACCCCGTGGTCGCGTACCAGGGTGCCCATTTCCTCTTTGACGCTCTCATCCCACCAGGTGATCGCCACATGGAAAGCGAAGTCGGTAGCCGCTTTTTCCGCCCAGCCCTGCCAGGTTGCAAAGGCTTCCAGCAGTGATTGGCCTGGGCTGGGAATCACAAAATCGATAATCGTCGTGGTGCCGCCCGCCATGGCCGCGGCGGTGCCGGTATAGAAATCCTCGCTGGCCACCGCGCCCATAAACGGCATCTGCATATGGGTGTGGGGGTCGATGCCGCCGGGCATCACCAGTTGATCGTTGGCATCGACGATCTCGCAGCCTTCGGGGGTCTCCAGATCGGTGCCGATGGCATGGATTTTTCCATCGACGCAGAGCACGTCTGCGCGGTAGGTATCGGCGTGGGTGACGACGGTGCCGCCCTTGATCAATAAGCTCATGGTTCGCTCCTTAAGTGATTGACTGAGGTGGCTTATTCGCCGTCGGTGAGGCGGGTATAGGTCTCGGGGCGGCGGTCGCGGAAGAACTGCCAGTTGTTGCGCACCTCGCGCACCATATCCAGATCAATCTCGTGTACCAGCAGCTCGTCGTCGGTCTCGCTGGCCTGGGCTTCGATCTTGCCGCGCGGGTTAACGATGTAACTGGAGCCGTAAAAGTCGCCGATATTCCAGGGCGCTTCGGTTCCAACCCAGTTGATCGCAGCGATAAAGCAGCCGTTGGCGGCCGCTGAGGCGGGCTGTTCCAGCTCCCATAAATATTGGGATAGCCCGGCCACGGTGGCGGAGGGGTTGAAGATTACCTCAGCGCCGTTGAGAGCAAGCGCTCGCCAGCCTTCGGGGAAGTGACGGTCGTAGCAAATATACACGCCGATCTTGCCGTAGACGGTATCGAATACCGGCCAGTTGGAGTTGCCTGGCTTGAAGAAGAACTTCTCCCAAAATCCGGCGACTTGGGGGATATGGGTCTTGTGGTATTTGCCTAAATAACTACCATCGGCATCAAACACCGCTGCGGTGTTGTAGTAAACGCCAGTCTCGGTCTCTTCGTAGATGGGGACAATGATCACCATCCTGTGTTCAGCCGCGAGCTTCTGCATCATCTGGCAGGTGGGGCCTTCTGGCACGCGCTCAGCGGCGGCGTACCATTTGCCGTCCTGACTAGGGCAGAAGTAGGGCTGGTTAAAGACTTCTTGAAAGCACAACACCTGCACGCCCTGGTCAGCCGCTTGCTTAATCATCGGCAGGTGTGCTTCGTTCATCGCGTCACGAATGGCGTCAGGTTCGAGATCAGTGCTGGTTTTCAGGCCCATTTGAATCAGACCGATTTTCATCTTCTGCATCAGACGCTTCCTCTGATTATTGGTGTATATCTTTATTCTGGGAATAAGAATTATTATTATAAAGCTGTCGATACTGACAGCTTTTATTAAAAGTATCTCTGGGTGGATGGTTTTAGCAAGTTAATGCTTTGTGTTTTTTAATTTTCTTTTAACTCATTGAGTTTGCTTGTTTTTATTATTAATTTTCGGGGTGCTCACTTTTTTGGTGAACCTGTGCACTGTTTTGGTAAATATTTTTAATTCTTTTAAATCATTAGCTTGATGTAAATATGGGGGATGTTTTTGGCATTTTGTTGTTTTAAATTGGTGCAAATATTTTTTTTGGCCTAGCTTTGCTTAATTGGCCTTGGTTTGGGAAAGCCAATATTTAAAGTAACCAGCTAACAATAATATTGTTGTCTTGTAAGGCAGCTTTTTAATCAGTGAGTTAATGGGTGCGCCTTAGGGACTGGGCACGCTTATTGCTTTGGTATTTCTAAGAGCCGTACTTAAGAGCTCTACTTACCGTGAAGGCTGGAATAAGAGCGTGGCAGGGCAACACATTGCTGAGGAGGCACAATATGACGGGAACAACCTCTCGAATGGTGGATAGAGGCGGACTAATAGAGCTTGATGCAGGCAACGATGTACGCAGTAGCGCACGTTTTAATGAAGATATCGCGCCTACAAAAGCCAGCGAGCGCACCTGGAGTAAGTGGAATATTGCAGCGCTGTGGGTGGGCATGTCGATTTGTGTGCCTACCTATACGCTAGGCGGCGTATTAACTGCTTATTTTGGATTAAGTGTAGGGGAGGCACTATTCGCTATTCTCTTGGCGAATATCATTGTGCTGATTCCCCTTACTCTGAATGCTTTTCCCGGCACGAAATTTGGCATCCCATTTCCGGTTGTTTTACGCTCCTCATTCGGCATTTTAGGCTCCAATGTACCCTGCTTAGTGCGTGCATTAGTGGGCTGTGGCTGGTTTGGTATCCAGACGATGTTTGGCGGTTTGGCAATTCACCTATTACTTTCTGAGCTGATCCCTGCCTGGGCTGCCATGGGGGGCATTGGCGAAGTTATCGGCTTCTTTGCCTTCGGCGCGATGAATCTGTATGTGGTGATTCGCGGTGCAGAGTCGATTAAATGGCTGGAAACCTTGGCAGCGCCGCTGTTGTTAGCGGTGGGGATCGGTTTAATGATGTGGGCGTGGCCGAATATGTCGATGACCGAGCTTCTCGCACAGCCGCCATCGCGCCCAGAAGGGGCATCTGTTTACGGTTACTTCTTCGCAGGCTTAACTGCCATGGTGGGTTTTTGGGCAACGCTATCGCTTAATATCCCCGATTTTAGTCGCTTTGCAAAAAGCCAGAAAGATCAGATTGTTGGTCAGGTGATTGGTCTTCCGCTAACCATGTTCTTTTTTGCCGCGCTCGGCGTAGTATTAACCGCCGCATCGGAGTCGTTGGTAGGCCAAACGATCGCTGATCCGGTCAATCTGATTGGCATGATTGATAGCCCTTTTTGGGTAGTGCTGGCGATGCTGTTAATAATCATCGCCACCCTCTCTACTAATACTGCCGCTAATATTGTCTCTCCCACCAACGATTTCCAAAATATTGCCCCTAAATTAATTAACCATACCCGCGGTGTGCTTTTAACGGGAGCAGTGGGCGTGCTGCTAATGGGCTACGACCTGCTGCAAAAAGCGGGTGTTATTCCTCCGGGAGTCTCACTTGAGCAAATGTACTCCAATTGGCTATTAGGCTATTCAAGTCTGTTGGGTCCGATTGCTGGCATCATGGCGGTAGACTATTTCTTGATTAAGAAGCAGCGCTTGGATGTACCTAGTCTGTATATGGATAATCATGCTTATCCCGCCGTCAATACTGCCGGTTTCATCGCGTTTGGCGTGCCAGTGGCGCTGACGTTACTGTCACTGCTAACTGGCACTATGAACTGGTTCTACGACTACGGCTGGTTTACTGGCTCAGCGCTTGGTGCGATTGTTTACTATGTGGCAAGCCAAGTGTTGGCATCGTCTCCACAAGCTGGGCCCGCGCCGATCATGGCCAGCGAGGCAATCGAGCCACGCTAAAAAGTGTAAAAGTGACTTACGCTTTAAGCCCGGCATTGTGCCGGGTTTTCGTGCTAACTGCTTTTGATCAAGCTTAAGAAAGCATCAACGACGCGGTTGGCGCGGCGGTCGTGGCGGGTGATGAGTACAAAGGGAATACGGTAGTGCTGCGTGGCAATATGCAGGGCTCGCATCTTGCCCGCTGCCACCCACTGAGCGGCGACATGTTCTGGTAGAAAGCCTATAAAACGCCCGGTGAGGATCAAAAAGGCGGCACCTTCGCGATCTGATGCGGAAGCACGCAGGCTGAGCGCATCATGGGCTTGGCGTGCCTCAAAAGGCAGCGGATAACGCGGCGAAATAGCCGGGTAGGGGGCGATGTCAGAAAAAAGGAGCACTTCATCGCGTTCAGCAAACAGCGGATGCCCTACGGCGCAATAAAGATACGATGGCTCGTCGTATAGATGTCGGGTTTCTAAACTAGTGGGCAGGTTGACGGCGGGCACTACCCCAACATGCAGGTGACCATCCATCACACCTCGAATAACAGCGTCAGAGGGCTCCATGTGAATATGTAGCGTCACCTCATGCTCCGGCGCGCTAAGCTCGGCGAGCGCATTGGTAACGTGCATGGCGGGTAGCGTTACTAGATTATCGGTGATACCGATATTCAGCTCGCCCTTAATGGTTTGATGCAGGGCGTTAACATCGCTTTTAAACGTTTCCAGTGCGGTAAGCAGTGTTAAACCCGCCTGATAAATCTCTTTTCCCTCTTCGGTTAAGCTAAAGCCACCCCGGCCACGCTGGCAGAGGGAAAAGCCCAGCCGTCCTTCTAAATCATTCATATGTTGGCTAATCGCCGAGCGGCTAATACCAAGCGTTGTCTCTGCAGCGGTGAAGCCGCCACACTCAACGACCGTTTTAAAAATGCGGATTAAGCGTATTTCGTAGTCGCTCATTTGCCCTAGCGATGCCATAACACTCCTTGGTAAATAGACAATCAATAGGTAACGTCACGCTTTTTAACCAATCACCCGCGAGAAAAACTGATATACATCACAAATGCACCGCGTCAATATCGCATAAGTTATGTGTCCGCGAGCGTGGTGTGGCGTTTCTGGTTCCTTTTTTACACTGTATCAGGTGTCCTGGTAAGGCGCCTGAATAAGGCTTCTCTGCGATGTCTATCATTACGACTGATGTAAATAATGAAGCTTTAAAGGCAGGCAAAAGCTACCACCAACAGCGGTGGCAAGTAATAGCGCTTTACCTGCTGGCACTTATCATCACCATGTTGCTGTTTGGCTGGTTACTTCGTGAACAGTATAAGCAGGAAATCGAGTCTGCCGAGTCGCAGATTACAGCGCGTGCCAATGTCGTCACCGAGTGGGCAAAAGGGGTATTTGCGCAAAGTGGACAGGCACTATTTGGCCTTGGTGAATTATTAGCTATGCAGGGGATGCCTGATGAAGATAACACTCAGGCTCTTCAGCGGGCGTTAGACAATCTTAAGATGTATGTGCCTATGACGGATGAAATAGCCGTTCTAGCGCCTACTGGCCGAGTATTGGCAAGTAGTATGGGGACCCGAAGTGCTGGGGTTGATATCAGCAACACACGTTTTTTTAATGCTTTTAAACAAGGAGGTCAGCAGGAAATAATTACCCCGCTACACTGGTCTGAGCGTGACCAAGCTTATTATTTGTACCATGGTCGGCGGTTAGATACCTCAAGTGGTGACTTTGCGGGTTTGGTAATCTCTAGTATTGCTCCACGAGTATTTGCCGATGCCTTACAACAAATGCACGTATATGACGGCGAAAGCATTGCACTGATTGATTCTGATTCAAAGTTAATTGCTAGACACCCTGCAAGTGATCGCTTTTCCATCGGCATGAAAGTTGAGAATTCTCAAGCGTTACAAGGAGTAGTGAGCGGAGAGTCTTTCTGGTCATTCAAAGCGCTATCGCCCATTGATGGACGTGAGCGACTGTTCCATATGCAGCGGGTAGGTGAATATCCCATGTTGGCGGTGGTGGGTATTGATCTACATGAATTGTTGTCGGGCTGGCGGCAGCGGGTGTTGATTTTATTACTGGTCATGGGGGTAATTACGCTGCTAGGTGCCTGGGGAGTGCGCCATTATCTCAACCGCTTAGCATTAGCCCATCAATTACAGCAGCGTATAGAAGAGCGTGAAGAAGCCCGTGCCGAAGCACAAGTGGCTGCTGCTGCGTTTCAAACGCATTTAGGGATTCTGATTACCGACGCACACGGCTCAATTATCAAGGTGAATGACACCTTTAAGCGAATTACTGGCTACGATGAAGTCGATCTCATCGGTAAAAATCCGCGGATGTTTAGTTCGGGTTACCATAATGACGCATTTTATAGGCGCTTATGGAAGCGTATTGCCAAAACCGGTAATTGGGAGGGTGAGATTTGGAATAAGCGCAAAAATGGTGAGCTTTTTCCTGAGTGGTTAACCATTAGCGCCGTATACAGCCCAACGAGAGTGCTTACCCATTACGTCGCCACGATGAGCGATATTAGTGAGCGAAAAGCTGCTGAGCAGGAGATACATCAATTAGCCTTTTATGACCCGTTAACAGGACTCGCCAATCGTCGGCTATTTATGGATCGCATGGAAGCTGCGCTAAAAGAGCTACAGCGCCATCAGCGCTGCGGTGCGCTGTTATTTATCGATATAGATAACTTTAAGCAGATCAATGACACCTTGGGTCACTACAACGGCGACCAGTTACTGCAAGGTGTGGCGCGAAGGTTAGGCCAAATGCTGCGGGATACGGATACCTTAGCGCGTTTAGGTAGCGATGAGTTCGCAGTGTTAATTGAAGGCGTTGATAGTAGCGCCGGACAAACTGCTCAGCTTGCTGAAGGCATTGCACATAAATTATTAATGCAGCTTGCTAGTCCTATCACTTTGGCTGACGAGATTATTACGGTTAGTGGTTGTATCGGCATTACTGTCTTGGCAGATAGTCAGCACAAGGTGGATGATTATCTGCAGCAAGTGGATATGGCGCTCTTTCAAGCAAAAAGTAATGGCCGCCATAGCGTGTGTTTTTTTGATCCAGAGATGCAAACAGCACTGCTGGCTCATGTGAAGTTAGAGGCTGACTTGAGGCAAGCGCTCGCTAAGAACCAGTGGCAGCTTTATTATCAGCCCCAAGTTAACCATCTAGGTTCGATAACAGGCGTGGAAGCGCTGCTACGCTGGCAGCACCCCGAGCGCGGGATGGTGTCGCCAGGTGAATTTATTCCATTGCTAGAAAGTAATGGGCTGATCAACGATGTGGGTGAATGGGTATTGGAAGATGCCTGTTATCAGTTGGTTCGTTGGGCCAAGAGCCCTAGATTTAGTGGGTTAACGGTGTCGGTAAATATCAGCCCGATGCAGTTCCGTGATGAGAACTTTTTAAAGCGCGTCGAAGGCGTGTTTGCACGTACCCAAGCTCCTCTCAATCGCTTAAAGCTTGAAGTGACTGAATCACTGTTTGTGGAAGCGCGTGATGATGCTCGCGAAAAAATGCTGCACCTCAAGGCAAAAGGAGTGCGCTTTTCGCTCGATGACTTTGGCACTGGCTACTCATCGCTTGCTTATTTGGCTCAGCTGCCGCTGGATCAATTAAAAATTGATCAATCATTTGTACAGCAGGTGCTCGAAAGTCAGGCTAATGCGGCCATTGTGGAGAGTACTATTGCGTTGGCAGAGAGCCTTAACCTGGAAGTAATCGCCGAGGGCGTAGAAACCGAAGCGCAGCAGGCGTGGCTTTTGGCACACGACTGCCATGCTTATCAAGGTTATCTATTTGGGCATCCCGTCACGGCTGAGGCATTTGAAAGATTGATGCTTAGCGATTAACACTCATTAGCATGCTAGGCCCATCAGGCGTGCTTCAAGGTCAGTATGTGGAACATTTAATGGATCGGGCAAGATAATTTCCAGGCGAGAATCCTGCCGCCAAACACAGCTTTCAACGCTTAACGTACCCTCCATGCGATTAAGGCGTTTCCAGCCATGATTGGTATGGAACACGCCTTTAATGCGCGCTTCCCTGGGTAGCTCTGCTAAGTAGGCGGCCAGCTGATCCAGGTCGAATTGATCGCTCGGATGCCAGCGTAAACCCGTGCTGGTATAGCCGAGTGCCGTGCCGGTTTCGCGCTGTGGTTTGCCTGGCGGGGGAGGGAAGTCGAAAAATGAGCCTTCTAGGCTGGGTGCTGCGGCCAACTGTTGATGGTTGGTGGGTATGCTTATAGCGCCTGCGGCGGCATGGCCGCTCTGGATTAATAGTGAAATGGGCAGTTCGCCTTGAGGTGCTTCCTGCACCCATTTGCGTGGCGGCCAGCGCTGCGCCACAAAGTCGTTGGCAGCCGATAACTGCTCTGGCGTGCTTTGATCCAGCATGGTGAGCGCTACCGCATCGGCCATATCGAGCTGGTCACGAAAGGTGTCATGCTGGCGAACGCGAGAGTCATCAAGACGGCGCGGGTCGAGGGTGGCAATCACATCGCGCACCTCAACGAACGCATCAAACGCCTCTCCGCGCAGAAGATCTAATAGGCCTGCGGGGTGACCAAGGCCTGAGGGCTCGATAATAACCCGGTCGGGTTTGCTGCGTGCCAATAAATTAACCAGTGCCGCTTGCAGCACAAAGGCGAGCTGGCAGCATAGGCAGCCACCGGGCAGGCCTTTGATAACGACGTCATCGCGGGCGTCAAACATGGCTTGGTCGATACCGATTTGACCAAACTCATTTACCAGAATGGCCCACTTTTCATCCACAGGCTTCTGCTCTATGAGGCGGTGGATAAGCGTGGTTTTGCCGCTGCCAAGAAAACCGGTAACGATATGTACCGGCACTTTTAATTTTGCTGTTCCTGCTAAAACTGCCAACGATTAACCCCCGGTCATATTCATAAAGCGTACCACCTGCACATCGCCATCGGTGGTGAAGTGGTGGCGCTCGGGCTTCAGTGGCAAAGCGTTAATGATGGCCTCTTTCAGCGCCTGCATATTGCCGGGGTGGCGGCGCAGCACGGCGCGCAAATCCACCGAGTGCTCGTTGCCTAAACAAAGCAGCAGGCGACCTTCCACAGTGACGCGCACGCGGTTGCAAGTATCGCAAAAGTTGTGGCTATGGGGTGAGATAAACCCAACGCGGCTGTCGCTGTCGGCCATTTTAAAGTAGCGCGATGGACCTGGGGTGGTTTCGGTCGTAGGCGTCAGCGGGTAGCGGGACTCAATCAGGGACTGGACATCATCACTGGAGTAGAAGGTTTCTGCCCGTGAGTGGTCAGAAACATCGCCCAGCGGCATCTCTTCAATAAAGCTAATATCAAGGCCATTCTGGCGGGCAAAGGTAACCAGGTCGATCACTTCGTCGTCGTTGCGGCCTTTTAAGATCACCGCGTTGAGCTTAATACGCTTAAAGCCAGCCTCTTTGGCAGCGTGAATGCCATCGATCACTTTGGCTAAATCGCCGGTGCGGGTAAGCTGCTTAAAGCGCTCGGCATCCAGTGAATCAAGACTGATATTCAACCGCCGTAAGCCGCTGGTGTAAAGCTGCTTGGCATGCTTGCGCAGGCTGGCACCGTTGGTGGTCATGGTGAAGTCTGTGAGGCCCGGCATTGCACCGATCTCATCAACCAGTTGCTCTATGCCGCGGCGCACTAACGGCTCACCGCCGGTGAGGCGAATCTTCTCAACGCCAAGCTCAGTGAAGGCACGAGCGACCATGGCGATCTCTTCCAGCGTGAGTACCTGGGCGCGGGGCAGAAACGTCATCTCCTCGCTCATACAGTACACGCAGCGGAAATCGCAGCGATCGGTGACCGAAATACGCACGTAGCTAATGCGCCGACCAAAGTCGTCGATCAGTTGCTGGTCAGTCAGCGATTGAGACCGCTGTTGGTCAAGTGGTTGTGCGGATCGTTGCTCGCTCATCGCCATCCCGTTAGTGGTTGTATGCTGACTACCTCGCCTGGTTGAGCGCCGTTTTGATCATCGGCAAGCTCAATCAAACAGTTAGCAGCCACCATCGAGGTTAAAATACCCGACCCCTGGGCGCCGGTGCTACGCACGTGTAACTGCCCTTGCTCATCAGTATGGTAGACGCCGCGAATAAAATCAGTGCGTTTGAAACGGCTTTTTAAAGTGTTATCGGCAACCGCATTAAGGCGCTGGGGTGGTGCGACTAACTGCCCCTGAAGCCGATCCAGCAGCGGCGTAACAAACTGTAGAAAGGTTACCATGACCGCTACTGGATTGCCGGGCAAGCCAACAAACGGCGTGTGTGTTTCACCCAGCCAACCACACACCATTGGGCGCCCTGGGCGCAGCGCCACGCGCCAGAAGGCTAAACGGCCCAGTTGCTCCAAAGCAGCGCGGGTAAAGTCAGCTTGGCCCACCGATACGCCGCCGCTAGTGATCACCAAATCGCTCTGCTGGGCGGCCTGTGCAAGGGCCATTTTGGTCGCCACTAAGTCATCCGGCAGAATGCCCAGGTCAATCACCTCGGCGCCCTGTTCTGTGAGAAGACCTATCAGCGTAAAACGGTTGGCGTCGTAAATACCTGCCTGGGGTAGCGGCTCGCCAGGCGCAGTAACTTCATTGCCGGTGGAGAAGATCGCTACTTTTGGTCGTTGGTACACGGTTATTTCGGCATAGCCCAAGGAGGCTAAAAGCCCCAGGGATGCCGCATCCAGCCGTGCCCCTTCAGGCAGTGCTGTGTCGCCAATGGCAATATCTTCGCCAGCCTGACGAACATGCTGGCCATGCTTGAGTAGCTCAGGCGACTCAATGATCACATGATCAGGCTGCTCATCTAGCGGTTCGCTCAACTGTTCACTCATCACCACTGTATCGGTGCCCGGCGGTAAGGGTGCGCCGGTGGTGATGCGTACACAGTAACCTGCTGGCACCCGTTCGCGACGATACTGCCCGGCCAACACCTCACCTGCCAGAGGCCAATGGGTTTGTTTAGCCCCAACGCCTTGTTTAGGTAAAGCCAACGCTACGCCATCCATCGCTGCATTGGTGTTTTGCGGCACGTTAATCGGAGCTTGAACGGTGATGGCCAGGCGGCGGCCATGAGCCTGCGCCAAAGGGATCTGCTCGCTGCCCAGCGGGCGCGCAATAAGCGTGGCGAGCGCTTGGCGCGCCTCGTCTACGCTAATCATCTGTTCGCCAAGATCAAAGCAGGAGAGGGTCATTTCACCTCCTGGCTCGAAGATCCCATTAGTAATTTTTCCAGGCTCAGCTTCTCCTCTTCCGTATTAAGGTTGGCAAAAGCCTCAGGGCAGTCCGACATATCGACTTTGCACCAGTCGTGACGGGCGTACCAGCGGTCGATCTTGCGCTCGCCCTGGGCAAGCGTTGCGGCCAAATCATCGGCGAGCGACGTGCGTAGTAACGCGACCACGGGGTGTAGCCGTTCACCGTCAAAGGCTACGGCGATATCATGCTCGCCATTATCTGAGGCAATACCTGCCACCATGCGCGCTACTAAATCGTCGGGTAGGGCGGGGGAATCGCAGGGGGCCACTAATAGCCAGGGGGTTTTTGCCGCGCGCAGGCCGCTATAGATGCCCATTAATGGCCCTTTAAAGCCGCCCTCGACACCGTCCATTGCGAGATCAGCAATCACACGGTCTGCAAAGAATTGGTAGGCGTCGGCATTGCGGTTGGCGTTAACCAGCAGCTCGGCTACTTGGCCTTCAAGGCGTTTCACTACATGAGCAACGAGTGGCAAACCTGCGAATGGCTCAAGCCCTTTGTCGCGGCCTCCCATTCGTCGCCCTTCGCCGCCGGCGAGAATCATGCCGGTGAGTTCTTGAGTGGGGATCATGAGCTTGCCTCTTTGGATGAACGGGCATGGGATGGGCGCGGCGGAATAGCGTCTAGCGTTAAACGGCTCTGGGTATTGATGGCCTGAAAATGACGGCCCTTGGCGCGGGCGATCAACATCACCCCAAAGCGCTCGGCGAGCTCAACGCCTTTTTGCGTAACACCTGAGCGTGATACCAGCACGCTAATACCCATTTGTGCCACTTTTAACACCATCTCAGATGTCAGTCGCCCGGTAGTATAGAAAATATCCGCATTGGCACTGTCGGCTTGTTTAAGCCATTGGCGCCCAGCCAGCGTATCTACCGCATTGTGTCGCCCAACATCTTCAACAAAGTCGAGCACCTCGGTTTGGCGGCACAGCGCGCAGCCATGCACGGCACCCGCGCTGCGGTAAGTTTCATTATAGGCGTTAAGGTTTTGCAGCAGTTGATAGAGGCTGGATTGCGCCAGGTGGGTATTGGGCAGTGCGGTAAGCGCAGTTTGTTCAAGCAGTTTACCAAATACCGTGCCTTGCCCGCAGCCGGTGGTCACCGTGCGCGTGCCCAGGCGTGCTTCCAAATCTTCTGGCAGGTGACGGGTCACCACTACGGCCGCTTCGACCGTCCAGTCGACCTGCACCGCCTGTAAATCTTCCGCTGCACGCAGCAGCCCCTGGTTGCGTAGATAGCCAACGACTAAGGCTTCCGGGTCGTCGCCCAGTGTCATCAGCGTGACGATTTCACGTTTGTTGAGATAGACAGTCATTGCCCGTTCAGCGGCAATTGCCTGCTGGCGTGCATCGCCGTACTCATCAACGATGCTGATCTCGGTAGTGGCCGGTAAGCGAGCTCGGCTTAACTGAAGGGCGGGCATCTATGCTCCTCACAGAATACGACAGGGTTGACGATGATGGCGCTGGGGATGCTTACTTGTCTACCTATTCAACGGCAATCCGTTCAAAGCAAAGGGACTGATGTTATGAGTGACAACCTACGTCCAATCAGTATTACCCTGGTTGCTGAAGCAAAGCAGGTGAAACAGTTTACCCTGACCCAGTGGCGAATTGCTGAGCTTACGCTAGGTGATCAGGGCGATCATGTGCTTAACCTGCAGCTTTCAATGACCGAACGGGCGGCTTACCGTTTTAATCTGACCTCTAAGACGCCGCGTCTGTTTGTACGGGCGGGTTTTAGCGGAGAAACACCAAAACCCGATGCCATCACTGCTAGTCAGGATGTAGCGGCAGGTTGGATGGACGGTGAGCGTCAGGTGTTGGAAGCGCCAATGCCGATGGCGATTGAGGTGTGGATGGAAAATTATCTTGCCCGCCACGGCGAAGCGCCGGTGGAAATGCGCAAGAAGAAACGCAAAGGAGCGGGTCGTGCTAAAGACACCACGACCAAGGAGCAGCCGCAGTGAGCCGTTTAGAACGCTGGTCACGGATTAAGCGCAACGTTGCCCGCGAGGAAGATTCGCCACCCCCTGCGTCTAAAGCGCCTGTTGAAGAGACATCTTTAGAGCTAACGTCTTCAGAAGCCGTGTCTACATCCAGTGAAACGGTGCAGGCTCACGTCACCACTGACGCCGGACACGAAAAAGCACCGACCTCGCCTGAGCCAGAACCTGGCAGTCTGGATCACACCTTGCCTGACCCTGAAACGCTAGAAGCCGGCAGCGATTTCAGCGCTTTTATGGCACCGGGGGTAAGTGGGCCGCTACGCAGGCAAGCACTGAAACGGCTGTGGGCTACCGGCAACTATAATGTCCGTGACGGCTTGGATGATTATGATGCCGACTACAATAAGCTCTTAAAGCCCATGACTTCGGAGCTTGCCGGTAAACTGCGCCGTTGGACGCACAAAGTGGAAGAGGCGGTCGATAAGTCGTTAGCTGAGGCGGAGTCCGAACTTCCCGTTGAGGAAGAAACCTTAACGCCTGACGCTGAAAGTGGTGCCAGTGAAAAAAACATCGCTCTAGACGACCAGTCTGATTATTTATCTGGCCCTAAGACGAAAACATGATGCCAATATTAAAATAATAAAAATCAATATGTTAGGTTTTTAAAAATACATGATCGTTGGCAGCGTTGACAGCTGTTAGGTTGGCAAATGTCATATTTCGCCATACGCTGAACTTAGCTCTAGCGCATAGTTATGCCACAATAGTTAAATTAGACAATTCAAAATTATAATAAGAATTATTCACTGACCGTGAGAGCGCATGAACCAACGAATCCAACTGGCGTCGATAGACGACCAGCGTAATGCCGAGGCTCGGGAAACGGTACGCCAGCGTATCTCCTGGCCCGCTAATTTAACGCCTGCCAATGTGACCTATCACAGCCGTGGTCATGCGCTGTTAATAGGGTCGGTCGACGACGTTTATCCAGCTGCTCGCGTGCTCCAGGGGCGCGGCTTGGCATCGCTTACACTGCTTTTAGCTGAATCTGCTGAACACAACCCAAGCCCTGCTCCTGTCGATACGCTTGGGGGCAGTGAGCCGGTAGTTACCCAGATGCTCAGTAGCGATCAGTTAAGCCAACTGCGTATCAACGGTTATTTAGGTGCTTTCAGCATACTTATTGAGAGTGACGATACGCCGCTTGATCTTGCCCGCGCACTGATTGAGCGTGATGGTTTTGATCTGATACTCGATCTTGCTGCGACCACGCATTCACAGCGCTGGGAGTTACCGCCACCTGGCTATGTCACTATGCAGTGGCATGACGTTGAGCAGCGCAGTGAAACCCTCGATAGCTTTGTAGGGCTAGTGGGTGAGTTTGATAAGCCGCGTTACTTCCAAGTCAACAGTGATTTATGTGCTCACTCCACCAGCGGCAATATTGGCTGTACGCGCTGCTTAGATGTTTGCCCGGCGGATGCTATTTCCAGCGTTAAAGGTCGGATTGAATCCCGTATCGAGGTTGACCCTTATCTCTGCCAAGGCGTTGGGAGTTGCACCAGCGCCTGCCCAACCGGTGCTATCGAATTTCGCTTACCGGAAACCCGTCGCCAACAAGATACGCTGTCTACTTGGCTGGGTGCTTATCGCGAAGCGGGCGGCCAAATGCCGGTGCTGCGTTTTATTACCCATGATTCACAGGATGCTGAGCGTGCAGCTGGCGTAGTGCCCGCTGGTCACGTGATTGACGCACCGTTAGAAGAGCTGGGTGCGGCGGGTCACGACCAGTGGCTTACCGCGCTAGCTGCCGGTGCCGCTGAAGTGCGCATTCAACTGCACCCTAATATGCCTGCTCGCTTAAGCGCTTTTTTGACCGATCAGGTTGCTCAAGCGCATGCGCTCTTAGAAGCGTTGGGCCATGAACGCGCACGCGTAAAGCTGATCGAAATAGCCGATGCTGCAGGCCGGGATGCGCTGCCAGCGCTAACACCTTTAACAGTGGCACCGCTTAGCTTGCCAGAGCCCGAAAAACGCGCCCGTTTAAACCGCGTATTAGCGCGTTTGGCTGAGCTTGGAAGCCCCTACAGTGAGCGAGTGGCGTTACCGGTCGGCGCTGCTTACGGCACGATTCAGGTCGATAGCAATGCCTGTACGCTGTGCCATGCCTGTGTCAGTAACTGCCCGACACCCGCCCTGAAATCAGGCACCGACCAGCCAGTGCTTAGCTTTCTGGAAGCTGACTGCGTGCAGTGTGGTTTATGTGAGCAGGCCTGTCCTGAAAATGCGATTACCCTGCAGCCCGGCTTCCTGGCGACGGATGCTCGTATAACGCGGCATATTTGCCACGAAGAGGCTGCCTTTGAATGCATCAACTGCGGTAAGCCGTTTGCTACCGTCAGTACGGTAGCTACTATTAAACAGAAGCTCGCCAACCACCCCTATTTTGCCGGTGAGGCAATGATCCGCCTGGAAATGTGCGAAGACTGCCGGGTAAAAGATGTTTGGAAAACCATGATTCGCGATCCAAACGCGCAACTGAAGGTATAAGCCGATGACGGATGCTGCACTGTCCACGCTCAAAGAAGCGGATGCACTACGCGCCGACATCTATCGGCTGCTCGCTTCGCTGTTGCGTCAACCACCTGATGCAGACCTCTTGGCGTGGCTGGCTGATCTATCCATTGAACAGGATGGCAGTCGTTTAGCTGAGTGCTGGAAGGGGCTCTCAGAAGCTGCAAAAACGGTGTCTATAGAGCAGCTACAGCGTGCGCATTTTAGTCACCTGGTGGGGGTGATTCAGGGAGACGTGGTGCCTTACGCCTCCTGGTACCGTAACGGCGAATTGATGGAAGCGGCGCTGGTGGCGCTGCGCCGCGACCTAAAAGTGCTTGGTTTTGTGCGTAGTGAGCATACCCGTGATCCAGAAGATCACCTTGCTGCGCTATGTGAAGTCATGGCGATGTTGATAGATGCCGAAAGCCAGGAACAGGCCTATTTCTTTAGCCAACATTTAGCCCCATGGGCGGCCAGCTGTTGTGCCGATCTGGGGAAGGTAGACACCGCTTTCTATGCAGCGCTGGGGCAGTTAGGTAGCGCTTTTATGGAGAGTGAGCAGGCTCGCTTGAGTGTTGATGCGGGCCAAACGACGGTGCGTATTGTTGAGCTTTAACTGTTGAGCTTAAACAGTTGAGTTCAAACAAAGGCGCCGTATAAAAAAACTACATAAAAAGACCCTGCATAAAAGCATGCAAGAGGAGATCCCCATGCACAAATCACATAATTCTGAGCGCCGCCGGTTTATGAAAACCGTAGGGTTGGGAACCGCCGCTGCTGGTGCGGCGGCGGCAGTAGGTCATGTCACTCTGGCACAGGCTGACACTGCCCCAGAGGAAAACGAAAAACAAACGGTTAACTACCGTGAGACTGACCACGTCCGCGCTTATTATGCCTCTCTGCGTGACTGACGGCGGAATGCCAGGAGATTTGCCATGCGTTTAACTCGCAAAACAGACACCCCTAAAGCCTCTGGGCTGGGTATTTCCCGCCGCCAATTCCTTAAGCGGACGGGTGCCGCCACGGGTGGTGTCGCCGCCGTTGGCTTTATGGGCGCACCGATGATGCAGCGTTCAGAAGCGGCCAATAAAACCCCCGTATTGGATTCGCCGGTAGAAACCAAACGCACGATCTGCTCTCACTGTTCCGTAGGCTGTGGCGTTTATGCAGAAGTTCAAGAAGGCATTTGGACGAAGCAGGAACCGGCTTTCGATCACCCCATTAACCGTGGCGCTCACTGCGCAAAAGGCGCTTCTTTACGCCAGCACGGCCACTCAACGCGTCGCCTCAAATACCCAATGAAGCTGGTGGCGGGCGAGTGGGAACGTATGAGCTGGGATGACGCCATTAACGAGATTGGCGACAAGCTGCTCGAACTGCGCGATGAACACGGTCCGGATAGCGTTTACTGGCTGGGATCTGCGAAGTTCAACAATGAGCAAGCGTATCTGATGCGCAAGCTTGCGTCGCTATGGGGCACCAATAACACCGATCACCAGGCGCGTATCTGTCACTCCACAACGGTGGCAGGTGTAGCGAATACCTGGGGTTATGGAGCGATGACTAACTCGCTCAACGATATGCATAACAGCAAATCAATGCTGTTCATTGGCTCTAACCCCAGTGAAGCCCACCCAGTGGCGATGCAGCATATCTTGATCGCTAAAGAGCGCAATAATTGCGACATCATTGTTGCCGACCCGCGTTTTACCCGTACGGCTGCTAAAGCCAGCAAGTATGTACGTATTCGCCCTGGTTCAGACGTGGCCTATATTTGGGGTCTACTGTGGCACATCTTTGAAAACGGTTGGGAAGATAGTGAGTACATCAACCAGCGCGTCTACGGTATGGATGAAGTGCGTGCTGAAGTGGCTCAGTTCACCCCTAGCGTTGTTGAAGATGTCACCGGCGTTTCAGAGGCGGACATGTTCGATGTGGCTAAGCGCCTGTCCGACAACCGCCCTGGCTGTGTTGTGTGGTGTATGGGCGGTACGCAGCACACCACCGGTAACAACAATACCCGCGCTTACTGCATTCTTGAGCTGGCGCTAGGCAATATCGGTAAAGCCGGTGGCGGCGCGAATATTTTGCGGGGTCACGATAACGTACAGGGTGCTACCGATTTAGGCCTGGGTTCTGATTCACTGCCGGGCTATTACGGCTTGGCGGAAGAGGCTTGGCAGCACTGGGCGCAGGTGTGGGATGTCGATTACGAATGGCTTAAAGGCCGTTTTGACGACACCGAGTACGCCGATGGTAAACCGATGTACACCAGTGGTATTACGGTTTCTCGCTGGGTAGACGGTGTACTGGAAGAGGATGAGAACATCTCTCAGCGTACTGCGCTGAAAGCGATGTTCTACTGGGGCCATGCGGTTAACTCCCAGACCCGTGGTGTCGAGATGCAAAAAGCCATGCAGAAGCTTGAGATGATGGTCATCGTTGACCCTTATCCAACGGTTGCTGCTGTCATGCACGACCGCACCGATGGTGTTTACCTGCTGCCTGCGGCCACCCAGTTTGAAACCACCGGCAGTGTCACCGCCACCAACCGCTCTATTCAGTGGCGTGACCGCGTGATTGAGCCGTTATTTGAATCTAAGCCAGACCACGAAATCATGTACCTGTTTGCCCGTAAGCTGGGCTTCGGTAATGAGCTGGTGATGAATTATGAGATGAACGGTGACGAGCCGCTGATCGAAGATATCCTGCGTGAAATCAACAGCGGCATGTGGACGGTCGGCTACACCGGACAAAGCCCTGAGCGACTTAAAGCGCACCAGCAAAACTGGCACACCTTTAGCTTCGAGAATTTGCGCGCTCAAGGTGGTCCGGCCGATGGCGATTACTATGGCCTGCCATGGCCTTGCTGGGGCACACCTGAGTTTGGTCACCCAGGTTCGCCTAATCTTTATGACACCAGTATTCCGGTAATGGAAGGCGGCATGGGCTTCCGCGCTCGTTTTGGTATCGAACGCGATGGCGTCAACCTGCTGGCGGAAGGGTCTGCACCGGTCGGCGGCGATATCGATGACGGCTATCCTGAGTTCAGTGGCCAGTTACTCAAAGACCTGGGCTGGTGGGATGATCTAACGGCTGAAGAAAAAGTGGCTGCTGAAGGTAAAAACTGGAAAACCGATTTCTCCGGCGGTATCCAGCGAGTGGCTATTGAGCATGGTTGCGCCCCTTATGGTAACGCCAAGGCGCGTGCGGTCGTCTGGACCTTCCCGGATGCCGTGCCTAAGCACCGCGAGCCGCTTTACACCACCCGCCGTGACTTGGTTGAACGCTTCCCTACCTGGGACGATTTTGACTCCATCATGCGTCTACCGACCATGTACAAAACCATCCAGGATCGCGATAACAGCGCTGATTACCCGATTATTCTTACCTCTGGGCGACTGGTTGAGTACGAAGGCGGTGGTGAAGAGACGCGCTCCATGTCGTGGCTGGCCGAGCTGCAGCAAGAGATGTTTGTCGAGATAAATCCAGCCAATGCCAACGATCTAAGTATCAAAGATGGCGATGATGTATGGGTAGAGGGTGCTGAGGGTGGTCGCGTCAAAGTGAAGGCGCTGGTAACACCGCGTGTTGATCGCAACGTGGCGTTTATGCCTTTCCACTTCGGCGGAATGTTCCAGGGCGAAAGCTTACGCGACCGTTATCCGGATGGGTCTGATCCTTACATTATTGGGGAGTCAGCGAATACCGCAACGACCTACGGCTACGATCCGGTGACACTGATGCAAGAGACCAAGTGCACCATTTGCCGCATTGAGCGTGCTTAAGCCTAATAAAATAGTCGCGACTGACCTGACAGCATACCAGCGCGGTTAAAAACCGCGCTGGTAAGAGGAGAACACCATGGCTCAAATGAAATTTATGTGTGACGCCGAACGTTGCATTGAATGCAACGGCTGCGTTACCGCATGCAAAAATGCCAACGATGTCGAGTGGGGCATTCAACGTCGCCGCGTGGTAACGCTAAATGACGGCGAAGCGAGTGAAATGTCCATTTCCGTCGCTTGTATGCACTGTGACGATGCCCCCTGTATGGCGGTTTGCCCAACCGACTGCTTCTATAAGACCGACGACGGCATCGTACTGCACGACAAAGACCTGTGTATCGGCTGTGGCTACTGCCTTTACGCCTGCCCGTTTGGCGCGCCGCAGTTCCCGCAGCAGAACGCCTTTGGCGAGCGCGGCAAAATGGACAAATGCACTTTCTGTGCAGGCGGCCCCGCCGACAGCAAAGAAGAGGAGTATCAGAAATACGGCTCTAACCGTATTGCTGAAGGTAAGCTGCCGCTATGTGCGGAAATGTGTTCCACTAAAGCGCTGCTTGCCGGTGATGCGCAAGACGTTGCCGATATCTTCCGTCAGCGGGTCGTACATCGCGGCCATCCAGATGGTGCCTGGTCGAATAATCCTCAGGCCAGTGCCGATAACCTAGCCTACGATGCTACCCGTAAAGGGTAAGGAGGCGTGTCATGAACCTGTTGACTGCACAGGCACCCGTTAGGGTGCCGAGCTCAGGTAAAGGGCTCGCCCTGGGCATTTGGCGTTTGGTAATGGTCGCGCTTGTAGTGATGCTTAGCCTTGGTTTTACACAAGTGGCGGTTGCCCAAGCTGACCCGGATCTCGAGATGAGCACCGCTGCTCCTGGCATCACTGCTGACCAGTGGCGGCAAGTCCGCAGCGGAGAGGTGGGGCCGAACTTTCGCGACTCTCGCCATGAAAGCACCTATAACCTGATCAATGCGAGCGGTGAGACGTGGCGTATTCTGCGTAATCGTTGGGTATCGCCGTTTGGACTGATCGCGATAGTGGGCATGGCGGCGGTAATTACGCTGTTCTACTTTGTTGTGGGTCGTAAGCACTTAGACGAACCACGCACTGGGCGTAAACTATTTCGCTGGTCGCTGTTGATGCGCTCGCTGCACTGGACAGTTGCTACGCTGTTTATCACGCTGGCGCTAACGGGCTTAAATCTACTCTATGGCAAGTTTGTGTTCCGCTCTCTGTTTGGAGATGCTTTCTGGGCGTGGATGATCTCCGCCTCTAAAGTGCTGCATAACTACTTGGGGCCGATCTTCGGCATTCTGCTTATTGTGCTGCTTTTGAGCTTGCTGAAAGATAACATTCCCAAAAAGCACGACTGGGTGTGGTTTAAAAAAGCAGGCGGTTTAACCGGCAAGCACCATCCGGATGCCGGTTTTGCTAACGGCGGCGAAAAAGCTTGGTACTGGCTACTAGCCACGGCAGGCATTGTGGTGATTGCGAGTGGTTTCGTACTCGACTTCCCCAACTTTAATCAGAGCCGTGACACCATGCAGTGGGCGAACATCATCCATGCGGTGGGTGCGCTAGGGTTAACTGCGGTGGCGCTGGGCCATATTTATATCGGTACCGTCGGCACTGAGGGCTCGCTTGAAGCGATGACCACCGGTTATGTGGATGAGACCTGGGCCAAAGAGCACCATAACCTGTGGTACGAAGAGGTCAAAGGCCAAGCAATTTCCGAAGAAGAACTGGCTGCCCGCAAGTCGGGTGACCACAGTGAACCGTCAGCCTCTCGGCCAAGCTGATAGCGCTGAGTAAATCGAGTAGCAAAAACCATGACACCGCCGAATTTGGCGGTGTCTTTTGTTATGCTGTGTCTTAATACGCCTGCTCTTATTGCGAACAAAGATAGAAAAGGAACCGTGATGCAACAGTTTGATGAAGCGACTCGTACCGAACTTGAAGCTGCCGCGTTTCGCCGCCTGCTTCAACACTTGGACGATAACAAAGATGTACAGAATATTGATCTGATGATCCTGGCCGATTTCTGTCGTAACTGTTTATCTAAATGGCTGGTGTCTGCCGCTGAGGCACGTGGTGAAACCCTCAGCTACGAAGAAGCCCGGGAGCACGTTTACGGTATGCCCTACAGTGAGTGGAAAGAGCTTTATCAGCCGCCTGCGTCACCCGAACAGATGGCAGCTTGGGAAGCCCATCACGCTAAAAAGAAAGCTGCCAAACAGGGGTAAATGCCATGAGCGAGCTAATGGTTCCTCTCAATATCGCCGTGCTGACGGTCTCTGATACCCGCAATGAAGAGACGGATCGCAGTGGCCAGGCATTAGTCGAGCGACTCACCAGTGCAGGCCACACGCTGGCTGAAAAGCGTATCGTGCCCGACGATGTCTATCGCATTCGCGCGGTAGTGGCGAACTGGATCGCCGATGAACTGGTGCAGGTGGTGATCACCACCGGCGGCACCGGCTTTACCGGCCGCGACTCCACGCCGGAAGCGATCTCGGTACTGCTTGATAAGCGCATCGAAGGCTTTGGCGAGCGCTTTCGCCAGTTAAGCGGTGACGAGATCGGCAGCTCCACTATCCAGAGCCGTTGCCTTGGCGGATTATCAAACGCCACCGTGGTGTTCTGTTTGCCGGGTTCAACCGGCGCATGTCGCACCGGCTGGGACGGCATTCTGGCCGAGCAGCTGGACAGCCGCCATAAGCCCTGCAACTTCGCCAACCTGGTCATTCCAGGCCGAGGTCAGCATGGCTGATTTACAGCCCATTTCAGCCGCGCTTGAGGCGCTGTTAGTAGACGTTAACCCCGTTGCATCAGAAGAGATAACGCTGGAGGCCGCTGCTGGGCGGGTACTGGCCGAGGCCGTTACAGCGCAGTTGGATGTGCCGCCGTTTGATAATAGCGCGATGGATGGCTATGCCCTGCGCGCCGCCGATGCCGGGCAGTGGCTGCCGGTGAGCCAGCGTATTGCCGCGGGCATCCAGGCTAAACCGCTCGCCCCAGGCAGCTGCGCGAGGATTTTTACCGGCGGCGAAATCCCGCCGGGTGCCGACTGCGTGGTGATGCAAGAGCGCGTAGAGATTGACGGTGAGCGCGCACTGATGCCTGCTGACATTCCAGCGGGAGATAATGTTCGCCGCCGAGGACGAGACGTGCAGAGCGGCTCTGTGCTGCTGAATGCCGGTGAACGGCTAGAAGCGGCTGCACTAGGCCACTTGGCAGGGCAGGGGATTACTCACGTCAATGTGCGTTGTAGGCCCCGTGTAGCACTGCTCTCCACCGGCGATGAGATCATTGACCCAGGCACGCCGCTGAAAGCGGGCCAGCTCTACAACTCCAACCGCCCGATGCTTAAACGGCTTTTAGAGACTTTTGGGGCCGAGGTTGTTAGCACCGTCAGCGTGCCGGATAACTATACCCGCACGGTTGAACTCTTAAAGGATGCCGCCACTGAGGCAGATCTAGTGGTGACCACCGGTGGCGTCAGCGTGGGTGAAGAGGACCATGTGAAGGCAGCGCTTGAATCGATCGGCCAGTTGGATATGTGGAAGCTGGCGATACGCCCTGGTAAGCCGTTAGCGCTGGGCCGTTTGCCACGTGAAGACGGTAGTCAGGCAAGGTTTGTTGGTTTACCAGGCAATCCGGTCTCGGGCTTTGTCGGTGCTTGGCTGTTTCTTCGTCCCTTGTTAGGCGCCATGCTTGGCTGCCAGGACTTGGAAACACTGCCCATCATTACCGCCAATGCTGGCTTTGCCACCTCCACTGGCCCCCGCGAACATTATATGCGCGTAACGCTAACGTTCACCCCTAATGGTGTCACGGCGACGGCCTTTGCAGACCAAAATTCCGGTGTGCTGTCGTCGTGTATCAATGCAGATGCCTTTGCGGTGATACCGCCTAACAGCGAGATAGTTGAAGGCGATATGATTAGCTGCTTGTGGCTGGCGGGTTAACGCCAGCCATATTAAACAATCGCGTGTGGCACAAAGCAGGAGGAGTCTTTGGTGATGCGGCCTACGTCTTCACGAATACCCATTCCACAGGCGCGATCTCCAACCACCCAGCTGCCGATTAAGGCGTGATTGTTACCAAACCGCGGCATCGGGTGGTAGGCCTGACGAATCCACGGGCTGTCGGTATAGGGGCCGTCAACGGCTTCGCGGTGACCCGCTGGGGTAATCAATTCAATGTTGCTGCCTTCTCGAGAGAAGAACGGCTTACGCACCCAGCCAGCGGGCAGCGGAGGGCTGTTAGCTGTTTCAAAAAACGCTGGTAAAAGGTTGGGATGACCCTCAAAGTGCTCCCATAGCAGAGGCAAAATACCCTTGTTAGAGAGAATCGCTTTCCAGGGCGGCTCGAACCAGTGGGTGTTTAATTGGGGAATATTCTCGCCAAAGGCATCATCGGCCATCTCTTCCCAAGGGTAGAGCTTGAAGATCGCGTGGATAGGCTGCTCTTCAAGGTCGACAAAATGCTCGACCCCGGCGCGCAGGCCAATATCCTCGGTGTAGATAAACGGTGCATTAAGGCCCGCCTGTACCGCTACGTCCTGCAAATAGTGCACGGTGGCGCGCTCTTCAGCGTTATCTTTTATGCACGAAAAGTACAGTGTACGATTTTCAATGCGGTCGCCAAGATGCGCCATGGCGTTGATCAGCCGCTCTTGAATCGAGTTGTACTGATCGGCATGGCGGGGCAGGATACCTTGTTCGATGGCTTGCTCAAGCCATACCCACTGGAAAAAGCCCGCTTCGTAAAGCGAGGTAGGGGTGTCGTAATTGAGTTCCAGCAGCTTCGCCGGACCATCGCCGGAGTAGGCAAAATCCATCCGCCCATAAAGGTGCGGTTGGCCTGATTTCCAGGAGTTGTGGATGCTATCCCACATATGCTCGGGCAGCGCTAAACGCTGCATTAGCGCATTGGAGTGGCAGACCTTATCGACCAGCTCCATACACATCTCATGCAACTCTTCAGTCGGTGTTTCAATATCACGTTCGACCTGCTCCATGGTGAACTGGTAGTAAGCGTCCTCTTTCCAGTAAGGCTCGCCGTCGATGGTATGAAAATGAAACCCCAGCTCGTGAGCCAGGGCTTTCCAGTTATGGCGTTCGGGGATATCGATTCGCAGCATGTTAATGTTCGCTGGTTAGGAGCCCCAGCCACCCCGCGCCGAAGAGCGCGAGCCGAAACCGCTGCGCTGAGTCGCCGCTTGGCGGTTCTGGACGACCGAGCTACGCATGGCATCGTTGCGCTGGGTGACACGTTGAGTCGCCTGGGTCGAGGCGGTGTTCCAGTTGCCCTGATTCTGGCGATTGCGGTATACCGGTTCCTGGTAGACCCGTTCAAAAGAGCGGCCACGGTTAGTGTTCGACATCATGCTGCCGACCATGTAGCCCATCATGGCGGGCATAAACCAACTACCACCGGTGCTGCCTGTCGCCGCTTGGGACTGCTCTTCGGTTGGTGCGGTACAAGCGCCTTCGCCATTTTCAGCTTCGCACTCTTCTAGGGTGCTATAGCGCGGCACTGCTTCCAAGGAGGCTTGGTAAGCGTCTTCACAGGCGCTGCGGGTGTAAACGTTCTCTGCAACGCAGTCTTCGACGCTCTGAAAGCTACGTGGCTGATCGAACTCAACTTCAGTAATCTGCTCTTCCTGGGGTGGCTGTCCGCAGGCGGTGAGGCCAAAAGCGCCAGCGCCCATCATTGCCAGGGTTATGCGGCCGCTGCGCTTGCGGCGGGGCAAATGGGGGGTGTGATCCTGTTTAGACATACCGACTTTCTCCTTTACCACGTCGTCGTTACCACGTCATCGAAGCGGCGTTGAGCAAGCCGACGGCGACGGCCACGCTGGCCATTAAAATGCCATAAGCGTTATGGCCTTCGGTAATGTGCTGGGAGAGGCTTTCACCCTGCTTGCGCAAAAATAGCTTAACGGCGAAGAAGGTGGCCAGCTGAACACCAAAGGCCACCACGCTCCAAAGCACAAAATCAATAAAGCTAATGGAGTGCGCCATCGCGCTATAGAGGGGAATCGTAAAACCTAAAATAGAGCCGCCATAGGCGGTGGCGGCAGCGGCATTGCCCTGACGAATCAGGGTCCATTCGTGATGCGGCGTAATACGGCTGTAGCAGTACATAAAGGCAGCAAGCAGCAAAATCGCGGTTATTAAATAAGCGATAAATGACGGCAAGCCGTACAGGTAGTTCACCATGGAGGTTATTTCCTTTTATGAGTCGTAAAAAATAGCGCTCTAAAAACAGTCTACCGCTTACATAGCCTCGATATCGACCGAAGCGACATCAACGCCTAGGTTGTGCACTACCATAAAGCTGCCTTCGCCATCATTTTCAGCGCTTAACAGTAGGTACTCCATGCGCTCAGTGCCTTGAATAGGGCGCTCATAGAGCATCGTGTGATGCGTTACATGGCGTGCAGAGACGCTCTCGGTGGTCATCACCTGTTCATCAAATACTACCGGTGGTGACCATAGGCTATCGCCATTACCCCATACCCGTTGATAGGTACAGGTGCGCGCTTCATCGGAAGTCGACGCAAGAGCAACCGTTTGGGCGCCTATACTGTCCGGCTGCTTATCTTCACCGTTAATCAAATGATCAAATTCGGCATCCGAGAGATGGGCCACCCGGTAAAAGTCGAACAGCTTGTATTCAAGCACCTTGCCATTCTCAACATTGGCCTGTAGCCAGGTATCGTTATCCAGATAGAAGCGCACAAGATGCGCTCCCTGACCTAAATCAACGTGACCTACTGCGGCAATATGGTGATAGGCGTCATCATCCCAGCTAAATAGTGTATCCGGGTGGGCGCGCAGACCGATCAGTTTGATATTGACGCGCCCATCGAGTCGTAGGCCTTCAAGGTCTTCCTGGCTGACACCCATCGGCAGGCCTGCTGCTACCGGGCGGCCTTTAGTAGGCGGCTCGGGTGGCTTTTCCGTGGTGGCACGGAAAAGTGCTTTAAGCGTGTTCAACATGGCCTGCCTCGCTAGTTAGCTTGTTTGGAGCGGAACTTACTCTTGAGTGGTGTTTTTCTTGGCTTTTAGGCGCGCTAACACATCGTCTGCTTTGCGTTGAGTGCCACCAATGCCAGCAGCTTTCAAGCGTGCTTCCAGTGAGCTGCCGCTCTCTTCCGCCGCCATCTCATCGGCTGCGTGCATTTGCGCTGAGTTGAGCTGCTGGCGCTCTTTAATACGCTCCAGTGATTCCATGGCGCTGCTCATGGCACTATTCTGACCCGAGTGGCGAGCCGCGACGGCGGATTGCGCTTTTTGCGCAGATTCAGTGGCTTTTACCACGCTAACCTGCTGCTTAAGCTGACGAAGCTGGTTGTCGGTGCTGCGAATCGCACCACGCAGTTTTTCAATGCTGGCATCGTACTCGCTAACAATTGCGCGTTCTGCTTCCAAATCATCCTGTAGCGCGACCATTCGCTCGGCGACTTCCACCGCCAGCGCTTCCTCGCCTTTGTCTAACGCCGCTTCGGCGCTTTTTTCCAGCTCGGCAATTTTGCTTTCCAACGTGTCCGCTTTATTGCTATTTAGCTGGCGCTGGCCCATCAGGCGAGTCAATTCGGTTTTAGACTGGCTAAGGTTATTTTCTGAGTCACGAATTTCCTGGTCTAAAATACGCAGCGCTTGGGAATCGACCACCGCTTGTCCGGTTTCATTCGCTTTGCCGCGTAGGGCAGTCATGATTTTGCTTAACATAAGAGCTCTCTTTTTTTAAAAACTGTTTTTAAAACGTCATCTTGACGGCGACGATGATCAATAAACCATGTCAGATAAACCAGCTTAGACGAAATGCGTTTGTATCAGTTCAGCGACTTCCATGGCGGCACCCGCCGTGGCGTGTAGCTCAGCGCAAATGGATTCCAGCTTGGAGTCGCCAAATAGCTGCCCGTAGGCCACATAAAAGTCGTGCCCGTCGATCTCGACAATACCCACAGAGGCCAACGGTAACGAAATGCCCTGGCGTAACAGCACTTCGTTGAGTTCGGCAGTATTAGTAACGCTTTCTACAGCAACGATGGGCGCCATGGCGATCCACTCATTTTCGCTGCGCGAGAGAGTGATCGGCAAGTTGCCGTAATCATTGAGTTCCCAGATTAATGTTTGATTCGCCTCATCAAGGCTAATGGTGGCTTGAGGCCACTCAAGATCCGCATTGCCAGACGCTGGTTGGCTGACCAAATGATAGAGTTCGGTGGCGGTGATGCCGCTAGTAACGGTAGGCGTTGTCAAAGCAGTTTGCTCCATCGTTCGTAAAGTGTCATTACCTTAACATTTAGTAGAGCAAATGGTTCAGATTACCGAAAACCCCGTACCTTTTGCACCCAGTAATAGCGGGCAAAAGGTACGGGGTTGGATTTTACTTATTAAATAGAAGACTAGGCGTTGCGGTAGGTATCATTGAACTGTTTGCGCAGTTCATTTTTCTGCACCTTGCCCATGGTGTTGCGGGGCAGTTCATCGACAAAAAATACCCGCTTAGGCTGCTTGTATTTGGCAAGCCGTCCATCTAAATGGCGGATTATTTTCTCCTCTTCAAGCTGGTTTGCTTCACAATCGGCCCCTTGTTGGCGAACCACTACCGCGGTAACGCCTTCGCCAAGGTCAGGGTGGGGTAAACCGATAACCGCTGATTCGGCAACTTGCTCCAGTTCATCAATCACCTGTTCCACTTCTTTAGGGTAAACGTTATAGCCACCGGAAATGACCAGGTCTTTGTCGCGCCCAACGATATGCACATAGCCTTGCTCATCGACCATGGCGAGATCGCCGGTAATGAAAAAGCC
This sequence comes from Halomonas sp., assembly GCF_011050415.1. GTDB lineage: Bacteria > Pseudomonadota > Gammaproteobacteria > Pseudomonadales > Halomonadaceae > Vreelandella. The sequence continues at coordinate 207,132 of NZ_DRFS01000019.1, forward strand.
GTCCTCTAACAGCTCTTCGCGGGTTTTTTCGGGCATTCGCCAGTAGCCGATGAACACATTGGGGCCGCGAATCTGCAGCATACCAATGTCACCTTGAGGCACCTCATCGCCGGTTTCTCTATTGGTGATACGCATCTCCACGCCAGGGAGTGGCATGCCCACGGTGCCTGCTCGACGGGCGCCCTGGTAGGGGTTGGAGATATTCATATTAGTTTCGGTCATGCCGTAGCGCTCAAGAATCGCATGGCCGGTTTTAGCTTCAAAGGCTTCATGGGTTTCTGCAGTAAGCGGGGCAGAGCCGGAAACAAACAGCCGCATATTGGCGGTTATATCGGGTGTTAAGCGCTCATCCTGAACCAAGCGTGTGTAAAAGGTAGGAACTCCCATCATCACGCTGCCTTTAGGCAGCTCTTCAAAGATCACGTCGGCATCGAATTTGGGCAGAAACAGCATGCTGGCGCCCGCCATCAAGGTGACGTTACAGGCAACAAATAAGCCGTGAGTGTGAAAGATAGGCAGTGCGTGAATCAGCCGGTCATCGGCGCTAAAGTGCCAGGCTTTTACCAGGGTCTCAGCATTAGAGGCGAGATTGTTGTGGGTCAGCATGGCACCTTTGGAGCGCCCAGTCGTGCCCGAGGTGTACAAAATAGCGGCCAGATCGCGCTCACCAAGTGCCACGATATCTTCTCTAGGAGTAACCTTGCGGGCGGTTTCCATTAGGCTGCCGTCGGCGTTGCTGCCAAGCGTAGCAATCGCAGGGCAGCCGGTGTCGGCAGCGATAGTTCGCGCCTCATCATGCGTCTTAGGGCGGCACACGAAGAGCGCGGGCTCGGCGTCATTTAAAAAGTAGCGAATTTCATCGCCGGTATAGCCGGTATTTAACGGTAAATAGACACCGCCGATACGCAGGCAAGCCAAGTAAAGCAGTATCGCTTCAGGGCTTTTATCCACCTGGACGGCAACGCGGTCGCCTTGTTTAACCCCTAGTTCGGTGAGTGCTCCAGCAAGCTGCGCGCTTTGGCTGAGCGCATCGGTGTAGCTATAGCGTTGGCCTTCGCGGGTGGTCATAAAGTCGGCATCAGCGCGCTCGCCCATTTTGGCGGCAAAGGTTGCAAATAGGTTGTGGCTCATTTGGTGGTCTCTCCCTTGGCCAGCTTACGGGCGCGACGAGCAAGGTCGCGCACCTCACTTGAGCAGGCAACGGTTGCCTTAGCAGTATAGTTTTCGTGATTGCGCTCAATATCATCAAGCACATAAAGGTAGTTGACCATCAACCCCGCCGCTTGTTTAAAGCCTTTATCAGAGATATCGCCCAGCCAATTAATACGGTGCAGTTCGGCACCGTTGCCTAAATGAAAGCGGGCCACTGGATTTAACGGCAGGCCAAGGCGATTCTTCTCATCCACTAAGTAACGCGCGGCTAGCGGGCGAATCGCCGCTTTCAGCAGCTCTTCGCTTGCTTTGTCTTGATGCCATTCAGGGGTTTCAAGTGTTTTAAGTGACTGTCTCAGCGGCTCGGGCAGGTGCTCATCGTCACGCTGTTCTTGTAGCCATTGGGCGAAGCCCGGCACCGGCGAAAGGGTCACGAAGTATTTAAGCTGAGGCAACTCCTGGGACAATTCTTGAACCACCTGCTTAATCAGAAAGTTACCAAAGGAGATGCCTCGCAGCCCTGTTTGACAGTTGCTGATGCCGAAGAAAGCCGCAGTATCAGCGTCTTCGGGGTCGTCGATTCCTTTTTTTGTAAGACTGCTTTCGCCCGCAAGAATGGGTTGAATCCGGCTCGGTAAGCCCTTGTGCAGCGCCACTTCAACGAAGATTAGTGGTTCGTCACCAATCGCTGGGTGGAAGAAGGCGAAACAGCGCCGGTCTCGTGCATCCAGCCGTCGACGCAGGTCATCCCAGTCCTGAATTTCGTGCACTGCTTCGTAGCGAATGATCTTCTCTAGAATGGAGGCGGGGGTATTCCAGTCAATGCGCTTGAGCATCAAAAAGCCACGGTTGAACCAGGAGCCAAACAGATGGGCAAAATCGTCATCAATGGCTGCCAGTTCAGGCTGTTCACGCAGCAAACCCAGCAGGTCTTCGCGCATTTTTACCAATTCATAAGTGCCGCCACTGGCGAGGTTTAAGCGCCGGAACAGCTCCTGTCGGCGCGGCTCGCATGCTTCAAACAGCCGCTGTAGCGTGGGGTTGTCGCGCGCCTCCTGGTACGCAGCATAGGCTGTATCGATGGGGCCTGACTCGGCTGCAAAGTCCGTCATTAGGCGGGCAAAAAAGCTGCTTTTTTCAGCCGCAGATAGGCGCTGGTATATCGCCAAGGCGCGACTCGCCAAGGCAATGCTTGAGGCTTCACCATCGCTCTCCAGCAGCGTTTGGCAGGCTTTAATCAACTGCCGATGGTCAGGCGTTAGTGTTTCTGGCTGGCGCCGCCGCAGTAGAGCATCACGTTGGGTGATGTTGTTGAACAGTTCCTGCAAAAACAGCATGTTCATGGTCGAACTCCTTAGCCCATGATCAAGTTGGGCAGCCAAAGTGCAATGCCAGGGAAGACGCATAGCAGCAAGATACCTAGCACCATGCACAGCGCGTAGGGCAAGCTGCCCATGAGAATGTCACGCAGCGAAATATCCGGCGCGATGCCTTTAATAATGAATAGGTTGAGGCCCACCGGTGGTGTAATCAGGCCGATCTCCAGGTTGATGGTCAAAATGACCGCAAACCAGTAAGGGTCGAAATTAGCCGCCAGGATGATCGGTAACAGGATCGGTGCGGTCATGACGATAACGGCCACTGGCGGCAGGAAGAAACCGGCGACCAACAGAAAGAGGTTGATGATGCCCATCAATACCCAGCGATTGACGTCGAGGTCGCTGATCGCGGCTGCGATGGTCTGGGTGATAAACATGGATGAAAGCGCGTAAGCAAACACTTCGGCGGTCGCAATCACCAGCATGATCATCACACTTTCGCGTAAAGAGTCGCGCATGATTAGCTTGATTGGCCCCACCTTCCACATGCGGTAGATAAGTACTGCAAGCGCCACGCATAGGAACGCCCCTACGCCGGCTGCCTCTGAAGGCGTGGCCACACCGCCGTAGAGGGCAAACAGAATGCCCGCAATCACCAGCAGGAAGGGGACGACACGCACCAGCGCTTTGAGGTTGGTATCAACGTTGGCCTTGATGTTCTCCTTCATTCGCTCGGCGGTTTGGGCCATGGGGTTGTTGTAGCCCCCTTCCAGACGACAGGCGATCATCGTCCAGATCATAAACAGCCCTGCGAGCATAAAGCCGGGTATTATCCCCGCCATAAATAGACGGCCAATAGAGGTTTCGGTGGAGATCCCGTAGATAATCATGGTGACCGAGGGGGGAATCAAGATGCCTAACGTGCCGCCTGCGGCGATACACCCCGCGGCTACCCCATCTGGATAGCCTCTAGAACGCATCTCTGGAATGCCCATCTTACCGATAGCCGCGCAGGTAGCCGGGGACGAACCGGAGAGGGCGGAGAAAATCGTGCAGGCGCCAATATTGGAAACAGCTAGCCCACCCGGCAAGCGGCCCATCCATAGGTCCAGCGAACGATAAAGGTCACGTCCGGTAGGTGAAGAAGCCACTGCCGCGCCCATTAAAATAAACATGGGGATCGCCACAAAACCAAACTCAGCAATGCGATCAAAAAAGGTTTCACCAAAATAAACCAGCTCTGACAAGCCCCGGTCATAAAGTAGCGCAAGTAGGGAAACGCCCCCCAGTGCAAACGCGATGGGGGTGCCAATGGCCATCAGGATGATCAGCGCGACGGCAACAATAATGCCTAGTGTAATCGGATCCATGCTTAAGCCTCCCCGCGCAGAATTTCAGCAATGTACTGCAGCGTAAGCAGGGTGGAACCTAGGGCCATGGGCAGCAGGCCCGGCCAAAGTAGCGGGTTCCACACAGTGCCGGTACGCCAGTTAAATTCGTAGGCTTCCACCACATAAACCCAGGACGCAAAGGCAAGTGCGCCGCAAAAGGCGAGCCCGAACAGCGAGGCAATTAAGAGCATAGCCTTCTTGGCTATACCGCCGAGGGCATCAGGTAGGATCGTAATGGCAACGTGTCCACCGGTCATGAGCACGTAAGGGCTGCCCATCAGCATGGCACCGGTCACGGAAAATACGGTGAATTCGGTCTGCCAACTGGTACTCATACCCAGCATATAGCGGATGAAGACCATCTGGCAGATCACCAGCACGCCAGCGATGAACATCGCCGCTGCCAAGTAGGCGCTCACCCGGGACAGCACATCCATCAACCGTATGTAGCTTGCGATGACGCCAGAACGTTTAACAAGGGATTGGGAATTGGCCATGGCCATGACTCCTCCCGGTGGGTGAAAGGGCGGCCACCCTAGCGGGTGGCCCAGTTCACGAGGGAATGCGAGGAGTTACTCGACGGCCAGGGCGGCGTCGATGATGGCCTGGCCGTTAGGGACGCTATCGGCGAAGTTTTTGTAAGAGGTTTCACGGGCAATCTCAAGCCAGGCGTTGTAGTCATCCTCACTCATGCGGACGACTTCAATGCCATTCTGCTCATAGGTTTCCACCATTTTTTGGTCGATGGCAGCAGCTTCTTCTGCAAAATAAGCCTCAGCGGCCTCACCAGCTTCCAGCAAAGTGGTTTGCTGCTCTTCGGTTAGCCCTTGCCACACCTGCTCGGAGATCATGACTGGTTCATACATAAACCACAGGGCGAAGTCGCCAGGCTCGGTCAGACACTCCACCTGTTCGTAGAGGCGAAAAGAAATGAATGACATGGATGAGGTGTTGGCGGCATCCAATACGCCTGTTTGCATTGCCGTGTAGACTTCGGAGGAGGGCATAGAGGCAATGGAGGCACCAGCCGCCTGCAGCATCTGCTCAAAGGCAGGGCCTGCGGCACGAATATTCTGTCCGCTTACGGTCTCAGGAGAGGTGATGCACTGCTCGCTGGAGGCGAAGCCACCAGCGAGCCAGGTGTCAGCTAGCACCCGGGCTCCGCTGTCCATGATGACTTCCTTTATCATGTCCATATACTCGGAGTCGTTAAGGCGAGCGGCATGCTCATGGTTGCGCACTAGGCCAGGCATCAGAGTGGCGGAAAACTCTGGGTGACGACCACTGGCGTAATCTAAGGGGAGCAGCGTCATATCTAGACGACCACGCACTAAGGCGCCCCACTGTTCGCCAGCCTTAAAGAGTGATTGGCCGGGGTAGACCTGGATTTGCAAGCCCACATCTGCTTCCTCGACATGGCGTGCCATCATCTGGATCATTTCGTCACGGATATCGCCCTGGCCGCCAGGGAACTGGTGTGACGCCCGTAATACGGTGTTAGCAGAGGCGTGTGAAGCCGCAATGGCTAGGCTTAAGGCAGCCGCAGCTGTGAGTAAAGAACGTTTCATGAGGCGTCTCCAACATTTGTTGTTGTGTGTTTGGAAGAGCTTTATGTGTTTATCAGGCGTGCTGATATATATATCAATAGGCGCTGCGTATGCTAATGTCAACTATATGACAGTATTAAAATTAGCTAAGATGAGTTGTGATCCAAGGAGGTAAAACATGTCGGGCACCAAGCGATCCAACGCTCAGCGATTAAGGGATTCCCTTGAAGATGACATCATCAATGGCCGCCGTTTACCTGGGGAGCGTCTAGATCCAGAAGCCTTAGGGCAGGCGTTCCAGGTCTCGCGAACGCCGGTACGTGAAGCCTTTCAGCAACTGGTCGCCAGTGGCTTGGTCACCGTCTCGCCTAAGAAAGGTACTTTCGTGGCGAAAGTGGGAATCGATCAACTGATTGAAATGTTCGAAGTCATGGCTGAGCTTGAGGGTATGTGTGGACGCTTGGCAGCACGTCGGATTACTGAGCCGGAACTCAAGGCACTGCGCGAAGCTCACCAGCGCTGCGAAGCAGCGGCCCTGGCAGGTGACAGCGACGAGTATTATTACGAAAACGAAACGTTCCATGACTGTATTTATGCCGCCAGCCACAATACCTTCCTGGCTAGCGAAGCGCGTCAGTTGAAGCAGCGCTTAAAACCTTATCGGCGGCTTCAATTACAGGTGCGTCAGCGGGTCAACAATTCTCTCAGTGAGCATCAAGCCATCGTAGAAGCGATTGAAAAAGGTGACCCTTTGGCCGCCCAGCAAGCTCTGAGCGAGCATGTGCTAATTCAAGGGGAGCGATTTAGTGACTTCGTTTCCAGCGTCCGCCGTATGGAAGCACCGTTAGAACAAACTGGCTAGCGAAGTCCATTTCGGTGGGGTAATGGTCCTTGCCGACATTGAGCGCAGCGCAGACACTCTCTCTAATGCTTTGTTATCCCATTAACGGAGAGAGACCGTGACTCGCCACGTTGCCCTGCTTGCCTATCCCGACTGCCAACTGCTGGATGTCAGCGGCCCCTGGCAGGTGTTTGCCAGCGCCAATGCGCTATGCCCTAAGCCGCTTTATCAGTTGACGCTGGTGGCCGATACCGTTGGCCCAGTGGCTACTAACGGCGGTTTAGCGGTTCACGCCACCCATAGCTACCACCAACTTAATCGTTTACTGCCGCTGGATACGCTGTTGGTGGCGGGGGGCAGTGGCGTCATCCAGCAGCGTGAAATAGCCGCTTTGAAAGAAGTGCTTTGTGAGATCGCTCCCCATGTTAGGCGCCTTGGGTCTATTTGCTCTGGGGCGTTTTTGTTAGCCGCTGCAGGGCTGCTGGATGGCTGTCGTGTGACCACCCATTGGCGTCATGCCCAGCAATTGGCCGAAGAGTACCCAGCACTAAGCGTTGAGTCCGATGCGCTGTATATCGAAAGCAATGGTCGCTATACCAGTGCAGGGATAACCGCAGGGATCGATTTAGCGCTTTCATTAGTGGAAGCGGATCACGGCGCGGCATTGGCTGGGCGAGTAGCTCGCGAGCTAGTGGTGTTTCTACACCGCCCTGGTGGTCAGTCTCAGTTTAGCGAAGCACTGCGCCACCAACAGGATGCCGGTCCTCTTCGGCGGTTACTCGATCAACTTCACGCTGACCCCGCGTCCGACCACTCCCTTGAGCGGATGGCTGATGTGATGGCGGTGACGCCGCGGCATCTAACGCGTCTGTTTAAGCGCCACTTGCAGATTACCCCTGGGGCGTACCTAACCCAATTGCGCCTGGAACAAGCGCGCCTGGCACTGCTCAACGAGCGCGAACAGCTATCTCTCGAGCGATTGGCACAACGCTGGCGGCTAGGTGGCGCTGAGCAGTTGCGTCGTCAGTTTCAGCGCTACTACGGCGTTTCGCCCTCGGTCTATCGTCAGCGTTTTGCTTCCTCCTACGTTGATCCACTTCAGGAGAGCGTCTCATGCCGTTAACCGTCGCCCTGTTATCACTCTGTCAAGCGCTGCTGGTCACTGGCAATGTCCTGTTGATTGCTGTTTCACCACTAATAGGCGCCTCTTTAGCGCCCAGCACGGCTTGGTCGACAGCGCCTGTCGCCACGCAGTGGTTGGGGCTGATGTGCGCCACTATTCCTGCCTCGCTCATCATGGCCAAACTGGGTCGTAAGCGTGGTTTTATGCTGGGTAATATCATTGGGTTGGCGGGGGCGCTGGTGGCCGTTCAGGCGCTGATGGGGGAGCGCTTTGGGTTATTCCTGTTAGCCACCTGGCTAATCGGTATCGGCATTGGTTTCGGTCAACTCTATCGCTTTGCCGCCGTGGAGGCCGCGCCCGCGCCGATGCGTGACCGGGCGATTGGGTTGGTGATGGGCGGTGGCGTACTGGCTGCGTTTGCCGGGCCTTGGTTAGCAAGAGTGAGTCGTGAGTTGGGCGACGTGCCGTTTCTAGGCAGCTTTGTTGGTTTAGCCGTGCTCTATTCACTGGCGTTGGTGGTATTGATGCTGACCCGGCTACCGCCTGCTTCGCGCACCCACGGAGAAGGCGTCGGGCTTCCGCTAAGAAAAATACTCAGACAACCCGCGTTTATTGCTGCCGTTACCACAGCAACAGTAGGCTATGGCGTGATGAACCTAGCCATGACCGCTACCCCGTTGGCGATGTCAGGTGCTGGGCATCACTTTAATCATGTCTCAATGACCATTCAGTGGCATGTGGTGGCAATGTTCTTACCCTCCTTTTTTACTGGCCATTTAACCGCACGGTTCGGTGCAAAAAGGGTCATCGTCATGGGCTGCCTGCTGCTGGTCGCGAGCGCTCTGGTGGCGCAGTTTAATGCGGGTTTAGCAGGGTTTAACATTGCGCTGATTTTGCTCGGCTTGGGGTGGAACTTCACTTTTCTACCTGCCACTGGCCTGCTCACCGAAAGCTACCGGCCGGTGGATAAAGCGCGCACCCAGGCAGCCAATGAGTTCTTATTGTTTGGGACCGTCGCAATGTCGGCATTATTAGCGGGGCCATTGGTGAGTTCTTTAGGCTGGGCAACCCTAAACCTACTGTTGATACCTGTGTCACTAATCCCTTTGGGGGTGCTGGCGTGGCAACGTCGTGTCTGGCTGTCAAATGCTTAACATTTACGCGACGCGCATCGCACTTTGGTGCGCGTTATCTGCTTATTTCTTTTGTTCGACGCATCTATTAACTATTTTAACAACGCTTCTACCCGCTATTCTTCTCGGCTCCTTCGGCTTTTTACAAAATGATCCTGTTGAATTTTAAGAAATGTTATAACATACGATAAATATCGAGTAGGCAGGAACTCATCATGATAAAAGTCCCCGTTACCGTACTGACAGGTTATTTAGGATCGGGCAAAACGACGCTCCTCAACCGCATTCTGTCTGAGGATCACGGCAAACGCTACGCAGTGATCGTTAATGAATTTGGCGAGCTAGGGATTGATAACGATCTGGTCGTTGGCGCCGATGAAGAAGTCTTCGAGATGAATAATGGCTGTATCTGCTGCACCGTTCGCGGTGACCTGATACGCATTATTTCAGGCTTGATGAAGCGCATTGATCGCTTCGACGCGGTGATTATTGAAACGACAGGGCTGGCGGATCCTGCGCCGGTAGCGCAGACGTTTTTTGTTGATGAGGATGTGCGCAGCAAAACGGCGCTGGATGCCGTGGTGACGGTCACCGACGCCAAGCACCTACCCGCTCGGCTTAGCGATAGTCCCGAAGCGGCTGAGCAGGTGGCGTTTGCCGACGTCATTATCCTCAACAAGATCGATCTTATCGATGAGCAAGAGCAGCAGGCGCTCATTGCTCGGATTCACACCATTAACCCCTATGCAAAAGTCGTTACGGCCAACCATTGCGATATAGACCTTTCTGAGGTGCTCGACCTGGGAGCCTTTGATCTGGAAAGGATTATCTCGCTAGAGCCGGGGTTTCTGACCGAAGAGCATACCCATGAGCATGATGAACAGGTCAAGAGTGTTTCGTTGACGGCGAGTCAGCCGCTGCTCCCCGAGCGGTTCGATGCTTGGATCACGGAAGTGTTGCGTAGCGATGGGGTGAATATTCTGCGCTGCAAAGGGATTTTAGATCTGCTTGATCAGCCCCAGCGCTATGTTTTTCAAAGCGTGCATATGCTGGCCAATGGGATCTTTACCCAGCCATGGACGAATAGTGAGCCTCGCCATAGCCGCCTGGTGTTTATTGGTCGTGACCTTGACGAAGCAAAGCTGCGGGCCGGGTTCGAGGCGTGTATCCACAGCGTGAGCGTCCCCCAGGAGCGGTCATGAGTCAGCCAGCCTCGATCCTTGAACAGTTGGGGAGTCAGTGGCAGTGGCCGGCGTATGTGTTATCTGCCTGTTTTGATAAAGCGAACAATCTGGCTTTTGCACTTGGTGATGGTAGCGTGCGTCTGTTTCCCGCTGATGTCGATCATGAACCCCTTAGCATCAAAGCCCATGAAGGTGCCGTGCTGAGTCTTTCCAGCGCGCCGAAAACGGGATTTTTGAGCGGCGGCGATGATGGGCGCTTTATGCGTATTGACGCCGATGGCACGCTCACTGAACTGACTGATTTTCAGGGGCGCTGGATCGACCATGTAGCAAGCCACGCTAGTGGCGTGATGGCCTGTACCGAAGGCAAACGGCTGCATTTGTATCCTGGAAGAGGCCAGCCACTGGTACGTGAATTTCCCAGTACAGTAGGGGGCATCTGTTTTGCACCTAACGGTTACCGAATGGCCGTGGCCCATTACGGTGGTGTAACGCTCTGCTCCACGCGCTCGGCGGATTCCACGCCAGTGTTGCTCAAGTGCCCCGGTTCGCACTTGGCGGTTACCTGGAGCCCGGATAGTCGCTTCGTTATTTCTGCCATGCAGGAAGAGTGTCTACGCGGTTGGCGACTGGAAGATAATGATGCCTTGTTTATGAGTGGTTATAGCGCAAAGGTGAAATCGTTGGCCTGGTTCAATGGTGGACGCTATTTGGCTACCAGCGGTAGCCCCTGTGCGCCTTGCTGGTCATTCAAAGGCCGCAAAGGGCCCAAAGGGCGTGAACCGTTAACACCGGGTGAATCGACCAGTGCCTTAGTCACCGCCGTCGCCGGAGATCCCAAGCACGCTATCCTCGCGATCGGTTACGATGACGGTCAAGTCACCATCGCAGAGCCCCTACGCGATCAGGAAGTCGTCATTAAACCACCCGGCAATGGGGCCATTACCACCCTAGGCTGGTCGTCGGATGGCAACTGGCTGGCCTTTGGCACAGAGACAGGGTTTGCCGGGCGTCTCCCGGTAGGTGGTTAGCGGCTCGCACGACTTTTCTATTCACATTACTTATCAGCCACACCACCTATCAGGGAGATTTATGATTGCCAAACGGGAACGCGGCAAGCTGGAGCGGCAGCTCGTTGCTTCGCTGACCGATGCCTGCGAACAGGCCAAAGCAGAGGTGGCTGGGTTTGTTTGGCTAACCCACTGCGTCGACTACCAGCATTTCCCCGAAAGCCTTGTCGTTATCTGGGTATTTGATACCGATGCTCACTTGGCCTCAGCACTGAAGGGTAACGCTAAACAGCGCCTGCATGATTTTACGGCCAACGCCCTGGCCGAGGCTGGCGTAACGCTCGATAGCGTTACCCATCATATCGACTTTGATAGCGAGCAGGCGTGCCAGCGCACCCACGGTGGCGACTGGCAGCGCCGATTGCGCTCACGCGGCGCGAGGCACTGATGGCCAACAAAATCGACAGCCCTTGCCTATCCACTTGCCAGTTGAAAGGCGGCATGTGCACCAGCTGCGGTCGCAGCATTGAAGAGATCCGTCACTGGAAATCCATGAAGCGGCCCGAAAAAACCTCCACCCTTAAACGAGCCGAACAGCGGCGCAAGAAGCTCAATAAATAGTGTGTAAACCTAGACTGCTTGGCGAAAGCGCATAATCTGCCCTTGCCCAATGGGATCTTCAAGAATGTCGGCATGCACGCCAAAGGTTTGGCGCAGCCGACGGCACGTCAGCACTTGTCGAGGCGTGCCCAAATCGACCAGACGACCGCCTTCGATAACCCCAATACGATCACACTCCATTGCTTGGTTGAGATCGTGGAGAGCAATCACCACCGTAATAGGGAGTTGCCTGACCAGCTGAAGAATCGAAAGTTGATGACGGATATCCAGATGGTTGGTGGGCTCATCCAGCAGTAACACGCTAGGCTGTTGGGCCAAGGCTCTTGCGATATGGGCCCGCTGGCGCTCGCCACCGGAAAGCGTATGCCAGAGACGCTCAGCCATCGATTGCATTCCCACATCCGCCAGCGCGCGAGAGACGATCGCCTCATCCTTCTCAGACCAGGGGTGAAACGGCGAAAGAAAAGGCGTTCGACCGAGGGATACGGCCTGGTAAACGCTAATACGCTCGGTGGTATTGGCCTGCTGCTCGACCAGCGCCACCGAGCGCGCAATGTCTCGCTGGCGCATGCGGCCCATATCCTGCTCGCCGACGCGTACGCGACCCACTTTGGGTTTTTGAAGACCGGCGAACAGGCGTAGCAGCGTCGTTTTCCCCGAGCCGTTTGGCCCGATCAGCCCAAAGGTTTCACCCGTAGCAATTTCAAAGCTGACATCCTCCAGCAGCGTACGTCCCTGAACTTTCCAGCTCAGATTTTCTGCAGCGAGTTTCATCGTGATCTTGCTCCGCGAATCAGTATTAAAGCAAAAACCGGCGCGCCAACCAGTGCCGTGACAACACCAATGGGGAGTACCTGCCCTGCCACCAGCACACGAGACACCACATCGGCGCCGATTAGAAATACCGCGCCCGCCAAGGCCGAGGCGGGCACCAGACGAGTATGCCGGCTCCCCGTTAGAAACCGCATGGCATGAGGAATAACCAACCCCACAAAGCCGATAGCACCTACCATGGAAACCATCACGGCGGTCATCAGCGCGACGGTAGCGATCAGGATGCCCCGGTCACGGCGCACAGCGATGCCCATGGATGCCGCGCTGTCGATGCCAAAGGTAAAGGCATCTAGCGTTCGCCGATACCAGAGACATATCAACAGGCCGCTAAGCGCGGTGGGTATGGCAAGAAAGGCGTTGTCCCAGCGAACGCCGGAAAGATTGCCCATTAGCCAGAACATGATGCCGCGGGCCTGCTCAGCGCTGGCCGACTTGGCGATGATAAATGCCGTCAAGGCGTTAAACAGGCTCGACCCGGCGATGCCGGCCAGAATGATTACGCCGGAGGTCTGTGTTCCTCCGCCGGGGCTATCAGACGCTGCGTAGGCGAGCACCACCACCAATCCAAAGGCCGCGATGGCTCCGACCATGGCACCCGCCGAGAGCGTTACAACGCCCGCGCCAACCCCGGCAACGGCTACCAAAACCGCGCCGGTCGATGCGCCTGCGGAAATTCCCATCAGGTAGGGATCGGCCAACGGATTGCGCAGCAGCGCCTGAAGCACCACCCCGGACAGCGCCAGCCCGGCACCACAGCACGCGGCGACGACTGCGCGGCTGAGGCGGTAACTCCAGATAATCCCGGCATCGATTCGATCAACGGGATAGCCAGCGCCCAGCAACTGATTGGCAAGCACCTTTAGTACCGTTTCTACTGGTATCGATGTCTCGCCAATCGCGGTTCCGGCGATTAGCGCCGAGAAGAGAGTCAGCGGCGCCAGCCATAACCAGTGGCCACGCATCTGAAGGCGTGGCCATGTCGTGAGCGCAGATGCCTTGTTCATCGCTCGAAGGTCATCCTCGATAGAGCATCTGATAATGTTTCGAGTCCGAAGATGGTGCGCATCGTCGCGCTCATGGCGTGGGCGTCCATCTCTATGATATGGCCGTTTTGAACCGCCTGCATTTCGCTCGTCACAGGGTCGCTTTCCAGAAATGCACGCTTGGCATCGACATCGTCAGCGGGGTAGCGGCGGCGGTCCATATGCGCGATGACGATTACATCAGGGTTGGCTCGGGCAATAGTTTCCCAGTCAACGGTAGGCCACTCCTCATCTGACTCGATGACGTTATGTATCCCTAGTGACTGCATCATATAGCCGGGCGCGCCCAGTTGCCCCGCAACAAAGGGAGCAACGCCATTATCCGGCGAGGAGAACCAGAATACGGCGGAAAGGTCATCCGGTAGATCAAGCTGGGCGGCGGTAGCTACCGCGTCGGCTTCACGGGACTCAAGACTCTCAATTAATGCTTCACCAGCCGGTTGTACATTGAAAATTTCGGCAAGCTCGGCAATGCCCTTATAGACGTGATCCGGCGAGAACGGAGCTGTACGCATGCCGTCGCCGCCAGTGGTGTTGTCTTTGGTATCGCAGTCGGCAGGCATGATGTAGGTGGCAATGCCCAGATCGTCAAACTGCTCACGCGTTCCTACGCTGCCCGTCTCGCCAACATGCCATTCGTACTGCACCGCGACTAGTTCGGGGCGCTTGTTGACCACTGACTCAAAGCTTGGGTCGTTATCGGCAATGCGTTCAATGGAGGCGTTCAGTTCACTAAATTGGGCTAATATGGGCGTAAACCATACAGATGTGGCCAGCACTTGATCACCAACCCCCAGCGCATAGAGGGTTTCGGTTGCCGACTGGCCGATGGTGACCGTACCGTTGGGCGCTGCCGAAAAGCTAATCTGCTTGCCACAATTATCCAGCGTTAGCGGGTAGTTTGTTGTCTCAGCCATGGCATAGTTGGCAGACAGGCCAGACACCGCCACCAGCATTGAGCGAATGAGGTCCATGAAAAATCCCAATAGGTTGCCATACCAATGCCTCCTTTAGCCACGCGGGAGGCAAAGAGAAAATGATGTGTTGCTTTATTGTTATGTTATAACATATTTTTTAAGTTGCAAAGTAGTCCCTTGCCGCTACCCAGGGTCAAGTGCTCGGTAGCGTAAAAAGAGGAAGAGACAGGTTGAGAAATGAGACGACCCAGATAAAGGGCAGAAGTGGTGGTTTAACAATTTTGACCAGCTTGGAGACTGCGTTGAACACCGGTGCTTCGGCCATTTCCATCGGCCGTCGTATATAAGTGGCGTTAGAACAAACGGGTCAGAGGGCTATGTATAACTCTATAGTTAAACGTAGTGCTTGAATTCATAGACGAAAGGTTATAGTAAGTCACTAGGCTGGATTTAATGTCTTGGCAAACGCTTTGATAGCAAGGTGGCACTATGACTACCCTCTCTTTATCTCCGAACTTGTCCAGCCGAGTTTGCTACTACCCTTCCTCCGCGAGGTCACTAACTCCCTCTACCCGAGTGCACTCTGCGCAATTGTTGGAGCCGCCCGCTTACGTTAAACACTATGACAGTCAGCTGTCACATTTGGATAACTGGTTAGCTATCATTGCCTTGGTAGGTAAGGTGGCAAGTCGCAGCGGGGCCAACGGGGTGTTGGATCGTGTATCGGAAGTCCAGAATCGTTTTCGCCACTTACGCGTTCAGCTTGCCACTGCATTGACTGAAGAGTATGCCCGCGAATATGAAATGGTATTGGGGAGCAGGGCGGCGATTGCGGTTGATATGCTGGTGCGCAACCTCTTTGAGCGATCAGCCGATATTGGCTTTCTTTCGACTGACAACATCCTTCGTTCCTACATGGATGGTGACAACGAGGAAAGTGCGGGAACTATTCACCAGCACCTGCAGCGCTATGTCGCTAAATACTCCGTTTATGACGATGTCATGCTGCTGGATGCAGAGGGCAAGCTGCGCACCCGCCTAACATCAGCAGAGGCGGATGCTCCTCGTGATGACGCGCTGTTTCAAGCGATGTCTGCATCACTTTCTCAAGGGCAAGCCGGCTATCTTGAATACTTTGCAGCCACCCCTTTAGTTCCCCAGAGGCATCGGGCGCTGCTGTTTATTGCGCCTATTTATCAACAGGAAACAACGCCGTCGACATGCCTGGGCTATCTCGCCCTGAGCTTTAATCTAGACGAAGAGATGCGGGGCATTTTCGAAGAGGTGGCTGACAGCCAATATGAACTTGCCTTGCTAGACAAAGAGGGCCACGTAGTAGCCTCTAGCTTACCCCAACTAAGGCTGGGTGAGTCGATGCCGCAGGTGGGCGTCGCATGCGTTGAAGTCCTTGTGCTAGAAGGCAAAGCGTATGCATGTCGGCAAGTCTCCAGTGCCTCGTATCAAGGGTATGCGGGGCTTGGTTGGCGCTGTATCGCGCTGACGGAGCTAGCGGGAAGTGCCAAGGCGCCGTCTCACGATATGAGCACCCCATCGGGAGCCACTGATGTAGTGAAGGGACAGCTTAGCGATATCCGTCAGCAGGCATCACTCATTGCGCAGCAGCTTAATCTGGCCGTGATTAATGGGCATATTATCTCTGTGCGCCACAAGGCGGTTGAGTTAGTGCCAGTGTTGCATCAGATTCGTGAAATTGGCAACTTGACGGAACGGCTATTCGGCGTCTCTATCTCAACGTTAAGTGAAGGGATGAGTCAGACAGCCATTGCCGATGCCTCCATGCGAGCCTTTAGCATGGTCAGCATTATGGATCGCAATCTGTATGAGCGGGCCAATGATGTTCGCTGGTGGGCGCTGGATGAGCGTATTCGCAGAAAATTAAGTGCAGCGGCTGATGGCAGTGAGCAGGCGCGCAGTGAAATATCAGCGGTTATCCGCTCTATTAATTGCCTTTATACCGTTTACACCAACATTTTAGTGTTTGATCGTGAGGGCATTATAGTCGCGGTTTCTGATCAGGCATCCTCGGATATTATTGGCACGCGTGTGCCTGAAACACTGCCGTTGGCAGCGTGCTTAACCATCTCCTCTGAACAGGGCTATGTGGTCACAGCGTTTACTGAGAGCGAGCTATACGCCAACCGATCTACGTATCTTTACTGCGCGCCCGTGCTCGATTTCAACAGCAATACGGTTGTCGGCGGCATAGCCACTGTGTTTGATGCGACGCCAGAGTTTCAGCAGATCCTAGCGGATAACCTTCCCAGCAGAAATGCGGAATCGCTGCCCCCTTTCGCGCTGTTCATAGATGCTGACGGTCAGGTGATCTCTGCTACGTTACCCGGCATCTCCTTGCCTTTACTGCTAGATGGCTGCTATGGGGAGGTGCTGGCGTTACGTAATGGCGAGCGCTTGTTCCAAAGGCTCGAGTATGAGGGCAACAGCTACTTATGTGCGATGGTCGCATCAACAGGCTATCGAGAGTACAAACGTCAGGATAATTACCGCAACGATGTCATCTCAATCGCCTGTCTGCCTATCGACTGACTACTGCTTAATTAAAAATCCCCCGGCGCGCACTGCAGGCAGGTAAGCCCTAGCGCGCGCCACTGGGCCACCACGGCGTCGCGGTCATCCAGCACCAGCCAGGGCGTAAAGCCGTCGCGGCGCATCTGATTAAGCAGTGCGGCTTTAACTTCTTCGTCATCCACATGGTCATCGCCTTCCGGGCGTAGATACATGGCATCAAAAGGGATGGTATGTCGCTCTAACCACCGTTGGGTATGATCGCGATGGCTGTCCGGACGGCCGCTGCAAATGACGATCTGTTGGCCCTGGGCCTTAAGTATCTTGACCAACTTGGCGACTGCTTCAATGACCGGCGCTTCGGCCATATGGGCGAAAAAGGGATCCCACTGTTTTTTACTGCCCAGCACCCACTCGCTGACATGGTGCGGGTGAAACTCGGCCAAGGTGCCGTCGACATCAACAATTACTGCGGACATGCAAAACTCCCTAAAGAAGACGAAGTGGTAGAACGAGCATCGGTGCTGAAATGAGGCGTGGTGCAGAGACGTTTACCTAATAGTTTGCGCCACTCGTTCAACGGTTGATCAGTGAGATGAGTAAATAGCGGCACTACGTGAGTGGCGCCCAACTGATCGGCAAGCGCCCTTAGATGCGAGGCGCGCAGGTGAACGTTCCAGCGCTGCCATAGAACGTCGCCTGCGGCGAGCTGGGTACAGCGCTCTGGGGTTAAGTAGCCAGTATGTAGCAACTTATGAACGGGCCACTGGTCGGGAACGTCGTCGCGATCACTGACCAGCATTAGTGCCGCGTTGGCATCATCCGAGCGTGCTAGCACGCTCGCAATCGCCTCCTCAGTATCGGGGCGGCGCAGCGCGGCAGGTAGGGCCAGCAGGGCGGCCAGGTTAGCGCGAATGACGGCATCTATCGCCAGCGTCAGCCCACGCGCTTTAGCCTCTTCTGCCAGCCATAAGGCCATCTCCAATGCACGTCCAGTGGCGGGCACGGGGAACACGAGGGGTTGCGTTAAGTGTTCACTAATCGCCTGGATACAACCTTGCTGTGATTGGTCGTAAGCACCGTAGGAGGCATCCAACAAAGCAATCCTGGCAGGTGGTGGTGTGTCGAAGGGAAAGAGCCTTGATTCGAAACAGGCATCGCCGCTGTAAAAAACACCTTCTGCCACCGCTAAATGTAGCCAAACGCCCCCCAGTGAATGCCCCGCCTGGCCGGTGGTGACGGTGATACCTTCCACTTCTAACGAGCCGCGTTCAGGTAAGGGCCGCCACTGCCTGTTCTTTGGCAATGCTTTGGCCACTAGCGGCGTGCAGTAAAGCGGTACGTTGGCAGGCAGCTGTGCTACGCCACCGATATGATCGATATGGTCGTGGCTAATCAGCACGGCATCAACGTCCAAGTTGTTTGCCCATGTAATAGCGTCGCCAGGGTGCAGTGCGCCGCCGGCATCCAGCAGTAAACGCTTTCCGTGTGCTTTCACCACTATCGCCGCTGGGCCTTTGTCACCTAGCCCACTGAGCACTTCAATATGTACACTCATTGGTCGGGCTCCATGCACCAACCCTGATGCAGGGTAACGGCGACCTGGCTGCCCACATCAGGCGCGCTATGATGGTAGGCCAGTAGCGTTTCGCCACTGTGCAGCCGCAGGCTAAGTTCATACCGCTCGCCGCGGAAAATAACGCTGACTACCCGCGCGGCGAGTTGCTGTGCGCTAGGCGGTTGAGTAGCAATCTGAATATGTTCAGGCCGCACCAGTACCGCTTGGGTGCGTTCAGACTCCATGGCATTCAACCCGCGCATCAGGGATGCGCTTTCAAGAAGCTTTCCGTGACTACCGGCAGCAACCTTTAACTGGCTGCCCTGACCGATGAAGCCCGCTACCCATGCCGTACGTGGTTCACGGTAAAGCGTTTGCGGCGTGCCCCACTGCACCAGCTTGCCCGCTTTCATCACGGCGATTTTATCTGCCAGCGCCATGGCTTCGGTTTGGTCGTGAGTCACATATACCAGCGTGGCGCCAGTGCGCTGGTGAAAATCGCGAAAGCTATGCTCCATGGTGGCGCGCAGGTGGCGGTCAAGGTTGGCAAGTGGCTCATCCAGTAGCACCACGGAAGGGTCACTCACTAGACAACGTGCCAGAGCAACTCGCTGGCGCTGTCCACCGCTTAATGCCTGAGGCATGCGCTCGGCGTAGGCTTCAAGCTCTACTAACGCTAACGCTTGCTGAACGCGCTGCTGATACTCGGCTCCACGCAGGCCGCGCAGTTTGATCGGATAGCCGACGTTATCGGCAACGCTCATATGCGGCCACAGCGCGTAGGATTGAAACACCATCGCCATGTCGCGCTGTTCTGGCGGCACATGGGTCTCGGGGCTTGCCAGGGTGCGACTGCCCAATTGAATGCTGCCCCCATTGACGGGCTCAAAACCTGCCAACATGCGCAGCATGGTGGTTTTGCCGCAGCCGCTAGGGCCAAGCAGGGCGACAAATTCGCCCGGTTTGATCTCCAACGACAGTTCATCCACCGCGACCTGCTCGCCAAAGCGTTTGGTGACGTGATCTATGCTTAGCCCTGCTGTGCTTAGCTTTTCTGTGCTTAGCCCTGCCATGGGATGACTCCTTTAGGTAACCGCGGTGCCAGAAGGCTGAGAGCCAGCATCAGCGAGGCGACCATAATCACCACTAGCACCGACACAGCAGCCGCCAGCACACTTTCGCCGCCTTGATCTAAGTTGAAAATCAGCACGCCGATGGTTTCGTTACCAGCACTCCATAGCAGTGCTGAAACGGTAAGTTCATTGACTGCCAGCAGGAACACCAGTAGCCCGCCAGCAAACAGTGCGGGGGCCACCAGTGGTAGCACGATGCCGCCTAATCGCCGCCATGGGCCTGCACCCGCGAGTTGGGCGGCTTCTTCAAGGGACGGGTCTAACTGGGCTAGGCTAGCCGCTACTGGTTTGACGCAGACCACCAAAAAACGCGCCAGATAAGCGACAAAAATCAGCCCCAGAGTGCCGTAGAGCGCGACATTGATAATCGGCAGGGGGCGCACAAACAGCAGAATGCAGGCAATCGCCAACACTACCCCTGGCAGTGCGTAGGGAATTTCAATAGCGCTGAGTACCACGCCGCGCCAGCGTTCCGGCAAGCGCTGCAGCCGGTAAGCTAATGGTAGGCTCAATAGCATTAGCACAACCGCCGCGCTGCCCGCCAGCCATAGGCTGTTACGTACTGCGCGCCATGTCGCTCCTTGGCGACCAACCACTTCAGCGTAAGCGTTAAGCGTGGCAGTATCGGCGTTAAGCGGTACACCCACTGCAGGCACTAGCGAGCTCACAACGAGCGCCAGCAGCGGTGCGACCAGGATAATCAATAAGATGCCGACCAGCGTGGCCGTTACCAGGGTGCGCCAACGGCCCAGGGTAAAGTCATGGGATCGACCGCTATGGCCACCCAAGCCAAACCGGCTGCGGCCCATTAAGTGTTGCTGAAGGGCGACGCCCGCTAAGGCCAGCAATCCAATCAACAATGACAGGGCGGCCATTTCCGCCAGCACGCCGGTACCAAAGCTAGCCATACGCTGATAGATCAGCGTTGGAAGAACGTAATAGCCCGCTGGAATACCCAGCATGGCGGGAATGCCGAAGTTACCGAGACTTGAAATAAACGCCATGGCGCCCCCGGCAATCAAACCGCTGCGGGTAACCGGTAGAATAATATGGCCCCATACCTGAGTTTGTTTGGCACCGCTAATCCGGGCGGCTTCAATAAGCTCGCGGGGCAACGAGAGTAGGCTGGTGCGCAGCGCTAGAAACACCAACGGCGCGCTTTGAATACCTAACAGCAGAGCGATACCTTCTGCTGAGTAGAGGGGTTGCGGGCTCCCCATTGGCGGCGCCATTCCCATGCTCTTGAGTAGTGGGCTGGCGGGGCCGAATAGCTGTAACCAGCTTAGCGCGGTGACCTGCGGCGGAATCATCATTGGCAGCATAAAGCAGAATACTAGCCACGTTTTACCACGCACATTGGTCAGCGTGATGGCAAAAGCGAACAGGCTACCCAGTACCAGGGCGATCAACATGCCGAGCCCTGAGGTATAAAGGCTATGCCACAGCGCTCGCCAGGTGCTTGCGCTGTTGAGTACTTGCCACAGCGGCGATTGACGCCCCTGGGTAAGGTCGCTCAATGCTTCTATCAACAGGCGTAAGCTAGGCGCTAAACTCAGTAGCACAATGCCGATCAGCAGGCTTGAAAGCAGCCAGCGGTGCTGGCTGCCGTACTTTTTGTCATAGGTCAGGGCAGGCGTCATGATTACCCGCCGAACAGATCGCTAAAGCGCTGTTTGAGCTCTGCTTCTTGAGCCAATGTCTGCTCAATATCCACCGGCATCAGGGCAATGCTATCGCGCTCCGGGAAGCCTTCTGGCGGGGTAACGTCGTCACGGGCGGGCAGGTAGCCTTGTTGGCTAACCAGCTCCTGGCCTTGTTGAGAGAGCACAAAGTCGACAAATTTCTGTGCCGCATCCAGATTGTCGGCGCCCTGCATAATCGCGACGGGTTCGGTCACCGCGCTGACGCCCTCTTCAGGGAACACAAATTTCACTGGCGAGCCTTTCACGGCTTCACGAATAGGTAAAAAATCCACCACGATGCCGTAGGGCTTGGTGCCTGCGGCGACGGCGTTAAACACCCCGCCATTGCCACCCTGCGCTTCGGTGCGATTAGCCTGTAACGCGTCGTAGTAATCTGCGCCTAGCTCAGGATGGGCACTAATCGCTGCCATGTGGATCAGTGCTGCACCGGAGTAAAGCGGGCTCGGCATGGTCACCATGCCTTCATAGTCAGGCCCCAGCAGGTCTTGCCAACTTTGCGGCTGATGCTCGGCACCAGTGTTATAGACAATGCCGGTGGTGATTAGCTTGGTGCCGTAATAGTAGCCTTCCGGGTCATATAGCTCGGCGTCATAGCCGTGGCGCTCATCGCTTAAGTAGGGCTGCAAGTGCCCCTCCTGCTTGAGCGACTCCATTGTCATGCTGTCGGCAATCAGCAGTACATCGGGGTTACTCACCCCAGCAGAAAGCTCTGAGCGCAGGCGGGTCATTAGCTGCGTCGTGCCGTCGCGTACCCACTCCACTTCAATATCTGGGTAGGCCGCTTGAAAGGCATCAACCGTTTGCTGGGCATCGCTATTGGGCTGACTGGTGTAAAGCGTCAACGACTCGTTAGCAACAGCTTGAACAGAAAGAGCAAAACTGGCTACCGCGACGGCAGTAGTAAGAGCAGAAACCGGGACAGATAGCAGGGGACGCTTCAACATGGGAAAACCTCAAGTGAGTGAACCCCACCTAAGCTACTGTCATCTGCTTACAACAAAGTGACAGTACGCTTTCGTTTGGTACTTTTTTACTTTCGTTCTCTGCTTAATTTGCTTTCGTCTCGTCGTGAGGTAGCCATGCGCCAGTTCGAACGTCGTCAACTGTTGTTACAGCGTATCCACTCTGAAGGCCGCCAATCGTTGGACGTATTGGCACAGCTCTTTAACGTGTCGGTGCAGACCTTGCGTGGGGATATTCGCTACTTAGCTGATAAAGGCTTAGTGCTGCGTCGTCAGGGCGAAGTGCTACCGTTTCCCGAGCAGGAAAACATCGGCTATGACCAGCGCCAGATCGTCAATGTGGCGGGTAAACGACAAATTGCAGCCCGCGCTGCAAGCCTGGTGCAAGACCATCAGGCGCTGTTTTTAGGCACAGGCACTACGGTTGAGCAACTGGCGGATGCGCTTAGTGACAAGCAGGGGCTGCATATAATGACCAATAACCTGCATGCCCTGATCAAGCTCTGTCAATTGAAGTGTGAGTTAGTGGTGGCGGGAGGGCGGGTACGTCGTCGCGATCAGGATGTGATCGGTGGTGATGCCTGGCGATTTTTTCAACGCTATCGTGCCGATGTAGGCATTGTTTCGGTGGGCGGAATGGATAGCCATGGTCAGCTTTATGATTATAACGATGATGAAGTCATGGCTCGTGAAGCCCTGTTAGCCCACTCCAGTTACCGCGTGCTGGTGCTGGATAAAACCAAGTTTGATCTGCCGCTGCGCTGTACAGCAGGTCAACTAGGTGATTACGACGCGGTAGTGACCGATGTGCCTCTCCCCGATAAGTTAAGAAGCCCGCTGGCGGCACAGGGCATTAGGTTCTTGGGCTAACGGTGTGCTGCCCACGTTCCTGCTATGCTTAGAGTTTATTACTGCTACGAGGATCGCAACTATGGCAGGTGGATGGGCAAAGGATGGTGCCGAACAGGAGCAGATGGAGAGTACGCTGGAAGATGCGGTACAGCGTGCGCGTAGCCAACTGCCGCAGGGCGAAAGTCTTGAGGTGTGTGAAGAGTGCGGTGACCCTATTCCCGAAGCGCGTCGCAAGGCGATGCCTGGTGTTCGCCTGTGTGTAGTGTGTCAGGGTGAGCTGGATAAAAAACACTCTGCCTTTAGCGGTTATAACCGGCGTGGCAGCAAAGACAGCCAGCTTCGTTAAAAATAAAGTGTTCTTACACGCATACATGCAATGAATTGTCAGACAAATTTCAGTAGCAAGTTAATATAAAGCCTGCACGGTCAATGATTTTCATTTTACACAAAAGGTGTCGGTCTTATTTTTTCGAAAGGTTAGCTATTCATTGAAAGATAAGTGTTGGTTTAATCAAAAAATTAACTTTTCTTTTATTAAACGGTTCTATCGAAGATGATGGTCAAGTTTAAGGCTTGACGTGGCTTTATATTTTTTGAAGTAACATAAAATTGCTTAATGTTGAGTTTGTGTAATGAACGAAAGCGAAGCGTTATTGAAAGACGTTGAGGGCGAAATAGCCAAGCGTTCATGGCGACTTCGCTTTGAGGATGCTGTGGAAGCACGCTTTGAAGCGGATACTCAGCAGCAGCGTAGTCGTAGTATGGTTTTAGCGGGACTTGTTTCGGCCATCATCTATGTTCTGTTTCTATTCAACGACTATAGTTTTCGTCCCGATGCTTTCCCAGTAGCGGTATTGTTGAGAGCGGGCGTCATGTTGCCTATTGGTTTGACCATACTGTGGTGGGTACACCGGGGTGTCTCACCAGCGCGTCGGGAAGCATTAATGTCGAGCACCATTATTCTCGCTATGGTGCTCTCCTGCCTCATTTCTGCATCATCCACGGCACCTTACTCTTATCTGGACGTATTCTCTTTTGGCTTGATTTTAGTAGTTGGTAACGTTGTTTATTCACTGAGGTTTGGCTACGCCTGGGCATCTTCAGTGATCAGTATTCTGATTGCATTAATATTTGTCATCCTCTATGAGCCAATGCCGATAGAAGTTAAACGACTCGCTATGTTTACTCTTGTCGCTAAAGCATTGTTTACATTAGTAGCTAACTATCGCCTAGAAGCTAGCGAGCGTAACTCCTACCTGCATGTGCTTAAAGAAAGGCTGCGAGCGGGTTCTTATTTGAAAGACAATCAGGCGTTATCGCAACTTTCGATGACTGACCCGCTAACCAATATTTCCAATCGGAGAAAGTTTGATGCCCTCTTGCCGATTTGCTGGCAAGAGGCCATTGATAAAGACATTTCTTTAGGGCTTCTGGTGATCGATATTGATCATTTCAAAGCGTATAACGACTATTATGGGCATCCTCAAGGGGACGAGTGCCTACGTAAAGTCGCCAATACGATGCAGGACAATAGTCGCGAAAGTGATTTGGTCGTACGCTTTGGCGGCGAAGAGTTTGTGGTACTCATGGCAAATGCATCGCCTGAGATGGTAAAGCGTGCGGCAGAGCGTATTCAGCACAGCGTGGAAGCGCTACAAATTCCTAACCATGGCCACTCCAAAGAGAGTGTGGTGACTGTCAGTATTGGGGTGGCGGTCCTTTCTCCCAACGTTGGCATTGCGCCAGTTGATTTGTTAAGCCAAGCCGATGAAGCGCTTTATGAGGCGAAGCGCCAAGGCCGAAATCGCATTAAAATCGCTAACTTAATTGATTTATCATCTAACGATGCTGGTGGCTTTGGTAAAACAGCACCATAGCCACGTGTTGCTTAACGCTCAATGTGCGATGCATCACTAATTAATAGCGATAGCGTCAATGTGTTTGTTACCCTTTAGAAATCAATGCCTTTTAACTTTGTCTTCGGGCGTGAATATACGCAAATTTCTGTGAGGAGTGGCCTGTGGAGATTGATCTAGACTATCGCGCGCTCAGCGTCGAAAGCCTACCTCAACGACTTGGAAAAGTTGAAGCAGTGGCGAGCCGAGTGGGTGGCGAACCGGCTACTTGGGCCATTCGTGAAGTAGGCGACGGCAACCTCAACCTAGTGTTTATTGTTTCCGGAAGCCTGGGTAGCGTGGTGGTAAAACAAGCACTGCCCTATGTACGCATGGTGGGCGAAAGCTGGCCGCTGCCGACTTATCGCGCCCATTTTGAATACTATGCCCTGGTTCGCCAAGCCAAACGCGCGCCGGGCATTGCGCCTGAGGTGTACCACTTCGACAAGCCCCAGGCGCTGTTTGTGATGGAGTATCTGCACCCCCACACGATTTTGCGCCGCAAATTAATCAACGGTGAGCGAGTTGCCCAGCTTGGCGAAACCATCGGCCAATTCTGCGCACGCACGGCGTTTCGTGGCTCAGAGCTTTCGCTGAGCAGCCCTGAGAAAAAAGCGGATGTAGGATTGTTCTCAGGCAATGTAGCAATACCCGCGATCACTGAATCGCTGGTATTTACCGACCCCTATTATGGCGCTGAAATGAACCACCACACACCGGAGCTTTCACCGGTGGTGGATGAGCTGCGCCGCAATACCCGTTTAAAAGCCAAGGTGCAGCGGCTATTGATGAAGTTCACTGCCAATACCGAAACCATGCTGCACGGTGATCTGCACTCCGGCTCGATTATGGCCACCGATACGGAAGTACGGGTCATTGACCCCGAGTTTTCCCAGTACGGCCCAATGGCGTTTGACTTAGGTATGGCAGTCGCTAACTTCCTGATGGCCTACTTTAGCCAACCAGCGCATCGCTCGGAAGATGAGCTTGAAGCGTATCAGGCGTGGATTCTTGAGGTCATTAATGCTTGCTTTAGCAGCTTCGATGAAGAATTCCGCCACCTGTGGCAAACCGAGCGAACCGGTATCCTGTTCCCGAAAGCCTTGTTCGAAGAGCAGGGCAATAGCGCCGACGACGCCTGCGATGCGCTGCTGGAAGAGATCCGCCTGGACGCCCTGGCCTACTGCGGTATCGAAATGCACCGTCGTGTTTTATCGCTGGCCCACAACGCCGACTTTGAAGAGATTGAAAACACCGCCCTGCGCGCCAAGCTTGAAGCGCGCAATGTGCTGATGGGCCAAACGCTGATTATGGAGCCGGAAGCCTATAGTGACCTTGCCGCGCTGGTGGGTTTAGCCAGGGCGTATAACCAGCAAGAGGTGTTGTAAGTGCTTAACCATAGCTCGGCGTAACCTTCGGCACCGCTGCGCTCTGCTTCCGCGGGTGCGCTGACGCTTACGCCGCGCTACGTGGCTCATCGATTTTCAGGATGGCGTGCATATGCGCCGCGATGGGCTAACGCGTAGCGCGGCGTAACGAATCTCGCGAGGAACGAGCGTATGAGGCACCCGCGACGGCGGCACCAGCCGCCTGGATGGTGCCACCGTGACTGATCAAGCCTCAGTGCTACCTTCGGCACCGCTTCGCGCTGCTTCCGCGGGTGCGCTGGCGCTTACGCCACGCTACAACTGCTTCCCACGATTCACTACTTACGATTTACTATTCACTAATCAAAGCTGATCCAGACGATCAAACTTCCCGGCGATATCGCTCTCTGTCCAGTGCGGTACCCAGCCTTCCACGTTATCGAAGAAGCGTAGTGCGGTGAATTCCGGCGTGGGGCCCATATCGAACCAGTGGGGGGTGTTGGCCGGTACGCTGATCAGGTCATTGCGGGTACACAGTACCTGATACACCTTGTCTTCAATGTGCAGGCAGAACAGCCCCTGACCTTTAACGAAGAAGCGCACTTCATCTTCGTGATGACGGTGCTCGTTCAAGAACTTCTGCCGCATGGCGTCTTTTTCTGGGTGCGTGGGCACCATGTGCAGCACATCCACGGTCTGGTAGCCGCCCTTGGCCTTCACCCGGTCTATATCTTCCTGGTAAAGCGCCAGGATATCTTCCTGGGTAGCGTCGTCAGCAATCTCGCCCGGTGTCGCCCAGCGCTCAAACAGCACGCCTACCTTGTTTAGCTCAGCGGTAATTTGCTCGCCGTCAGTGGTGTCGATCAGCGCATCGCTCGGGTTCTGATCAGCAAATACTTTCAGTTGCGACATCGTAGGCTCTCCTTAAAAGTGACAGGCAGTAACGTTTATAGCGCAATCTCATCAAAGCGGGTGACGCAAGCGTGATGTTCACCGGCCTGAGTACCTTCGCGCACCAGCTGCAGCGTTTGCATTCCCGCCTGCTTGGCGGCGTCCAGCTCTTCGACCACATCAGACAAGAACAGCACTGCATCTGCAGGTAGGTCAAGTTCTGTGACAATACGCTGATAGGCAGTGGCTTCGCGCTTATGGCCAATATGGGTGTCAAAGTAGCCGCTAAACAGCGAGGTTAAATCGCCCTCATCGCTATAGCCAAACAGCAGTTTTTGGGCTTGAACAGAGCCGGATGAGTAAACGTAAAGCGCTTTGCCAGCCTCTTTCCATTGGCGTAGGGCGGGGGCTACGTCGCGATACAAATGGCCTGTAAAGTCGCCGCGCTGGTAGCCATCCGCCCACACCATACCCTGCAGGGCTTTTAGTGGGGTGACTTTCTGGTCAGTCTCGATCCAATGCAATAGTTGATTAATGACCGCTTCCAGCGAGGCATCTGGAGCGCCCATTTCGCTGCGCACCGCATCAATCTGCTCGGCGACGGCCGGAGTTTCTGCGTTAGCACTTAGAAAGTCAGGCAACTTATCGTGAGCGTAGGGGAACAGCACCTTATGCACGAAGTTAATATCCGTGGTGGTGCCTTCAATATCGGTCACAATCGCGCGGACTGTTGGGTTACTCATTTAAGGCTACTCATTTAAGACTGTTCATTTAAGACTACTTATTTAAGCCCAGCGACTTTCTTCAAGAACACAGGCGAGTAAAAACTCGATAGCTTCCAGGTGGCGGCGGCAACTGGCGATGCTATCGCCTACGGCGTAAATCCCGTGGCCTGCAACTAAAAAGCCCCAGGGCATGGGCCAGCCGAGTCGCACATGCTCGGCCAGTTCCTGCATATCCTGGGAGTTGGGCACCACTGGCAAACGAATAGTAGCGTCATGAGTGACGTTACCGGCCAGCGCTTTTTGCATCTCAAAGCCAGTCAGCTCAATACCCTCTGGAAAGCGCCGCGAGAGCACCGTGCTGGCTACAGTGTGGGTGTGCAACACGCAGTGAATGGTACTGTCTAAACGATAGAGAGCAGCATGCAGGTCGCTCTCTGCGCTAGGCTTGCCGCTACCTTCAAGCACCTTGCCATCAAGGTCGCACAGCAACAGGTCATCGGCTTGAATGCGGGTTTTATCCCGCCCAGAGGCGGTGACAAGATAGCCAGCCTCGGTGCGGGCGGAAAAGTTGCCGCCGGTGGCGGGTGTCCAGCCTTGCTGCGCCGCCCACGAAATGGCGTCCAGCAGTTCAGTTTGTAGCGTCATCATAGGATCTGCATCGCCTCTTCTAGTGGCAGCCATTCTATATGATAAGCTTCGCGCCTGATAAGCCGCGCAGTTGTTCCGCTAGTTAAGTGCTCAAGGAGTCCATAGATGCCTCATCTTCAGTCACGCAGTTTGCGGGTCTACGCCGACTACGTTGAGTATTTGGATCAAACTCAGCTGCCTCAAACCGAGCAATGGGTGCGCTGCGATTCCCCTGAGGCATGGCAGGGCGCGGTTAAAAACCTCGCTATTCGAGGAGCGCCACTGATTGGTCTGAGCGCTACGTTTGTGCTGGCGCAGTACGCCGCGCGCCATCCAGAACGCGATTGGCAGGAAGTCAGCGATCGCCTGCGCGCCACGCGTCCGACAGCCGTCAATCTAATGTACTGCCTGGATGCCATGGAAGCCTGCTTTGAGCAAGGCGCCAATGCTCTAGCCGAGCGCGCCGCCGCGCTGTTTGCCGAAGACCGAGCGCTTTGCCAACAAATGGCCGAGCGGGGCGCTGATTTGTTGCAAACGGGCGACCACGTGCTCACTCACTGCAACACCGGTGCGCTGGCCACCGCAGGGGTGGGCACGGCTATTGGTGCACTGGCGGTGGCTAAACAGCGTGGCGTTGAGCTGCACGTGTATGTGGATGAAACCCGCCCGTTATTACAAGGCGGCCGTTTAACCGCCTGGGAAATGGCCGACCTGGGGATCTCTTACCAATTGATTGCCGACAGCATGGCTGCCAGCCTGATGGCAGCGGGCAAAGTAGATAAAGTCATGGTGGGCGCCGACCGAATCTGCGCCAATGGCGACTTCGCCAACAAAGTGGGCACTTACATGCTGGCGGTGATCGCTCATTACCACAAGGTGCCTTTCTATGTGGTGGCCCCTTACACCACGGTAGACCCCGCTTGTGCTACCGGCGTGGATATTCCGATTGAGCAGCGCGATGCCGCTGAGATACGCGGCGCTGCCGGCGCCTTTGGTAATGTTATTTGGGCGCCTGAAGATGCTCCCGTATGGAACCCAGCGTTTGATGTTACGCCCGCCGAACTGGTCACCGGTTGGGTGCTGGATACAGGCGTTTTCGATGCCGCTGCCATCGCTCGCGGTGAACATTGCCGGGAGCGGGGTTAGCAGTATAGGAAGGCGCTAATCCAATAGCGTGAGCTCATAAACATTCCGGATACGCTGACCATCCCAGTCATAGCCAAGATGGCGTCCTTGGCGTGTTTCGGAAAGAACCGGCGGGCGCAAAACTGCGGCACACTCTCCGCTGGGATCTCTGACGCTTGGGTAGACGATGCCAGCGGCCTGATCTTGCCAAGCTTGACGACCAAAGGTCTGTCCGTCGGCCCAGTTATCTGGGGTGAGCAGACCACGGGCGTTGCTCTGGCCGCGTAGGTCAATCAATTCCCCCTCTAAGTCTGATAAATAGACGCGCTGCTGAAGCATCAAGGGTGGCTGGCTCGACTCGCTCATAAAGCGCTCTGTGTGGTAAACGGTTTCAGCAATGGCGGTGGCTTCTGTTAGCGCGCAGTAGTAGGCGCCAAAGGTGCCATCGCTAAAACGCGAACCGGTCGCTGGGAAGTGGCAGAAGGCCGCCATGACGGGCGTCCAGCCGGGGCCGTAGCGACGGTCATCATCGCGGACTAGGTGAATAGCCCCGGCTTGCTCACGAAGACGTGCCGATGTTTCACCCTCCAGCTCATTGAGTAAGTCCCAGTCATCAGCGCTGTCATTGACGCCTTCGAATAAATCGATGGGCGGGAAACGTGAGGGAATAATCCGGTAACTAGGACGCCACGTAACGTTACTTAGCGGGAACGTCATGCATGGCCCCCACCACGTGCTGCATCTAAATGTTGGCGAACCACATACAGGTCAGACACTTGCCCATTTAATAAGCGCTCTGCTGGCGAGTGACCGGCAAAAAGAGGATTGCTATTGGCTCGCTGTAGCCAACCGTTAGCGGCTTCTTTATTGGGCAACAGTATATGCAGTGCCTTGTAGATGCCGAGAATTAACGACATCCGCTCTAAATGGTTCGCATCAAGCCTCGCCTGCTCAGGCGACTGCTTCCAACGACGGTAGGTGGAGTCCGGTACGCCTAACAACAGCGCTGCTTCGCTCTCTTTTAAGCCCCATGCGTGTGAAATGTTGGGGTAAGTGCGCATTGCGGCGGCCCCCATTTCACGACGCTTATCGGCTGTTTTATGCTGAATGGCCATATAGCTTTCTCCTCACTTACCTATAGCTTACGCCAAGTGAGCGATTTTTGAAAATAACGACCATTCGAGCCTTTCTAATTCCCGCCAGTAAGAATCAATGCATGCACTGATTCGTCTGCTTTACTCAGCTCCCTGATGCGCTTGGATAACGGCCAAGAATTCTTCGCCGTAATCCGCCAGTTTGCGCGCACCGATACCGGAGATCGCGCCCAATGCCTCTAAGCTTAGGGGCTTCTGCTCGACCATTTCGGCCAGGGTGGCGTCGTGGAAAATCACATAGGCAGGTACCCCCTGGGCCTCGGCCAGTTCCCGGCGGTGTTGGCGCAGGGCTTCCCATAGCTCCCCATGGGGCAGCGTGGCCGAGCCTGCTTTGCTGCCCCGCCGGGTGGCCTTAGCCTTGCTTGGTTTGCGCAGAGTAAGCGAGTGTTCGCCGCGCAGCACCGGCTTGGCGTTGGCAGTAAGCTTAATGCCGCCGTGGCCCTCCATATCGACACTTAAATAGCCGCTGGCAATCAGCTGGCGAAAGAGCGCTTTCCAATCGTTAGCGGTGAGCTCTTTACCAATACCGAAGGTGCTTATGCGGTCGTGACCAAAGCGGGTGATACGCTCGTTGCTTTTGCCCAGCAGTACATCCACCAGATAGGTCACGCCGAAGCGCTGCTCAGTGCGGTAGACACAGGAGAGTGCCTTCTGCGCCGCCACGGTGGCCTCCCAGGTCTCGGGTGGAGTCAGGCAGTTATCGCAGTTGCCGCAGGGGGCGTCCAGATGATCGCCAAAGTAGTGCAAGAGCGCCTGGCGACGGCAGCTGATGATCTCGCAAAGCCCCAGCATGGCGTCGAGTTTCTGCTGCTCAATGCGCTTTTGCTGGTCGGCGGCGCTGGAATCCTGCTGCATCTGACGCAGGGTGATCACGTCCTGGAGCCCATAGGCCATCCAGGCATCGGCGGGTAGACCGTCGCGCCCGGCGCGGCCGGTCTCCTGATAGTAGGCTTCGATGCTCTTGGGCAGGTTGAGGTGCGCTACAAAGCGCACATCAGGCTTGTCGATGCCCATACCGAAGGCGATGGTGGCCACCACAATCACGCCATCTTCACGTAGGAAGCGGGTCTGGTGGTGCTGGCGCTGCTCAGCGGGAAGCCCGGCGTGGTAGGGCAGTGCGGTCAGCCCCTGGCGCTCCAGCCACGCGGCAGTCTCCTCCACCTTGCGCCGAGAGAGGCAGTAGACGATACCCGCCTCGCCGTCGTGGTGCTCGCGGATAAACTGCAGCAGCTGCTCTTTGGCCTTGCCCTGATTTTCGGCGATATGGTAGCGGATATTGGGCCGATCAAAGCCGCTGTTATATAGAGCGGCTTCATGGAGCTGTAGATGCTCCATAATATCGTGCCGGGTGGGCACATCGGCGGTGGCGGTCAGGGCGATGCGCGGCACCTGGGGAAAACGCTGATGCAGGTGGGAGAGCTGGCGATACTCGGGGCGAAAGTCGTGGCCCCATTGGGAGACGCAGTGGGCTTCATCAATAGCAAACAGGGCAATGTGGGTCTGTTCCAGCAGCATCTGCATACGCGCCGTGGCCAGCCGTTCCGGCGCCACATACAAAAGATCCAACTCCCCCGCCCGCAGGCGGTTTTCCACATCAACCGCCTCATGATAATCGAGGCTGGAGTTGAGGTAGGCCGCCCTGACCCCGTTCTGTTCAAGCGCCGCTACCTGATCCTGCATTAGCGCGATCAGCGGCGAGACCACAATCGCGGTGCCTTCGCGCAGCAGCGCAGGGATCTGATAACACAGCGATTTTCCGCCGCCGGTGGGCATCAATACCAGCGCATCGCCCCCGGCAATCACATGCTCAATGATGGCCTGCTGTGGGCCGCGAAAGCTGTCGTAGCCAAATACCTCCTGCAGCACCTTGAGGGCTGCCGGGTGGGTGTCGCCGTGCATCAGTGCTCTCCCTTGTCTCGTACCTAAGAGAGAATTGTGCACGAAAAACCTGAGGGACGTCAGCCTAGCGAATCCCCGCCCTTAAAAACGACTGAACAAACTGGCGCTGAAAGAGCAAAAAGGCGATGAGTAACGGGGCGATGCTTAACAGCGTTGCGGCGCTGACAGTGGCCCAGTTAACGCCAGTTTCTGGCGCGGAGAAAACGCCCAGGCCCACTGTTAATGGGCGACTCTCTACCGAGTTGGTCACCACCAGCGGCCAGATAAAGTTATTCCAGTGGTGGCTAATCGAGACCAGTCCGTATGCCAGATAGGTGGGCTTGGCTAGCGGTACATACACCTTCCACAAAATTTCCAGCCAGTTGCAGCCTTCGATGCGGGCCGCGTCTTCCAGCTCCCTTGGGATGGTTTTAAAGGTTTGGCGGAGCAGAAAAATACCCAAGGCGCTGGCAACATAAGGCAGGCCAATACCGGTGATGGTGTTGATCAACCCTAGCTCGCTGGCGATGCGGTAGTTCTCGACGATGAGTACTTCGGGAAATACGAACAGCTGAATCAACACCAGCATAAATAGTATGTTTTTGCCGGGAATCGGGAAGCGGGCAAAGGCAAACGCGGCCAAAGTACACACGATAAACTGGCCAATCACTACCCCGGTGACGAGTGCAAAGGTATTGAGGTAGTAGCGGGCAAAAGGTGCCTGAGACCAGGCGTTGGTAAAGTTATCCAGCGTAAGCGGCGCAAATAAGTCGAAGCGCACCATGTAGGCAGGCGGATGAAAGGCTGCCCAGAAAGCATACAGCAGGGGAAATACCCAGATAATCGCCAGCAACCATGCGGCCACGGTTTCAAGTGACGGGATTGAAAAGTAACGAGGACGAGGCGCATAGGCCTTTGATTTAGTCGTAGCGGTACTCATTGGTAATGCGTCCTGCGGTCTAAAATCGTGAACTTCACCGTGGCGACGACGGCGAGTACCAGCAAAATGACCACCGTAATAGTGGCTGCCGTGGTGCGGTCAAAGAACGAAAACGCGTTCTCATAAACGTAATAAAGCAGCAGGTTGGTGGCGTTGTTAGGCCCGCCCTTGGTTAGAATAAACAGGTGATCCACCACCCGAACCGCGTTGATCAGGGCATTAATAAGTACGAATAGGGTCGTTGGCATTAATAGGGGGAAAGTGACTCGCCAAAAGAAGCTCCAGCGGCTGGTACCTTCAAGATCGGCAGCCTCTTTAAGTTCGGGGGCAATACCCTGCAATGCCGCTAAGTAGAAAATCATAAAAAAGCCGGCTTCTTTCCATACCGACATCACAATCACTGAGCCTAGCGCCATGTTGGGATCGCCAAGCCAGTTAACCCCAGAAAACCCTAACGCGCCGAGCACTTTATTAAACAAGCCAATCTGCGGGGCGTAGAAGAACATCCATATATTGGCAGCAGCAATCATGGGCAGGATGGTGGGCGTAAAGTAGGCCATACGCACAAAGCCGCGCCCCGGAAGTTTACCGTTAACGAATAGCGCCATGCCCAATGCCAGTGCAATGGACGTCGGAATCGTACCCACGGCATAAATTAAGTTATTGCGCGCTACCTTCCAAAATGTCGGGTCATCAAACAACACCTGATAGTTTTCGAGCCCCACAAATTCGGCGGGCGCACCGCGAAAGCCGGGCAAAAACAGGCTATTGATAACGGTTGTGATCGTAGGCAGGTAGGCGAACGTGGTTAATAGAACCGCTGCGGGCAGTAACAGCAGGCCGCCATATAACTGCATTCGCCGATAAGAGGTTAAGTTCATAGAGATGTACCGCAGGAGAAAAAGCCGGGGCGTACCCCGGCGAGCATGGCAATCGGGCAAGTGTTACAGCGCTAGCGCACTCAGCGTGCGTAGCGGCGAAGCACGCTGTCTGCTTCTTGCTGCGCTTGGCTTAGCGCTTCTTCCGGCGACATCTGGCCGGTTAGCGCGGCTTGCACGGCGTTATCCAAGGCGCGACGCACGCGGCCCCCCTGGTAAGTGGAAAGCTCTGCAGTACCGTGTTCGAGCTGGTCACGGGCTACCGCCGCTGGCGCAAACTCTTCCACGTAGCTTTGCAGCGCGTCGGTCTCATAAGCGGCAGGGCTAACGCCCATATAACCCGTCTCAATTGACCAGGCTGCTGCGCGCTCGGGGTCTGTCATCCAGCGAATAAAGGTCATTGCTGCGCGCTGCTCTTCTTCAGTGGCGTCTTCAAAAATGTAGAAGTTGCCGCCGCCGGTGGGGCTGCCCCGCTGGGTATTCATCGGCAGCATGGCGACGCCAAAATCAAAATTGGCTTCGTTACGCACGGCGGTTAAGTTACCCGTGGTGTGCCACATCATAGCGGTGGACGCTTCGAGGAAGTTCTGGCGCAACGTGCCCCACTCAATGGTGCCGTCGGGCATGGCATTGTGCTCAGTGGCTAGCGATACCCAGTACTCAAGCGCTTCAATAGCGGCAGGGTCGTCAAAATAAACCTCTGTACCGTCTTCGCTCATTAAGCGGTGGCCGTTCTGGAAGGCGAAAGCCTGAAACATCCAGTAGGGGTAGCCGGTAGAAGGCACCATCACGCCCCACTGATCGCCATTGGAGGCTTCTCGTACGGTAGCGGCCATTTCCGCCATCTCTTCCCAATTCTCGGGGGGCGTTTCGGGGTCTAGGCCGGCGGCTTCAAAGGCGTCTTTGTTCCAGAACAGCACGATGGTGGAGCGCTGGAAGGGGATGCCGTAGGTTTTGCCATCTAACTGGCCATTTTCCATTAAGCCAGGGTAGAAACTATCCAGCCACTCACGCTCTTCATCGGTTTCGACCAGATCGTCGAAAGCCACGATGGCGTTCTGCTCAATCAACTCATAAAGGTCGATGGAGAACAGTACTGACAACTGTGGGGCGTCACCGGCTTCAATGGCCGACATCGTCCGCACCCGGGTGTCGTCGTAATTACCTGCGTAGATGGCCTCCACGTTGATGTCGGGGTGCTCGCTCTCGAACTCATCCACCAAGTCATCAATCACATCCGTCAGCGCACCGCCCACTGAGACGGGGTAGTACATAGTCAGATCAATGCTATCGGCGTTTACCTGAGCGACGCTTAATAAGCCCGCTGCCAAGGCAGTCATTGCAAAAGGGGTACGCAAACGCATAAGAGACTCCGCAAGTGTCAGTACTGAACAAGGTTTAAAAGCGATCAGTGTTGGAAAGAGCCCACTGCCGGTGGGCGAGGAACAGCCCGAGGGGCGTTAGGTAAAGCGTGTGGCGTTATGTCATCACGGCGCAGGCCGTCACTACCAAACAGGTGAGCATGTTGGCTTGACCAGCGAAGGCGGCAGGGCTGACCAGCTAGTGCGTGTTTACCGCTCATGCGAACCCTTACGGTATGGCTGCCGACGGTGACATGAGCAATCGTATCGGCCCCCAGGTACTCATCGCTGACAACCATGGCGGGTACGCCCGCGGCTGACGTGGTGCTTAGCGCAATATCTTCTGGGCGGATACCCAAGTGGCCACCAGCAGCTTCCATAGGGGCTACAGGTGTGCTGGGTTCACCTTCGATAACGGCGCCATTCTCACCAGTCACTAATGGCAGCAGGTTCATGGCGGGGCTACCAATAAAGCTGGCGGCAAAAGCGCTAGCGGGGCGGTTATAGAGCTCGTCAGGCGAATCATCCTGAACGATTTTGCCGTGCTGCATTAAAATTACGCGATCACCCATGCTCATGGCCTCGACTTGATCGTGAGTAACGTAGATAACCGTCATGTTTAGGCGGCTTTGTAGCGCTTTGATTTCCCGGCGCATATCGCTACGCAGCCGGGCGTCCAGGTTGGAAAGAGGCTCATCCATTAGGCAGATCGGGTGTTCGGAAATCACCGAGCGCGCCAACGCAACCCGCTGACGTTGGCCGCCGGAAAGCTGGCCTGGCTTGCGGTTTAGGTAATCGGTTAAATCGACCAGCTCGGCGACCTTGGCCAGCCGTTGGCGCTGTTCATCTTTGGGCACTTTGCGGCTGCGCAGGCCAAACACGATATTGTCGGCCACGCTTAAGTGCGGAAACAGGGCGTAGGATTGAAATACCATGCTTAGCCCACGGTCGCCGGGCGGCAGGCGTGTGACGTTGCGTTCGCCAATATGAATTTGGCCGTCGCTGGCTTCTTCCAAGCCTGCAATCATGCGAAGCGTGGTGGATTTACCGCAGCCTGAAGGGCCGAGCAGAATGACAAACTGCCCTGGGGTAACATCAAACGAAATACCATCGACAGCCGCAGAGGCACCCCAGCGTTTAGTGACGCCCTCTAAGCGTATTCGCGATTGGTTTGACATAGCACACACATCACCGGCTGTTGGTTGTTATTGGTTCAGCTTGTGTTGAAGGTGTTGCCGTTTCATGACACTTACATGGATGGTTGATGACAGCAGTTGTGTCAAGCAGAGAATTACCTGGCGACCTTAATGCCATAACGCTGCAGCCTGCGCACCACGCTGGATTGGCTGATGCCCAGTCGCTCAGCAATGGCGTAGGTGCTGGGGAGTGTGTTGCACAG
Source organism: Halomonas sp. (assembly GCF_011050415.1). GTDB lineage: Bacteria > Pseudomonadota > Gammaproteobacteria > Pseudomonadales > Halomonadaceae > Vreelandella. The sequence goes on from NZ_DRFS01000019.1 coordinate 244,239, forward strand.
CTCTTCAAGGGTTTCACGCTCCAGCCGCGCTAGGTACTGCTTGAGGGTTTCCTGGGGTTCGAGTGCTACTGCCGACGTTGCTGGCGAGGCGCTCGGCAAACTGGCTGGCTGCTCGGCGTGAGGGAGTGCAGCGGGCACCTCGATTTGATCAGTAGGGCTTGATAGCCAGGCTCTTTCTAACCAATTCTCCAGCTCGCGGACATTCCCTGGCCACTCGCTGCCCATCAACGTCGACCAAACGCGGGTATCAAGAATTTTCTGGCGGCCATAGCGCTGGTTGAGCCGGTTTAAGCAAGCTTCAACCAAGTCCGGGATATCCTCTCGGCGGTCACGCAGCGGCGGCAGGGTGACCGGGATCACATTGAGGCGGTAGTAAAGATCCAGACGGAAAAGTCCGGCCTCTACTTGCTTGCCCAAATCCTGGTTGGTTGCCACAACCAAGCGAAAATTGACCTTGCGTGATCGGGTGTCACCCAGCCGGGTCAAACTACCGTCCTGAATCACCTTGAGCAGTTTGGTTTGCATTAGCAGCGGCAGCTCGCCTATTTCATCCAAAAACAGCGTGCCGCCCTCGGCCTGCTCTAACAGGCCCGCTTTTCCCTGACGCGCGGCACCGCTGAAGGCGCCGGGCTGATAGCCAAACATCTCCGACTCAAACAGGTTTTCGGGAATTGCCGCGCAGTTAACGTCAATAAAGGGGCCGTTACAGCGCTGGCTCCAGCGGTGTAGCTGTTTGGCAAAGGCGGTTTTGCCCACGCCGGATTCACCCAGCATCAGCACATTAGCATCGGAAGGGGCGACCCGCTTAAGCAGTAGCGCAATTTCTCGCATCACGCTGCTGCGCACCTGCAAATTATCCAGAGCGTCATCCAGCGCTTGCTCTTCCGCGTCTGGCGCTGCCTGACTGCGTTTTAAGTGTTCGCTAAAGCGTTTTTGCAGCAGGGCATATTCGTCCTGTAATAACTGAAGGTCGGTTAAGTCCCGCGAGCGGCTGATAATGCGCTCCAGCTTGCCGTCGACGAACACTGGGTAGGCTTCGGCAATCACTCGGCGGCCTGTTCCCGTTACCTGCATCAGTTGTGCAGGCCTACGGGTGCGCATCACTTCCATGGTGATGGAGGGCTTGAGTACCCCGGCCGTTTGAAGCTGTTGAACACTGCTGGAGAGCAGCTCTTCTCTGGATACTCCGTAAACCGCTTCGGCTCCTGGGCTAATATCCAATACTTGCCCGTCACCACCGACGATAAAAAAGTGGTCGTTTGCGGTTTCCACAATGGTTCGCAGCACATGCCTGTCTATTTCACTCATCGCAGCCGCCTCCTCTGAGTGATTCATTTTTGAATTATTGATTCAAAAATGAATTGAAAAAGCCTCTAGTTGATTCATTTTTGCATCGTCTGGTCGCTAATCCCACCACTTTATAGGCATCTACGACTTGGCATGGTCTGTGCAGTGTCTTTGGAAGAGTAGTGAAAAGAGCTAGGCCAATACCTACACCGTGCTCACCGCCAAAAAATATAAGGAGATGTGTATGTCAGAGTTTAATCAGCCCCTGGGCGGCAACACCATGCCGCGCTTTGCAGGCCCTGCCACCATGATGCGCTTGCCTACTCAAGAAACCGCCGAGGGATTAGACGCGGCATTTATTGGTATCCCTATGGATATTGGCACTTCAAACCGCCCCGGCACGCGGCTTGGGCCGCGCCAGATTCGCGACGAGTCACGCATGCTGCGCCCCTACAATATGGCGACCCGCGCCGCGCCCTTTGAAAGCCTGCAGGTGGCGGACATTGGTGATGTCCCCATCAATACTTTTCACCTGCCGAAAAGCGTCGACATCATCACCGCCTTCTACGATGAGGTGCTGAAACATGACTGCATTCCGCTGACCCTGGGCGGGGAGCACACCCTGACGTTGCCAATTCTTCGCGCCATGGTCAAAAAGCACGGCCCGGTGGGGCTAATTCATATTGATGCCCATGCCGATGTCAATGAGCACATGTTCGGCGAGCCAATTGCCCACGGCACGCCGTTTCGTCGCGCCCAGGAGGAGGGCTTATTGGCCCATGGCAAGGTAGTGCAAATCGGCCTGCGCGGTACCGGCTATGCCGCTGAGGATTTTGATTGGTGCCGCGACCAGGGCTTTCGTGTCGTTCCCGCCGAGGAGTGCTGGTATCGCTCGCTAGCGCCGTTGATGCAGGAAGTGCGCGAGCAGATGGGCGATATCCCGGTATATATCAGCTTTGATATCGACGGTTTGGATCCTTCCGTAGCCCCCGGCACTGGCACGGTGGAGATGGGCGGCCTCACCTCTACCCAAGGATTGGAAATCGTCCGCGGCGCGGCGGGCTTAAATATTGTCGGCTGTGATCTAGTAGAAGTGTCACCTCCTTATGATCCTAGCGGCAACACCGCACTGATGGGCGCCACGCTGCTGTATGAAATGCTCTGCGTACTGCCGGGCGTTAAGCACAGCGAGTGACGCTGACCACATAGCTAACAAATAGATAGCTATCAAAGAAATAGCACTAAATAAAAAAGTACTAACTAGCTACGCCGCCAGCCCACCTCCAATAATCACTTCTAATGGGTGACTCCTATGTCGTATAGCAACGTTAAATCGGAACAGCCGACCTCGTCGGCGCCGATACCCCGCGCGCACTTACTGAAGTTCCTGATCCCATCGCTGATTGGGGTGCTGCTGTTTCTCGTCCCCTTTCAAGTGGGTGACTCCATCAATATTGGCATGGGGCTAATGGCCGATGGCTTGCAAACCCTGCTGGGCTCGGCGCTGCCCGCCATTGCGGTCATCATTCTTTGCCTCTCGGTGGTGGTGACGCTGTACGTCAAGCTCGCCAAGCCTGCCTGGGCAAAAAGTGGCCCCTTTCACGAGATGTTCGATGTGGGGGCCATTTGGGTAGCCATGCGTGTGTTAGGCGCGATTTTTGTCATCATGACCTTTTTTCAGTTTGGGCCTGAGTTCGTCACTGCCTCCTTTACCGGTGGTGTCATGCTTAATGACCTGGCACCGGTGCTACTGACGTTCTTCTTCTTTGCGGCGGTGCTGCTGCCGTTTTTGGTCGAATTTGGCTTTATGGAGTTTATCGGCACCATGGTGCGTAAGCCGTTTCGGGTGATTTTTAACCTGCCGGGACGAAGCGCTATCGATGCTACCGCCTCTTGGATGGGCTCGGGTACCGTAGGTGTTCTGATTACCGCTCAGCAGTATGAGCAGGGCTACTACAATGGCCGTGAAGCGTCGGTGATTGCCACCAACTTTTCCGTTGCTTCCATCGCTTTCAGTCTGTTAGTGATCAACTTCATTGACCTTAACCACCTTTTTGTACAGTTCTACTTAACGGTGGTGGTATCAGGGTTAATCGCTGCGGTTATCGTCTCGCGAATTCCACCGCTGTCGCGCAAAACCAACGACTACTATGAGCCGGTCGGCTGTCAGTTGAGCGAAGAGCGTACTGACAATGTGGGCTTGCTCCGTTACAGCCTTTTGCAGGCAACTCGCCGGGCAGGCAGTGCGCCTGGGCCACGGGAGTTAGCCCGCCTAGCGCTACTCAACGTTATTGATATCTTCTTAACGCTGCTGCCGCTGGTCTTTGCGATTGGTACCGTGGCGCTGATTTTAGCCGAGTTTACCCCGCTGTTTACCTGGCTCTCCTACCCCATGGTGCCGGTGCTGGAACTGCTGCGTATTCCTGAAGCACAAGCGGCGGCTCCCGCCACGCTGGTAGGGTTTGCCGATATGTTCTTACCAGCGGTGCTGGCGACCAACATTGAAAGTGAGCTGACCCGTTTCGTGATTGCCTGCCTCTCGATGACGCAGCTGGTGTATATGTCGGAAATTGGCGCGCTGCTGCTCAAGTCGAAAATTCCCATCAAGTTCTGGGAGCTGGCGGTGGTTTTCCTACTGCGTACCGCGATTACGTTGCCGATCATTGCCTTTATGGCCCATACGTTTTTCTTCTAAGGGGCCTGCAATGAACGCTGATGCAAAGAGCGCTGATGCACAGAACAACCATGCAACCATGACCTGTGCCGAGCTACTGATTCACCTGCTGCGCGATACTTACGGGGTGCGTACTCTGTTCGGTATCCCCGGCGTGCATACGGTGGAACTTTACCGGGGGCTGGAAGGCAGTGATGTGAGGCACATCACCCCGCGCCATGAGCAGGGCGCGGGGTTTATGGCCGACGGTTATGCCCGCGCCAGCGGCCAGCCGGGGGTGTGCCTGATTATCACCGGGCCGGGGATGACCAATATTGCCACCGCCATGGGCCAGGCCCTGGCGGACTCGATCCCAATGCTGGTGATCTCCAGCGTTAACCGCCGCGATACCTTGGGCTTAGGGCAGGGGCGGTTGCATGAGTTGCCTAGCCAGCAGCAGATGATCAGCGGCTTGGCGCGGTTTAGCCACACGCTGTTGGATGCCAATACGCTACCCGAGGTGCTGGCCCGCGCCTTTGCCGTGTTCAACGGCGCTCGGCCGGGCCCGGTACATATCGAAATCCCCATCGATCTGTTCAATGCACCGGTGAACGCGCCGGTGAGTTGGCAGGCGCCGAGGCTTTACCGCGCCGCGCCTGATCCGGAAGGGCTTGCCGAAGCCGCCCGCTTGTTACACGCGGCGAAGCAGCCCCTGGTGTTATTAGGCGGTGGCTGCATTTCAGCGCCAGAGGCAGCGCGGGCTTTGGTAGAAAAGCTCGATGCCCCCGCGGTAACGACCATTAACGCTAAAGGGCTGCTAGGCCGTGACCATCCGCTGGACTTGGGTGCTAATGCGGCACTGCCCGCAGTGCGTGAATTGGCGGCCAATGCCGATGTGATTCTGGCGGTGGGCACCGAGCTTGGCGAGACCGACTACGACGTAGTGTTTGATGGTGGCTTTCACCTCAACGGCACGCTGATTCGTATTGACCTCGACCCAGAGCAACTGGTGCGCAACCAGCGCACCACGCTTGGACTGGTGGGCGATGCTGGGCGTAGCCTTGAGCTTCTGCTGGGCCATTTCTCCGAGCCATTGCAGCGCGACGGCAAAGCGAGAACCGCTGCCGTATTGAGCGCACTGAACCTTCACAACGACCCAGCCTTCAGCGACTTTGTGCCGCTGTATGCAACGCTTGCCGAGCACCTACCTGAGGCCATTCTGGTGGGCGACTCCACCGCACCGGTATACGCCGGCAACCACCTAGTCAGCCAGCCCGCGCCCAGGCGTTATTTCAATGCCTCGACGGGTTACGGCACCTTGGGCTATGGACTACCGGCGGCGTTGGGCGCACAGCTGGCTCGGGCGGATCTTCCGGTGGTGGCACTGGTGGGTGATGGCGGGGTGATGTTTACGCTCTCGGAAATCGCAACAGCGGTAGAAGAGCGTCTGCCAGTGGTGATTGTGCTGTGGCACAACGCCGGTTATGAAGAGATTCGTCGCTATATGGATGCCAACGGTGTTGCCCGCTTAGGCGTCGATATCCAAGCCCCCAACTTCCTCACTCTGGCCGAAGGCTTTGGATGCCCCGGCGTTTTAGTTGAAAGCCCCGCTGAGTTTGCCAAGGTGCTCGCCAACCGCGAAACGAATGGGCCGTTACTGATCGAAATTGACGCCGCTGCTTGGCAAAAAAACCTGCTAATACCAGGAGGCTACAATGAACAATAATCGTGTGTTGGGCCAGGATACCCTCTCAGCGGATAGCGTTGAGCACAGCCTTGGACTGCCTGGGACTTTTGCACTGTGGCTTGGTGCCAATGTGGTGGTTACTACCATTCTTACCGGTATGTTTTTGGTACCCGACCTCACTTTTCAGCATGCCATGCTGCTGATCGTATTGGGCTCAGCGATCGGTATTATTCCCTTGGTATTAATTGGCGTAATGGGGCAGCAAACGGGAATGACGACCATGGTGCTGGCACGGGGCACTTTTGGCCGCAAGGGGGCTAATTTCCCTGCCTGGGTTAATTTGCTAGCGCTCATTGCGTGGAGTTGGATTCAAGCGCTGTTGGCGGGCATGAGCCTCGATTACGCGGTTGAAAGCTTAACCGGGTACTCCAATGTGGCGCTGTTTACAGTCCTGTGTGAGTCACTGGTAGTAATTATTGCCTTGCGCGGCCATTTAGGTATCGAAAAGGTAGAAAAAATAGCCGCGGTGCTGATGGTAGGGCTATCGGCAGTGGTACTTTTCGCGCTAAATCGTCACTACGATTTGCCAAGCATTAGCCAGCTAGAACCGGAGGGGGTGCTAGGCGGCGGCGTAGTGTTTGATATTGTTGTCGCAACCGCTTTTTCCTGGATTCCATTAGCAGCGGATTACAACCGCCACTGCCGATCGCTAAAAGCTGCCATTGTAGGCACTTGGGGCGGTTACGTTACCGCCACATTGATTGCGATGGGATTGGGAGCGACGGTCTCGGCGCTTTCTATTACAGTTGGCATGGAGCAAACCTATGACCCAACAGCGCTGCTTAGCGGTTTTGGGTTTGGTGTACCTGCCGCTCTGGTTATCTTCTTTTCAGTACTGACGACCAACGTAATGTGCGTATATAGCGCAACGCTTTCATTTATGAGCGTACGTCCTAAGGTGGCGTTTTGGAAACCGGCGTTAATCATTGGTGTGGTGTCAGTGGTTGGCGCATTGATCCCTGGCATTCTTGACCAGTTCCAGACCTTTCTTTTGATTATCGGTAGCGTTTTTATTCCGGCCTTTTCCCTGATGATCGTCGATTACTACCTGTTGGGACGACAGCGCTATACCTCGGCGCAGTTGATCCAGGCTGAACATAGTCTTCCTGCTTTTAACTGGCTTGCGCTGGGCAGCTACGCGGTAGGCGCGCTGCTGGCCTATTACTGGAATTGGGTAGCGCCGCTGGACTTTGGCGCTTCGCTGCCGGTTTTTGTGATCACAGGCGCGCTCTATTTTGTGGTCAGTAAGGCGGCTGTTGCGAAGCGGGTAATCGTATGAGCCTGCAGCGCATCAATGAAAAACAGTGGTACCGCACCGCGCCCAAGGCCGACGGTATCACCCTTATCGACGAGCCTTGGATCAAACCGTTTTATCGCTGCAATATTTGGCATGTTCAGGGCAGCAAGCGCGGCATGGTTGTGGACTTTGGTCTGGGTGCTGTGCCGTTACGCCAGCATGTGGCGCTGCTTAGCGAGCGTGATCTTTTGGCGGTGGCAAGCCACACGCATTTTGATCATATCGGCGCAGCCCACGAGTTTGGCTGCTGTCATGTACATGCCGCCGAGGCAGAGATTCTTGAATCGCCCGATAACGCACGCACCTTGGCAGACCAGTTTCTTAGTGATGATATGTTTGAGGCGCTTCCCGACAAGCCATACTCCCACGCGCGCTACTGTATTACGGCGCCCCAGCAGGTATGCCCTTTAGAGGATGGCGAAATACTGGATTTAGGTAATCGCCAGTGGGAGGTGATTCATACGCCTGGGCATTCCCCGGGCGGTATTGCGCTTTGGGAATCAGCAACGCAAACCCTGATATCGGGCGACTTAATTTATGACGGCCCGCTCATCGAAGATCTCTGGCACAGCAATTTGATCGATTATGCCACCAGTATGCGACGGCTGAGAGAGCTGCCGGCACGCACAGTTCATGGCGGTCACTTCCCCAGTTTTAGCGGCCAACATCTCAAGCAACTTATCGATGGTTGGCTTCGACAACACGACCTTTAAAGGAGTTACCAAGGTGTCTACTTCTTCAAGCGCACAACACGCTTCTTTATTAGATAAACAATTTATCAATAACCAGTGGGTCGCCTCTTCAAGTACCCGGCTGCTCGATGTGATGAACCCCTACCGCGAGGAGCGCATTGCTCAAGTCACTGCAGGGGATGCGGCCGATGTAGACGCCGCGGTAAAAGCCGCCCAGCAGGCGCAGCCCGCTTGGCAGGCATTGGGCGGTGCTGCTCGTGCGAAATATCTTGATGGGTTTGCCGATGCGCTGGAGGCCCGCCGAGACTCGATTATCACGCTTTCGGCGACCAACAACGGCAAGCCATTAGCGGAAGCGGGTATTGATCTAGACGATGCGATTGCCTGCTACCGCTACTACGCGAAGCAGGCTAAGGCGCTGGATGCTCGCCAGGGCGAGTTGGTTAGTGTGGAAATGGAAGGCGTTGAGGCGCGCACTTATCACGACCCTGTGGGGGTAGTGGGGCTGATCTCACCCTGGAATTTCCCGCTGGTAACCAGTGCCTGGAAGCTTGCGCCCGCTTTGGCGGCCGGCTGCACCGCGGTGCTCAAACCTTCAGAAGTGACGCCGCTCCCCGAGCTAGTACTGGCAGATATAGCCCTTGAAATTGGCCTGCCCTCCGGTGTGCTCAACCTGCTTAATGGCGACGGCGAAGGGATCGGTGCGCCGCTAACCAGTCACCCTGGTATAGATAAAATCTCTTTTACCGGCAGTAACCGGGTAGGTGAAACGGTGATGCAAACCGCCGCCGCTCGCACCGCTAACGTTTCTCTAGAGCTAGGCGGAAAATCCCCCATTCTAGTAATGGAAGACGCCGACCCAACCCAAGCCGCTGACTGGGTGATGGCGGGTATCTACTTCAATGCCGGGCAAATATGCTCCGCCACATCGCGCTTATTGGTACACGAAGACGTAGCGGAAGCGCTCTATGCCGCCCTCGCAGAGCGTATGGATGCGCTTACTCTGGGCGACCCGCTTGCCGAAGACACCGACCTGGGCCCACTGACCAGCGCCAAACAGCGCGACGCAGTGCAGCGCTATTTGGATCTTGCTGAACAGGAAGGGCTAACGTCAGTGCGTGATGGGCAACATCGCACTTTGCCCGCGAAGGGATACTTCCTAGCACCTACGCTTTACCGCGATGTGCCGGTGGAGAGTCGCTTATGGCAGGAAGAGATTTTTGGCCCGGTGCTCTGCGGCCGCAGCGTGGCAAGCGAAGCCGAAGCTATTCAGCTTGCCAACGACAGCGCCTATGGCTTGGCAGCCACGGTGATTAGCGGCGACTCTGAGCGTGCAAAGCGCATTGGTCGCCAGCTCAGGGCTGGTAGCATCTGGTACAACAGCGAGCAGCTAGTGCTACCCGAAACCGCCTGGGGCGGCTTCAAGCGCAGTGGCATTGGCCGTGAATTGGGCCCTTGGGGGCTAAGTGCGTACCTTGAAGTGAAGCATGTAATTGGGCCAGCTTAAGCGTCGCGCACTGGCATGGCATAACGCCGGGTCGATTTCCCGGCTTTTACCACCTGTCCCGGCACGTCATGGCCAATAAGATCGGGGAGGGTGGCAGCTACTTCAAGCAGCGCATCCAGATCGACGCCGGTATCGACGCCCATGGCCTCAAACATATGCACCAGGTCTTCGGTGCATACATTTCCGCTAGCGCCGGGAGCGAAGGGGCAACCGCCTAGCCCACCTAGTGCGGCGTCGAAGCGGGTAATCCCTGCTTGCCACGAAGCTAAGGCGTTGGCTAAGCCCATGCCGCGAGTGTCGTGAAAGTGCACCGTTAAAGGTATTTCTGGCCAGCGCTCAAGCACTGTTTCACACAGGCGCTTCACCTGGGCAGGGTTGGCCATGCCGGTGGTATCGCAGAGCGTGATGCCCTGAATGCCAAGGCCGATAAGCTTTTCAACAAGCTCTACTACCCGCGCTTCAGGTACCTCGCCCTCAAACGGGCAGCCAAAAGCGGTGGAGAGCGAGGCGTTGATAAACACGCCGCTACCCTGAGTCGCTTCTAAGATAGCCGCGAACTGTTCAAGGGATTGTTCCGGCGTCATGCGCAGGTTGGCCAGACCGTGGCTGTTGCTGGCGGACATCACCAGATTGATTTCATCTACTTGGCAGGCAAGAGCCCGCTCGGTGCCCTTTACATTAGGCACCAGCACGGTGATATCAACTCCCTCCCGACGCTGAATGCCGGTGACTACGTCGGCGGCATCGCGCAGGTTGGGAATCGCTTTAGGCGACGTAAACGACGTTGCTTCGATTCGCCGTAGGCCGGTGGTGGAGAGCGCATCGATCCAGCGGATTTTCTCTTCGGTGGGCACAAAGCGTGCCTCAATCTGCAGGCCATCCCGGGGGGCGACTTCGTTGATTTCGATCTTGGTGGGGCATGGGATTGGCTGGTTCATAATGCGTTCCTTAAATAATGCCCGCTTGGCGAAGCTTGGCGCGGGTTTCGTGATCAATGCCCAGCTCATCCAAGACATCGTCGGTATGCTGGCCAAGAGTCGGGCCACCGTCGCCGATTCGCCCAGGGGTAGCGCTAAGCTTGGGCAGTACACCGGGTACTTTGAGCGGTTTACCGTTGGGGCGAGTGAAGGTTTGAATCATCTCCCGCGCCAAATAATGCGGATCAAAGGCGATATCTTGCGCGGTGTAGGGGTAGCCAGCGGGAACGCGGGCGTCATCCAAGGCTTGCAGAATGGCATCCCGAGGACGCTCTGCCGTCCAATTTTGAATCGCGGCATCAATCATCTCGGCTTGCTGGCTGCGCCCATCGTTGTGGGCCAGTGCCGGGTCGTTGGCGAGATCATCACGACCAATCACGCCCATTAAGCGCTTAAAGATGCTGTCGCCGTTACCGGCAATCAGCACGTAATCGCCACCCTGGCAGCGGTAGGCGTTTGAGGGGGTAATGCCGGGCAGGGCGCTGCCGCTGGGTTCGCGAACCTGGCCGCTGGCATCGAATTCTGGCAGCAGGCTCTCCATCATTGCGAACACCGACTCGTACAGCGCGACATCAATCTCTTGGCCCAGACCGCTGCGGTTGCGCTCCTGAAGCGCCATTAGCGTTCCAATCACGGCATAGAGCGCGGAAAGCGAGTCGCCAATGCTCACGCCCACCCGTACTGAAGGCTCTCCCGGCTGCCCGGTAAGATAACGCAGCCCGCCCATGGCTTCGCCAATTACCCCAAAGCCTGGCTTGTCGCGGTAGGGCCCCGTTTGCCCGTAGCCGGAAATATGCACCATGATCAGCCGTGGGTTGAGTTTGGAGAGCGTTTCCCAGCCTAGCCCCCAGTTGTCTAGCGTGCCGGGGCGGAAGTTTTCCACCACCACATCGGCCTCGGCGGCGAGCTGACGCACCAGGCCTTGACCCTCTTCACTGCGCAAATCCAGCGCCACCGAGCGTTTGTTGCGGGTCTGGACATGCCACCACAGCGAGGTGCCGTCTTCAATCATTCGCCATTTGCGAAGTGGGTCACCGGTGCCAGGGGGCTCAATTTTAATCACGTCGGCGCCGAACTCACCCAGCAGTTTGGTGGCGAAAGGCCCTGCAATCAGTTGGCCTAGCTCAAGCACTTTTAAGCCCTGTAGCGGAAGCTGGCGCGCTTCGGAAGCATTCATTAAGGCTGTCCTCTACTTATCGTTATCATCATTCATTGTCAGCATGCGTGAGCCGACCAAAGGCGACAATTAGGCAATGGGTAACAAAGGGTTCGTCGGTGACGAAGGTGTGCGCTAGCATAAGCAGGTTGCCTTCAAGGAGTCCGTTGCATGCGTCGCTTCGATTTTGTCACCCTCAAACTGTTTATTTCCGTGGCGGATGAAGGCCGTCTGACCGCCGCTGCCGAGCGTGAACATCTTGCGCTTGCCGCGGTGAGTAAACGCATAAGTGACCTGGAAGCACTGGTGGGCACAACGCTGCTCTATCGCCGTCCACGAGGGGTGGAGCTAACCCCCGCAGGACAAGCGTTTCTGCACCATGCCCGGCGTATTATGGATAACATTGAGCGCCTGCAAGCCGAGTTAAGCGAGTATGGCGAAGGCGTGCGCGGCCATGTGCGCATACACTCCAATACCTCGGCGATCATTGCCTTTCTTCCCCAGGATCTAAGCGCTTTCTCACGCCTCTATCCTGAAATCAAAATCGATCTTCAGGAGCGAGTTAGCAGCGAAATCATTGCCGCCGTGCGCGATGGCTTGACCGATATCGGTATTTTTGCCGGGCATGTGGCGGCCCCTGACCTTCAGCAACTCTCCTATCGGCAAGATCGACTCGTATTAATGACGCCCATTGATCATCCGTTAGCTGGGCGTGAAAGCATTGCTTTTAATGAAGCGCTGGCTTTCGATTTTATTGGCTTACAGCAGGATACGTCGCTGCAGTCACTGTTAAATGAGCAGGCCAATCTGGCGGGTAAAGCGCTACGCATGCGTATCCAAGTGCGCAGTTTTGATGCGATTAGCCGCATGATCCACCACGGTATGGGCGTAGGCGTACTGCCTGAGCAAACCATCTACCGTGAACTGGGCGACTTACAGCTCAAAAGTATCCCGCTCAGCGACCCTTGGGCCCAACGCGAGTTGGTGATTGGCATGCGCCGCTATGCCTCGCTGCCTGTGACTGCCCGTCACTTGGTAGACCACCTGATTCAAGGCCAAGAGCCGGTTAGTCCCGTAGGATTGTAGGCGCGGACCACTGCTGACAAAGCGGCATGACTTCCAAACGGGTGATGTTGACATGGGGCGGTAGCGAGGCCACATGCAGCGCCTGCTCAGCAATATCTTCCGGTTGCAGCGGCTGGGCTCCTTCGTAGTAACTATCCGCGACATTGCTGTCACCTTTCATGCGCACCAGGGTAAATTCACTGGCCGTCATGCCGGGCGCAAGGTCAGTCACCCGTACCCCCTGGGGGCCAACATCGCAGCGCAAGTTGTAACTAAACTGCTCCACAAAGGCTTTGGTGGCGCCATACACATGGCCGCCGGGGTAGGGCGTATGGGCGGCGATTGAGCCTAGATTGATCACCGTTGAGCCAGGCCCCGCCGCGATTAGCTTGGCGAGTAAGTGTCGAGTGACGGTAACTAACCCCTTTATATTGGTGTCGATCATGCGGTACCAATCATCTAGCTCAGCGCTTTGCGCGGGGCCCTTGCCCAGTGCCAACCCAGCATTGTTAATTAACGTATGTACATGCTGAAAACGCTCGGGTAGCGCTGCTACCACCTTGGCTACAGAGTGCGGGTCGCTGACATCTAGTTGAGCTGTGTATACCGGTACGTGCTTTTCAAGCGTGGCTTGAAGGGCGTCCAGCCGCTCCTGACGACGGCCGGTGAGTACCAGCGCCCAGCCTGCTTGAGCGAAACGGTGGGCGCAGGCCAGGCCAATGCCGGAGGTGGCGCCGGTGATAAAGGCGACGGGTGCGGCTTCGTGCATAGTGAATGCTCCTAAGATGAATTATTATTGGAAGGCAGCCTAACGGCCTATTGAGAAAGCCTACGGCTGCGTTAGATATTCATCTTTGGTCGTATGATGTTAAATAACGGGGCAAAATAGCCCGCTATAGCGGCGTTTCTAGCCATCGTATTTTACGAAGACAGCCTTCTTGAACGTCGATTTGAGCCCTTGAGACGCTTGTTTCAAGATCAAGTAAGCGTTACCCGAAGAGCTACAAGAACCACACCCAATAACGACAACCGTAGAGAGTCATCCCATGCGGAAACAACTGCTTGCCACGCTGGCTACCCTAGGCATGCTAACGACGGCCCCCTTCGTCTTAGCTAACCCAATCGAAATTCAAGTTAATAACACCATGAGTGAAGGTGGTTCAGAAAGCGCTGCGGTAGAACGCTTTGCTGAATATCTAGAAGAGCAGGCCCCAGGTCGCTTTGATGTGCGGCCATTCCTAGCGGGATCGCTGGGCGGTGAGAATGCTATTCTGGAATTGCTCAATCTGGGCCAGACCCAGCTCTCCATCACTGGCGGTAACTGGCGCCAGCAGTATGCGTCGGAGTACGACGCCATCACCGTGCCCTTCGTTTTTGCAACCTGGGATGAGGTCGACGCTTATATGGAAAGCCCCTCTGGCCAGGCGCTGATTGAGCAGGCGGAAAACCAGGGTGGCCTCAAATACTTCGGTACCCAGCACCGCGGCCCGCGCCATATGACCGCCAATAAAGCTATCGAAACGCCGGAAGACCTGCAGGGCTTCCGGCTGCGCTTGCCCTCGCTGCCAGTATGGCTAGAAGTATGGGAAGAGATTGGTGCCCAGGTGGTGAATGTACCCGCGCCGGAAATTTATCTGGCCATGCAGACCCGCCAAGTAGACGGCCACGAAAACTCGCTCTCTTCGCCCTATACCCGCCGTCTTTGGGAAGTGCAGGATCACATCATCCTTACCAGCCATGTGCAGTTCCCGTGGAACTGGGTAGCAAGCTCACGCTGGTGGGAAGGTCTGGAAGCTGACGATCAGGCGTTGATCGAGGAAGCCATTCATGTCGCTCGTGAGCATGGCTCTGAGCGTGAACGCGAACTGGATGAGTACTACCTGGAAGCGCTGCAAGAAGAAGGCATGACGATTATCGAGCCGGATATTGAAGCCTTCCGCGAAGCCGCGTTACCGGCGATTGATCGTGTGATGGCTGAAATGGCCGACGGCGTTCGCGAAGATGCGCTGGGCAACCAAAGCGAGTAACCCACGCTTGCCATAAACAGCGGCGGTCCCATGGGCCGTCGCTGTTTTTCAAGACAAGTAAGTTCTTCATAACAGATAAAAAAGACGTCAGGGTAAGGAGTTCTGCTGTGGAAGACGCTGTAGCGCCCCGCAAAGGGCCGGATCGAATCGCTTTCTACACGCTGCGCATTGTTACCCGCCTTTGTGACGGGGTAGGCGTGACGTTGATGGTGGCTATTCTGGTATTGCTTGTAGCGGCAGTTATTGCCCGCGACCTGTTGGGGCTAGGGATGCCCTGGACCGAAGAGGTGGCGTCTATGTTGGCCATCTATGCCATTGGCTTTGGCTCGATATCGGCCTGGGTGCGTAGCGAGCATCTGGTGGTTGATTTGTTCAGCCACAAGCTTTCAGGGCTGGGTAAAAATATTCAGTACCGGCTTACTGCACTGATTTCCTGCGGTTTTTTTGCCCTCGCCGCTTGGGGCGCGTGGATCATGTCAGATATGAGTGCCAATAATAAAACCGTGTCACTCAGTATCAGCTTTAGCTACCTCTACTACGGGGTGTTTTTCAGCTTTGCAGGCATGGCGCTAATCGCCGTGTGGCAAACCCTGCGCGGCCCTGTGACTTGGCTGGAAGCGCCGCGTGAAGAGGAGTTAATTAGTCAATGACCGAATTAGTGATTTTTGTCGGTGGGCTATTAGTCCTAATGGCCATTGGCTTACCTGTGGTGGTTTCCATCGGTGTTACTTCCTTTATCGCTCTCGCGGTCACGGGTGCCGGTGGGCTGCCCGTTGAGTTACTGGCGC
The DNA here is from genome assembly GCF_011050415.1 of Halomonas sp. Lineage (GTDB taxonomy): Bacteria > Pseudomonadota > Gammaproteobacteria > Pseudomonadales > Halomonadaceae > Vreelandella. Next base: position 259,435 of record NZ_DRFS01000019.1, read on the forward strand.
TTCGCATGGTGCAAACGCTCAATAACTTTACCCTGCTGGCAATTCCGCTATTTATTCTGGCTGCCAATATTATGAATATTGGCTCCACGACCACGCGTATTTTTGACTTTGCCACCGCGTTGGTGGGCTTTACCAAAGGCGGTTTGGGTCACGCTAACGTGGTGGCCAGCTCTATCTTTGCCACCATGTCGGGCACCGCTGTGGCTGACGCTGCCGGGCTTGGCAGCATTGAAATTAAAGCCATGAAAGAGCGCGGCTATGCGCTGGATTACTCCACCGGGATAACCGCCGCTTCCAGCGTGATCGGGCCGATTCTGCCGCCCAGCATTGCTTTGGTGGTTTACGGCTGGCTGGCCAATGTAAGTATTGGCGGGCTGTTCATGGCGGGACTGTTGCCGGGTATTTTAATGGCACTGTTATTGATGGGGATGACGGTGCTGCTGGGCGTAACCGGCAAAGTCGTCATGCCCAAACCCACGCCTTTCGATGCCTGCGAAGTCGCCCGCACCGGCAAGCGGGCTATTTTACCGTTGATGATGCCAGCGATTATTGTCGGTGGTATCTGGGGCGGTTTCTTTACCCCCACCGAAGCGGGCGCGATTGCTTCGCTCTACGCGGTGATTCTGGGTGGGGTGATCTATCGTGATTTGAAGTGGCGAGATCTCTACAGCGCCTTCCGCCGTACCCTGATGTTCAGTGCAGTGATCCTGCTGATTATTGCGGTCTCCAGCTTTTACGGCTGGATACTGGTGCGCATGGGTATTCCTCAGGCGTTGGCGGGCCAAGTCGCCAGTATCGATATGCCAACCTTTGCGCTACTGCTCTGCTTTGCGCTGTTCTTCCTGCTGATCGGTTGCTTTATGTCGGTGATCGAAAGCATCCTGATTTTCACCCCGATTGTAGTGCCAGCCGCGCTAAGCGCTGGGTTAGATCCGGTTCATTTCGGCATTGTGATGGTGATTACGCTCTCGGTGGGGGTTATTACCCCACCCTTTGGCACGGTGCTGTTCCTGATGGTTGGGATCACGCGTTTGCGCTACGGCCAGGTAGTCAGGGCGATCATGCCGTTCTTACTGCCGATCATTGCCACTATTTTGCTGTTGATCGCCGTGCCGGGGCTGGCCACTTGGCTGCCACGGATGATGGGATACTAAGGACGGAGAGGAGCTAGTATGAAAATGCCTCAGAACACCTTTAAGCAACGGCTGCTGGCGGGCCAAGCTCAAACGGGGATTTGGCTCGGTTTGACCAGTGCTTACAGTGCGGAGATTGCCGCCACGGCAGGCTTTGACTGGCTGTTGATTGACGCGGAACACACCCCCAATGATTTAGCCAGCCTGCTTGCTCAGTTGCAGGCGTTGGCACCTTATCAAAGTCACCCCGTGGTGCGACCACCCACGGGCGATGCGGTGTTAATCAAGCGCTATTTAGATATTGGCGTGCAGAACCTGCTAATTCCCATGGTGGAAACCGCCGAACAAGCGGCCGAGTTGGTCGCGGCCACCCGCTACCCGCCCCGTGGTATTCGTGGTGTGGGCCATGTACTGGCGCGTGCCTCCCGCTGGGGACAGGCAGAAGACTATCTCTCCCGCGCCGATGACGAGATTTGCCTGATCTTGCAGGTGGAGAGCCCACAGGCGCTTGCCAACCTGGAAGCCATCGCCGCAGTAGACGGTGTCGATGGGGTGTTTATTGGCCCTGCCGATCTGTCAGCGTCAATGGGCCACCTTGGCAACGCTAGCCACCCCGACGTGATAGCGGTAATTAGCGATGCCATTACCAGAATACGTGCTGGAGGCAAGGCAGCGGGTATCGTCACGGTAGATGAGCAGGCCGCCCGCGGCTATTTAGAGGCGGGCTGTACCTTCGTTGGTGTGGGGATTGATACGTTGCTTTATGCCAATGCTCTGCGTGGTCTGGCAGAGCGGTTCAAACAGTGATTAACCAAACCGAATGAGGCACCAAGCTGGGGATTACTCCCCCGCAGGCAATATCCTTCCTGGGTTCATCAGCCCCCTTAGGCTCGAAGAGGGCTTTAACGCTAATATATGTGCAGGATAACTGAGCCTGCCTCTCTGGCGATTAATGTCTTCGGAGACGTGCCCTTTGTGGTCAAACTATACCTGATGAATATCAGTGGCTAGAAGTGCACAGGTATATTCATCAACTATCCTCGGGAACGAGCGATAAGCCTAGCACATTGGAGGCAGTTTCTGGCCTCTAATCCTCGCTATATATGACTTCTGTCAAAAGGCTTTGACAGTTATAGCTAACTGATATAACCATTTGCCAATTGCGTCCTGACAATCTAGATTAAGACCTTAGTAGAAAATTGCTGCAGTGCCGAAACCCGGTATAGGCGCTGCTTGCATACCTCTCACGTTCCTGAATATTGCCTCAAGCTCCCCAGATGAATTTCGCCTGGCTGACTCAGGAACCGTGTCTGATGCTTAATTTGAATACCAACAATCGGGACATCCACATGGAAATTAAATGGTTCGAGGACTTCCTTAGTCTTGCTCGCTGTAAGAATTTTTCAAGAGCTGCGAATGAGCGTCATGTCACGCAGTCTGCCTTGAGCAGGCGTATCCGACAGCTGGAGGATTGGCTCGGTTTTCCTCTTATCGATCGAACGACGACGCCGATTCGCCTCTCCCCGCAAGGGAACGAGTTCTTACCTTACGCCAAAGAGCTGGTTCATTCGCTTGACTGCGCGCGCGATGACATCAAGTCGCGCTATACCGAAGAGAGCGGTGTGCTGACCTTCGCGGCACTCAATACCCTGTCACTGACTTTTTTTCCAAACTGGATTCGCTCGATGGAGCATCGTCATAATGGTTTGCAAATGCGCCTAGTCGAGCCATGCCCTTCTTTTTTGGGCACCATTTTGCCGTTGATCGAAGGACAGAGTGATTTCTTACTAACCTATGCTCATGAGTCGATCGCCTCAATGAGGGAGCTTGAGCGTTTCGCTTTCGTTGGGCTCGGCACCGAGCGATTACTGCCGGTGAGCTTGGCCGGGCTTGACGGCTCCCCCCTCCATCCGGTTGTGCAGAACGGTTTGCCAATCCGTTACCTGGGTTATGGCGCGGGAACTTTCTTCGGTCAGGCGCTCAAGAGCGTGTTCGAACGCCATCCCCTGGCACTCTCTAAAGCATACGAAAACACCATGTCGGTCGGACTAAAGGCAATGGCGATGGCGGGAAGCGGCGTTGCCTGGTTGCCGCAAAGTCTGATACACGAAGAGCTGAGTCGCGGCATTCTCGTACCCGCTACCGATAACGAGGTGTGGCAATTACAGGTGGAGATTCGTATCTATCGCGCCCGCCAGTTAAGAAGCCGCTGTGCAGAACAGTTTTGGCAGGATGTGGTTAATGAGCACTTGCCGGTATCGCACGCGCTGACGGCTTAGGCCCTCTCGCCTAGCTCAGATCGTGGTCGCAGTGATCTGAATGCTGCATAAAGCCACTTGAGGTCGCCCATCTCATCCAGTTGTGACAGATTCCAGTAGAGTTTATTACAGCGTGACGGCGGGAAGGCGAGACAGCAGTCAGCAAATTTTCCCTGTCGATCCTGTTCGTCGAAAGGGTCGCTGAGACTACCACGGGCGTGGCGACGTTCTGCTTCCAGCAGGCGGCCATCGCGCAGTTGGATGCCGACCCAGTGGGGCAGTGGCGTTGAGCATGTGGCCTCCTGCTCAACACTGTAGTGATGCATCGAGACTAACGGCAGCAGTGCGCGAAGCTCGGGTCGGCGGATCGCTGCCGGGGTGAAGTCGGCCAAGCTCAAACGCGGTTGAGCGAGTGCCAGCGCGACGCAATAGGGCATCGAGAAACGAGCCTGCATCTCATCGTTAGGTTCGGGGTAGGCCAGGTTGCGCGCATTGGCAATGCCAACTCTTGTCTCGACCGCAACGACCTCCTGCGCGGTGAAAACATGTTGTGCTTTCAGCGCCAGTACCGCATCGACCACGAGATGCGTCGAGCCACAGCAGGGGTGGCGCTTGGGCAGTACGCCTTCGCTTTCGATGCTATGCGGGGCATTGGGTAGTCGGCGCCCCTCACGCAGCGCTCCCCACCCCAGTGCTCCCGTGCCGCCGTAAAGCTCCATGAATCCCTGAGGGCATTCGAGAATATCGAGCCGTCCGCTCATTTCTGTGCCCGCCAATTGTGCTGCTTCTACAGCATTGCGCGCGGCGAGTCCGGCATGCAGTGGTTTGGCCAGCGTGCCGAACTGGCCCTTGGGGCCGGCTGCCATGCTGGTAGCCAGACTCATGGCACGCGCGATTCCTCCCTCATCTAGACCCATCAGCCAGGCGACGCCACAGGCGCTTCCAATGACGCCGACTGTCGATGTTGCATGCCATCCCAATGTGTAGTGACTGGGGTTGACACCTTCCCCTACCAAGGCCTGGGCCTCGAGTCCTATCAAGTAAGCATCGACCAGCTGTCTACCCGTGGCGCTTCGTGCCTGAGCAACCGCCAGTAGCGCTGGTACCAGGACTGCCGAGGGGTGGGAAATGGCGGGGCGGAAGTTGTCATCGTAGTCGAGGGCATGGGCCGCCGTGGCATTGAGGCACGCTGCTACGGCGGGCAATGCCCGACCACCGCCGATAAGGCTGCTTCCGGCCTGATCGTCAGCCATGATCGAGTCGATGAAGGCTCGGCGCACCGCTTGGGTCGCGGTGTCATCGCGGCCTGCGATCATGCAACCGATGGTGTCGGTGATGGCGTGATGCGCCAACTCACGGCAGCGCGCATTGAATACGGGAGAATTCGCAGCCCATTGGGCGATGGTTTCGATAACAGTGGGCATTTTCAGCGCCTCGTGGGATAAGCGGCAAGCAGTAGCCGTAACAAGTGACCGAACTGGAAGCGATCAACCTGACGGTTCGGTTGCTCGGTATCCACGCGGTGCACAACGATCAGATCGAGGGCTGGCAACACCAAACAGTAGTGACCGCCGGCGCCTTGAGCGCTGAAAGTCGCTGGCGGCACGCTGACACCCGGAAAGGCTACCCCATCACGTGCTAGCCACCACATATATCCGTAGGATCCGCGACTCCCAGCATGGGAGTAAGGCAGCAGGCTGGTGGTCACCCAGTGCGCCGGGAGCAGTTGGCGGGACTGCCAGCGTCCGCCATTGATAAACAGCAGCCCAAAGCGGGCCAGATCTCGCGTCGACATGCGAAATGGATAGGCCGGGTGCTGAGAGCAGTCGTTGGGCTCGAGGTGTCCGTCTTGACGCTTATCGTCGAAGCGAAAATCCTCCATGCCCAGCGGGCGCGCCAGGAGCGATTCGAAGGCAGCGTGGATGCCTCTGCCACTCAGTTGGGTGTAAATCGTACCGAGTGCGTTGAAATCCCAATTGCTGTAACACCACCGAGTATCGGGCGCCTGGGAGTGCCGAGGGGGCTTGATGGATCGCATCCATGCCGTCTCGTAGCCAGCGGGATGATAGATGCCCGAACGAGCTGTCAGTAGATCGAACACTGTCGCCTGCTTCTCTATGTCGCTCAGTGCCTGGGTATCGTCGATCCCGAGCTCAGCGAGGGTATAAGCGAGAATGCGCGGCTCACGCTCAACCTCGAAGCCGAATAGGGCACTCAAAAAACTTTTGCGAATCGAATGACACATGAAACGTCGCCCAAGGTCGCCGTAGCTAGCCACGACCTGGCCGCTCTGTATGACCATCATCGCATCGGTGGCGATGGTGTCCGCATAGTCGAGTGCTGCCTTGAGTCCGGAGCGCGACCATCTGGCGACTTCGCTATCTTGCAGTGCCTCCCATTCGGGGTGCGGCCAGCCTTGGGGTGGTGATAGGTCGGATGACATCAATGCTCTCCCCATCAGCCGATACTCGCCGCCAGAAATTCCTGGGTATAGGGTTGGCTTGCCCTAGACGCCCGGACGTCGTCGTCGGTCATCTCCTCGATAATGCGCCCGCTTTGCATCATGCCGATACGTTCACATAGGTGCGCCACCACGGCTAGGTCATGGCTCACCATTAGGTAGGTGAGATGGCGCTCGCGACGTAGAGTCTTGAGCAGGTTTAGAATCTCTGCTTGAACCGAAACGTCGAGCGCCGAGGTCGGCTCGTCGAGTAGCAGGATCTCCGGTTCGATCACCAGTGCGCGGGCGATAGCGATACGCTGACGTTGACCGCCGGAAAGCTCGTGGGGGTAGCGGTAGCGAAATTCCTGGCCGAGGCCGACCTCATCCAGTACGCGTGCCATACGGGCCTCGGGGTTGTCGAAACCGTGGATCTTCATCGGCTCCATCAGCACCGATTTGACAATCTTGCGTGGGTGGAGCGAGGCGTAGGGGTCCTGGAATACCATCTGCACGCGGCGGAAGAACTCTTTGCCGCGTTTGTTCTGGACCTCCTTGTCGCCGATCAGTATTGCCCCTCGATAGTCAGCGTTCAGGCCAGCGACAGCGCGCAGGATCGTCGATTTGCCACAGCCGGATTCGCCGATCAGACCATAGGCTCCGCCGCGCTTGATCATAAAAGAGACCTCCTTAACGGCATGGTGGGTGGCTAGGCCTGTGCCGAAGGTGATATCAAGGTCGATTGTCTCCAGATGGCGCTGAGGAGTCGACTGGGGACGCCCGGCTGGGAGTACCTCTGGAATGGCTGCCGTCATGGTGTGACTCCACGATAGATCGATGGCTCGTCGCGCCACGCAGGGTCGCGACTTGGCACCTTTAGGAGTTCGACCGGCCGGTCGAGTCGAGGCAGGCTTTCGAGTAGCCCGCGGGTATAGGGATGGCGTGCATTATGCAGCTCGCGGGCGGGTAGATCCTCGACGATACGGCCGGCATACATGACCAGCACACGATCACAGAAGTCGGCGACCAGATTGAGGTCATGACTGATAAACATCAGTGCGGTGCCTCGTCGGCTGACCAAATCATCGAGAATTCCTAATACTTGACGACGCACGGTGACATCCAGAGCGGAGGTAGGCTCGTCGGCAATGATCAGTTCGGGCTCGGGGATCAGCATCATTGCGATCATGATACGTTGGCCCATACCGCCGGACACTTCATGGGGATAGAGGTTGAAGACACGCTCCGGCTCGCGGATCTGCACCGCTTCGAGCATGGCGAGCGTACGTTGTCGTGCCTCGGCGATTCTGGTGCGGTGATGCAGGCGATAGGCCTCCATGATTTGGGCGCCGATGCGCATCAGCGGATTGAGCGAGAACTTGGGATCTTGAAGAATCATCGAGATGCGATTGCCACGAATGCGGCGCATCTGGCGTTCGGAAGCGGCCTTCAGATCACAGCCAGCGAACTCGAGTTTGCCGACCTCCATGCGTGCGAAAGCTGGGTTCAGCTTTAGAATGGCGCGCCCCGTCTGCGACTTGCCCGAGCCGGACTCGCCGACGATGCCGACTTTTTCGTGGCCGATGGTGAAGGATACGCCACGTACGGCGTGGTTCACGCCATGCGCGCCTGGAAAAGTGATATTGAGGTCTTCGACGGTCAGCAGGGGGTTAGCCATGACGGGGATCCAGGATGTCGCGCAGGCCATCGCCGAACAAGTTGAAGGCGAGGCTGGCAAGAAGAATGGCACAGCCGGGAATGGCGGCGATCCACCAGCTGTTGAGCATAAATTGACGGCCAGTGGAGAGCATCGCACCCCACTCGGGGCTGGGCGGCTGGGCGCCAAGCCCCAGGAAACCTAGCCCCGCGGCGGTAAGAATGATCGACGCCATGTTGAGCGTGATGCGTACCACCACCGAGGGAATGCACATCGGCATAATGTGGGAAACGATAATGCGCCAGCTCGACGCGCCTTGGAGGTGGATGGCGGCGATGTAGTCCGACTTACGGATAGACAAGGTCTCGGCGCGGGCCAGCCGTGCAATAGGCGGCCAAGATGCCAGTGAGATGGCGATGATAGCGTTCTGGATGCCAGGGCCGAGGGCCGCGACAAAGGCAAGCGCCAGTACCAAACTCGGGAAGGCGAGAAAGATATCGACAATGCGCATCAGCACCGTGTCGACCCAGCCGCCCAGATAACCGGCGGTGGTGCCAACCAAGATGCCAACGGGGGCGGCGATTAAGGCGGTGAGCCCGGCGATATAGAGGGTGATGCGTGAGCCGTGGATCAGCCGGCTGTAGATATCGCGTCCCAGCTCGTCGGTGCCAAGCCAGTGAGCTGACGAGGGGGGGGAGAGCCGATTGGCCAAGTTCTGGGCATAGATATCGTGGGTGGCCAGCAGCGGTGCGAGCACCGCGGCCAGCACCATCAGCAGAATAACGCCGAGGCCGAACAACGCGGAGGGGTTGTGTCTAATGCGCCACCATCCGATCCATAGCTGCTGGGCGCGGGCCTGCAAGGTCGAGGAGGGAATGGGCGCCTCCAGCCAAGCCCGGAATGAGGTGTCTTGATGCGATTGGGGTAGAGCCATGGTCACCTCAGCGGGTTCGAGGGTCGACGATTCGGTAGAGCAAATCGCAGAGTAGGTTGAGGACGACGAAGATAATGCCAATCAACAGCGTGCAGCCGACGACGGCGTTCATGTCGCCAGCGAGCAGTGCATTGGTCAGATAGCGCCCGAAGCCGGGCCAGGCGAACACGGTCTCGGTCAGCACCGCGCCCTCAAGCAGGAACGCATAGGAGAGCACCACTACCGTGAGTACCTGCACGGCGATATTGCGAAACGCGTGGATCCATACGGTGCGAGCCCAAGAGAGTCCCTTGACGCGGGCGGTGATGACGTACTCCTGACTGAGCTGCTCGATCATAAAGCTACGCGTCATGCGACTGATGAAGGCCAGGGCGCCAAGCCCGAGAATAGAGGCCGGCAGGATGATATGACCGAAGACGTTGCGAAACGCCACCCATTGGCCCGCCAGTGCAGTATCGACCAGGTAGAAACCGGTGACGCGGATCAGGTCAAATTCGTGAATCATGTTGATCCGCCCAGGACCGCCGATCCAGCCGAGCGTGGCATAGAAAAGTACCAGTCCCATCAGCCCAAGCCAGAAATTAGGCGCTGAGTAGCCCACCAGTCCTACCACCCTTACGATATGGTCGATCCAGGAACCACGATACATCGCCGAAAACACCCCCGCCGGGATGCCGAGCCCGGTACCGATGATGATGGCCACCGTGGCCAGCTCGAGGGTGGCGGGGAATACCCGGGTGATGTCGTCGATGACCGGCCGACCGGTGGTCAGTGCAGTGCCGAAATCCAGAACGAGAACGCCGCGAAGGTAGTCTAGAAACTGGATCAGCAAGGGCTGATCGAGACCTAACTGGCGATACATGGCGTCGTAGGCAGCCTGGCTTATGTTATCGCCGAGTACCGCGACCACCGGATCCAGAGGTAACAGCCTGCCGATAAAGAAGGTCAGTGCCACTAATCCAAACAGTGTGATGACCGTGGACAAGATCGCCTTAACGCTGGACCAGGCCCAGCCGGGAACCGCCAGGACGGCTCCCGGACGTGATGCAGAGGTCGACCTCGCGGAAGAGTCTGTCATTACGCCCCCTATTTCGACGCTAGGGTGTAGTAGGTGCGAAATCCGTTCCAAGACCAATCCTGGATCTCGTTGCGCACGCCTGCGACGTTGTACATCTGGAACATGATGGCCATCGGGCCCGTCTCCATCACGTCGCGCTGCAACTCGGCATACAGTTGGTCGCGGTGGTCGGGGTCTGCTTCCAGTAGTGCTTCCTCGACCCGCGCGTTGAGCTCCTCGTCATAGAAGGCGGCCCGCCAAGCAGGGTACTGGGTCAACTGCGCCTCGGCGCTGTTGTCGGGGTTGTATACCAGACGCGAGGCGTTGCCATGGGCGTCGGGCACAGACGTCTGCCAGGCCAGCATGGCACTCTGGTACTCACGACCGCGAACGCGGGCGAAGAGTTGTGCATTGGCCATGCGCTCAAGGTCAAGGCGGATGCCCACTTGCGAGGCGTTCTGTTGCACACTTTGGGCGATCGGTGCGGAGTGGGGCAGGGTGCCGTAGATGACGTTGGCCTGGAAACCCTCGGTGAAACCGGCTTCGGCCAGCAGCTCGCGGGCCCGCTCAAGGTCGAGGCTGAAGGGTTGACCCTCATCCTCGTCCAGAGCGCCGATAGCGCCCAGTTGCACGAAGCTTGCCCGCGGCACGCCAAGGGCGTTCATGACCGAGTCTCCTAACCCTTCGTAATCGATCAGGTAGCGCATTGCCAAGCGTACCTCGGGGTGAGCAAATCGCTCATCCTCAAGATTGAAGATCCAGAAGAACAGCTGAGGGCGTAGGGTCTGTTCAATGGTGACGGTACTTGAACCCGATAGGTCGGCTAGGTCGTCGGGGCCAAGGTCGCGGGCTACATCAACATCACCCTGCTCCAGAAGTAGGCGCTGGGTGCCGGGTTCGGAGACATGGCGCACGAAGATGCGCGACAGCGTTGGCCGGTCGCCCCAGTATTCGTCGTTGGCTTCGAGGATCAGCGCCTCCCCCGCGTCCCAACGTGACAATCGGTAGGGGCCGACACAGGCGGTGCGCGTGGTGAGGTAGCGGTTGCCATAATCGCCATCCTCCTCGTGCTCCATGATCAACTGGCTATCAAGCACGGAGGAGGCTTGGTTGGCAGCGATAGCATGCATAATCAGGTTGACGGGATAGGGCTTATCGAGGCGCATCACCAACGTTTCGTCGTCCACTGCCTCGATCATTTCCTCGACGTTGTCGCTGGTGAAGCCATACTCGGTCAGTGTCGCGGCGGCGCCAAAGCCGAGATGCACGACACGCTGCAACGACCAAGCAACATCATGCGCCATGACCGGATTGCCCGAGGGGAAGGTGGCCCCTGTCCGCAGGTGGAAGGTAATCTCCCGACCATCTTCGGAAACATCCCAGTCATGGGCGAAGCCGGGCTGAATCTTGCGCTCGTCCTCGGGAGCGAAATTGACCAGTGCATCGCAGGTATTTTGGATCAGTTCGTTGGTGACAACTTCGCCGCTCTGTGCCGGATCGAAGGTGCTGATCGCATCGATGTTCCACGCCATCACCAGGGTGTTCGGCGGCGTGGCGGCGCTGGCGGCAGAGGCTGCGGCAAAGAGTGCGATAGCGGTAGCGCCCCTACGCAGGCCGCGGGCGTTTCGCAGTGATGCCTTTAGTGTCATTGTCGGCATATCGGTATCCTATAGAGTTGCTGATGATCGAGATTGCCCCGCCAGGAAAGGCGGGCAGTGGTAGCGTCGGTCTGTTACACGTCGACTGGGCGCGGTTGGATTGGTGGTTTGACCTCGGGAGGAATCGGACAGACATAGGGCTTGCGAGCGAGCCTGGCCTGATGATCGCGCTTCGCTTCTGCCATCACGACGGGATTTTCGAGGACATCAAGCGCCGTGCCGGCCATGATCTTGGCGGCATGCACCAACCCCTTGTGTGCCGCAGGGACCTTGCCCTGGGCAGTGATCTGCCACGAATGCCCGGCGGTGCCGATGGCATGGGTGGTGACCCGGGCCTGCACGGTGGGCACGACCCAGCTCACATCGCCGAGGTCGGTGGAGCCCATCATCGGCTCGCCCTTGGCGCCGAACGGCACAATAAAATCGCATAGTGGCAGATCGGCAACAGGCTCAAGGCCGAGGCGCGCATAGTCGTTGGCGATATCCTCCTCGCTCAGCGTGGCCTGAATCTCGCGGGCGAAGGCGCGGTCCTGCTCGTCGAACGGCACCGGGCCCAGCGCCTCCATGACATGCTGCATGCTGCGCTCCAGCGGGGTATTACCGAGCAGATTGGAGACCGCGCTCATGATGCTGATCTCGACCTCGGTCTCGGTCATCATCGCCGCGCCGTGGGCGACCTTCTGGACGCGGGCATTGAGGGCTTGCATGCCGGCCAAGTCGCGTGCACGAATGGCGTAGCGCACGGCGGCATATCCCTGAACCACGTTGGGCGCGATGCCCCCCGAGTCGAGCATGGCGTAATGGATGCGTGCGCTCGAGGGCATATGTTCGCGCATGTAATTAACGCCGACGCTCATCAGCTCCACGGCATCCAACGCGCTTCGACCAAGATGCGGTGCGGCGGCGGCATGAGAGGAACGGCCGGTGAAGGCAAAGTCCATGCGTGTATTGGCCAGGGACTGGGCATCGTCGACATGGGTGAAGGAGGCTGGGTGCCAGCACAGAGCGATATCGACGTCGTCGAAGGCGCCCTCGCGAACCATAAACGCCTTGGCGGCACCGCCCTCCTCGGCAGGGCAGCCGTAGTAGCGCACTCGGCAGGGAGTACCGGTCGACTCTAAGTAGTCCTTCATGGCCGTCGCGGCTAGCAGCGCCGCCGACCCCAGCATGTTATGCCCGCAGCCATGACCATAGCCGTTACCTGGTAACGGGCGGGGCTCGGCCACGCCAGCTTCCTGGCTCAGACCGGGCAGGGCGTCGTACTCGCCGAGAAAGGCGATTACTGGGCCGCCGCTGCCGGCCTCGCCCATCACGGCTGTGGGAATGCTGGCAACACTGTCGCTGATGGTGAAGCCTTGCAATTCAAGCATGCGGCGATGTTCGGCCACCGATCGATACTCGGTATAGGCGATCTCCGGCGTGCTCCAGATCCGGTCGCTTAGCGCTTCGAATAGTCCTCGCTTCTCGTCGACCAGATGCCAAAGCTGCTGTACTACATCACTCATTGTGATTCTCCTGCGGTAAGTCGGCGTCACAGGTGACGCTCGAGAAAGGATGCCAGGGTAGCGAATACGCGCAGGCGATCTTCACGGCGCGTGAAGCCATGACCAGCATGAGGTACGCGTAGATACTTGACCGGCCTACCCAGTCCGCGCAGACAGGCGTACACCATTTCGCTCTCGCTGGGCGGCACGCGGGGATCGTCCATGCCATGGACGATCAATAGGGGTACGTCGATATCTGCGATGCGATGGATCGGCGAGAAACGCTCCAAGGCGCTCTTGTGACGTTGGGGATCCCCATACTCGGCGGCACGCAACTTACGGCGCCACGGGCCGGTGGTCTCAAGCAGGGTCAGGAAATTGGCAATGCCGTAGAACTCGATTCCCAGTGCCCAGCGCCCGGGGTACTCGGTCAAGGCCGCGAGCACCATGAAGCCCCCATAGGAGCGGCCATAAACGGCCACGCGTCGCTGGTCGACATCGCGTTGCTCGGCGATCCAGCCGCGCACGGCATCGAGATCGGCGACGCTATCCATGCGCAACTCCCGATCGTCGAGGTGCAGGTAGCGACGCCCATAGCCCGTACTGCCGCGTACATTGGGCGCAACGACACGGATACCTTGTGCCAACAGGTATTGCAGGTCGGCGCGGAAGGTCGGCCTCCACTGCGCCTCGGGCCCGCCGTGGACCAATACCATCACGGGGTAGCCGGCCGGGGGCATCGGCGTCGCCGGCTGGTATATCAAGCAGGGCACGCTGAGACCGTCGAAGCTGACGACGCGTTCGACGCTTGGCTCGATAAAGTCATCAAGATTGACGCCGGCCCGTGTCGAGCGAGTGATAGGACTTGCAGTACCGCGCTGTGGGTCGATCCGCCAGATCTCGCTAGGACGGCTGGCGCTTTCGCAGGAGAGCAGCAGCTCGTCGCTCAGTACTGGCCAGTTGAGCGTAGCGATGACACCCTGGGGCAGTCCATCGACGATTTGCTGAGTACCATCTATGAGTCCGTGAAGTAACAGTACGCTCCAGCCTTCCCGATTGACCACCAGGGCCACCTGGTCGCGTTTTGGCGAGAGTGCATAGGCCTCGATATCTGCGTCATCGAAGGTGGCGTGCCATTCCAGTGTCTCGGTTAGAAGCGAATAGCGCATTAGGCCCTGAAACTCACGGCCGTGATCGCTGATCATCAACAGCGCGTGTCCATCATCGACGAAGCGAGGTGCACTGTAGCGTGCTCGATCTCGAGGCGGCAGCAATGGGGCATAGTCCCCCGAGGCGAGATCGAAGCGAAAGAGCTGCTGGTCGCTCAGCGAGTGTCGCGCGTCGCGGATCAGTAGTGCCTCTCCCTCGGGGAAAAAGGCCAGCACTTCGCGAAACCCACTGTCCTGGTGGACACAGCGAGTCTCGCGACTGACCATGTCCATGACATAGATATCCAAGTGATGCCGATCGCGAGCGTTTGCGCAGTAGGCGATGCGCGCCCCGTCCGGTGACCAGGCGCCCCATAAAGGCATCACGCTGGGATCATGATCGAGCGCCACGGCTGGAGCGCAGGCCTCGGGTACCAGCCATAACTGGTGCCGTTCATCGCCGCCGCAATCGCTGGTGAAGATCAGGTCGCGGCTCGTAGGGCTGAAAGCGATGGTGCCTACCGGCTCGTCGCACTGGGTGAGGCGCCAAGGCGCGCCACCGCCCAGCGGCGCTAGCCAGACCTGGTCAATGCCGCTTTCGTCACTCAGATAGGCCAGCAGTGTGGCATCACCAGAAACGCTCGGCGACCTGGCGCTGCATAGATTCTGCATCGTCGCCATTGAAGGAGGGGAAGCGTTCACCGTGCCCGCTCCTGTGCAGATCCCGAACAGGGTGAGTCCAGGAGAAAATTACGCCGGGCGGGCTCGCTGACAGTCAACCGTGAATGATAGGCACTTAGCCGATAGTCGCGTTCGCTCTTAGGCACAATGATGATGATAGTTTTACAGTGACCGGGCTTGAATCCGATGCAGAGGCCGTGGTGCAGGGCAAGAGACGGGATACCACCGGGCTGGCTATGTTCGAAATATAGGGTATGGCTTGGCGAGACGCTCAGATAACCGGGCTGGCTTGGCTTGCAGGCAGTATCGTTGTGCAAATCATGAAGTGAGACCTGATCCATGTTGACTCCCGGATATTACCGTCAAGGCGACCTTGAGATTAAGATATCTGTGATGCCGTAAAATATACTTTGGTGGAGTGCCAACTCATCGTCCAATCAAGATTTGGAATGCCGCATTCCGTTTCTGCAAAGCATCAACGGATCATCCCAATCTGAACTGCGCCCCGAAGGCTGGGCATCTAGTCCAATCTTCAGAGTGTTTTTTATGAAGTGATATCACGAGGGGGTGGCTGGTTGGGCAGCAGTTTTCACGCAGATGGGTATTTGTGAGGGGGTGGCGGGATGGGCTGGCCACAGAGCCAGCCTGGGGTTCTGTTCGATACCCTTGAACGTAGCACTAATGAGGAATTTAGCCTTTATCTCAAGATGGCAATATCCTGCCAG
The DNA here is from genome assembly GCF_011050415.1 of Halomonas sp. GTDB lineage: Bacteria > Pseudomonadota > Gammaproteobacteria > Pseudomonadales > Halomonadaceae > Vreelandella. Next base: position 274,610 of record NZ_DRFS01000019.1, read on the forward strand.
GATTCATCAATCCCTTGGGGTCAAACAGCGCTTTAACACCACTGATCAGCTCCCGCTCAATGGGCGATAGCCGCGCTAAATAGGGCGCTTGCTTGGTGCGGCCAATGCCGTGCTCCGCGCTGATGCTGCCGTGAAAGTCGTCGAGTACTCCAAACAGCCGCTCCTCCAGGTCGTGCAGGTGAGCTCTCTTATCGCTATCCGCCATTGTCGAGGGCGGCAGGATATTGAAGTGCAGATTGCCGTCGCCCACATGCCCGTAGGCAATGATTTCGCACTCGGGTGAAGCAGCCATCACCACCTCGCTTGCCCGGGTAACGAAGTCGGGTATCGCCGAGATGGGTACCGAGATATCGGTGCGCAGATGCTCGCCGCGCCGCCGTTGGCCTTCCAGCATACTTTCGCGGAACTGCCATAGCTGGGCGGATTGGGTATCGCTGGAGGCCAGCGCGCCATCCAGCACCAGCTCACGTGCCATGCCGGTTTCCAGCAATTGCTCCAGCATCGAACCTAGGTCTAACGGCCCCGTGGCGGCAACTTCCATCAATACGTACCAGGGGTAGGCGCACTCCATCGGGTCGCGTAGCTCAGGGGTTGCTTCGATGGCGAGCTCAATACAGCGGCGAGGTATCAGCTCGAATGCGGTCAGCAGATCGCAGCAGTCGCGACGGGCCAAACCATACAGATCAATCACCGCCTGAACGGAGGGCAGGCCGAGCAGGGCGGTGCGGTTCTGGGTAGGGCGCGGCGAGAGCTTTAACACCGCACCGGTCACAATGCCCAGGGTGCCTTCGCTGCCTAAAAACAGTTGCTGAAGGTCGTAGCCGCGGTTGTCTTTATGTAGCGCGTTAAGACTTTCCCACAGGCGGCCATCAGGGAGAACCACTTCAAACCCCAATACCAGCTCGCGCATCATGCCGTAGCGCAGCACGTTAAGCCCGCCCGCATTGGTGGCGATATTGCCGCCGATCTGACAGCTGCCCTGGGCGCCTAATGAAAGTGGGAAGTCGCAGTCATGTTCAAAGGCGGCCAGCTTAACGTTCTCGAGAATACAGCCCGCGTCTACGGTGATGGTGAAGTTGACCGGATCAATGGCGCGCACGCTATTTAAGCGCTCCAAGCTGATGACCAGCTCCTGACCGTTCGCGGCGGGCAAGGCGCCGGCCACCAAGCCGCTATGGCCTCCCTGGGGCGTCATTGCGACGCCTCGCTCATAGCAGCGCTTCACTACTTCGGCGACTTCTGCGGTACTGCTCGGGCGGGCCACGGCCAGCGGCATGCCCAGGGTATCGCCTGCCCAGTCGCTGACGTAGCGCGCCATGGCGTCTGGCTCGCGCAGCAGACCACGCTCGCCCAGTAGGCTGGTTAGCTCATTGAGAAAGGCAGTGGTGTCGCTCATCAGGCCTCTTCCTGCCAAGCTTCGCCCTCGGGGAAGCGGTGCTGTGCTTGGGACTCCGCGTGCATGGCAATGCTGTAACCCGGTGCTTCAGGTACCTGGTAGCGGCCACGGTTTATCACCACTGGGTCGATAAAGTGCTCGTGAAGATGATCCACATACTCAAGCACGCGGCCCTCTAGGCTGCCGGATACCGCGATATAGTCGAATAGCGAGATGTGCTGGGTGTACTCGCATAGCCCTACGCCGCCGCCATGGGGACAAATCGGCACGCCAAATTTAGCGGCCATTAGCACTACTAGAATCACTTCGTTTAGCCCGCCCAAACGAGCCGCATCGAGTTGGCAGTAGTCGATAGCGTCGGCCTGGAAGAACTGCTTGAACATCACCTTGTTGTGGCAGTGTTCGCCGGTGGCCACACCAATCGGTGCCACGCGGTGGCGGATTTCAGCGTGACCAAGAATATCGTCAGGGCTGGTGGGCTCTTCGATCCACAGTGGATCAAATTCAGCTAGCCGACGCATCTTGGTGATCGTCTCATCGACTTCCCACACTTGGTTGGCGTCCATCATCAGCACGTTGTCCCAACCGATCTCATCACGCAGCAGCGCCGCACGGCGGGCATCCTCTTCGATATCGCCGCCAATTTTCTGTTTAAAGTGAGTCCAGCCTTCGGCCAACGCTTCTCGGGCCAGGCCGCGTACTTTCTCGTCGCTATAACCCAGCCAGCCCGCCGAGGTGGTGTAGCCAGGGTAACCATCGCGGCGCATTTCTGCTTCACGGGCGGCTTTGCCGGAGGCTTGACGCCTTAGCAAACAGATCGCTTCTTCGGGAGTTAGCGCATCGGTGACAAAGCGGAAATCGAGGCAGCGCACCAGCTGCTCCGGCGTCATATCCACCAGCAGTTTCCATACCGGCTTGCCTTCGTTTTTCGCCCACATATCCCATACGGCGTTGACGATGGCGGCGGTGGCCAGGTGAATTGCGCCTTTATCGGGGCCAATCCAGCGTAGCTGGCTATCGCCGGTGATCTCCCGCCAGAAGGTGCCCATATTGTCGGTGATCGACGCCAGCGTTCGCCCCTCAATAAGTGGCGCTAGGGAGTGCAGCGCGGTCACCACAATCTCGTTGCCGCGGCCAATGGTGAAGGTTAGGCCGTGTCCCTCGGGGCTGCCGTCGTCGGTATGCAGGATCACGTAAGCAGCAGAGTAATCCGGCGCGGCATTCATGGCATCCGAACCATCCAGCGAGCGCGAGGTGGGGAAGCGAATATCCTGAATCTCAACGTGAGTTATCGTTGTCATTGAGCTCTCCTGGCGTGTTGTAGAGGATAAATTAGAGGTGTCAGCGTTAGCGGTGTGCCAAGTGACGCATCAGTTCGCGAATACCGTAAGTCCAGGGTGGTAACTGATCACTTCTGCCTACAGAATTGACCAGGGTGCCGAGATCCGGTGTCGCAATGGTGACGCGGTCCCCCAGATGATGGGTAAAGCCCTGACCTTTACCGTCGCGGTCCTGAATGGGCGAGAACATGGTACCGAGGAAGAGCATAAAACCATCCGGGTATTGATGGTGGGCGCCGATGGTTTGGCTCACTAGATCCAGCGGGTCGCGGCTGATCTCGCGCATATCGCTCTCGCCTTGAAGCAGAAAGTTGTCATCCTCACCCTCAATACGCAGCGATACCTGGCAGTTGCGCACGCTATCCATATCAAAGTGGTCATCAAACAGGCGAATAAACGGGCCAATGGAGCAAGAGGCGTTGTTATCTTTTGCCTTGCCGAGTAGCAGGGCACTGCGCCCTTCCACATCGCGCAGGTTGACGTCGTTGCCCAAGGTGGCGCCGCGCACTTGGCCGCGGCTATCGACTGCCAGGACGATTTCCGGCTCGGGGTTATTCCACTGGGAGGAGGGGTGCAAACCCACCGGCGTGCCAAAGCCGACCGAGGAGAGCGGCTGAGCTTTGGTAAACACCTCCGCATCGGGGCCGATGCCGACTTCCATATATTGTGACCAACCGCCGCGTGCCTGAAGCGCTTTTTTTAGTGACATCGCTTCTTCAGATCCCGGTGCGATTTTGGATAGGTCAGTGCCGATCAAGGCTTGAAGATCGTCACGCAATTCAACGGCCTTGGCCGGATCGCCGCCCGCTTGCTCCTCAATCACTCGCTCCATCAGGCTCACCGCAAAAGTAACGCCACATGCTTTAACAGCCTGCACATCGCAGGGAGCCAGCAGGTAAGGCGCTTGCGGTGGGGACAACTGAGAGTTCGCTATTAATGACTCAATGCTGCCCAGATTGGGGCCTTCTGCACGCTGCGCCACCTCCAGCAAATCGTCTCGCTCCAGCAGGTCGGCCATGGTCGGGCCAAACTCGGTGATATCAATAACCTGGCCGTTTTGTACAGTCACCAGCGCGGGGCCAGGGTGCGCGCCATCAAGCCAGACGCGCCCCACCAGCAGCGCGTGATCCAGGTCATGGGGTAGGGATTCAGTCGGTGAAAGTGGGTTCATGTTCGCCTCCAAAGTGTTGTTAAAGTTGTTGTAAAAAGTGGGTGCTAAAGATGGCTATTGGCAGTAGTGGTTAAATGATCGTCGTTAAAAGATAGCGCTTATCAGTGGTAAGCGACTGGCGGATAGTGAGCCATCGCCTATCATGTTATGGATGTTGTGTTGTATGACAGGTATGCCAGTTATATGCCTACTCTAGCGCACCATTCTATTTCGGGTCGATAGGTAAATTGGCCTAGATGGAAGCGATGCCAGAGAGCAAGAACCCTAAAAAAACAAAAAGTATTAAGGAGAACTGCATGTTAGAGGAGTGGAAAGGTAAGCGCGTGCTTATCACCGGTGCCAGCCGTGGAATTGGTGCGGCGGTCGCGAAGCAGTTGGGGGCGTTGGGAGCACACGTGGCGGTGCACTATCACCGCAGTGAAGCGCCTGCTGAGGCGGTAGTTAAGGCCATTCAAGAAGCCGGCAGCAACGCCTTCACCCTTAAGGCAGATATCAGCCACACCAGCGAGACCCAAAAGCTTGTCGATGATGCCGCCGAGCGCCTGGGCGGTTTGGATCTGTTAATCAATAACGCTGGGGACATGCTGGGGCGGGTGGGATTAGACGAGATGGACGATGACCAGTATGACCGGGTCATGGATCTTAATGTCCGCTCGGTGATTATGGCCAGCCGTGCAGCGCTGCCACATTTTCGCCGTGCTGGCGGCGGAAATATTATTCACACCACCTCGATTGCTGCGCGCAACGGCGGTGGGGCAGGGGCTGGCTTGTACGCTTCGGCAAAAGGCTTTGTGAGCACGGTAACGCGCAATATGGCGAAGGAACTAGCGGGAGATAATATCCGCGTTAATGCCGTCGCCCCTGGTACGATTGCGACTGATTTTCATGAACGCCACTCTAACGATGCCCATCTTGCAGCGGCACGAGCGTCGATTCCCATGGGGCGTTTGGGCACGGCGGAAGAGTGCGTGGGTGCTTATGTGTTTCTCGGCACAGATGCGCTGAGTGGCTATGTCACTGGCCAAATTATTGAGGTCAATGGCGGGCAGCTAATGCCATGAATAACCTGACGCCTAGTAAACCAAGCTATGAAATTGTCATCACCATGGGCGACCCTGCCGGCATCGGCCCGGAGATTATTTGTCGCGCCTTGAGTGTCATGTCCGCCGCCGAGCGCGCCACGGCCATGGTGGTCGGTGACCCGGCTATTTATCGCCGAGCGGCGGCGAGTATTGGCGCTGCGCTTGAGTTCGTGCCGCTCGAGCAAGTTGAGAGCGGCAAAGATTGTGTGGCGGTTGGCGTGGTAGAGGTGCCCGAAGGCGTAGAGATTCCCGATGGTGAAATCAGCGCGGGTGCGGGTGATATGGCGTTTCGCTGTGTACACAAAGCCGTAGAGCTGGTGCAGGAGGGGTGGGGGCAGGTGATTGTCACCGCGCCGTTGAACAAAGCGGCGCTGCATAAAGCCGGGCACCACTATGACGGCCACACCGGCATGCTGGCTTCGCTGACCGGCGCGCCTTCGTCCTTTATGCTGCTGGCATCTGAGACGCTCTCGACACTGCATGTCTCCACCCATGTATCGCTGCGTGAAGCCATTGATAGGGTGACGCCTGAACGCATTATTGCCACCGTTGAGGCGGGGCAGGGGCACTTGGTTGCCCTGGGTATGAAGGCACCACGCATTGCCGTTGCTGGCCTGAACCCCCACTGCGGCGAAGGCGGTATTTTTGGCGACGAGGATAGCCGCTGTATTGCTCCGGCGGTAGAGCGTTTGCGGGAACGGGGTTTTGATGTGAGTGGGCCTATCTCGGCGGATACGGTGTTTTATCGCGCTTCGAAAGGCGAGTTCGACTTGGTGATTGCTCAGTATCACGACCAGGGCCATATCCCCGTCAAGCTGATCGCCTTTGATACCACGGTGAACGTTAGTCTCGGCTTGCCGCTTCAGCGCACCTCGGTGGACCACGGAACCGCTTTTGATATTGCCTGGCAGGGCAAAGCTGATGCCACCAACATGGGGTCAGCGATTGCCTATGCTCGGCGGTTGGCCAGTGGCGGAAAGGCATGAGCGGCTGCCGCTTGGCGATTATTGCCGATGACTTATCCGGCGCGTTGGACACTGCGGCCCCGTTTGCCGCGCGGGGTGCAGATACCCGCGTGGTGATCAGCCTGGAAGCATTAGCGGCAACGCTTGAGGCGTGGCAAGGCCAGTGGCCAGAGGTTATCGCTGTTAATACCGAATCACGTCATCTGGAAGCTGAGCAGGCGGTGTTCCGGGTAAACGCAGCGGTTCGATTGTTAGAGCAAACAAATGCCCAGCAGTGGTTTAAAAAAATCGATTCAACTCTGCGTGGCCAGGTAGTCGCAGAGTGCACGGCACTGCGAGAAGTGCTTGGCTTTCCCCTACTGCTGGCCCCCGCAGTACCGGCCCAGGGGCGGACAGTGCGCGATGCTGAAGTGTGGGTCGATGGGCTTCCGCTAGCAGCAACGGCCTATCAACAGGATGCCCGATCAACGCCCTTGATTGGCCCGATTGATCATTCGTTTTCCGCCAGCGGGCTACCGCTACAGCGTTATTACCCTGGGCGTGAAGCGCCGCTTCCCAGCGAGGACTGCATAGCTGATGCTGAAAGCGACGAGGAACTTTCAGCGCTCTATACCCTAATGCTTGATGCTGGCGGCAAACGCGCCATGGCGGGTGCGGCGGGTCTGGCCACGGCTATCGCTCAGCACGGTTTTCGGCAGAACTGTTTTGGGCAGGCTCAGGCATCGTTTCGAAAATTGGATAGCGTAAATGCGGTACTTTATGCCGTTGGTTCTAGAAGCCCCCGTGCTGCCGGGCAGCTTCAGCTGTTGCGCGATCGCGCGCCCGATTTGGCTGTTATTAAAGCGTGCTCGGCTACTCCCTTGGAACGTGGCCACGCTTTGAGTGCTTGTGTGGTCGTGCCTGGAGAGGAGAGCGAACTTACGGCTAGCCAAGTCGCCTCAGCAATGGCCGCCCAAGTGGCCTCGATTACTTTCAGCTGGCGGCAAAATGAGGAGTGTTTACTGTTTTTAACCGGCGGTGATATCGCCATGGCGGTGCTCTCTGCGCTGGGTGTGGGCTATATCAACGTAGAGACCGAATGGGCGCCAGGGGTAGCGCTCGGGTATCTAGATGGCGATCAACAGCGGCGAGTTATTACCAAAGCAGGTGGCTTTGGTGATCCGCAACTGCTGTTGCGTTTACACCGTGAGCTCAAGTTTGCCCAGACAGCGCTATAGCCACTACTAAAATCATAAGCTGAATGGTTGCGCGATTGCCGTCGACCAACTAGGTTTGAATCTGGTGGTATGATACGTATACAGCACTATGGTCGGTTACGTTGGCTGCCGCCGCTTAAATAATAACCAAGGCATCACCATTACCAGCAGCAAATCACAATAACCAACAACAAAACTAATGGTTGTGAGGAGTACACGATGAGCCACAAAAGCCAACGCCACAGGAAAATGGCCCGCCTGCTAACCGCCTCGCTAATCGCGGCGGGTATTAGTTTTACGGCGGCGGTCCAGGCCGCTGAAAATCTGCGCTTCGCCCACGTTTATGAAACCTCGGAGCCTTTCCATAAGTGGGCACTGTGGGCCGCTGATGAGATCGAAGAGCGTACCGACGGGCGCTATACCATGCAGGTGCATCCCGCCTCCTCACTAGGTAAAGAAGAAGATATTAATGAGGGGCTTCAATTAGGCACCGTTGACGTTATTTATACCGGCAATCAATTTGCTGGTCGTTCGTATGGGCCTATTGGTATTGGTGGCGCTGCCTATATGTTCCGTGACTTTGAGCACTGGCAGGCCTTCGCCGATAGCGACTTATTCCAGGAAATTGCTCAGGGCTACCAGGATCAAACCGGTAATGTTCCGCTGGCGCTCAACTATTACGGCGAGCGTCATGTAACCTCGAATATACCCATCAATGAACCAGCGGATATGCAGGGTCTGAAGATTCGGGTCCCCAACGCCCCGATGTACATGATGATGCCCCGTGCAGTGGGCGCCAACCCCACCCCGATTGCCTTTGACGAGGTCTATCTAGCGCTGCAGCAAGGCGTGGTAGATGCCCAGGAAAACCCGCTACCAACCATTCGTGCCAAGGCATTCCATGAGGTGCAGGACTACATCAACCTGACCGGCCACATTACCGATTCGTTGATCACTATTGTAGGCGGCCCACGTTGGAACCGCCTGTCTGAAGAAGATCGTGAAATATTCCGTGAGGTTTTCCAGGAGGCTGCCGAGAACAACACCCGGGATATCCTGCAGGCTGAAGCGGAGCTAGTCGCGTGGTTTGAGGAGCAGGGCAACACCATCAACGAAGTGGATCGCAACGTCTTTCGTGAAGCCGTAGTGCCTGCCCATAACGGCGATGCGGCCACCTGGGATGAGGAAACCTACGAGCGTCTCCAGGCTATCGGCCAATAATCCAACCCTTTGATTGCACTCCGCTCTTTTGAGCGGAGTATTTGGAGTGTTGCGCCATGAATAACCTAAGGGAAGACTCCCCTCCCGCCGTTGACCCGATGGTCGATTTCGAATCTGCTTTTGATGATACCCCGTTCAGGCTAAGTGATTACCGCCTTGAAGACTTTGTGACCCTAACGCTGTTCTGGGCGCTGATTCTGGTGGTATTCGCCCAGTTTTTTAGCCGCTATGTAATGGGCAGCTCGATTGGCTGGACCGAGGAGATCGCTCGCTATCTGCTCATCGGCGTGGGCTTTATGGGCAGTGTGATGGCCGCCCGTAATGGCAGCCACATTATGGTGGAATTCTTCTACCACTATATGCCGGGGTGGCAGGCACGCCTATTGGAACGCATGGTCGGTGCCATAAGCCTTGTCTTTTATATCGCCATGGCATGGGTCGCTTATCAATTGGCATCGCGCACCAATAGTTTAATGGTTTCGGTGGATCTGCCCAAAAGCATTATCTATTTCACGGTGTGTGCCGCCTTTGTATTAATGACGATACGCACCGGTCAGCGGCTCTATGTGAAGTACCGGGATCGTAGCAATGACGTTTGAGCTGTGGTTATCCGCCATACCCGTTTTATCGAGAGGCTTCCCATGTCCCGAATTTCCTTAATGCGCTGGCAAACGCCGATCGTTTCTCCGCTGCTGGCGGCACTGGCGGTGCTGGGCTGCGTGATCTTACCGCTGATGGGCTACCATCTCGCCTTCCTATTTTTCTCGCTGTTTACCATGCTGGTGCTGGGCGTGCCCATTGCTATTAGTTTGGCAGGCGCCTGCTTGATGTTTGTACTGATTACCGGGCAAGTGCCCAACATTGTTATCGCGCACCGCATGATTAATGGCATCGACAGCTTTCCGCTGCTGGCGATTCCATTCTTTATCTTCGCTGGTAGTTTGATGAACAACGGCGGCATTACCGAGCGTATCTTCAATTTCGCTAAGGCGCTGATGGGCTGGATGCGCGGCGGCCTTGGCCACGTCAACGTCGGTGCCAGCATTGTGTTCTCCGGGATGTCGGGGGCCGCTGTAGCCGACGCTGGTGGCCTGGGCATGATCGAAGTCAAAGCGATGAAGGACGCAGGCTACGATGAGGAGTTCGCGGTAGGGATTACCGCCGCATCCTCGACCATTGGGCCGATTATTCCGCCTAGCCTACCGATGGTGATTTACGGGGTGATGGCGTCTGCTTCAGTGGGCCAGTTATTTGCAGCAGGCTTGATTCCTGGTCTATTGATGGGCGCCATGCTGATGCTGATGATCTTTATTATCTCGCGTCGGCGAGGCTATCAGCGTGATGCAGTGTTCTCTATGCGAGTGCTTGGCCATACCTTCAAGCGTGCGTTTTTATCGCTAATGACCCCGGTCATTATTGTTGGCGGCATCATCACCGGTGCCTTTACGCCGACCGAAGCCGCAGTGGCGGCTGTATTTTATGCGCTGCTGCTTGGCGTGGTGGTTTACCGCACGCTGACCTGGCGCAAGCTGCTAAAAGTCAGCATGGAAACCATCGAGACCACGGCAGTCATTCTATTTATTGTCTCGGCTGCATCGATCTTCGCCTGGATTCTCACCAGCAATCAGGTCACTCAGAACGTGATTGCCCTAATGGGCCCCTTTGCCGACAGCAAGCTTGCCGTGCTGATGATGGCGAACATTGTGCTGATTATCGTTGGCTGCTTTATGGAAACCATCGCCGCAATCACCATTTTAGTGCCGGTGCTGCTGCCGATGGCGGTGGCGGTGGGCGTCGACCCGGTTCACTTCGGGGTGATTATGGTACTTAACCTGATGATTGGGCTGTTGACCCCGCCGGTAGGTATGGTGCTTTACGTACTTTCCAGGGTTTCGAATGTCAGCTTCGAGCGCTGCATGCGCGGCACTATTCCGTTCCTTATTCCTCTGGTGATCTGCCTGCTCCTGGTGACTTTCGTGCCCGAGATCTCTATGTGGTTACCCACACTGATTTACCGTTAATTGAGATAAGAAGGGGTTGAAAGATGACCAGCACTTCGTCAGATTTTCGCGTTGCCCATGAAGACCTTAGCCGTTTTATGCAATCGGCGCTGGCTGCGGCCGGTGCTGATCAGCCGACAGCTGAGGCGACGACACGCGCCCTTGTCACCGCATCAAGGATGGGTACCGACAGCCACGGGCTGCGTCTGTTGCCGCATTATTTGCAGGCACTTAACGGCGGGCGTCTTAATGGGGCGCCTAAGATGTCATTTCATCAACGCTTAGCCGCTACGGGCTATTTAGATGCAGACGATGGGCTGGGACACTTAGCGGGCTACACCGCCATTGAGCACGCCACTGCGATGGCGGAAGTGGCGGGTATCGGTGCTGTTGCCGTGGGTAACTCATCGCACTTCGGGGCGGCAGGATGCTACGCGCTGGCAGCGGCGGAGCGCGGTTATCTCGGAATGGCCTTCTGCAATTCGGACCCTTTTGTGCTGCTGCATGAGGGGGCCAAGCCCTTTCATGGCACTAATCCGATTGCCTTTGCAGCTCCGGTAGCGGGTGAGTTGCCTTATTTACTGGATATGGCCACCAGTTCGGTGCCCTGGAATCGGGTTCAGCAGTACGCCGCTATTGGCCGCGAGCTGCCGGATCACGTCGCTGCAGATGCCACGGGAAAGGTGAGTCGCGACCCCAGCGAGGTGGCGGCCTTGCTGCCGTTAGGTGGCAGTGATTTTGGCTTTAAAGGTGCTGGGCTGGGTGGCATGGTTGAGATACTTAGTTCAACGTTATCAGGTATGCAGCACGGTTTTACGTTGTTACCCATGGGCGGGCCTGATATGGCAACACCTCGTGGTGTAGGCCATTTTTTACTGGCTATGCACCCCGATGCGTTTGTTGAAGCAGGTACCTTCGCGCGAGGTTTAGCTGAGTACCTAACCGACTTACGCGCCCAGCCCGCTGCGAAAAATGCCAGCGTGCTTGCCCCTGGTGATCGAGAGTGGCGCTGCCTGGCCAAGCGTGATGCAGAGGGGATTCCGCTGGATTCCGCCAATCAATTAGCCTACGCCGAACTCGCTGAACAGTATCGAATAACACCACTCTCCCAACTCTCTTGAAGGCTGGGTTGAACGATAGCGATTGGAAATGCAGTAACATAGCGGAAAATTCCAGCTTAACCAGGGGTGACTGCCTATGAGCAGATACCGGATCGAGCGTAAAACGCTGTCCGAACAGGTCGCCGAACAGCTCGAGGCGGAGATTCTCGAGGGGCGGCTAAGTGAAAATGATCAATTGCCTTCAGAAAGGGAGTTGATGGAGCAGTTTGGAGTCGGCAGGCCCGCCGTGCGCGAGGCACTATTCCACCTGCAACAGCTTGGCCTAATTGCTATTAACAGCGGCACCCGTGCCAGAGTTATTCGCCCCACCGCCGAGGCGGTCATGGCGAGGCTTTCCGGGGTGACCCGGCAACTGCTTTCCAAGCCTGATGGCCAGCAATATTTCCAGGAAGCACGGGCTATGTTTGAGATCTCGTTGGCGCGCTACGCGGCTCGTAATGCTAGTGAAGAGGATCTGGTGAGGTTACGTGATGCGCTGCAAGCCAACCGCGATGCGATTGGTGACGAAGCACGCTTCAAACGCTCCGACAATGACTTTCACGGCGTGTTGGCGAGCATTGGCCGTAATCCCATTTTCGATGCGATTCATGTAGCGCTTTCCGAGTGGCTTGATGATCGCCGCGCGCTGGTACTGCAGCAAAAAGATGAAGATAAAGCCGCCACTGCTGCGCACACCGAAATCATTGCGGCCATCGAATCCCGCGACCCAGATGCGGCCGAAGCGGCTATGCGTCGCCACCTCGACCGTCACTACGGTACTTATATGCAGCTTAAAAAACGCCTCTCTGATGCACCCTAGCGTCTATTTATCCGATACGTAGGCTAGCTTTCGCGTTTGCCATCTACTAGTCGGGAAACGTTAAACGGGTTGTCGTCGCGTAGCGCTTCGGGCAGCAGGCCAGCGGGTAAGTCTTGGTAGCAGACCGGGCGCAGGAAGCGATAAATCGCCGCGCTGCCTACCGAGGTGGTGCGTGAATCCGACGTGGCAGGATAAGGGCCACCGTGTACCATGGCGTGACCGACTTCAACCCCAGTGGGCCAACCATTGGCCATAATGCGTCCAGCGCGGCGTTCCAGAATCGGCAGCAAGCGCTTAGCGTCGGCGAGGTCACCATCGTCCATTTGCAGTGTGGCGGTTAATTGGCCTTCCAGCTGTTCTGCGACGCGCTGCATTTCATCACTATCACGGCACTCAATCACCAGCGAGGTGGCACCAAAGACTTCGCCCTGAAGCGATTCGTCGGTTAAGAAATCGCTGGCGCTAGCGGTAAAGAGGCCTGTCTGGCAGCTATGGGGCGCATCGTCGGTTTGCCCACGGGCGATTTCCTTAACGTTGGCACTGCCTGCCAGCGCAGCTACACCGCTTTGGTAAGCCGCGTGAATACCCGGCGTCAGCATAGTTTGTGCCGCGCTGGCCTTAACGGCTTCACCGGCAGTCGCCACAAATGCATCGAGATCAGGACCTTTAACGCCGATGACCAAGCCAGGGTTGGTACAAAACTGGCCCGCGCCCATGTTCAGCGAAGCCACAAAGCCTTCTGCAATCTTGCTGCCGCGAGCGTTTAGCGCTTCGGGTAGCAGGAAGACCGGATTGATGCTGCTCATTTCTGCGTACACAGGAATTGGCTCGGGGCGCGCCTGCGCCGTTGCCATCAAGGCGGTGCCACCGCTTCGTGAACCAGTGAAACCAACGGCTTTAATGCGTGGGTCGGCAACCAGTGCCTGGCCGATCTCTTTGCCTGAGCCAAATAGCAGTGAAAATACCCCTTCCGGCAGTTCACATTTGGCAACGGCGCGCTGAATGGCGCGGCCCACCAGCTCCGAGGTGCCTGGGTGGGCAGAATGGCCCTTGACGACCACCGGGCAGCCCGCCGCTAGCGCAGACGCGGTATCGCCTCCCGCCACGCTAAAGGCGAGGGGAAAGTTACTGGCGCCAAACACCGCTACCGGCCCTAGCGGAATATGCCGCTGACGCAGGTCGGCGCGGGGCAGCGGTTGGCGGTCAGGCAGGGCAGGGTCGTGGCGAAGATCGAGCCATTCACCCGCGCGTACCACCGAGGCAAACAGCCGCAGCTGGCCACAAGTACGGCCACGCTCGCCCTCAAGGCGAGCTTGAGGCAGGCCAGTCTCAGCCACGCCACGTTCGGTAAGCGCTGCGCCAATCGCCTCAATCTCATCGGCAATGGTTTCTAGAAAGCGCGCGCGGGTTTCAAGCGAGGTCTCGCGATAAATATCAAAGGCCGCTTCCGCAAGTTGGCAGGCCTGTTCCACCTCGGCGCGCGTACCACCTGGGTAACTCGGTGCTAACGCTTCACCCGTAGCGGGGTTGATCGCGTCAATCTCAGCCTGTGAGCCGGTAACGGCCTGTTGACCGATAAGCAGTGTGCCTTGCAGTGTCATGTTGGCCTCCTTTAAAGGGTGTTAACTTGCGTTGAATCATGGGGTTGTTCCATGCGCAGTGTGTTGCGCAGCGGCCTGCCAAAGTCGCCAAGTGTGATCTCGAAGCGGTCGCCTTCGCGGGTCTGGATGCCGTCAGCAAAGCTTAGAGTAGCTGTGCCGAAGAAGTGCACGTGGACATCACCCGGGCGGCGAAAGCCGGGGTATTTGAAGTGGTGGTACTCAAGGTTGGCGATGCTATGAGCCATATTGGCTTCGCCAGTGAGAAATGGCTTTTCCCATAGCGTTTCGCCATCACGCACAATGCGGCTGGTGCCCTCAAGGTGGTCGGGCAGCTCGCCGATCAGCAGCTCTGGGCCAACGCTGCATGCGCGCAATTTGGAGTGCGCTAGCCATAGGTAGTTAAAGCGCTCGGTGATGTGATCGGAAAACTCATTGCCCACCGCATAGCCGATCCGCCAGGGCGTGCCATCGGCAGCCACCACATACAGCCCGGCAAGCTCGGGCTCTTCCCCCGCATCCTCCGCGAATGCGGGGCTCGGCAGCTCTGCTTCGGGGGCAACGATGCAGTCACCATCGCCTTTGTAGAACCACTCCGGCTGGGCACCAGGTTTGTTATCGCTGGGCTTGCCACCCTCAACGCCGAGCTTAAACATGCGCATCGAGTCGGTGAGCTCGGTCTCCTCTACTTGGGCTTTAGCATGCATAGCGGAGCGGGTATCGGCGCTGCCAAGGTGTGTTAAACCGGTACCAGTGACCAAGCAGTGGGCTGGATCGGGGTGTGTCAGCGGCGGTAGTAAGCGGCGTTCATCTATTAACGCCTGGTAATCGATGGAGGCGTCACCTAAGCGTGCCGTTATCGCCTGTTCAAGCGACTCTCCTGCGCTGATAGCCGCCTGTGCCAAGGCGTAGGTGCCGCCCTCAATGGCAATCGGGCGAACGCTATCGGCACTTTCCACCAGCGCGACCCGCAGCTGTTGCTGGTCGCGGTATTGAATCAATCGCATCGTAACCTTCTCCTTGTTGTCGATAGTGATAGGTAGCTTTAGATAGCTGTAGTGAGAGATCGTGATCAGTTACCACGTACGGCGGTGAGATTGGGTAGCCAGGTCACGATGTCAGGGAACGCAATCAGGATGACCAGCACCACCAGTAGCGCGGCATAGTAGGGCAGCATGGCTTTGACGAGCTGCTCCATGGAAACCTTGCCGACCCCGCAGCCAACGTAAAGGCAGGTGCCCACCGGTGGCGTCAACAAACCAATACCCAGCACAAAGGCCATCAGCACGCCGAAGTAGACCGGGTCGACGCCTACTGAGGTCACAATGGGGGTTAGCATCGGCGCCATAATCACCATGGCAGGGGTCAAATCCATTACAAACCCCACCAGCAGCAGTAAGCCTGCCACGATCAACAGCAGCAGGAAGGGGTCTTGGGTGATCGCTTGTACTTGGGTAACCAGGGTTTGCGGCACCATATTGATGGTTAAAAACCACGCAATAACGGTGGCAAATGCGAGCAGCAACAAGACCATGCCCGTCAAACGAGCAGTGCGAATCAGCATGCCCCACAGCTCACGAATCTTAAATTCGCGGTAGACCACCAGAGAGATAAACAGCGAGTAAAGCAGCGCTGCGACGGCGGCCTCGGTGGCGGTGAATACGCCACCGATAATGCCGCCGATCACAATCACTGGCAGCACCAATGCTAACCAAGCCGCCTTAAATGCCTCCCACAACACATCGAGGCGAAACTTGCGAGTCTGACCGGCGTGGCCAATGGTGGCCATAATGAAGGTCGTCGTCATCAGCGCAAAAGCAATCAATATGCCTGGCACTATGCCGGCAATGAATAGGCGGCTAATCGAGGTTTCGGTCACAATGCCAAATAGGATCAGCGGAATAGAAGGCGGAATAATGATGCCGATGACGGATGAGACGGTGTTAATGGCAGTGGCTTGTGGCGCGGTGTAGCCCTGCTGCTTCATTGAGGGAATCATCATGGCACCGGTCGCGGCCGTATCTGCCACCGCTGAACCGCTAATGCCACCGAAAAACATTGAGCCGGTAATCGCCACTTGACCCAAGCCACCGCGCACGAAACCCACCAGGGCACCGGCTAGCTCCATTAAACGACGGGCGATGCCACCGTTACTCATCACTTCACCGACCAGAATAAAGAACGGAATCGCCAGTAGCGGAAAACTATTAACACCACGGATCGACTGTTCGATCATGATCGAGAGCGGAATATCAGACAGCACTGCCATGACCACGGCGGCGATACCCAGACCAAAGGCGATGGGCAGGCCAAGTGCCAGTGAGGCGAAAAGAATGCCTAGAAAAATCCATAACATGGCCTAACGATCTCCTGTAGTAGAGGTCGTAACACTGGGCGAGCGTATTTGCAAAATGCTCTGCCAGGCGCGCCAAATAGCGACCGCAGCAATAAACACCGCGCATAGCACCAATGAGACATTGACGAAATTCCACGGCACACCAAGAATCGCAGTGCGTCCGGTGGATCTCGACAGTACGAGGAAGCCCCCCCAAATAATGACGCCCATCAAGGCGGTGATCATCAGATGCTGCAATAAATACAGCACATGGGCCGCGCGCGGCTTAAGCCTACGGACTAGAAAATCCACCGCGATGTGTTCATAGCGGGCGAAAGCGGCGGCGGCGCCAATAAAAATCAGCCAGATAAACAGCATGCGCGCCAGCTCATCGGCCCAAGGCAGCGAATGATTTAATACCGCCCGCCCGATTACATTGGCAGATACGGAAATAATTAATGCCACTAACAGGGTGGCAATCACATGCTCCATGGCCAGCGTTAGCCAGCGGAATAGCGCGGGGCCGCGACGTTGCTCGGTGTCGATCTCCAACGGTTCGCGTTGGGGGTCGTCGAAAAATGTCGCCGTATCTGGAAGTGGCGTGTTGGGTATGTCCATGAGCTCTCCGAAGAGGCGAATAACGACGAGGCAAGAGGCGTTTGCCCCTTGCCATGGCGGCTATTACTCGGCCATCTAATCAGTCGTCGTTGATTCGACAATTTGCTGAAATTCAGCAACCAAATCTTCCCCAATACGGGGTGCCCACTCTTCATAAACCGGCTGCACGGCTTCCTGGAAGGCGGCAATCTGGTCATCATCAAGGCGGGTGATTTGCATGCCACGCTCTTCAAGTTGATCCCGTGCCCAGTCGTCGTACTCAGTGGCTAACTGAATTTCGTAGGCCGCCGCCTCGCGGGCTGCTTCTTGCACCAATTCCTGGTAGGCCGGGTCAAGGCGATCCCATGTCCGCTCGGACATCATAATAATGAAGGGGGTATAAACGTGGCGTGTCTCAGAGCCGTAATCCTGCACTTCATGAAAATTGGAGGTCAGAATCGTGCTCCAGGGGTTCTCTTGACCATCGATTACTCCCTGCTCCATCGCTGAAAACACCTCGCCAAACGCCATGGGGGTAGGGTTGGCGCCCAGCGCTTGCCAGATACTCAGTTGTACCGGGTTTTCCATGGTGCGAATGGTTAGGCCGCTGACATCTAACCCGGCGACATCGTCGGGCGACTCCACGGGACGCACGCTATTGGTCAACTGACGATAGCCGTTCTCATGGTAGGCGAAGGCCTTAATGCCGGTGCCTTCAAACTTATCGAGTAGACCGAGAGCAGCCTCGCTTTCCAGCACCGCGATGGCGGCTTCCCGGGTAGGTAGCAGAAACGGCAGGTCGAAAACAGCCAGTTCCGGCACATAGCTGGTCGCTGGTGAAGTCGAAGGGATGGTCATATCCAGTGTTCCCGTCTGCAGCATCTCCATCATCTGCGCATCGTCGCCCAACTGGCTGTTAGGAAACACATTTACCGTCAAACGCCCTTCAGTGCGCTCAGCCAGAATGTCACCAAAATAGCGTGTGGAGATATACAGCGGTGATGTCTCAGCTAAGCCAAGACCAACACGAATAGTATGTGTACCAAGATTTTCTGTGATCACCTCGCCCTGGATGGGTGGAGGATCGGATAGGTCAGGCGTTTGTGCGTAAACGCTACCTGTGCTGAGCAGTGTGGCACCGGTCATTAATAGGGTGCGCTTCCAAAGAAGTTGCATGGTGGTCACTCTCCTGGCGTGCTGCAGAGCGCTTCGCTAAGGGCGTCTTCAAAGCGGACTACAGCGTGGTTGCTATTGTTGTTGTGAATCGTTGTTGTACGTCAGCGGCATTCACTTAGGGAATGTGAGCCGCAACCCTTAGATGAATGTCTAACGTTTTGGCTATATGTTCAACATATACTTTTGTATGTATCGACGCTGAGGTGAAGAAGGCGTACCGTCATGACACTCTTTTCTTATTCTTCACTTTAGGCGTGGAGTTTCACCATGGCCAATTCCCATCGCATAACGCCTGAACAGTTGCGTTCACGTTACTGGTTCGATAACCCCGATCATCCCGGCACCACGGCGCTGTGTATCGAACGCTATCTCAATTACGGCATTACGCTGGATGAGTTGACCAGCGGTAAGCCGATTATTGGTATTTGCCAGTCAGGGTCAGATTTAACCCCGTGTAACCGCCATCACATTGACTTGGTCAAGCGGGTTAAAGACGCTATTCGCTCAGCGGGTGGCGTGCCGTTTGAATTCCCGATGCACCCGATCCACGAAAATGTGCGCAGGCCAACCGCTGCGCTGGATCGTAACCTCGCCTACTTAGGGCTGGTGGAAGTGCTACACGGCTACCCGTTAGATGGCGTGGTATTAACCACCGGCTGCGATAAAACCACGCCAGCGGCGTTGATGGCCGCGGCCACGGTCAATATTCCCGCTATAGTGCTCTCTGGCGGGCCGATGCTAAACGGTTGGCGCGGTGCCGAACGGGTAGGCTCCGGCACGATTATCTGGGAATTACGCAAGCGCCTGGCGGCGGGAGATATTGATTACGCTGAGTTTCTTTCCCGGGCCAGCGATTCAGCGCCGTCCATTGGCCACTGCAATACCATGGGCACCGCTTCCACCATGAACTCCATGGCCGAAGTGTTGGGCATGAGCCTGCCGGGTTCAGCGGTGATTCCGGCGCCTTACAAAGAGCGGGCCATGGTGGCTTACGACACCGGTACGCGGATTGTCGATATGGTCTGGGAAGACCTGCGCCCGCTGGATATTCTGACCCGTAAAGCCTTTGAAAACGCCATTGTGGCGTGCTCGGCGCTGGGCGGCTCCTCTAACGCGCCGGTGCATATCAATGCCATTGCTCGCCATGCAGGCGTAGAGCTGGATAACGATGATTGGCAGCGCTTAGGCCATGAAATTCCGCTGCTGGCTAACGTGATGCCAGCCGGCGCTTTTCTGTGTGAGGAGTTTTACCGCGCGGGAGGCGTTCCTGCCGTTCTGCACGAGTTGCATGGGGCTGGTAGGCTTCACGGCGATGCGCTGACCGTGAATGGCCGTTCGCTGGGTGATAATCTGCAGGGGCGTGAAACTCAGGATACCGATGTGATTTGCCGCTATGCCGACCCGTTGGTTGCGCACGCGGGCTTCCTCAATCTCAAGGGCAACTTATTCGACTCGGCGCTGATGAAAACCAGCGTGATCTCACGGGATTTTCGCGAGCGCTTTCTCAATGATCCCAATGACCCTGAGGCGTTTGAAGGCAAGGTGGTGGTGTTTGATGGCTCCGAGGATTACCACGCCCGTATTGATGACCCGTCGCTCAACATCGATGCCCGAACCATTCTGGTAATGCGTGGCGCTGGCCCGGTGGGGCATCCCGGCGGGGCTGAAGTGGTCAATATGCAGCCGCCAGAGGCGCTGATCAAGCAAGGCATCGAATCGCTGCCGTGCCTGGGCGATGGCCGCCAGTCGGGCACTTCCGGCTCGCCATCAATTCTTAATGCCTCACCAGAAGCGGCCACAGGGGGCGGTTTGGCGCTGCTGGAGAGTGGAGACCGGCTGCGGGTTGATCTCAAGCGTGGCGAGGTGCAGTTGCTGATCGAGACGCGTGAGCTGGAAGCACGCCGCGAGCGGTTAGCCCAGCAGGGTGGCTACCGTTACCCAGGCCACCAAACGCCCTGGCAAGAGATTCAGCGCAGCATGGTCGAACCGCTGGATCGTGGCATGACCTTAGTACCCGCCACCAAGTATCGCGACGTAGCTCGCCAGCACCCGCCCAGGGATAATCATTAAAGGCAAAAGGATAAGCACTAAATGAGTCGTTTGAGTTCCTTATCCCATCGCCAGCAGGGGCTGCTATTGACCGGCGGTGGGGCATTGATCATGGCCCCCGATGCGCTGCTGATTAAGGTGGCGGATCTCCCCGATGCTGAAATTTTGATGTGGCGCGGCTTCCTGTCTGGGCTGGGTTTTCTGCTTATTGCTCTGCTGCGCTATGGCCGTGGCACCCTGGCAGCTTATCGTCGCTGTGGCTGGACCGGTATCGCCGTGGCACTGCTGTTTAGCTTGACGACTTGTGGGTTCGTGCTGGGTAATCAGTACACCACCGCAGGCAACGTTTTGATGATATTGGCCAGCTCGCCACTTATCGCAGCAGCACTCTCCTGGGTTATTCTCAAGGAGCGTTTGCCGCGGCGAACCTGGCTGGCAATCCTGCTATGTATGGTAGGTATCGCCATGATTGCCCTGGATGATGCGGGGGCAGGCTCCTGGATAGGTAACGCTTTCGCCTTAATGGCGGCCACAACGCTGGCGATTAATTTCACCCTTTGTCGCACGCGCCCAGGCGTGGATATGAGCCCAATGCTGGTCTTCAACGGCCTTATTGTCGGCAGCATTGCTGGGCTGTTTTGGCTGGCGGGAGGCGAGACTTCCTTGCCAGCAATCAACCAACTCGCCGTGGTGATTCTGCTGTGCCTGATTATTGTGCCTTGCGGGGTCACGCTGCTGCAGCGCGGGCCGCTCTATCTGCCCTCCGCTGAAGTTGGCCTGCTGATATTACTAGAAGTGGTGATTGGTACCTTATTGGCCTGGTGGATTCTTGCTGAGCAGCCAGCGCCGATGGCAATGGTGGGCGGTACCTTGGTATTGGGTACGCTATTTGCCAAGGGGCTTTATGATCGTCGACTGGAGCTGAGGCTGCGCGGCGGTGCCGTCTCCCCGTGACGGTTACCGTTAGACCGGTCTGGTACGTTATGATTGGCAAGAATTGAAACAGGGCCTTATCGTAGTGACTTCATCTCTTATCAAGCCAACGACTCGCCCTAGTATCGCCGAATATCTCGCTGAGGAGATCTTCGGCGGGCGTTATCATCCCGGTGACTTTGTGCCGCGTGAAATGGATCTATGCGAACGCTTTGCTGTTAATCGCTCGGCAGTGCGCAGCGACCTGCGCCAATTAGTGGAAGCGGGCATTATTGAGCGTATTTCTGGCCATGGCTCCAAGGTGCGCGAGTACTCAGAGTGGCATATTCTCGATGTCCAGGTGACCGACTGGCTGACCCGCTATGCCGCGCCTAACCCGGATATTCAGCGCGAAATCCTCGCATTTCGCCTCGATGTTGAGCCCTATGTGGCGATGACCGCAGCCAAACGCGCTAAGGCGCGTGACTTAGTGGCTATCGAAGAGGCGTTTGAGGGCTTGGGGCAGAATTTGCGCAATGCCACCTGTATTGAGGAGCGGCGACTTCACAGCGAATGCGATGTTGCCTTCCACGAGGCCATCTTCAAAGCGACCCATAATATTGTCTGGGCGCAGCTATCGCATATCCTGCGCCCATCGATTTATATGCTGATATCCATGTCTAATGAAAGTGCCTCTGATCCTGAAGAGAGCCTGGAACGTCATCGCCAATTGATGGAGAGCATTCGTTTGCGCCGCCCCCGAGAGGCATTTTTGGCTGCCCAAGCGGTGTTAGCGGGTACCGCAGAGGCGTTGGGGCTTGAGCGCAGCGCAAGCTCCTTGGGGCGCAGCGTGGAACTGCCCAACACTGCTCACTAACCTCCTCACTAAGCGCTTATCATCGTCTGTAATGTATGTTTTATCTTTAGGGCAAATGTATGTCTGACGTAACGATTGGTCTGGTGGGTGTCGGTAAAATTGCCCGTGACCAGCATCTTCCGGCGATTTCTGCGACGGCTAACTGCCGTCTCGTTGCCACCGCCGATCCCAATGCCAGCGTGGACGATGTGCCGTCCTATGGTGATTTGGATGCCATGCTGGATGTACATCCCGAGATCGCTGCTGTGGCGATCTGTACGCCTACCCACTTGCGCTACTCCCAAGCGCGTGCAGCGCTGATGCGCGGCAAGCACGTGCTGCTTGAGAAACCACCGGGCGCCACGTTAAGCGAAGTGGAAAGCTTGATCTCACTTGCTGACGAGCAGGGCGTTAGCCTGTTTGCTGCCTGGCATTCACGTTTTGCCCCCGGCGTTGCACAGGCCAAGCAGTGGTTGAGTGAGCGCCAGGTTCAGCGCGTCAATATTGAGTGGAAAGAGGATGTGCGGGTATGGCACCCCGGCCAAGCCTGGATCTGGCAGCCCGGTGGTATGGGGGTGTTCGACCCCGGTATTAATGCGCTCTCAATTGCCACCGCCATATTGCCCCAGCCATTTTTTCTGCAACAGGCGAGGCTGCTGGTGCCGAGCAATGCGCAAACCCCGATTGCAGCGGACCTCTCCTTTACCGACCCAACAGGTGCGAAGATTGAGGCGGCGTTTGATTTTCGCCAGACCGGCCTGCAAACCTGGGATATTCATGTTGATGCCGATGGCGGCCGCTTGAGCCTGACTCAAGGCGGATGCCGCCTAACAGTCGACGATGAAGTTATTGTCGATGCCGAAGAGCGTGAATACCCAGGCCTATATGCGCACTTTGCCGAGCTGATAGAAAATGGCCGTAGCGAAGTGGATGTGTCGCCACTTCGCCAAGTGGCCGATGCGTTTTTATATGGTCACCGCGAGGCGACCGACGCCTTTATTGAGTGAGCGCTGTGTCAGTGCTCGCCTCGTTTTGGCTTCATACCATTGCGCTGCATACTGCTGTCATATGCTTGGGGCACGAAGCTATCTTCCCCCAAATCACTGCGAGCTAGCGTCAAAAACTCGCAAAGTGGGGGAAGCATATTGGCCGTTAATCGATACGTGTAGAGTGTTTCAGCAAGGTATCGCATGTCCTTTTCAGCATTACCCAGACTGAATTGAAGTTTCGTGCACTCCTCCTGCAGCACCCACTCCATAACGGGTGCTAGCATGGCGCTGTTGGCACCACCTTGGGAGCAGATTTCGAGCAGTTTTTCCTGCGGGACGCCCATGCCAGCAGCCATCGTCGCGGCTTCACTCACCAGGGCGGCGGCCCCTAACGACAGGAAGTTATTGATCAGTTTCAGCTTGTGCGCTGACCCGACCTTGCCCACATGAAAAACATTCTCCGCGAAACTCTTGATCACCGGCGTAATGCGCGCAACCACCGTGGCATCACCACCCAGCATGACGTTGAGCCGCCCCTCTTTCGCCTCGCGAGGTGTACGAGCTAGAGGAGCGTCAACTAAAGTTACCCCCTGTGGCGCTAAGATTTCAGCCAAGCGCTCAGTCGATTCGGGGTGCGCCGTCGAGCAGTCGACAATCATCAATCCTTCATGGGCTCCCGCCAGTAAACCGTCGGCGCCTGTGATGATCTCGCTAACCTGCTCGGATGTTTTGACGCAGATGAAAACAATATCGCTGTTGCTTGCCATCTCGGCGGCGCTACTAACTTCGTTGGCCCCTTCGGCGCATAGTGCCTCTAACGGTGAGCGGTTGCGATGAGCCATAACGCTCAGCGGGTAGCCATTACGCACGATATGTCCGGCCATTTCTCTGCCCATTAGGCCGAGGCCAATAAAGCCTATACGTTCCTGTTTCATAGTCGCCTCTAAATAGTCGCTTTAACGGTTTGTTATAAGGGCCAACATGCGGAAGCTAACGCTGCGCAGGCATGAACTATTTTGCCTGGGGGAAAGGCACGCCGAGACGTTCTGACCACTCAGCAAGTGCTTCGGGAACACCTTCTGGAAGCGGGACACCCTGTTGCGAATACTGCTTATGAAGCGCAAGCCCGCGCTCGCCCGGAATGCGTACCTGGGGGCTGCCTTCGACAACCGGATTGTTGCGGCATGCATCGGCCAGTGCACCGGTTTCACGCTTGAAAGCGTCGAGCCCACCAAAGGCCTCCGGGTCCAGCACCTGCACCATGACAGAGGCACCCCACTGAGTAGGTGCCTGTACCCGTCCAAACCCTGCCAAACCAGACGTCAAAGCTTCGACCATAAGACCAAGCGCGTAGCCCTTATGGCCGTGGTCAAGCCCACCGATCGGCATAATGCTGCCTTTCGGCTCATCAAACAGCACCTCGGGGCGGTCGGTCGCCTGGCCTTGGTTGTCCTTCAGCCAGGGATAGGGCAGTCGGCTGTTCTGCTTGTTAAGCCGCCCGACCATGCCATTGGTAGTGATGGACGTGCTGACATCTAAAAGAACAGGGCCTGAATCAGTGGGGTAGCCCACGGCGATGGGGTTGGGGGTATGGGTGGCTTCTAAGCCGCCATAAGGGGCAACGGATTTAGTTGCCGGGTCAGAGGATTCAATCACTACCACAAGGTTTTGATCGGTAGCTCGTTTAAGGTAGGCGGCCAGGCAAGCGATATGATTCGAACGCCGAATCACCACCGTACCGGTGCCGCAGGAGCGCGCCATGGATTCGGCGGCTTCCATGGCCTTGATAATTAGCCAAGGCCCTGGCAGGTATCGACCATCCCAGGTTTGTACGGCGGCCCGTTGGGAGACCAACTCATATTCACCGGTGACAGGCATTCGGCCTGACTGAATTTCGCCAAGGTAAGGTGAAAGCAGTTGAAGACCGTGCGTGGTGTGCCCCATCAGATCGCCTTCAACGAGTATCTCGGCGACCGCTTGAGACTTTTCCTCATCGAGTCCAGCGGCCATAAGTAAATCGGTGCTGAACCGCGTTATTTCCTGTACGTCGTAAGGTGTGCTCATTGGCTTTGATCTCACTATTTGTTGTTGTGGGAGTCTATTAATCGTTGTGCCGCTTGAGTTGGCGTATTAGGGCGCTATGGTCCAGCTCGCCATCCCCCTGGGCAACCAACTCCTCGAAAAGTGAGTTGACCAGTGTCGATACGGGCAAGTTGAGTCCCAGCTCACCGGCAAAGGCCATCGCTGTCTGGGTATCTTTTAACTGCCATTTGGCTGGCCCACCGGGGGTGAAGTTTTCCTGGATCATGCGCTGGCCGTGGATGCGTAAAATAGTTGAGTCAGCAAAGCCACCCTCAAGTGCCGCCAGCATGCGTTCAGGGTTAGCCCCGCCGCGCTCTGCCAGCAGTATGGCTTCAGCTACCGTGGCAATGGTATTTGCCACAATCATTTGATTGGCAAGCTTAGCCAGTTCACCACTGCCTGCTGGGCCCACGTGCACTGGCCTGCCAAGTATTAACAGCAGGTGCTCAACGGCTTTAAAGCTTGCGGCATCGCCGCCCACCATGATGGCTAAACTGCCATCAATCGCTCCCTGTTCACCCCCGGATACCGGCGCGTCCAAGTAGTGGATCTGATGCGTGGCGGCTTCTTCAGCTTGCCTGCGGGCGGTCTCGACGGGGATAGAGCTCATCACGATCAGAGTAGCATCGGGCTGCATAGCCTTGAGCAGACCGTTGGAGCCCAATAATATTTCATCGCACACAGGCCCTGAGCTGAGCATAACGATAACCACATCGCTATCGGAGGCGGCTTCTTCTGGTTTATCAACTATTTCAGCACCCACCGTTTCCAAGCTGTCGGCCTTACTTTTCGTCCGATTCCAGACGCGCACTTGATGCCCAGCTTTAACCAAACGTGTGGCCATGGGCGCACCCATAATGCCTGTGCCAATAAAGCCGATAGTTCTTGTGGTCGTTGTTGTCATTATTAGCCCCTCTATCTATTTGAGCCGATGAGGCTCCTTAGTCGTTAACGCAAATAAGCTGGCACATTGATATCACCTGATTCTCGAAAGTTGATCAGGCGGTCGAGTACTTTAGATTCCGAACGCTCTAGATGAGCTACCAAGGCTTTTGCCGCCTGATCGGGTTTTTGCAGGCGTATTTTTTCGAAGATGCACAAATGCTCATCAAAAAAAGGATCTTGGTCGGGAAGCTTGAGGACGCGTCCAAGCAGGTGTTTGCTGATTAATAAGATAGGGTGAGTACGCCTGAGCATATTCATGACCTCCTGGTTGCCGCCTAAACTGACGGCGGTATGGTGGAGGTCATTTTCTAACTCATCCAGCACATCACCCTTAATATTGGGGTAACTGTTTTCGGCCTGCTTGAGCTTGGAAATATAGTCATCGACCTTACTTTGTGAAATGTTCTTGGCTGCCCTTGCGATCATGTAAGGTTCTAGTTGGCGGCGGGCTTCATAGAGGTTGTGTAGCCGCTTATTATCTAAAGGAACCACGCTCCAACTATTATATTTAATCTTTTCGACCAAACCGATGGACTGCAAGTGGAGCAGAATTTGATGGGTGACGGTGCGGCTAACATTAAGTGATTTGGAAAGCTGTAGTTCATTAAGTTCAAACGCGCCCTTGATCGAACACAAGACAATATCATGCTCGACGCTGTCGATATGGGCGCGCCAGGAAACGGTACGATCGACTTTGGGTGCATGGCCAAGCTGCTTGAAGTCACGTTCACTAAGAGAGCGTCGCACAATCTCACTGGGCGTGGCTCCCACGAGATAGCCACGCCCCTCAAAACGACAGATATACTGCTCTTCGTGTAGTCGGCTCAGGGTTTGGCGGACTGGAGAGCGGCTAATGCCAAACAGCTCCGCAATATTACCTTCCAGCAGCACAAGCCCTGGTTCAAGCCGTTTTCCAACAATACCTTGCTTAAGAGCCGTATAGAGCTGGTCGCGCAGCGTTTGTGTCATGGTCAGTTGTTTGCCCTTAAATATAAAGTTAGGTAACGGCACCTACCAGCCAGGGCACAAACTCATTATTACCATACCCCAGTGATTCGCTGGCGCTCATGTCGCCTGAGGCAATGGCGATAATGCGCTCAAAAATCTCTTCCCCGACACTCTCAACACTGGCAGTGCCATCGACGATAACACCGCAGTTGATATCCATATCTTCATGCATTTTCTCATACATGGCGGTATTGGTGGCAAGCTTCAGGCAGGGGGCTGGCTTGAAGCCTGATACCGAGCCGCGCCCTGTGGTAAAGCATACAACGTTAGAGCCAGAGGCAATTTGGCCAGTAACGGAAATAGGGTCATAACCTGGGCTATCCATAAAGTTAAAGCCGCGGGTGGTCATCTTCTCGGCATAAAGCAGCACATCATTAAGGCTTGACGTGCCCCCTTTGGCGACTGCCCCCAATGATTTCTCAAGAATCGTCGAGAGCCCACCCGCTTTATTGCCAGGGGAAGGGTTGTTGTTTAACTCGGCGCCATTTATTTCGGTGTAATGTTTCCACCAGGTAATGCGGTCAAGTAATTTTTGCGCAACGCTTTCATCGATGGAGCGATCAATCAGAAGATTCTCTGCACCATAAATCTCAGGCGTTTCTGCAAGAATAACGCTACCCCCATTTTGTACGATCAGGTCGGCAGCATGGCCTAGCGCAGGATTAGCCGTAATGCCGGAGTAGCCGTCTGACCCTCCGCACTGCAGTGCCACGACCAAATGTTCAAGCAGGGCTGGTTCACGTTGCTGCTGGCCGTGTTGAGCGGCCATCTGCATGATGTGATCGCAGGCCGTTTTAATACTGGTGCGGGTGCCTCCCGCGTCTTGAATATTAAAGTAAGCAAGCCTTGAAGCGTCTTCTAAGCCTTTTCTTTTGACGAGGGTTTTGACTTGGTTGGTCTCACATCCCAGGCCAATAATCAGCACAAAGGCAAAATTAGGGTGCTGCGCATAACCTGCTATGACGCGCTCAAGAAAAGAGAAGCCTTCTGAATCAGTGTTCATGGCACAGCCAGAACCATGGGTAATGGCAACGACGCCATCGAAGCCCATTTGGGTTAATTCGCCAGACTGATTGAGTAAGTCCGCCGCTGCTTTAGCCACCGTAGCGGAGCAGTTAACGGTAGACAGAATGCCAATAAAGTTGCGTGTTCCCACACTACCATCAGCCCGCTTAAACCCTTGGAAGGTGCGGGAACTGCTTTGGGTGGCGGTTTTTGGGTGAGGCTGGAAATCTTTTAACGACGAGTCGAGCTCTATCATGGTCAGGTTGTGGGTATGTACATGCTCGCCGGGCTGCACATCCTGAGCCGCTAATCCTATCAGTTGGCCGTATTTATAAACGGCGTCTCCTTTGTTGATTCTAGTTAACGCAATCTTATGACCGGCATCGATATTTTCTATGGCGAGCGTGCCATTTTGGTCAATGGGAATCCCTTTAGGCACCGCGTTGGAGGCAACGCCCACGTTATCCCGCGGGTTGAGATGAATAATAACGGACGGGGAATTAATGAGATCCATCGTTTACCTCTAGCTAATTATTGGGCTTTTTATGCAAGAGCTATTTGCAGAGACGGTCTGCAAACACGATGCGCAAGCTAAGAAGCGGTCACGGTTGATGCACTGTAGCAAGCGAGCGCTGTACGTCGATTAGACTATCGTCCTATATAATGGTCATTGAATGCAATGTTCATTTGTTCTAGATTGCTTCCATACGCTGAGCACGCAACAGCTGAATTAGCACAACAATAAAATTTACTCATTTTTAATAAGAATCGGAGTAACAAATGGCCTCAATAACGAAAAACATACGCTTCCTTGGAATTGCCCTATGTGCTGGAGGAATACTTGGGAATGTTGCGACGGTCAACGCTGCTACCACTCTGCGCCTAGCCCATACGTTTAATCCTGGAGAGGCGAGCTATGAGTTATTTGCGCAATTACCTGAATTAATTGAAGAGCGTACCGGTGGAGAACTGCGTATTCAGGTATTTCCAAGTGAGCAGTTAGGGTCAGAGGTGCAGTTATTGCAACAAGCGAGTAATGGGTCAGTAGATATTGTTATTCCAGGATATTCTGGGGCCAGCACATTGGTACCAGCACTAGAAATTTCGAATGCTCCTTTCATGTTTCAGAGTTGGGATGAAGCGCGCCATATTTTAGAAGGGGACGCGTATGAGCCTATTTTTGATGAGCTAGACGAGCAGTACGGTTTACAGCCTTTGGCAAAGTCCTGGTACTGGGGGTGGCGAAACTTTACGTTTAAAGGGACTGACGTTAATTCCCTTGAAGATATGGCTGGCTTGAAAATTCGCGTTCCGGAGTCTCCAGCATGGGTAGAAATGATCAATGCTTTTGGAGCTTCTCCTACGCCCATTCCGTTTAGTGAGGTTTATTTGGCGCTGCAGCAGGGAACTGTTGACGGGCAAGAAAACCCTATTCCAACTATTTATGCTCGCAAGTTCTTTGAGGTGCAAGATCAGTTGGTGATGAGTCGACACATGCTGCAAAGCCAAGTGGTGTTAATTAATAGCAATCGCTTTAACTCACTCGACAGTGATCAACAAGAAGCGCTTAGAGAAGTAATGGCTCAGTTAGCCGAAGAGAACTACACGATACAGAGTGAGCGGGAAGAAGAGATGCTTCAGAGCATGAAAGACTCCGGCCTTATTGAAGTAGTGGAGGATATCGATCGCGCACCTTTTGAACAAGCGGCACAAAATGCTTATGGCAATCTAACTCGACGTTGGGGCGAAGAGCATCTTGAGCGTGTACTGGGTGCTATCGAAAGCTATCGCCAACAAGATTGAGTTAACGCAGGCCCCGCTGTAGAGCGGCGGGGTTTAGAACCTTAAAGGCATCGCTATGAAATTATTGCTACTGCGGATCAATACGAAACTTTTGCAATTAGAAAAAGGTATTGCCGGAACCTTGCTAGGTGCGATGGCTTTGTTGCTCGTGACAGGTGTCTTCTTTCGCTATGTGGTGGGAACACCATTTGTTTGGAGTGAAAGTGTTTCAAGGCTGTTAATAGTCTGGTTAACCTTTGTAGGGAGCAGTATCGCTTTTGCTGAAAAAAAGCATATTACGGTGGACTCTATTATTCACTTTTTGCCCAGTGTTATTCAGCCACTGATAAGAGTTTGTATTTTTGTATTAGTAGCCATAACGCTCGGGTATATGACTTACCTAGGCTATCTCTATTGCCTAAGTGTTTCGCGTAATACATCTCCTATGCTGGGCATCTCGCTCGCTTATTTTGCGATGGCTATGCCAATCACGTTTGCTATAGGACTGTTCCACGTGTTCGTTAACGTTTTTCTAAAGCATGACTTTTTGGTTTTTGAGTCTGCTTTAGACGATGCATAGGGTTTCATTATGTTAGCCGTGATAGTTCTACTTCTTTTTGCGCTTATTCTGCTGGGTATGCCTATTGCAGTCGCGATGATGGGAGCGTCCATCGTTGCGATCATAGCACTCGACATTCCTATGAACGTTTTGGCTCAGCGAGTTTCCTCAGGAGTCGAGTCATTTCCCTTGTTGGCGATACCTTTATTTATGCTGGCTGGCGGCATCATGAATAAGAGTGGCATCAGTGAAAGACTGTTCGGCTTTTGTCGTGCCTTAGTAGGGCACCTCAGAGGCGGCCTTGCACATGTGAACGTTCTATCCAGCGTAATGATGGCGGGTATTTCTGGGTCATCATTAGCAGATTGTGCCGCGACTACGCGTGTCATGGTGCCGCAAATGGAAAAGCATGGTTATGATCGTGGCTTCTCAGTCGCCCTCACTACCTCTTCTGCCACGCTGTCACCGATTATTCCGCCATCGATTTTGATGGTGGTCTATGGTTGGCAGGCAAATATTTCTATTGGCGACTTGTTTCTCGCGGGCCTCTTGCCTGGGCTGTTAATTGCATTTTTCCTTACGCTATTAATTACAGTTATTAGCATTGTTAGGCAATACCCGAAAGATGAGCGTTTTAATAAAAGTAGGCTTTATGCAAGCGCTAAAACAGCGGCATGGGCTTTGTTGATGCCCGTGATTATTATTGTGGGCTTTCGTTTGGGGGTGTTTACAGTCACTGAAGTGGCAGCTATTGCCGTTGCTTACTCCTTTATCGTCGGTAAGTATGTTTATGGAACACTAAGCTGGGCTGATATGGGTGAACTGCTCGTTTCAACGGCCCGTGAAGCAGCATCTATTCTTATTATTATTGCTGCTTCGGCTCCGTTAGCGTGGTCGCTAAGCATTTTGCAGGCTCCTCAAGAGGTAGTTGGGTGGATTACCAGTATCACAGATAATCCTTGGGCGGTGTTGTTGCTGTTAAATGTAGCTCTGTTATTCATTGGTATGTTTATGGAAACGATAGCTATTATTATCGTGCTAGTGCCCATTTTAATACCTTTGCTTAATTCACTTGATATTAACCTTGTCCATTTTGGCATCATCATGCTCTTCAACTTATTAATTGGACAAATTACTCCTCCGCTTGGTGTCTTAATGTTTGTCAGTTGCAATATTGCCAAGCTTGGGACACTGCAGTTTTTAAAATCTTCGATTCCTTTCTTTCTGACATTGTTAGCCGCGCTGCTAGTGTTGACGTATGTCCCATGGCTGTCGCTAGCGCTTATTCAATAAGGTGGTTTTATGCAAAATATTCATGTGGTTCAAGTGCGTACAGAAAGTGGCTTAGCCGTCGCTGCAAAGGTAGAAGGCAATTCATTACGCCTGTTGTCATCGTCCCTGTTTGAGCTTGCGCTGCTGGCGGCCAATGAAGGCCGTCGGTTGAGCGAGGTAATCGATACCTCAATGACAGGTGAAACATTGGATTACGACGTAGCGATTGAAACCGGCCAGTTGTTAGCGCCGATCACCCATCCTGACCCTGCGCATCTGTTGCTAACAGGAACCGGGTTAACGCATCTGGGCAGTGCTGCACCGCGCAATAAAATGCATGGTAAGGGTAGTGATAAAAAAGCTAATGAAGCCCCAGTAACTGATACGCAGCGCATGTTTGATTGGGGGGTCGAAGGTGGTAAGCCGACGGATGGAAGCGTTGGCGCGCAGCCTGAGTGGTTCTATAAGGGCTCGGGGCACACGCTGCGTGCGCCCTATCAAGATATTGAAATGCCTGCCTTTGCCTTAGATGGCGGCGAAGAAGCTGAGCTAGCCGGTGTATACATCGTTAATGACCAAGGCAAGGTTTTTCGCATTGGTTATGCATTGAGTAATGAGTTTTCCGACCATGTAACTGAAAAGCAAAACTACCTCTACTTGGCGCATTCAAAACTGCGTGATGCGAGCATCGGCCCTGAGATTGTTATTGGCGATTTGCCCGAAGAGGTGAGCGGCAACGTATCGATCCATCGTAATGGTTCGCTCTTATGGCAGCACGACTTTGCCAGTGGCGAGCAGCATATGTGCCACTCCATCGCGAATCTTGAACACCACCACTTTAAATACGCTGCTTTCCGGGTGCCTGGGCAAGTGCATGTGCATTTTTTCGGCGCTGCTATATTGAGCTTTGCTGATGCCATCGTGCTCCAGGAGGGCGA
Source organism: Halomonas sp. (assembly GCF_011050415.1). Taxonomy (GTDB): domain Bacteria; phylum Pseudomonadota; class Gammaproteobacteria; order Pseudomonadales; family Halomonadaceae; genus Vreelandella. The sequence goes on from NZ_DRFS01000019.1 coordinate 307,004, forward strand.
TGAGATGCGCATAGAGTGCAATTTAATGACGTGTCCGCTCATTAATCGAGTGAAGGTAATGCCAGCAACTGAATGCCCCGTTGCTGCGCTGTGAAACGCAGCAACGAATTAGCCCATCTTATAAACATTACATTTTTTAAGTTTCGGCAGACAGGAGCTATGCTATGAGTTCACTTAACGGTCAATCGCTAATCGGCCAGCAATGGATAGACGGTACACGCGAAGAGATTCGGGCGATTGATCCATCAACCGGTGACCTGCTGGAGCCTGCTTACAAAGGGTGCTGTGAAGCCGACGTTGAAAAAGCCTGTGAATTAGCCAATCAAGCGTTTGATGGTTATCGCGAAACGTCACTGGATGAGCGGGCTACATTTTTAGAAACCATTGCCAGCGAAATTGAAGCGTTGGGCGATGTTTTGATTGAGCGCGCTATGGCTGAAAGTGGCCTTCCTCGCGGGCGGATAGAGGGCGAGTGTGGTCGTACCTGTGGTCAATTGCGTCTATTTGCCAACGTCGTTCGTGCGGGTGAGTGGCTCGATATACGCATTGATCCTTCTTTACCTGATCGCCAACCGTTACCGCGTGCAGACCTTCGTCAACGCCATATTGCCGTAGGGCCGGTAACGGTGTTCGGCGCTAGCAACTTCCCACTAGCCTTCAGCGTGGCAGGCGGTGATACAGCGTCAGCATTGGCTGCTGGCTGTCCCGTTATTGTTAAAGCCCACTCCTCACACCCAGGTACGGCAGAGCTAGTTGGGCGTGCTGTGCAAGCTGCGGTGGCCAAGTGCCAGTTGCCTGAAGGTGTCTTCTCACTGCTATTTGGCTCCGGGCGTGAAGTAGGCCAGGCACTGGTCGCTAACCCACATATTCAGGCAGTCGGTTTTACCGGCTCACGTGCAGGTGGCATGGCGCTGCTGGCAACTGCTCAGGCGCGGCCTCAGCCCATTCCGGTTTATGCCGAAATGAGCTCAATCAACCCCGTGTTTTTACTTCCTGCAGCACTGGATGCCCGAGCCCAAGCGCTTGGGGAAGGCTTTATTGCTTCTCTCAATATGGGAGCGGGGCAGTTCTGTACGAATCCTGGTCTAGTACTGGCGGTGAAGGGGCAGGGGTTGAATGCATTTAAAGAAGCAGCAAGCGCCGCCGTAAGCTCAAGCGCTGCACAAACAATGCTGACACCCGGCATACATAGGGCGTACGAGGGGGGCGTGAGCCAACTAAGTAATAGTGCCGCGGTATTAGCCCACGGTAAGTCAGCAGAACAAGGCTATCAGTGTCAAACCGCGCTATTTTTGACCACTGCGGCTAACTTTCTGAGCAGCAAGGTATTGCAAGAAGAGGTATTTGGCGCTGCATCGTTAATTGTTGAATGTAACGATCAAGATGAAATGCGTGATGTAGCAGCGCATCTTGAGGGGCAACTTACAGCGACCATACAGATGGAGGACGATGATATGGCGTTGGCTCGTTCAATGTTGCCGATCCTGGAGCGAAAAGCGGGGCGTATTTTGGTTAATGGTTGGCCTACAGGTGTTGAGGTAGGGCACGCCATGGTTCATGGGGGGCCGTTCCCTGCGACATCAGATACCCGAACCACCTCGGTGGGCAGTGCGGCCATTCAGCGTTTTTTACGCCCTGTGTGCTATCAAGATTTGCCCGCGGAGCTGTTACCCGAGGCGCTGAAGGACAGCAATCCTTGCAAACTATCGCGTTTGATCGACGGCCTGCGTGAACAAGCCAAAAGTTAAGTGCTTTTCAGAGGTTTCTGAGGCAGATTTTTCGCACAGTGCATCTGCACAGAATTTTTTACACAGCTTTCTACACAGAAGTGTTTGACCGGACTTGGCAGCCACAAAATACGTTACTAAACTGTTGTCGTGTAGTCATACTGTATGACACCTTTGGTCTCCAATGTGATGTGGCTTTTTACACCCAATAATAATGAGAAATAAAAATGCCCTATATCATCAATTACCTAACAAAAATTCAGTTTGGTGAGCATGCCATTGCGGAATTAGCCAACGAGCTGCAACTGTTGAAGGTGAAAAGGCCGCTATTTGTTACTGACAAAGGGCTCAACTCGACGCCGCTTATCGCCCAAGTCGTTGAGTCTGCAAAGCTTACCGAAGAGGCCTGCATTTTCGATGGCACACCTTCAAACCCCACGGAAATGGCCGTAGAGCATGCGCTGGCTTTTTTAAGGGAGAAAGAGTGCGATGGCATTGTGGCCGTTGGTGGTGGCTCAAGCATTGATTTGGCTAAAGCGGTTGCCTTGCTGGTTAATCACCCTGCGCCGTTACGCCAATATGCCGCTATTGAAGGTGGCGTTGCCAAAATTAATGCGGATGTACTACCGCTAATCGCGGTGCCCACAACGGCAGGTACCGGTAGTGAGGTAGGAAGAGCCTCGTTAATTACGATGAAAGACAATCGAAAACTCGGTTTTCTTTCCCCCTATCTTATTCCCGCTGTTGCCATTTGTGATCCACGTTTGACGCTTGGGCTGCCGCCCTTTTTAACAGCGGCAACGGGCATGGATGCGATTGCTCACTGTGTGGAAACGTTCTTAAGTCCCAAAGTGAATCCGCCTGCAGAAGCGATTGCATTGGATGGGCTAAAACGTGCCAGTCAGTATCTTGTCGCGGCTGTCGAGAACGGCGATAACTTAACGGCAAGAAATGAAATGATGATGGCCGCTCTTGAAGGCGCCATGGCTTTTCAGAAGGGGCTGGGCGCTGTGCACTCCCTTTCCCACGCGTTAGGTGGCATGCATGAACTTAATCTTCACCATGGCACGCTCAATGCGCTGTTAATGCCCACGGTGCTGAGGTTTAACCAGCCTGAGTGTGAAGAAAAATTTGCTCGACTCAAAGAAGCGATGGGGCTCTCGCCGCATGATGATTTAGCTGATGCATTTGAAAAACTAAACATGACGTTAGGCATGCCTTCTCGCTTGAGCGAGATGGGCGTTAAGGAAGAGCAGTTAGAGCAAGTGGCTCAGTGGGCATTGGAAGACCACTCCACGGCTACCAATCCGCGTGCTCCCTCTAAAGAAGACTTCGCTAAAATGCTTCAAGAAGTATTCTGAGAGTCAGCGCTTAACCATTTTAATAATTATGCAGGAGGGTGTTGGGCAATAAAGTAGTAAAGAAGTAGGCGATAAACAGTAAAGCAATAATTAGCAGAACAATAAATAGTAAAGCCGTTCAGTTTCAAAGAAAGATAATCAAAATAGACAATAAAACATTAGAGGAAGCGAACATGATAATTACAAACCATTCTCTCAAAACTATTCTTGCTTCAAGTGTAGCCGCTGCGGTTATGGTCGCGTCCGGATCAGCCCTGGCCGATTACCCAGAGCGCCCGATAACGTTGATTGTGCCATGGGCTGCCGGTGGGGGTACTGATGCGACGGCGCGAACCATCGCCCGTGCGTTAGAAGAGGAACTAGGCCAGAACGTCAACGTTGTTAACCGTACCGGTGGCAGCGGTGTTGTCGGGCATACGGCCATGATCAATGCAGCACCGGATGGCTATACGATTGGCCTGGCGACCGGCGAAGTCAACATGATGCATTGGCAGGGCTTAACCGATCTTACCTATGAAGATTTTACGCCTATTGCTCAAATCAACTATGACTTTCCAGGTATTCAAGTAGCCGCCGACTCTCCTTATGAAACCCTTGAAGAGCTGGTTGAAGCCATACGCACCGAGCCTAAAGGCACGTTCACGGCCTCTGGCACGGGTCAGGGTGGTGTTTGGCATCTCGCGTTTGCGGGCTTTTTGATGGATCTAGACGTTCCGGCAGATCAAGTGATTTGGATTCCGAGTGAAGGCGCTGCGCCTGCGATGGTGGAATTGGTATCGGGTGGTATTGATATCGTACCCAGCTCTGTACCTGAAGGCCGCTCAATGATGGAAGCCGGACGGGTAAAAAGCTTTGCAGTAATGTCGCCTGAGCGTATACCGAGCTTCCCTGATATCCCTACCACCGAGGAGTTAATAGGCAGCACCTATCAAGTGGGTGAGTGGCGAGGTATCGCAGGCCCTAAAGGTATGGATCCTGAGATCGTAGCCACCCTGGAAGCAGCACTTGAAGCCGCTTACAACAGTGAAACCTACCAGGGCTTTATGAATCAGCAAGGTTTTGGAACCGAGTGGCGTAATGCAGAAGAGTTTGGCCAGCTCATGGAAGAGATGGATGCTGTATTTGGTGAGATTGTTGAGCAAGTTGGCTTAGCTAACTGAGGAAAGACAATGCGGGATGTATACGCCGGATTAGGGTTTATCATTGCTGGGGTAGTGACAATTATCACTGCCCAGCAATTTCCAACTCTTCCAAGCCTACAGTATGGTCCTTCGCTATTCCCCTCCCTCATCGGAGGGGGATTTTGCATCGGTGGAGCGGTGCTTGCTTTCAGTGCGCTATGGCAAAGAAAAAAAGTTTTCGCTCATGACGTACAAGGCACGCCAGAAACAGCAAAGCCAGAGAGTGAGAAACTTAACTTGGCGTTGATATTGCCACCGCTTGCTATCGTCTTTTATATCTTGGCAAGCGACTATATTGGTGCGCTCCTTTCGATGATCATCATTATGCTGGTGCTGATGTTGGTTAGAAAGACGAAACCTTATATAGCAGTGACGACCTCCATTATTGTTTCATGGGCCATTTATTTTATCTTTTCGCGCTACCTGCTTATTCCATTGCCACAAGGTTCTTTGTTAGGAGGTAGCCTGCCATGGATATCTTAATGAATGGTTTTGGATTGGTTCTAAATATAGATACCATTCTTGTCATTTTAGCAGCGGCACTGTTTGGTATCTTTGTGGGTGCCGTGCCTGGTCTTACCGCGACGATGGCAGTGGCGTTATTAGTGCCTTTGACCTTTTATATGGACACCATCCCCGCTATTGCCGCAATTGTCACGACGTCGGCGATGGCAATATTTGCAGGCGATATACCGGGTACCTATTTGAATATACCGGGTACGCCTGCATCGGCTGCTTATGTGGGGGAATCCCATGCGTTAGCGAAAAAGGGGCGAGCGAGAGAAGTTCTGGGCATTAATTTAGTGTGTTCAGTGTTTGGCGGTATTTTTGGCACGGTTGTTTTGATTGTGGTTGCTCAGTCGCTTGCTGAAGTGGCGCTTAAGTTCAGTGCTTTTGAGTACTTTTGGCTGGCGGTACTTGGGTTAAGCTGTTCAATATTTATTTCTGTTGGGTCTAGAACAAAAGCATTTCTATCGCTGTTATTCGGCATTCTGCTTTCAACCGTCGGGCTAGATATGATGAGTGGTGCGCCACGCTTTACGTTTGGTGTACCTGATCTTATGGCAGGTATCAACTTTATACCCGTCATGATTGGTATGTTTGCCCTTAACGAGCTGATGAACTATTACGGCTCAAGAAGCGAAAAGAAAAATTTAAATATTATTGATAACGATAGTGTTTTCAAAAATGTTCCGAGGCACGTCAAGCGTTACTGGCGCAACATGTTGCGCGGTAGTTCCATCGGTACGATGATTGGTGCATTGCCAGGTGCGGGAGCGGATATAGCGGCCTGGATCGCATACGGGGTAGGAAAAGGGAGGTCAAAAGAGAGCGCTAAGTATGGCACCGGCCATATTGAAGGCATTGTTGATGCGAGCTCAGCTAATAACTCTGGCCTAAGTGGAGCATGGGTACCCGCCTTAGTGTTTGGTATCCCGGGTGATTCCATCACCGCTATTGTGATTGGCGTTTTGTATATGAAAGGGATGAACCCAGGGCCCACTATTTTTATGGATGGGACTGGGATGATCTATGCGCTGTTTATCGTCTTTATCCTCGCTAACTTAATGATGCTGCCCATTGGCTATATCGCAATTAGGCTGTCTAAGTTCTTTATTCTTACCCCCAGTCGGATATTGATGCCCATCATCTTGTGCTTCTGTATTGTGGGTGCTTTCGCTATCAACAATAGCATTGTCGATATTTGGTTAATGCTGATTGTAGGTCTGGTAGCTTATGTATTAGCCGTTAATGATTTTCCGATGGCTCCCGCTATCCTTGGATTGGTATTGGGCAAAGTGGTTGAAAACAACTTCATGAGCGCCATGTTGCGAACAGGGGGTGACTTAACCAGCTTCTTTGCACGCCCCATTAGTGCTGGGCTAGGCATTGCGGTCATTATTCTGTGGTGCTCGCCGCTGTTGCTTAAAGCGTATCGCTATCAGCAGCGCAAATCAGGAAGTGCCTGTTAACTTGATTGTCGTTATCTGAATGAGTCCACATAACTTTTCTATGAACGCCACCAACGTGCTTGAAGATAGCCATTGGTGGCGTTTGTTCAAGAAAAAGAGACCCGCCCTTAAGCTAAATGTTTATCAGTGCATAGTGCAGGTTAGTGGTTTCAGGGTAGGGAAGAGTTGTTGGGGTTAAGTGGGCGGGTCGAATAGGAACAATGACTCATATGGGCAGGTATATGTTGAACATTAAAAACAATTGTTCGACATATACTTTTGTATGGTCGACTATTGGCTGGGGGTAGTTTAGTGTCGAGCAAACTCGCCAAAGACATCGACACATACCAACAGGTCGTCAGCTGTCACCGATTTAAAACAAGGAGTTATGCTCATGGGCCAACGTCAACGACCGCTGCGCAGTGCTGAATGGTTCGGCACCGCCGATAAGAATGGCTTTATGTATCGCAGTTGGATGAAAAACCAAGGGATCCCCGACCATGAGTTTCAAGGCAAGCCGATCATCGGCATCTGTAATACCTGGTCTGAGTTGACGCCCTGTAATGCACATTTCCGCAAGCTGGCCGAACACGTTAAGAAAGGGGTGTTGGAGGCGGGTGGCTACCCGGTCGAGTTTCCGGTCTTCTCCAACGGTGAATCTAACCTACGGCCCACGGCGATGTTTACCCGCAATCTAGCCAGCATGGATGTGGAAGAAGCCATTCGCGGCAACCCGATTGATGCGGTAGTGCTGCTGGTGGGCTGTGACAAAACCACGCCTGCGCTGTTGATGGGCGCGGCGAGCTGCGATATTCCTACCATCGTGGTGTCCGGCGGGCCGATGCTCAACGGTAAGCACAAAGGCAAGGATATTGGCTCTGGCACCGTGGTGTGGCAGCTCTCCGAGCAGGTCAAAGCCGGGGAAATTTCGCTGCATGACTTTATGGCCGCCGAGGCGGGTATGTCCCGTTCAGCGGGTACCTGCAACACCATGGGAACCGCTTCCACCATGGCCTGTATGGCCGAAGCGTTGGGCACGTCGCTGCCCCATAACGCAGCGATTCCCGCAGTAGATTCCCGCCGCTACGTGCTTGCCCATCTTTCCGGCAACCGGATTGTTGAGATGGTGAATGAAGACCTGCGGCTATCTAAAATCCTTACTCGCGAAGCCTTCGATAACGCCATTCGCACTAATGCTGCGATTGGTGGTTCCACAAACGCGGTGATTCATCTCAAAGCGATCGCCGGGCGAATCGGTGTCGATCTCACCCTGGACGACTGGAGCCGTGTCGGCCGCGGCACCCCCACGGTGGTTGATTTACAGCCCTCTGGGCGCTTTCTGATGGAAGAGTTCTACTACGCCGGTGGCCTACCTGCGGTGCTTAGGCGCCTGGGCGAGGCCGACCGGCTACCTTTCAAAGAAGCGCTAACCGTCAATGGCAAAACACTTTGGGAGAACGTCCAGGATGCGCCGCTGTACAACGACGAAGTGATTCGACCGCTGGATAATCCGCTTACCGTGGACGGTGGCATCTGCGTGGTGCGAGGCAACCTGGCGCCCAACGGTGCGGTACTTAAACCTTCCGCAGCGACCGCTGAGCTAATGCAGCATCGTGGCCGGGCGGTGGTATTTGAGGATTTCGACGACTACAAAGCGCGTATTAACGATCCCGATTTGGACGTGGAAGCCAACGATATTCTGGTTATGAAGCACTGCGGCCCGCGGGGTTATCACGGCATGGCAGAGGTGGGTAATATGGGCCTGCCGCCCAAAATCCTCGCTCAGGGAATTACCGATATGGTGCGTATTTCCGACGCCCGCATGAGCGGCACCGCCTATGGCACGGTGGTACTGCACGTGGCCCCGGAAGCCGCCGCGGGTGGCCCGCTGGCAGCGGTGCGCAGCGGCGATTGGATTGAACTCGACTGCGCCAGCGGGCGGCTGCATCTCGATATCAGCGATGAAGAACTTGCCTCGCGCTTAGCCGAGAGCGACCCCACCGCCGCCTCAACGCTCATCGCCAGCCAGGGTGGCTACCGTCAGCTCTATATCGAGCACGTACTACAAGCGGACGAAGGCTGTGATTTCGACTTCCTGGTTGGCTGCCGGGGTTCTGACGTGCCGCGTCATTCGCACTGATTAACCAAGGAGGCGCGATGACCCCGCCGCAGCCAAGGCTCGCATCGAAGCGCTGGTGCCGCCAGGACGGCTGGGTCGCCCCGAAGAGGTCGCTATGACGGCGGTCTTTCTAGCCTCAGATGAAGTGCCCTTTATCAACGCAAGTTGCTTAACGATTGATGGTGGGCGCAGCGTGGTCTACCAAGACTGACGATTGTTATGCCCGTTGGACATAAAATACTCCTATGTACACTTTCGTGCTAATCGACCTATTGGTTACAGGCAAGTAGCTGATCCTATCTTAGTCTGACTGTCTAATAGCGTTTGGGCATCGGTGGCATGGAGCGCTATAGCAATGCCGCCCATGCAGGTCATGTCGCGATCCCAGGCGTAGCTTTCGATGCGGGTAGTGCCCATTAGCTCGACCACCAACGCATCATCAATGGCGCTGTGCATGGCGGCCTGCATGGCGTTAAATCCGCGTACGCCAGAGCCGGTAATCAGCACCACATCGGGGTTGAACAGCGCCAACACGTTGGCGATGCCGTAGCCTAGCGCACGACCTGCTTCGGCATAGATGCGCTGGGCCTCTGGCTCGCCCTGTATCGCTAGGTTGGTCAGTGCCTGCATCTGCTGCTCAGAAGGGTGGGCGCTGTCGCCAGTCGGCAGCTTTAGGTGCTCGGCGGCAGCACGATAGAGCGCGTAATCGCTGGCGTAGGCTTCGATGCAGCCCCGTCGACCGCAGGCACATAAAGCGCCATCCGGCTGATATTTGCTATGCCCAAATTCAGCCGCTGAGCCATTGGCACCCAGGTAGGGCACACCGTTAATCAACACCGACATGCCAATACCGTAACCCAACATAATGACCACCAGATTGGGGCAGTCCGCATAGGCAGGCTGCCCCGCCAGCACGTTGGCAATACAGTTAGCATCGTTTTCCAAGAGGACGTCACAGTGAAAACGCGCCGCTAAACGATCAGATATGGGGACGTTTCGTAAACCGAGGGCCGGCGACCAAACAATCGATCCGCTCTGAGATGAGACCACGCCCTGCACCGCCAAGCAGATCCCCGCCAAGCGCTGAAAGCCTTCCAGCTGTTGAGCACAAACCGCGCTTATTTTCTCTTCAAGCAGTGCTGCCAAGTCGTCCGCCGTCAGCGTCAAGGTGGAGACGATGTGATGCTCGCTGTGACGCACCTGTCCTGCAAAATCACCCACAACTACCTGAATCTCATTGATCGATAGCTTTATACACACCACGCACGCCGCCTCTGGGGCGAGTTGAATTAAGGTTTTAGGCCGCCCACGACCGCTAGGGCGAGGTGTTTCCGGTGGTTGCTCAGCAATCAACCCCTGCTGCAGTAACTCCGCACTAATAGAGGTGACGGTAGCAGAGCTAATGCCATTCAAGGCACCTAAGTCGACACGTGCAACGGGCCCTTGTTCGCGGAGGGTACGAATTACCGCCAAGGTGTTGTCGTGGCGGCTGGTATCAATTGATTGAAAGGCCATAAGAGCATCGCCAATGTTAATCATCACGTGAATTTCTCGCGACTGCCAGGTAAGGCAAAAGCACTGTTTTTTGTAAAACAAGACCTAAGTTGTATTTGCAGTTATTTATTTTAGCACCTAAAGTAAATCAAGCATCACTTATAGCAATCATGTTGGCAAGCCCCAAACGCATAATAACAACAGCAAGAAATAGGTGGCCTCATGCTCTTATCGGCGCGCAAACTCTGCCGCTCTTTTGGCGACAACCAAGTGTTATTCGATGTCGATCTCGACCTGCAGGCAGGCCAGGTGCATGCCCTGCTGGGCGAGAATGGCGCTGGTAAATCAACCCTGGTCAAAATCCTTGGGGGTTATCTTCGCCCTACCTCGGGCGACGTATTTGTAGACGGTCAACAACGACACTATCGCTCAAGTGCTGAGGCGGAAGCCGACGGTGTGGTAATGATCCATCAGGAGCTTGCGTTAGCGGAACAGCTCAGTGTTGAAGAAAATATCTTCTTAGGCCGTGAGCTACGCCGTGGGCTGTTTCTGGATCGGCGAGCCATGCGCGAGCGCAGCCAAACGGCACTGGCTGAACTTGAAACCCGCGTTAATCCTCGCGCTAGAGTTAAAGACCTCAGCACCTCTGATCAGCAAATGGTCGAGATCGCCAAGGCGATCACTCGCGATGTTCGCGTGCTGATTATGGATGAGCCCACCGCGACGCTGACTGAAAATGAAGTAAAGGTGCTGTTCGCGCTGATCGCCCGCTTACGCCAGCGGGGCGTGGCGATTCTGTATATCTCCCACAAACTGCGCGAAATTGAACAAATTGCCGATCAGGTCACTGTCTTGCGCGACGGTCATTTGGTTGATAGCGGGCCGATGGCTGGGCGCAGTAAAGAAGAGCTGGCGCGACTGATGGTGGGCCGGGAGATCACCGAAATGTACCCACCGCTTACGCTTCTTCCCTCCGATGCGCCGGTGGTACTGGAAGCACGTGAGTTTGTGGTGCCAGGCGCCGTCAAACAGGCCAGCTTTACCCTGCGGCGCGGTGAAGTATTGGGCTTCGGCGGCGTGGTGGGTGCCGGGCGAACGGCGCTCATTGAGGCGGTACTAGGGCTGCGTGCAAAAAAAACCGGGCAGGTACTACGCCACGGCCAGCCAGTTGAGCTCCGCCATCTACGCGATGCCGTTCGCCAGCGTATTGCCTACCTAACCGAAGACCGTAAAGGCAAGGGCCTGGTGCTCAATATGGATCTTCGATCCAACGTTACCCTGCTCAATTTACGCGCTCACTGCCACCCCCTTATTGATCGACGCCGTGAAGAGCAGGCCTTCCAGGAGGCGATCCAGCGCTTTGATATTCGCCTGCGCACAGCGGCGCGCACCGCAGCTGAACTCTCAGGCGGTAATCAACAGAAGCTACTGCTCGCCAAGGTGATGTCCATTGACCCTGAGATCGTGATTATCAACGAGCCGACCCGGGGCATTGATGTTGGCACTAAACACCAGATTTATCATTTCATTCATGAGCTTACCGAGGCGGGCCGTTCAGTCATTTTAATCTCTTCAGAAATGAGTGAGCTGATTGGGCTTTCCCATCGGGTGGCGGTGATGTGCGCGGGTGTACTCACCGGAGTGCTTGAAGGTGAGCAAATTAACGAACAAGAAATCATGCAGTACGCATCCGGCATTAAGGGAGTAGGGGTAAATGAGCAGCGCCATGCCTAATAACAAGACGAGCAGTCTCAAGCAAAACAGTCTCAAAAAAAATAAGCCTAAAGGCTTTGCTATCGACCTGAAAACATGGGGCCCCTTTGTCGCCCTGGTAGCTTTGGCGCTGCTGGGGGTGCTGATTAATCCGGCGTTTCTGGGGCTGGATAATCTCTCGAATATGCTCACCCGCAGTGCCTTTATCGGCATTATCGCGATCGGCGCCACCTTCGTGATTACCGCGGGCGGGTTGGATCTCTCGGTAGGGGCAATGGCCGCCTTTATTGCCGGGGTAATGATTATTTTAATGAATAGCCTCGTCGAGCAGTTCGGCGCGGGCGTTACCACCGTGCTACTGGGCGTTGGCGCATCGCTACTGCTTGGACTGTGCGCAGGCTTTATCAACGGCATCGTAACGACCAAAGGCAAAATCGAGGCGTTTATCGTTACCCTGGGCACCATGGGGATTTACCGCTCACTGGTTACCTACCTGGCCGATGGCGGCACCCTAACCCTGGATTGGGCGGTGCGCGATATCTATCGGCCGGTCTATTACGGCAGTTTCCTCGGTATCACTATTCCCGTCTGGGTGTTTTTCTTTGTCGCCGTCATTGGCTACATCTTGCTGAATTACACCCGCTTTGGACGTTACTGCTTTGCCATTGGCTCCAATGAAAAAGTCGCTGAATACAGCGCTATTCACGTTGACCGAATCAAGACCATGACCTACATGCTGCAAGGCGTGTGCGTGGCCTTGGCGACGATTATCTATGTGCCCCGGCTGGGTTCTGCCTCAGGGGCTACCGGGGTGCTCTGGGAGCTTGAGGCAATTGCTGCGGTGATCATCGGAGGCACCATGCTCAAGGGTGGTCATGGGCGCATTTGGGGCACGGTGGTGGGCGCCATCATGCTCACCATGATTGGCAATATTCTCAATTTAACCGATGCCATCTCAAATTATCTCAATGGAACGGTGCAGGGGATCATCATTATTGTGGCGGTCTACTTACAGCGTGCCTCATGGAGGAAAACAGCGCCATAGGGGCAAAGGGAAGCCAGTGCAGTACCAACCAATAAAAGCGACGGCAACATAACAAGTACAAACACGAAAGGAGCATTAATATGCCAACCATCAAAACAGCAGTGGCGACGTTTGCCACCACGGCGGCACTCGCAACAGCCATAGGGCTTTCCAGCGCCGCCGTTGCTCAAGAGGTCACCATTGGGGTGTCGATCCCCGCCGCCACCCACGGCTGGACCGGTGGCGTCAATTATCACGCTGAACAAGCAAAACAGCGGCTGGAAGCGCTCTACCCGGATATCACTATTACCATCACCACGGCGGGAACGGCCGGTGAACAGGCCAATGACCTGGAAGACTTGGTATCACTGCGCAATATCGATGCCTTAGTGGTCCTGCCGTTTGAATCTGGCCCGCTGACTGATCCCGTGCGCCGGGTTAAAGACTCAGGCGTATTTGTCACCGTGGTGGATCGTGGCCTAACAGAAGAGGGCATTCAGGACCTTTATGTAGCGGGCAACAACCATGAGCTAGGCCGCGTGTCTGGTGAGTACATCCGTGAACGCCTCGACGATTCAGGCGATATCGTTGTGCTGCGTGGCATTCCCACTGTCATTGATGATGAGCGAGTGCAGGGTTTCCAAGAAGCCATCGAAGGCTCTGAGGTCAATATTCTCGATATGCAGCATGCCAACTGGAACCGTGACGATGGCTTTGAAGTGATGCAGGACTACCTAGCGCGTTTCGATAGTATCGATGCCGTTTGGGCCCAGGATGACGATATCGCCCTTGGCGTGATTGAAGCGGTGCGTCAGGCGGGGCGCGAAGATGAGCTGTTTATTGTTGGTGGCGCGGGTATGAAGGACATTATCAAGCGCGTGATGGACGGCGATGAGCTGGTGCCGGTAGACGTGCTTTATCCGCCCGCCATGATCGCCACGGCAATGGATCTCACCGTGCAGCACTTTGTCTCTAATGGCCCAGTGACCGGCGAGTACATTTTGGGCTCGCCGCTGATCACCCAGGAGAACGCCGAGCAGTACTATTTCCCTGACTCGCCGTTCTGATTGCGGTCTCAAGCATTGATAGATAGACGCGGGTGAAGAGCAGCACGCTCACCCGCGCCTACTCAAGCACTTAATCGAAACGAAATTGAGAGAGTCCTATGCAAACCATCAAAGGGCCAGCGATCTTTCTCGCCCAGTTCGCCAGTGATGAGGCCCCCTTTAATAGTCTTGATAGTATTGCTGCCTGGGCCGCAGGGTTAGGCTATAAGGGCGTGCAGATTCCTAGTTGGGATGCGCGCTTGTTCGATTTAAAACGCGCCGCCGAAAGCCGCAGCTACTGCGATGAGGTCAAAGGCACCCTGTCCGAGCACGGCTTAGCGCTCACCGAACTGTCCACTCACCTGCAGGGCCAATTGGTCGCCGTGCATCCCGCTTATGACGAGATGTTTGATGGCTTTGCGGCCCCCGAAGTGCGCGGTAACCCTAAGGCGCGCCAAGCCTGGGCCGTTGAGCAGCTAATGCTGGCTGCCAAGGCGTCGCAAAATCTTGGCCTAACTGACCACGCTACCTTTTCCGGGTCGCTGGCATGGCCGTTCATCTACCCCTGGCCACAGCGCCCAGCGGGGTTGGTCGAGACGGCGTTTGATGAGCTGGCCAAACGCTGGCATCCCATTCTGGATGCTTTTGAGGAGGCTGGGGTGAACCTCTGCTACGAAATCCATCCCGGCGAAGACCTCCACGACGGCATTACCTTCGAGATGTTTCTTGAACGGGTCGGCAACCACCCGCGCTGCCACATCCTTTACGACCCCAGCCACCTGATCCTGCAGCAGCTCGACTACCGTGGCTTTCTGGATGTCTATCGCGAGCATATTCAGATGTTCCACGTTAAAGATGCCGAGTTTAACCCCAGTCCCAAGCAGGGCGTTTATTCCGGATATCAGTCATGGACAGAGCGTGCTGGCCGCTTTCGCTCGCTTGGCGATGGTCAGATCGACTTTAAGTCGATCTTCTCCTGGATGGCGGCCAACGACTACCACGGCTGGGCGGTACTGGAGTGGGAGTGCTGCTTGAAGCACCCAGAGGTCGGTGCCCGTGAAGGCGCCACCTTTATCCGTGACCATATTATCGAGGTGACCGCGCGGGCGTTTGATGACTTCGCCGACGGCGGCTCCGATCAAGCCGCCAACCGTCGGATTCTCGGTCTTTAATAATCTAGGTCTTTAATAAAGGGGGAGGGCAATACGCTATGAGCACGCAACACGATACGCCGCGTCGACTGCGCCTTGGCATGGTCGGCGGCGGCCAGGGGGCCTTTATTGGCGGGGTGCACCGCATCGCTGCACGGCTAGATGATCACTACGAGCTGGTCGCCGGGGCCTTTGCTTCTGACCCGGACCGCAGTCAGGCATCCGCTGCAGCGTTACACGTACCAGCAGATCGCGCCTATCCCGATTACCACACCATGGCGGAGGCGGAACGCAAGCGCCCAGACGGCATTGATGTGGTCGCGATTGTGACCCCCAACCATGTGCACTTCGATGTGGCGCGCACCTTCCTAGAAGCGGGCTTTCACGTAATCTGCGATAAGCCGATGACGATCACATTGGAAGAGGCCCAGACGCTCGCCGAGCTAGTGGAGCGCAGCGGGCTTTTCTTCGGCTTAACCCATAACTACTCCGGCTATCCGTTAGTGCGTCAAGCGCGGGAAATGGTCGCCAGCGGCGAACTGGGGGAGCTACGCGTGGTACAGGTGGAGTACCCGCAGGATTGGCTCTCCACCCGCCTGGAAGAGAGCGGCGTCAAGCAGGCCGAGTGGCGCACCGATCCCAAACGCAGCGGCCCGGCGGGCTGTTTAGGTGATATCGGCACTCACGCCTACCACCTGGCGCGCTATGTGACCGGCCTACAACTGGAATCCCTTGCCGCCGATATGCATACCTTTGTTGAAGGCCGTGCGCTGGATGACAACGTGCATATGCTGCTGCGCTTTAAAGGTGGCGCACGAGGGATGCTGTGGTCGAGTCAGGTGGCGCCGGGTAATGAAAATGGTCTACAGCTTCGCGTTTATGGAAGCAAAGGTGGCCTTGCTTGGTGTCAGGAAACCCCCAACCAGTTACTGCACTCACCATTGGGAGAGCCTTCACGGATATTAACCCGCAACGGCCCGGGCTTGGGTGACGCTGCGATGGCTGCCGCACGAATTCCAGCCGGACATCCGGAAGGCTACCTTGAAGCCTTCGCCCAGCTTTATCGTGATTTCGCTGTGCAAATTCGTGCTCGTCAAAACGGCGAAAATGCCACGGGATTGTCTGCGCCAACGCCGGGCGTGGCCGATGGTGTCGACGGCCTGACGTTTATTACCCGCGCGTTGGAATCTTCCCAAGCAGGTGGGCATTGGGTAGACGTTTAGTGGCATCCAGTGAAGTGCAGAGTTTTTGAAAAACAATAAAACGATGTAGGAAGCGATATGAACCAGCCCTCAGCGCGCTATACGAGCCTTGAACAGCAAGTGGTCTTTATTACCGGCGGTGGCAGTGGCATAGGTGCCTCGCTTACCCGCGCTTTTCATTATCAAGGGGCACGGGTGGTTTTTGTAGATATAAACGATGACGCTAGCCAAGCGTTAGTTGATGAATTGCAGGCTAAAACAGGACAGGCACCGCTTTACTACCACTGCGATATTCGCGATGTGGCAAGCCTACAGCAAATTATCGCCGAGACCGGCCAAACCGTGGGGCCTATTGACACGCTGGTGAATAACGCCGCCAACGATGATCGCCACGGGTGGCAAGAGGTAGACGTTGCCTACTGGGATGAGCGCATGGCGATTAACCTGCGACCAATGTTCTTTGCCGCTCAAGCCGCTGCCAAGCAAATGATGGTGGCTGGCGGTGGCTCAATCATCAACTTTGGCTCGGTCAGCGTGCAGATGGCACTGGGTGGGTTACCCGCGTATGTCACCGCAAAAGCGGCGGCCCACGGCCTGACCCGCAGCCTGGCCCGAGAGCTGGGTGTACATAATATTCGCGTTAATACGCTAGTACCTGGTTCGGTAATGACCGAGCGGCAGCTCGAAAAATGGATCGGCCCGGGTGATGAAGCAGAGATTCAGGCCCGTCAGTGCCTTAAACTGCGCTTAGAGCCCGAGCACATTGCGCCCGCCGTGCTGTTTTTAGCCAGCGCTGAAAGCCAGGCAATCTCAGGTCAGGAGCTGGCGGTGGATGGTGGCTGGGCGTAGGCCATCGTCATAACAGGAAATACGCCGTGACTATCACTCTCGAAAACGCGCAGCTGCGTTTGGTGGTTAATCCTTGCGTGGGGGGATCCGTGGTGCGATTTGATGCGCTGACCCCGGCGGGTAATGTCCCGCTTATGCGCCCAGGTAGCGATGATGAACAAGACCCCAATCAATTGGCGATGTACCCACTGGTGCCGTGGTCAAACCGGATTGCGAAGGGCGGTTTTGAGTGGCGTGGGCAGCACTATTCCTTGGCTCCCAACCTTCAAGGTGAGCCGTTGCCCATTCATGGCGATGGATGGCAGCGGCCCTGGCAAGTCATGTCGCAAAGCCACCACGCTCTTCACCTGGAACTGTACTCGAACGAACAGCCACCTTTTGATTATCGCGCTGAGCTTAGCTATTGCTTGGCAGGCAACTGCTTAGAAGTAGCGCTCAGCGTTATGCATTTAGGCGATAACCCCGCTCCCTATGGCCTAGGGTTACACCCTTGGTTTCCGCGCACGACCGACGCGCGAATAACTGCCCCTGCTAAAGGCGTTTGGGAGGTTAATAAAGCGCAGTTGCCAATCGAATGGCGGCGCCTTGAGCACGAAGAAAATTGGAATTTTAGTCATCGGCAAAGCTTGCCTGAAACGTTAATTGATAACCTGTTTACGGGCTGGAGCGGGCAAGCGCAGTTGGAGTGGTCTGAGCGCAGCGCGGTGCTCGCGATTGATACATCGCCACCGATGTCCCGTTATCTGGTTTTTTCCCCTAACGCTCAGGCTGATTTTTTCTGTCTTGAGCCGGTAAGCCATACGGTAGATGCCCATCACAACGTTTCGCCCTTTGATCAAGGGTTGGTAGAGCTTGCTAAAGGGCAATCCATCGCAATGATGTGCCGATTTTGTTATCAATCACGCTAATGTTGCCCCGTTTGCCTGATCATTTGGGGATCATGTGCCAGTTTTAAACAACAAATATCTAGCTTTTATTAGTTAAATCAAAAAGTTGGCACATGTTTTAAACGCATAAGTGGTTGTTAAGTAAAATCTTTTATATAAGGGTGGCATGAAGTGGCACGCAGGGTGCAATGATGGGGGTAAGAACGCATCAGGTAGGACGACCTAACGTTCTTAACCTTAAAACGAAGTTTCACTTACATTTTCGCTTCGTTTTAAAAAGTAAAGCCTTATAGGAGACAGTATCATGATGAAGAAGGATTCTCTCAAGAAGCTTGGCATCCTAGGTGTATCATTTGGTCTGATGGCTAGCCCCCTTGCTTTTGCTGAAATGGAAAGCAACGACGATTACGAGCCAGCGCCGCAAGAAGAACCAATGCAAGATGAGCAAGGTTCATTCAATACCTCTGACATTGGTCAAGAACAGGATCAAGACTTCGATACTGAGTACGAAGAGGAAGAGGAAGAATTCACTTACGAGGAAGAGGAAGAAGAGCAGGATGAGTGGGAGACCGAAGAGCAAGATGACTCTGAGTGGTAATACCCCCTGCTAAAGGACTAACTACTTCTCTGGCTCAAGGATGAGCCACGAAATGCCCCGCCAGTTGCGGGGCATTTTTGCGTGCGCGCGATAGTATGATCAACGGAAGTGAATGCTATGATTTGACCAATGGATTTAACGACTGCGCCCACGCAAGGATGGATAAATGCCCTTAAAATGGACAGAGACTCCTCAACTTCCCAAGGCCGAAGGCCGCATTGAGGCGATTGACTTAGCCCGTGGCCTAGCGATTAGCTTGATGATTGTCAGCCACGCAGTGAGTGGGCTAGTGGGGATTCGTAATGTTCCTGATTGGGGCATGGTGCCTATCCATTTTTTGACCAAATTCTCCTCGTCACTGTTTATTTTGGTCTTCGGCATCGCATTAGCCGTCGCATTTCTATCTCACACGCAAAGCGAAGATTGGCCGAAACGCAGGTTAAAGCTATGGCTACGCGCCGTAGAAGTGTGGTTTTGGTACAAAGCGCTGCTGGTTATTGAAATGCTGCCGTTCTATCCGCCCAGCGAAATCATCGATGCACTGCTGTATGGGCGTTTTGCCATTTGGGTAGAAATTTTAGGTTTCTACGCTATTGCCCTGTTGTGGGTGCCGCTGATTTTACCGCTATGGGCGCGGGCGCCACTTTGGAGCCGTTTAACCACTATTGTTGGTTTAACGGCACTAACGGTGTGGTTGCAAAGTCTTACCTTCGGCGGCAACGATATTTTGAAAGCGCTGCTGGTGGATCATGAAGATCACTACACCTGGGGGCAGATCAGCCGTGCCCCGCTAATATTGACGGGCTTAATGATCGGTGAGGCGCTGCTTCGCTGCTACTTTGATAGGTCCATGCGGCGCCGTTTAGTGCTTACTCTGCTGGGCATAGGTGCGCTGATGGTCGCTGGGTTTTATGGTCTTGCTTTTGCCAGTGGCGATGTACACGCTGCGATGTTGGCAGTGGCCAGAAATGTCGGCAAACACCCGCCAGGGCTGCAGTTTATGCTGTTTAGCTTGGGTGGCGCGCTGGTATTGCTTGCGCTCGCCTTAGCGGGTGGGGTCAAAGCAGCCAAAGTATTAATGCCGCTCACCATTGTGGGTTCAGATGCGCTAAAAGCGTTTATTTTCCATATTGTGATGATTTTCCTAGTGTTGCGCTTTCTATGGGAAGTCCAAAACATGATCAGTTATCCACAGGCGCTAGGTATTGGTGGCTTGTTAATACTTGGCGCTGCGGCATGGATTTGGGTGACTCGCTGGATGGCTCAGCACCGTTAGATACGCTCAATAATTTCTGGAGTTTATAGTTTGCGACACTGGATAGAACGCGGGCTTATAGCGTTAGCGCTGTTGATTACGCTATCGGCTGAAGCGGATGTGTACAATACAAATTGGTACTATGAGGTAGATAAACAGAGCGCTTGGCAGGGCGATTTAACGGCCCGTTTACAAGCCATTGAAGAGTCCTTCGGCGGCGAGCTGGGCGTTTATGTACAAAATCTCACTAGTGGTGAAGCCTACTCCTGGCGTGCAGATGACCCATGGTATTGGGCGTCGCTGGTTAAAGTGCCGGTGGCGGCGCAGGTGCTTGCTGAGCGTCAAGCAGGCACGCTTTCTCTGGATGAGCGGTTGACGCTTTCACGCAGTGACTTTGTCGATGGTGCAGGGGCTACCAACTGGCACGACCCCGGAACGCCGATCTCTATTCGTTACCTGATGGAGCAAATGATTACCGTCAGCGATAACACCGCCTCCGATATGCTGATTGATCGGGTGGGGCTTGAGGCGGTTAATGAGCGCACTCGCCGCATGATAGCCGCAAGCGGGGGTGACCCTTCTGCAGTTGGTCCTATTACTAAGCTAGTTGGCGTACGCCAGGGCGTTTATGGCCAGCTCCACCCGGATGCCCGCAGGCTTGGCGGGATGGATTTTATCGCCCTACGCCAGCACCCAGTTAGCCAGCGCGGCCAGGCATTAGCACGTACATTGGGCGTGAGCACGGACACTTTTACGCAGCCGGACTATGACCGTGCCTTTGATGCCTACGAAGCCACCGGCGAGAATGTGGGCACGCTAAGCGCCTTTGGCGATCTGTTGGCTAGCCTGCAACCTTTTCACCAAGGGCATGCCATGGATGATTTAGATGCCGAGCATCGACAAGTGCTGCTAGACGTTATGCGGCGAACCAGTTCCGGTAAGCAGCGTCTTAAGGCAGGGATGGGGGAAGACATCAGCTTTGCCCATAAAACAGGTACTCAACAGCGGCGCAGCTGCGATGCAGGAATTGCCGAACGTGCTAACGTCGATTCCGACACCGTAGGCGCTTGGGTAATTGTCACCTGTACCCGCGGCCCCGCTGCGTTGAGTGCTCATGAACGCGCAATGGCCAGTGTAGGTGAAGCCTTACGCTATAGCGGAGCCCTAGGTAAGCCGTGATAAGCTATTGGCCCTTTTGCAGTTAAACCCCCGATAAGTAAATTGAGTCAGGAGAAGTTTATGACACGCGCCAGCGCCCGCCACATTTTGGTCAGCAGCGAAGAGCAGTGCCTAGCACTTAAGAAAGAGATCGAAAATGGCAGCGATTTCGCCGCGGTTGCCAAACAGCACTCCAGCTGCCCCTCTAGCCGTCAAGGCGGCGACCTGGGCAGCTTTGGCCCCGGCCAGATGGTGCCTGAGTTCGACAAAGTCGTGTTCAGTGGTGAAGTAGGTCAAGTCCATGGCCCAGTAAAAACCCAGTTTGGTTACCACCTGCTTGAAATTACCGAACGCACTTAATCCCGGCTAGATAAAAAGGCCGTCAAGCACCGCAGCTATCAAGCTGCGGTGTCAGGAGTACGCCTTGAACGACCCCATTATTGTCATTAACGGCCTGAATAAAACCTATGAGGGTGGCTTTCAGGCGTTAACTCATATTGATTTAACCATTCAACGCGGTGAGATATTTGCCCTGCTTGGCCCCAACGGGGCGGGTAAAACCACATTGATCAGTGTGGTGTGCGGCTTGGTCAATCCCACTGCGGGCCATGTGCTGGTAGACGGGTTTGATAATATTACCCACTACCGCCAGGCACGTGAGCGGATTGGGTTAGTACCCCAAGAGCTGACCAACGAAGCGTTTGAAACGGTCTGGAACACGGTCAGCTTTAGTCGCGGCCTGTTTGGCAAAGCCCCTAATCCTGCGCATATTGAAAAAGTGCTTAAGTCACTGACGCTGTGGGATAAGCGCCACAATCGCTTGATGACACTCTCGGGCGGGATGAAACGCCGCGTGCTAATCGCTAAAGCGCTCTCCCATGAGCCGCGCGTCCTGTTTCTGGATGAACCCACTGCCGGAGTGGACGTTGAGCTACGCCGGGAAATGTGGGAAGTCGTGCGTCAACTGCGTGATAACGGCGTCACGATTATTTTGACGACTCACTATATCGAAGAAGCCGAAGAGATGGCCGACCGTATCGGCGTCATCAATCGCGGTGAGCTGGTATTGGTCGAAGAGAAAGCCGCCCTGATGAGTAAGTTGGGTAGCAAACAGTTGACGCTCAACCTGCACACCGCTTTAGCGGGGCTGCCAAACAGCCTGCAGCGCTTTGATCTTAGTTTGGCCGCTGAGGGGTATGAGTTGGTGTATACCTACGACGGTAGCCAGGACGAGGACGGGCACGGTATCTCAGCGCTATTAACCGCCCTTGAGCAAGAAGGTATTACCTTTAAAGACCTGCATACCCGGCAAAGCTCGCTGGAGGATATCTTCGTCGATCTTGTTAACCCTAAGGAGCGTGCATGAACCTACATCCTGTTCGTGCCATCTATATGGCGGAAATGGCCCGCACGCGCCGCACGTTACTGCAAAGTATCGTCTCGCCGGTTATCTCCACATCGCTCTACTTTGTGGTGTTTGGCGCCGCCATTGGCTCCCGCATTAGCGAGATCAACGGCGTTAGCTACGGTGCTTTCATTGTGCCTGGGCTGATTATGCTGATGCTGCTTACCCAGAGCGTCTCCAATGCCTCCTTCGGCATCTTCTTTCCTAAGTTCTCCGGCAGCATTTACGAACTGCTTTCGGCGCCTATCTCGCACTTGGAGATTGTGATTGGCTATGTGGGCGCGGCGGCTTCAAAATCGATTCTGCTGGGGCTAATTATTTTGGCCACATCAGGTCTGTTTGTGCCGCTGGAAATCGCCCATCCGTTTTGGATGCTGACGTTTCTGGTGCTCACGGCCGTCACCTTTAGCCTGCTCGGTTTTATTATTGGTATTTGGGCCGATGGCTTTGATCGGTTGCAGTTGGTGCCGCTATTGGTGATTACGCCACTGACGTTTCTCGGCGGCAGTTTTTACTCCATTGATATGCTGCCGCCATTTTGGCAAACCGTCACGTTAGCCAACCCCGTGGTGTACTTGGTGAGCGGTTTTCGCTGGAGTTTTTACGGCATTAGCGATGTTAGCCTAGCGGCGAGTGTGGGCATGATTATGCTGTTCTTGGTGGCGTGTTTGGCCACTATTGGTTGGATTTTCCGAACTGGTTACCGCCTCAAGCCGTAACCGGCACATAACTTTTTATTCACGATTCTCCATTTACTAAGGAACGCTAGCAGACGCTTATGCCACTACTGCAAAGTATTGTGCACCGCCTTGATCCGACGCTTGACGGTGAGCGCTTAACCCTAACCGCCGCACCCCACTCAGAGCAGGCGGCGCCCAGCGACGACCCGGTGATGGCGAGCCTAGTAGGTACGCTGAACGACACCTATAACACCAAACCCAAAGGTTGGGGGCGCTTTGCCGAAGAGGGCGAGCAGGCAGGGCCACTCGCCATGTGGCTGCGCGACTATATGGCCGGTGAAAAAAGCTTTGTTGAGCTGTCAGTCGACCTGGCTGAACGGCTAGCCAAGCAGCTTCAAGAGCAGCTGTCAGTGAGTGGTTACTTAGTGATCAGCCACCAACGTCAGGGTGATACCGAAACCCTATTAATCGCGTTAGTGCACCAGCGGGAAGGCATTGGTATTAATGCCGAGCACCACGCGGTGCCAGCGGCCCAGCTCAATGCCAGTCAGCTTACGCTGGCCGCACGTATCAATCTTACCCAGTGGCAAAGCGATGCGCCGAACGCCCAGTACGTGACTTTCCTAAAAGATCGCGGCGGTAAAAAACTCGCTGAAGGGCTGGTGGCGTTGCTAGGTATGGAGGAGGGCATTGATTCCCCAGCGGAAACCCGCACGCTGCTTAAAGCCTTTAGCGACTATGTCGAGAAAGAAGATTTCGATGACGAAGTGAGTCGCGAAAAAACCGACACACTCGTGGATTACGCCAACGAGCAGTTGCGCCGTGGCGAGCCGATGACCCTGGACGAGCTTTCGGGATTAGTTAATGAACAGCAGCCCAAGGCGTTTTATGAGCATATACGCAACTCGGATTACGGGCTGTCGCCAGAGATTCCCCCCGATAAGCGTACTCTGAGCCAGTTCCGCCGCTTTACCGGGCGCTCAGGGGGCGTCTCCATCAGCTTTGATTCACATCTGCTCGGTTCAAGTATTGAATACGACGCCGCCCAGGATCGCCTGATTATCAAGCAAGTGCCTAAGCAGTTAAGAGAGCAGCTTACCAAAAAGGATTAAGGCAAGGTCGACGCTGACGCTACGAAGGAGAACACCTATGTTGGAAGCTATCAGCCAATTTTTTCAACGCACGCTGGCCCAGCCAGAGCAGCGTGAAAATCAAGCGCTGACTCTGGAGCTGGCGACCGCAGCGCTGCTGTGTGAAGTCATGCGTGCTGACTACGACTCAAGCGATGCCGAGCGTGCTGCGCTGAGCCAAATGTTGATGTCTCGTTACCATTTAAGCGAAAACGCGGTGAAAGAGCTTATGGCGATGGCCGAGTCAGAAGTAGAAGACGCTGTCGATCACTACCAGTTTGTAAGTCTGATTAAAGAGCACTACCACTACAACCAGCGCTGCGAGCTGGTGGCGCTCATGTGGCAACTGGCTTGGGCTGATGGAAGCATTGATCCCCTAGAAGAGCACCGCATTCGTCGTTTGGCGGATCTGTTACATGTTAGCCACAGCGATTTTATTCGTACTAAGCTACAGGCAGAGGAGCGTCGCGCTGCCGATGAATAATGCCAATGATGACGCCTCAAGCTTGACTGATTTAATCGACGCCATGGAGCAGATGGAGCGTGAAGATCCCAAAGTGAGCGTCGACGATATTGTTGAAGCGGTAGGGCGCCGCTCTTTTGGCCCATTACTGTTGGTGGCCGGGTTAATCACTCTGGCACCGGTGATTGGCGATATACCGGGTATGCCCACACTGATGGCGGTACTGGTGCTACTGGTTTCTGGTCAGCTATTAGCTGGGCGTAAGACGTTCTGGTTGCCCCAATGGCTATTGCGCCGTTCAGTATCCCGTAAAGGGTTTGATAAAGCGCTTCGCTGGTTTAAAAAGCCGGCTAAATGGATAGATGGTTTACTTGGCGTGCGGTTGGCCTGGATGACAGGCTACGTAGGTATTCGCGCTACTGCCCTGGCCTGTTTGCTGGTGGCGGTTGCCATGCCACCGATGGAGTTTATCCCCTTTACCGCCAATGGTGCCGGGCTGGCTCTCACGTTGTTCGGCTTGGGGCTCGTTGCGCGGGATGGCCTAGTGCTCGCGTTAGGTTTTTTGCTGACTGCGGTGACGTTTGCTGTGGTTTTAATAAATCTGTTGTAGTCTCGCTGCTATTAACGATTAGCTTGCTGGAACAGGAAATACATTATGTCAGAACCTCTACCGCCAACCCCGCCGTCACATTCTTCCGATAAACCCGAGCACCAAAGCGTTTGGGAGCGGCGAATTGAAACGGCCCTGTGGAATTCACGCTTCTTGGTGATGCTTGCGGTGGTGCCCAGCCTGCTGGGCTCATTAATGCTGTTTATCGTCGGTACCGTGGATATTTTAAAGGTGGTTCGCGATGTAATGAGCTACTACCTGTTCGGCGGTGTGCAAGATATTCACGACAGCTTAGTGCCCGACATCATTATTGCAGTCGATATTTACCTGATCGCCATTGTGCTGCTGATTTTCGGCTTAGGCGTTTATCGACTGTTTGTTTCCCGCATTGATCAGGCAGAAGAGAGCAATCTTCGTCACCCTTTTAACGTCGCCTCTTTGGATCAGCTCAAAGATAAAATCGCCCGCGTAGTGATCCTGGCGGTCATTATTGAATTCTTCCGTGCGGTGGTGGATATCCGTTTTTCCACCCCACTGGAAGCAATCTACTTGGCGATTTCGGTGCTGGCCCTTGCAGCCGCGCTCTACTTAATGAGCCTTGGTCACAAGGGCGAGTAAACGGCTACGGAATGTCTAAGGACAAAGCGCGCACGTACCCGTTATGTGGCTAACTCTCGCTATCACTTGATGATAAAAGCCCGATCACCAATCTATTTAACGCTTGCTGAAACTGCCCGCCGGGAGAGGGCGGGTTGGGGTTTGAGGTGATCACCACCGTCATCTCCCGCTCAGGAATAACATAGAGCGCTTGACCGCCGAAGCCACGCCCGTAATACACCGCTTCTCCGGCTAGCTGGGTAATAAACCAGCCATAGCCGTAGCCATCACCGGTCCACTGTGATGAGCCACGTGGCTGCCATGATTCGGCTACCCAGCCTTCTGGCAGTACACGCTGGCTATTTCCAGAATCATCAAACACCAAGCCATCATTACGGTACAGCTCGCCAACTTCAATCAATGCCCGGGGCGAAAGCTGCATATCATTCCCACCAAAATAGATGCCCTGTGGGTCGCGTAACCATGGTGGAATATTGATATTGAGTGGCTCACCTAACAAACGCTGGGCAAGCGCATAGGTGGTCTCACCGCTAGCATGGGTGAGCGCTGCTGAAAGCAGGTGGCTGGTGCCGGTTGAATAGAGCATTTGCCCGCCGGGTTCGTCCACAAAGGGGCGCGTTAAGGCATCGTTCACCCAATTGGAACTCGCCACCCAGGCACTGTAGTTGCCGCCGGAGGTGCGCTCTAGCCCCGCCTGCTGGGAGAGTAAATGCGCAACGGTAATATTACCCACCTGAGGGGCAGTGCCGTTAGGCAGGTTAGAACCAAATAGCTCCACCATCGGCTGCTCTGCCGATTCAATAATACCCGCCTCAATGGCCGCGCCTGTAATCGCCGCTAACACCGTTTTAGACAACGACTTGATATTAGTGGGTGATGCCACCCCAGGGCCGCCTTGATGATACTCGTGGATAATCTCACCATCATGCGCGACGACGACTGCATGCACCCGATCAAGCTCAGAAGTGGCGCTGTTAAGCGCTGAAAATGCTCCAGATGAAGGCGCATTTGCTGCCACATCAGCAGTATGAAACAGCGATATAACAGCACATGACATAAGCAAAACAGTAGCGCGCATTGCAGTACCTTGAGGATGAGTGACAAGGGTTCGAGGGTGGGAAGCCTAGGAGGTTCCGCAACAAATCGATTAAGGAATTCCACCTACATCAAGCAAAGTAGAAAAAAACCTGCTAGGCTGGTGGTGTTGTTTTAAAGGTAAGCAAGCCTTTGATTTCCCCTAAAACGCAAATAAGCAAGGAGTGCCCTATGCGTAATATTATCTATATCGTTGGTCTAATCGTGGTTGTTTTATTCATTCTTTCGATGCTCGGCCTGCGCTAAGTCTGCACGTTAGCTCAAGAAAATAAGCCCAATAAAAAACCGCTTATAGGGGTCACCTACAAGCGGTTTTTTTATGTCATTTTTAACTAATGCCGATCAGGCGCAGTCAGCAGCACCCTGACCGAACATATCAAACATTAATTCACGGCCCAGGTTGGTCAATACAAAGCGGCCATACTCGTTAAATGTAGCGGCACCGCTCGCCTCCATCACCTGCTGACAAGTGGCCCAGGTAGGGGCGGCAGCGCTAAGCGCAAGCAATTCACGGCGCGTTAAGCCACGCTGGGCAAGCGTAATGGTTTCGAGCACATGACCGTGGTCGTAAAGTAATTCAGCGGCAATGGATAAACACTGGCGCAGGCTACGTTGAACGGTGGCAGCAATAGATAGCCCCTGAGTAGAACCCTGGAAGGTTTGTGGGGCGCGTTCAGTAAGCTCGGGAGGCCTAGGTTTTGGAGGCATAAGTTCTGGAAGCATCGTATGTTCTCCTGCAATTAGCACCAAGATGGGCTTGTTGCAGCGCATTATAAACCAAGGTCGATATTAGACCAAGGTCTATAAGTTGTTTGCGCGAGATTACGTTGAAATGTCATCAAATAATTTTATTTTAACTGCTCCCTATTAACTGGGGCGGCAAGTACGACGGTAAGCGAGGCCGCACTGAGCGTACCTTTTGTAACATTTTGACACGTAATAAAAGCGATAAATATTTAAGTTAAATGTTAAATGGTCGATAGTTTTTAATAACCACGACTATGAGTTTTCGCATGAACAGCGTAAGCACCAGCAAGAAAACGCTATAATAAGGACGGTAATGTATGGCTTCCATTTCATCACTCGGTATTGGCTCAGGCTTAGACCTCAACGGCTTATTGGATCAGTTGCAAGAAGCCGAGCGCGGTAAACTTGAGCCCATTGAGCAACAACTGGAAACCCAGCAGACTAAAATTTCTGCCTATGGTCAGCTTCAGAGTTCACTCTCAGCGTTTCAAGACGCTGCTGATGCACTCAACGAAAGTGCCCTTTACGAAAGCCTTTCCACCAACGTTGGCGGTTCAGCCATAACCGCTGCTGCCGATGCAGAAGCGCAGCCCGGTAGCTATAATGTCACGGTTGATCAATTAGCGACCGCAGGCACACTCGCGACAGCGTCGGTCGCTGATCCTGAAGCTTCCCGAACTAATACGGATCGCATCTTAACTCTACAGTTCGCTGGTGATGATCAAGCAGATGTGCCAGTGCAGATTGCTGCCGGAAGCTCTCTAGAAGATATTCGTGATGCGATAAATGCAACCGAAGATAGCGGCGTTTCTGCCTCTATTATCTTTGATGGTGAAGAGTATCGCTTAGCGTTGAACTCTACCCAAACCGGTGAAGCCGCTTCAATTTCGGGTCTTGAGTGGGATGGTGCTGACAATCCGCTGGAGGCTGATGTCATTCAAGAAGGCCAAAATGCGTTGTTAAACGTTAACGGCATCGAGATCACTAGCCCGACTAACCAAGTTGAGGGCGCGATTCAAGGTGTAACACTCAACCTTGAAGAAGAAGGCAGCAGTACCGTTGTTGTGGAGCAAGACACTCGCGCAGTGCGTGAAGCCATAACAAGCTTTGTTGATGCTTACAATGACCTGAAAGAAACGATGGGTGAGTTAACCAGCTTTGACCCTGACACCGGAATAGCCGGTGAGCTGCTAGGCGACAGCGCTGTACGCACCGTAGAATCTCGCATGCGCAGTATACTGAGCGGTGGGGTGGAAGGTGAGTTCTCCATGCTCAGTGATATTGGTATCTCACTGCAGCGAGACGGTACGCTCGAAATCGATGACGGCGCGCTTGATAACGCCATTGCCAATAATCAAGATGCACTCTCTAGTTTCTTCGCAGGCGATTCAGCTGAATCTGGCATGGCAGGTCAAATAAACACCACCATTGACCAGCTGCTGAGCAGCAATGGCACCGTAACAGGCGCAATTTCGGGTGCGGAAAATCGCTCAGAAGCGCTGGTTGAACGCTACACACGTATGGAACAATCAATTGAGCAAACAATATCACGCTACCGTACCCAGTTTGGCCAGCTAGATAGTATGATCGCTCAAATGAACCAGACCAGTGACTACCTCACCCAACAGTTTGATGCGCTAGATGCTCAGTTAGGTCGTAGATAATCAGTTCGCTGAATAGGTTAGCTCACAAACGCCTGCGCTAAGCAGGCGTTTTTGTTAATAAAAACTAAAAATAAAGTTAGCGAAAGAAAAAGCGCTAAAGTTGGCCTCTTTTCAGTCGATAACGATGTATAGCAAATTTATCAGCGCGCAACGGCTGCGCGTAACGTTTTTGGTTTAGCCTTTTGCACTGAGGAACCCCCAGTATGGCGACGATAACCTCCCTTGGCGTTGGCTCGGGTCTTGACCTGACCGGCCTGCTGGATCAATTACAAGACGCGGAGCGCGGCAAGCTTGCGCCTATTACTCAGCAGAAAAAAGATCAGCAAGCTAAAATTTCGGCCTACGGTCAACTACAAACCTCGCTCAATGCGTTTCAAGACGCCTTAGCGAAAATTAACGACCCCAAGCTTTACCAAAGTCTTTCCGCCAATGTGCGCGGAGATGATATTAAAGCTACCACGAGCGCTAGTGCATTACCGGGAAGTTACCGCGTAGAAGTTAGCCAACTGGCGACGTCTGGCACGCTCGCTTCAGGTCGTGTTGATCAAAAAGATCAAGCGCTGGATCTGCAGGGCGCTACTGCGCTTAAGCTAAGTTTTGGCGGTGGTGAGTCGGTGGATATCGCCATTGCTCCAGGTAGCACCTTAAACAGCATTCGTGATGCGATTAACACCAACAAAGAAGCTGGTGTTAACGCCACTATTATCAATGATGGCACGGGCTATCGACTGGCCTTAAGTTCGAAAACCACCGGCGCTGATGCTTCTATCGAAAGCTTTAGCTTTGCCGATGCGGCAGGTGAGACAGTTGCAGGCCCTTTTGCTGAAGATGCTGCCACCAAACGGGCGGGTGAAGATGCCCAGCTAACCGTTAACGGTATTGCTATTAGCAGCGCCACCAATCAAATTGAAGGCGCTATTCAGGGTGTAACGCTCAACCTTGGAGAACTCAGCATTGCTGATGGTGAAACCGCGACCAGCACCATCAATATTGAGCGTGATACGCTAAAACAGCGCGAAGCGATTAACGGCTTTGTAAAAGCCTTTAATGATTTAAAAGGCACCATCGGCAAGCTGACATCGTTTAATGGTGAAAGCGCCACCGCTGGCGAATTGCTGGGCGATAACGCTGTACGCACCATTGAATCACGCCTGCGCAGTGTATTAACCGGCGGCGTGGAAGGTGGCGAGCTATCTACCCTGAACCAGCTAGGCATTTCGTTACAGCGCGACGGAACATTAGAAGTTGACGATGCTAAGCTTAGCGACTTGGTGGCCAACAACCCCCAGGCATTAAGCAGCTTTTTTGCTGGTGATAAAAAAGAGAGTGGCTTGGCTGGCAAGTTAGGCGCATCAGTTGAGCAGATGCTAGGTAATAATGGTGTTCTTAAAGGCGCGATCACCGGTGCTGAAAATCGCGTTAAGAGCTTAGATACGCGCTTTGAGCGTATGGAAAAATCTATCGACGCGACTATTGCGCGCTACCGAAGCCAGTTTAGTCAATTGGATGTGATGGTATCGCAGATGAACAGCATGAGCTCCTACCTGACCCAGCAGTTCGATGCGATGGATGCACAGCTAGGTCGCAGGCGATAAGTAAACGCAAACGATAATATCAGTATGATTAAGCAGCGCCGCGCGCTGCTTTTCTGTTTATACCGTTGCGTAACCGTATATAGCACTGCCATGCTAAGATAAATGAGACCCTAAAGGAGGGCGCATGGCAAAGCACTACGATACTGGCTATAAAGAGCTCTTCAGCTATCCCGAGTTTGTCCAGCAACTGATCGAAGGATTTACCCCGCCAGAAATAGCCGAATTAATGGATTTCAGCACATTACGGCTGCATAGCGGAAATTACATCACCCCGCTGTTTGAAGAAAAATTTGAAGATCTAGTATGGTCAGTGCAAA
>NZ_DRFS01000020.1 GCF_011050415.1 Halomonas sp.
GAAGCAATGGGGGAAAGGGGGAAGTGTGTCTGAACGCCGGAAAGTGGTTAAAAAGTAGCCGATGTAAGTCGAGCCAGTAGGTGTTTAGCGGTGTTACAGCCTGAGTGCGGTACTGGCTGAGGTACTATGAGAAATCCAGGCTAGGGGGAGTATCCAGCAAGCTGAGCTGGCGGAGAGCGAACAGACGATCCTGTTCTTGGGCATTCATTAACGTATCCGTACTCAGTAACGAACATCAGTCCTTGGTTGCCCAATATATCAATCCTTCGCAACACGACATTGTAGGATAAAGCATATTTTTTTAATGTTAATTTTGGTTTAAAGGGACGCTTTTAGCCAAGCCAAGAGCGATGATAGATCAACACTCTCAGCTCTGAATCAGTCTTCCAGCAAAAGGGGGCGCTACATTCTTAAACCACCGTCACACTCAACAATCCTGCCGGTGAAGTAATCGTTTTCAATAATAAATGCGACACTCTGGGCAATATTATCGGGCTGACCTAGCCGCTTTAAGGGAACAGAGCCCGCGATTTTTTCATACATATCGGGACGCATGGCAGCCGTCATAGGGGTAGCCATAAACCCTGGCGACACGGTACCGGTGCGGATACCGTATTGGGCCAACTCTTTTGCCCACGTTACGGTAAGCGCATGCACCCCGGCTTTTGCTGCCGCGTAGTTGGTTTGGCCCATATTACCGGCGCGGGAAATACTCGAGATGTTAACGATGACACCTCCTTTCCCTGACACTACCATTTGGCTGGCGGCTTCTCGGCCGCATAGAAAAACGCCGGTCAGGTTAACATCAACCACTCGCTTCCAAGCGTCCAACGACATACGCTTAGCAATCACACCATCTTTCACTTTGATGAAAAGCGCATCGTCAGTAATACCGGCGTTATTGACACACCCTTCCACGGGCCCTAATCGATCAGCAATATCGGCAAATGCGTCGATCACTGACTGTTCATCTGCCACATCTACCGCAAAACCATGCGCATTGATTCCCTGCGCAGCAAGTGCGCAGACAGCTTCATCTAGCGTAGCGGCATTTCTATCCAGCAGCGCCAGCGTCGCGCCTTGCTTGCCTAAACGCTCGGCCATGGCGTAACCAAGGCCACTCGCACCGCCCGTGATCGCAATAACTTGATGAGTGATTTGCATCGTTGACTCCTTTGCAGTTGTTGTTAGGTTCCGCCTGCTTAGAAGCCGACGTTGCTGGCACCTTTCAGTTGCAGCATTTCACGCGCTTCGTCGGGGGTCGCGATCTCAAAAGAGAGACCTTCGAGAATTTTACGCACCTTGGTCACTTGGCTAGCATTGCTTTCGGCGAGTTTGCCTGGCGATAGCCATAGCGAGTCTTCCAATCCAACCCGTACATGCCCACCCATGGCGGCGGACTGCGCGGCAATGCGCATCTGGTGACTGCCTGCGCCAAGCACAGACCACTCGTAGCTGTTTCCAAATAGCCGGTCGGCGGTGCGGCGCATGTGGATAACATCTTCGGGGTGCGGGCCGATGCCACCCAAAATACCGAACACGCTCTGCACGAAAATCCGCCCATCGATAAAGCCACGATCCATCATGTGGCGCAGGCTGTAGAGGTGGCCTATGTCATAGCACTCGCATTCAAAGCGGGTGCCGTTCGCCGCGCCCAGCGTCATGGCCTTTTCAATATCCGCGAAGGTGTTCTTAAACACCAGGTCACGGCTATTTTCGAGGTGGGCTCGCTCCCATTCGTGCTGGAAGCTCTCGTAGCGGCTAAGCATGGGAAACAGGCCAAAGTTGATCGACCCCATATTCATAGAAGCAAGTTCGGGCTTGAACTCCATGGCGGGGCGCATGCGCTCTTCCACGCTCATGTGCGGGCTGCCGCCGGTGGTGAGATTAATGACCGCGTTAGTGGCGCCCTTCATACGTGGCAGAATACGCTCGAAAACAGCCGGATCCTGAGTAGGTTTACCGGTAATGGGGTCACGTGCATGCAGATGAATGATGGCCGCGCCAGCCTCGGCGGCAGCGATACCCGACTCGGCAATCTCTTCCGGCGTTACCGGCAGATGCGGTGACATCGAAGGCGTATGAATGGCGCCAGTTAAGGCGCAGGTGATGATGACTTTACGTTGAGTAGCCATGAAGGTGTCTCTGATAAGGATGGTGACGCAAAAAAGCGTGAAGCCGGTTAAATCGTTTCGACGTTGGCGCAAACGCTCAGCGCCTGGCCCGAAATATTGGCGCCGCCAGGGGCTGACAAAAACAGCGCCATAGCAGCGATATCGGTAGGCTCAACCATCCGCCGCATGGAAACTTTGGAGAGGTTCTCCTTCTCCATCTCGGCGTAGCTGATGCCACGCTTAGCAGCGCGGTCGGCGATGACTTTCTCAATGCGCGGCCCGCGCACGATACCGGGCAGAATGGCGTTGACCCGTACACCCTCGGGGCCAAGTTCGCAGGCCAGGCTTTTGGTAAAGCCGACAATCGCCCATTTGCTCGCGGCATAAGGAGTGCGATAAGCAAACCCAAGGCGGCCAGCGACCGAGGCCATATTAATCAGTAGCCCCTGGCTTTCGCGGAGCAAAGGCGTGGCTCGATTAGCCACTCGGTACTGACCATTAAGATTGATATTGATCGTACGGTTCCAGCTCTCAGGATCGATATCTTCGATGCTGGCGGTGGGGCCAGCTATGCCAGCGTTGTTGACCACCACATCTAGCCCACCTAAGTGAGCGGCATCCTCAAACAGTCGGTCGACATCCTCCTCTTGGCTGACATCGGCATTGGTATAGGTAATGCATTCGGGCAGTGCGGCCAGCGCCTGCTCATCAATATCGCAAACATGGACGCGTGCGCCCGCCTCTTGAAACGCCTGGGCGATAGCCAAACCGATGCCATTAGCACCGGCGGTAATCAGTACTCTGAGCCCTGAACGAGGGATCAAGCTATCGATCACTTTCATTATCTGTTTACTCCATAAAAGCTCAGCGTGGCCCCCGCCAGGGCAGGCAGGGCCGCACGGTTAGGTTTATCTGCCCATTAACAATGCAGGCAGGCCTGTCACCAGCACAGGGAAGAGGGTCATCAGGACGCAGGCCAGTAAGATCAGCGCCACGAAGGGAATTACCGCCCGATAAAGATCAAGCGTCTCGACCCCAGGCGGCGCGACGCCTTTGAGATAGAACAGCGCATAACCAAATGGCGGCGTCAGGAAAGAGGTCTGGAGAACCACCGCCACCATGACCACAAACCACAGCACATCGACCCCCATATCGGCGACAATCGGCAGCATGATCGGGAAGCTGAGCAGCACGATGCCAGTCCAATCGAGAAACATGCCAAGGATGAAGACCAAGAACAGCATCAGGATCAGCGCGCCAGCGGTGCCGCCGGGCATGGCCATTACGACATTGTGAATGACCTGCATGCCGCCACCGCGTGAGAAAACACCTGTAAAGGCGGTTGCTCCCACCAGTACCAGCATCACCATAGTGGTGGTCTTGCTGGCCTCGATTAGCGTGCGGTAGCAGGTCGCGAGCTTGCGGTCGCCGAAGACCAGAAACAGCATAAACGCGATAAAGACACCAATCGCCGAAGCCTCAGTGGCCGTGGCGATACCGGCAAACAATGAACCCAGTACACCCAGAATCAGCGCCATCGGCGGCAGCACGTACTTAAGCAGCATCACCATGAGCTGTGCGGTTGAGACTTTGGCGCGCTCCTCAGCCGGTACCGGCGGGCCATAGCTCGGCTTTAAATAGCAGATCACCAGCACGTAGAGAGCATACATCGCCCCCAGCATCACCCCAGGCACCAGTGCGCCAGCGAACAACGCCCCCACCGAGACTGGCGAATAGCTGGCCATCAGAATCAGCATGATGCTAGGCGGAATCAGGATACCCAGGCAGCCGCTGGCCATGATGACGCCGGTACTGAGCTCTTTGTTATAGGAGTGCTTCAACATGGGGACGAGCGCAATCATACCCATTACGGCAATCGAGGCACCGACGATGCCGGTGGTGGCAGCCAACAGCACTGACACAATCACCACGGTCAACGCTAGGCCACCGCGCAGGTTAGCCAACAACAAGCGCATCGCCTCAAACATCTTCTCGGTAACGCCCGAGTCGTTGAGAAAGCGCGCCATCAGCACGAAAAGAGGAATGGCCACCAAGACGTAATTGTCCATGGAGTTGCCATAAATGTTGTTGATGATGGTGCCTAGCACCCGCTCGCCGGGGCCTAGAAAAGCACCGATCACAGCGATACCGCCCAGCACAAAGGCCAATGGGTGGCCCATAAACAGACCTATCAGCAGCCCGCCAAACATTACCAGCGTGAGTAGTTCAGGGCTTAGGTTCATGCGGCCTCCTCCCGCAATTGCTGGGTGGCGCGAATGACGATGGCGACGGCCTGCAGCAAAATTAGTACGGCGGCCACCATGATCACCCCTTTAATGGGGTAGACGGGAAGCGAGACCATGCCGTAAGTGGTCTCGCCGCGGCTGAAGGAGCGCTCAAAAAATGCCCAGCCATAGGTGATCAACAGCCAAATAAATGGGACGAAGAAGACCAAGTAGCTAACAAGCTCAAGTGCGGCCTGCTTGCGACGCGACAACAATCGCTTAAGCACATCGACCTCGACATGAGCGTGATGGCGTAATGCGTAGGCTGCCATCAGCATGAAGTGAGCTCCAAACAACATTTTGGTGATATCAAAAGCCCAGTCGCTCGGGCGCCCGGCCAAGAAACGCATAGCGATGTCGTAAATAACGATCATGGTAATGACGGCAAGAAGCGGAGCAATCAAGCGACCGAATCCTTCGTTAAGGGCGTCGATGGCCCTGGCAATGGCATTCATGAAGAGGATCTCGGAATAGGTCAGTTCAAGCAGTGCATTAAAGGTCGCAGTAAGCCGACGAGGTGGGCCCATTAAGGGCCCAACCCCAACTCCGTTTACTGGTTCATGCAGGCCTCAAGATCTTCAAGCGAGGGAAGATCATTGGTAACGCGGCTCATATTGAAAGGCACGGAGAGGTCACGCCATGTCGCGTAGTGCTCCATGTAACTGATCATGGAGTGGTAAACCTTGGCATGATCTGGGTGTTCACAGGCGCCGCGCACAATCACCTCATTGGTGATCTCTTGGATACGGGCCAAATCTTCTTCAGAGAACTGATTGATGGTAATGCCCGCATCAATAAATTTTTGCGTGGCATCCGTAGACTCGCGTTCCGACCAAGAAAGCGACCAGCCCATAGTGGCATCGGCAGCAATTTGAAGCATTTCCTGAGTCTCTTCAGAAAGCGCATCCCAGGCGTCTTTATTGATCATTACCCCAAACACCGTGGCAGACTGGTGCCAACCGGGTGTCGCCCAGTAGTCCGCTACTTCCGCCAAGCCAACGCTGTAGTCAATGCCCGGCGCAGAGAACTCCGCCGCGTCAACCACTCCGCGCTCGATCGCTTGGTAGACCTCACCACCGGCAAGCGTTACCTGGGAACCGCCCAGCTGTTCCATCACACGCCCCTGGTCACGACCGGCAATGCGGAGCCGCTTACCGTCCAGATCAGCAATGCTCTCAATCGGCGTGCGGCCCATAAAGCCAGATTCGTTATTCAATACGCCATAGGGGAGATAAACCAAACCAAACTGACCGTAGATCTCCTGGTAAAGCTCGCGACCACCCCACTGTTGAATCCAGTTAAAGTAATCCAAGGCGTTAAATAGACTGGTCGTCGTTGCTAATGGTGAAAACGCTGGGTTGAGGCCAGCCCAATAACCAGGCCAATCGCCCGAGGCTTCAATACTGCCTGTCTCAGTGGCATCGAACACTTCCGTGCCAGGCATTAGTGTTCCACCCGGGTGGAACTCAATCTGTAGTTCATCACCGGCTATCTTATTAACCAGTTCAGCCCAGTGCCGATCAATTTTGACCGCATCAATGTTCTCAGGCCAGGTAGAGGTCATCGTCCAACTCTGCGGGGCTTGAGCACTAGCATTAAGGGGAATCAGGGATGCACCCAGGGCGAATCCGGCGAGCATAAGGGCGTGCTGCGTTTGCATGTTTTTTTCCTTTCGAGAACCGTCAGCTTTAAGCTGCTTTTGTTGTAAAGTTTGTCCGCCATTCTTATTTAAGGAGTTGCACTCAGTTCTGCGGCCAAGTCCTTATTATTGCGTGAGGCTACTCTACAAAGTTACGCTAGGTTCAAGGAAGGTCTAAATCGGTCTTCGCGAGGTCTTTTTCGGACATTTCATTGAGAGCAACTTATGGCCAGCTTTCAAGCTAACCTACTGAATCAAAAGATATATGCTCCCTACAAAATAGCGGCCTTACTGGATACGGTAGCGGAACAGGGGATTTCGGCTGACCAGGTTTTACGGGGGCTCAACTTAAGTCAGGCAGCGCTGGCGGACCCAGCCACACTGGTTTCCATCAAACAGTATGTGGATGCTTGTACAAATGTGATTGATGCGGGTGCTAATCTCGCAACCCCTTTCGAGACGGCTACTCGGCTGCATTTAACTGCTTATGGCATGTACGGTTACGCCCTGCTTACCAGCCCTACCATGCGGGACTATTTCAGCTTCGGGGTGAAATACCATCCTTTAGCCACGCCAACGTTATATATGACATGGAGAGAAACTGACGCCTCTGCCGTTTTTGAATTCAAAGAGACTTACTCGTATATCACCAGTATCAAAACCCGCAATTTTTTAATTCAGCAGCAGATGGCGCAAAACATTACTCATATTCGCGATGCCGCGGGTCCCAGTCTTTTTCCCATCAAAGCACTGTTATCTTATTCAGGGAAAGATGTTGAACAGATACATGAAAAATATTTACTGTGTGACTGTTACTTTAATCAAGAAGTAAACGAAATCCACTATCCCAAATCGATACTTGATCAATCTCCCATATTAGGCAACCAGCTATCTATAAAACTACTTCAGGAAACCTGTAACCAACTGCTGGGCCGCACCAAGATGTCAACCGGCGTAACGGGCGAGGTGTATCAAATACTGCTGATGTCCCCGAACAGTTTCCCCACCATGGAAGCCGTCGCCAACCTACTGTGCATCACTACTCGCACGTTAAGAAGAAAGCTCGATGCAGAGCTGACCAGCTACCGGGAAATACTCGATGACGCCCGCTGCACGTTGGCAACCGAGTACCTGCTAGTTACCAAAATGAGTACCGAAGATATAGCAGCACGGTTGGGATTCAGCGACAGTGCCAACTTTCGCAGAGCCTTCAGGCGCTGGACAGGCAAAACACCCCACCAGGTTCGTGAAGAGACGCAAAACTAATAACAAAGTTACTAATATTGTCAGGATTTCTTCTCGCCTTCGTTCGCACTTGCTCTATAGTCCAGGAATGCGAACCGGATTACTCCAGCCTATGGCCGTTGATCTACAAGCGTTTTACCCTAAGCTGATACACCCGATGCTGGACACCGTATTCATGGTCGATGAGGACAACCAGATCGTCTTTGTGAGTGATGCATGTGAGCCTCTACTCGGTTACCACTCCTACGAGCTGATTGGCACATCAATAACCAACTATATGCATCCTAACGACCTAGCGGCCACGCGGGACTCCATTCGCCGGGTCATGAACGGCCAGCCCCATATCGATTTTCGCAATCGCTATCTTCGTAAGGATGGCGGTATCGTCCACATTCTTTAGTCTGCCCGCTGGTATGAGGAGGAGAAGGTTAGGATCGGTGTCGCGCGGGATGTGACGGCGCTTATGCAAGCTGAAGAGAAGTTACACCACCTCGCCCATCATGATCCCCTAATAAAGCTGACTAACCAGTCGCTATTCTATGTCCGATTGACCTCAGGCCTGAGCGCGGCGCAACGCCATCCGAATCATCTGGCGCTGCAATGTCTGAACATTAGTGATTTCAAGGCTAGTAATGCTATCCATGAGTATGCGGGGGGCGACAGAAGGAACCGATCGCCTGTTGGCTAAAAGCCTGCATTTTTTAATGTGTAAAAAGTAGTTCATTTCTAGCAATAAAAAATATTTAATTTATTAACAAATACTACCTTATATAAAAACTCAAATTTTCAATTCTTATATTAATAAATTAACGCCAATATTAAATATTCGAAACCTCTCTCCGTTTATTTATCGTTTATCAAGCATCCAAGAAATAACAAATCCAACCGTCATTTTTTATACTTTAGTCTAAATTTTGTATATTTTTAACCTATACCGAACACGCATAGCCTATGCAAATAACTACGCTAACAGTTAAATATTCCAACGCTCTGGCCAGCCAATATAATGTTGAATACGGTGAAGACATACTCCGATGCCCTACGTCCACGATACGCTGTTGCGGCTCAATAAAAGTAGCCCTGCACAGTCAGAATTTTATCAAGCCGCCGAAGAAGTCCTTGAATGCCTGCGTCCTCTGTTCGAACAGAATTCTTACTATCATAAACACAGCATCATTGAGCGAATAGTCGAACCCGAAAGACAAATTATGTTTAGGATAAGCTGGATAGATGATGCCGGTCACGTACAGGTCAACAAAGGGTATCGCGTCCAGTTTAACTCTGCGCTTGGGCCTTACAAGGGAGGTTTACGCTTTCATCCTAGCGTTACCTCGGGCACCATAAAATTCCTCGGTTTTGAACAAATTTTCAAAAATGCGTTAACGGGTTTACCAATCGGCGGGGGTAAGGGAGGCGCTGATTTTGACCCGAAAGGTAAATCAGATAATGAAATCATGCGTTTTTGCCAGGCGTTTATGAGCGAGCTCTATCGTCATATTGGCCCGCACTGTGATGTGCCGGCAGGTGATATCGGTGTAGGTACACGTGAAATTGGTTATCTCTTCGGCCAATATAAGCGGCTAACCGGACGATATGAAGGCGTGTTAACCGGTAAAGCGCTTAACTGGGGCGGGTCGCTTGGCCGGAAAGAAGCCACCGGTTACGGTGCGGTTTACTTCGCACAAAACATGCTGTCTGCTCGCGGGGAGGAACTGCGTGATAAGACGTGTCTTGTGTCCGGCGCGGGCAATGTCGCCATCTACACCATTGAAAAACTGTACGAACTAGGCGCTAAACCAATTACCTGTAGCGATTCACGTGGGACCGTCCACGACATGAAAGGAATCGATTTACCCCTGCTCAAGCAGCTCAAAGAAGTGCAGCGTACCTCATTAGAGGCCTACTTAAATGAACATCCTGACGCGCACTATATTTCTGCGCGTGACTACCCACGGGAAGGGCATGCGGTATGGCGTATTCAAGCCGATGCGGCTTTCCCTTGCGCCACACAAAATGAGCTGACCGAGAGCGATGCAGAAACAATGCTTGCCAATGGCATCACGTGCATTAGCGAGGGTGCCAATATGCCCTCTACAAAAGAAGCCGTTGATCTTTTTTTAAAAGCTAATATTGCCTATGGTCCCGGCAAGGCCGCCAACGCAGGTGGCGTTGCTACCAGCCAGTTAGAAATGGCACAAAATAGCAGTATGGAGCAATGGCCGTTGGAAAAAGTTGATCAGAAACTAAAGCAGATTATGGCTAATATTCATCGGCAGTGTGCTGACACAGCCGAAGAGTTCGGTGATGCAACGAACCTGGTGCTAGGTGCCAACATTGCCGGTTTCAGAAAAGTAGCTGACGCTATGATTGAACAAGGGGTTACCTGAGCACCTTTTGTTTTGTAAATCGCTTATACTGTAAAAAGCACACAGTCCTTCCTTTAGTGGGAAGGGCTTTTTTTATTGATTTAAATTTATTGCTTTCTAAGGAGAGTAATGATGGAAAAACGTCCTGCTATAATTATTAATCGCCTTGATGCCGAGCGTCTTCAGCGGCTGATCGATAATGCATCGGATAAAGATATGATGGTGGCTCAATTACTGGAGGAAGAATTAACCCGTGGTGAGGTACGTGACCCACAAGATATTCCAGAAGACGTGGTTAGCATGAACAGCCAGATACGCTTCACTGATCTCACTCGTGGGCTCAAAATGATTCGAACCCTGGTCTATCCACACTCTTTGGCAAGCGTACCAGATGGTATTTCAGTCATGGCGCCAATCGGAGCTGCCTTAATCGGGCTCAAAATCGGTGATATCATTGAATGGCCTTTACCTAACAATACCGAAGCCCGCTTACGTATCGATGCTATTTATTGGCAACCGGAACGCGAAAAACAGTTCCACAGATAGTACTGGCCACCGACAAAATCATTTCTGCGCAACAATAAATAGTTGAAAAATTAGTATTTAACAAGGTTATGTCTCATGCTAAAAGTAGCAATATTTGTTGATGTGCAGAATGTATATTACACAGTGCGTGAAGCGTATCGAAAAAACTTTGATTATAATAAATTCTGGACGCAAGCTACTGACAATAGAGAAGTTGTCAGCGCTTTTTGTTATGCAATAGACAGAGGTGATCAAAAGCAACGTGAATTTCAAAATATACTCAGGGCGATTGGCTTTGATGTAAAACTGAAACCTTTTATTCAACGGTCAGATGGGTCAGCAAAAGGGGACTGGGATGTAGGCATTGCTCTCGATGCTATTGAGCTCGCCGAACAAGCAGATGTTATCGTACTCGTGTCAGGCGATGGCGACTTTGACCTTTTAGCTAATAAAATTCGTGTTAAGCATGGGAAAAAAGTAGAAGTTTACGGCGTGCCACAGCTTACTGCTGCGTCATTAATTAATGAAGCCAGTGAGTTTA
The DNA here is from genome assembly GCF_011050415.1 of Halomonas sp. Lineage (GTDB taxonomy): Bacteria > Pseudomonadota > Gammaproteobacteria > Pseudomonadales > Halomonadaceae > Vreelandella. Next base: position 10,716 of record NZ_DRFS01000020.1, read on the forward strand.
TAGCGATAGATAAATCTCTCTTACTGAGTTAATTTAATTATAAGTAACAAAATGATTTTATATGAAACTTATCTGATTTAGATACACGTCGATTAAGGCAAAAAAATCTATTCTGAAAAGCAAAAACTTCTACAGCCATTCAACAACTATTCTACAGTTGAATTGCCATATGTAACCGTATCGACTAGTTTAGTTACGACGGGTGCGCTAAACACTTTTCTAATGCTGGCTTACTCAATACCCCCCTCATCATCACTGACTGCAGCTCAGCTCACTTGGTGCGCTCCAATCTCTGCGCAGTCGGTTTGGGTCAACCAGCAAGGAGGACATGAATGTCGATCACATCAGAAAAGCAATTACCCGACGCAGTAGCGGCCTGGCTTGATCCGGAAATGGACTCGGTAAAAGGCACCGAAACGCCAAAGGATCCGAGCAAAGGTTATATCGCCCTGCTGGGCTGGAGCGTTAATGCCATTAAGGCTGCACAACAGTTTGACCGCCGATATATCGTCGTTGCGCCAGAATGGGCCGCGGATTTCTGTACCGCAAACAACATTCCTTTTATTCCATGGGACTTTATCCGCTTAAATGATCGGTCCATGGAAATCGCCGAAAGGTTGAAAGAGGAAGGCGTCGATATCGCTATTCCATTATTTGAAGAAACCGTTGAGTGGTCCGGCGCGATCAACTCTGTTCTTCTCGATAGCCCGCGCATGTACGGGCAATCCATTCTGTTTCGTGACAAGGCCCTAATGAAGCGCCGCGCTCAGCTTGGCGGGATTCGTGTTGGGATCTTCGAAGAGGCCCACGAGAAAGAAGACATCGTTCGCTTTATGAAGCGCGTTAACCAAACACTGCTGAAACTGGATGGCGACCCAGACGACCCGATTCACGTTAAAGCATTCGACAAAGCTGGCTGCCTCGGCCACCGGATGATTCGTAAGATCGAAGAAATCGACAACATTCCAGACGAAGAATATCCTCTGCTGATGGAAAGTCATCTGGATGGCTGGGAGTTTGCTGTTGAAGCCTGGATTCATGATGGCAAAATCCAGTTCCTGAACATCTCCGAATACGTGACGCTGGGTTATTCGGTATTCGTACCGGCTACCGCAGAACTCGAGAGCTGGCGCCCCACGATTACCAAGCAGATCGAACTACTGATCAAAACGTTCGACATTCAGTTTGGCCTGATTCACCCCGAGTACTTCGTCACGGCAGATGGTGAGATGTACTTTGGCGAGGTGGCCTACCGCCCACCCGGCTTCAAAGCGTTTGAACTAATCGAAAAAGCCTATGGCTTCAACGCTTATCAGGCGTCGATGCTGGTGTTCGATCCGAAAAGCACGCCAGAGGAAGTGGCGGCCTTCTTCCCCCGCGAAGTAGTCGACGCAAAAGGCTATGCCGGTTGCTTCGGTGTGTACCCACGCCGTCGTGTGGTTAGCAAGCTGGAAATGCCCAAAGAAACGACAGAGCATCCCTACTTCGAGTCCCACGAACTGGTCGCACCGGCCGAAGAAACAGTGCCAGATCGGTCAGCCTTCGGGACGCATTGGGGCTTGCTGTTCTTCTTCGGCGATGACCCCATCACCATGCGCGATCTATTGAAAGCGCAAGAGGATCTGGATTTCTACGTCTAGCACTCTGTCATCGCATAGGTAGCTCTATGGGTGCGGCTATCAGTATCAGGATGTCTTAACCTCCAGAAACTGATGGTCGCGCCCTTTTATTGTGTGCATGTTATTTATTGCCTGCATGTTAGTAACTGCTTTCTCTTCACCGCATCGGGCGCCAGGTTTATAACTGACATATGATGACCGGTGGATGATGGCTACTCATCACGCTAAAGCTGACTTTCAAATAACAAGGAATAAGATAATGGATCTTGGAATTACTGGCCGTTGGGCCGTGGTATGCGCAGCGAGCAAAGGGTTAGGAAGAGGGTGCGCTGAAGCGCTCGCCAAAGAAGGCGTTAATCTGGCCATTAACTCGCGCAGCGCAGAGACACTTGAGCGCACAGCCGAGGCACTACGGGCACTGAACCCAGCCATTGAAGTACTCACTGTACCCGGCGATATCGGCCGTGAAGACGTTCGCGCCGCGCTACTTGCTGCCTGCCCGCAGATCGATATTCTCATCAATAACAACGGCGGGCCACCGCCGGGAGATTTTCGCGACTGGGATCGTGAAGCGTGGATACAGGCGGTAGACGCCAACATGATCACCCCCATAGAGCTGATCAAGGCCACCGTGGATCGGATGGCCGCCAATGGCTTTGGCCGCGTGGTCAACATCACCTCGGGCGCGGTAAAAGCTCCCATCGACATTCTTGGGCTATCCAACGGCGCACGCACCGGGCTCACCGGCTTTGTTGCAGGCTTGGCACGCCAGCCACAACTCGCCTCACGCAACGTCACCATCAACAATCTATTACCCGGCCCCTTTGATACCGACCGCCTGCGCAGCACCCTGAACAATATCGCGGAGAATACCCAGCAAGATATCGAACAAGTGCGCGAGCAGCGCGCCCAAGGCGTTCCTGCCCGGCGATTCGGTACTGCCGAGGAGTTTGGTGCCTTCTGTGCGTTTATGTGCAGCGAGCATGCAGGCTACTTGACCGGGCAGAACATTTTGCTCGACGGCGGTGCGTATCCTGGGACGTTTTAATTGATACAGCTGCCAGACGAAGGCTTCGTTTAAGCAATATAAGTTACCGCTAACCTTTTATTGACCTCGGCTGATTCGTTTGCACGAATCAGCCTTGGCTTCTATGATAGTGGTTAGCTATTACTGTTAACTCAGGATGAGCTAACTAAATAAACAAAGGAGACGTTGTATGTTGAAATTTTTAGCTAGCACAGTCGGTATTATTTTCATGATCGGCCTATTAGTGGTCATCGGCCTTTTGATGTTGATTTTTTAAGCACTTCCATTGATTAACGTCTTCTAATCGAGACTAAGCTCAATCCTCCCCGAACAAGCCGCTGGTCGTGCACTGCATAGTAGAATTTTCCTTTCTGGCGCGGTTACGCCTTCGGGGTAGGAAACGCTCCCCTGTACCAACGTGCAGGCGCACTCACCACAGCTGCCACTACGACACCCATAGGCAGGCTGCAACCCAGCTTTTTCGGCGGTTTTTAATAGGCTTTCGCCCGGTTGCCAGTGGGCCACTACGCTTGAGTCAACAAAGCTTATTTCTACTGGTTGCTCGGCGACGGGTGCTGTAAATGATTGCGCCAGCGCTGAAGGGCCAAACGCTTCCGTGTGTATCTGCTTGGATGACAGCCCAAGCTCTAACGCCTCCTGATGGTAGCGCTCTACAAAGGCGGCAGGGCCGCAGAGGTAGAGCTGCACTTCAGCAAGCACCTGTTCGCTAAGAACATGTTCGTTAAGATCTTTTTCTCTAAGAACATCGGCCAACGATACCCGGCCAGCAATCCACCCTTTTGGAGCTGGTGCCGAACCCGTCACATGGCGCCGTACACGCAGCCCTCGTCTCTCAAGGTCGAGCAGTTCCTCGCCAAAAGGGGCTTCGGCAACATCTCGCGCGCTTTGAATTAATGTTACTGGGCCACGGCCTGCGCCGGTCAGCTCAGAGGCGAGACTCAGTAGTGGGGTAATACCGATACCACCGCCCAGCAGCACCCAATGGGTTCGATCTGCGACCTTACCCACTGCCGTAAAAGAGCCTTTCGGCATACTGACGGCTAATTCAGTGCCCACCTGTAGGGCGCTGTGAAGATAACGCGAGCCCTCCCCGTCGGCCTTAATGCTGATGCGATAGCCGGTCTGCCGACTGTCACCCGATAACGTGTAGCTGCGCATCAATGGCGAGCCATCCAGACGCGGCACCCGCAGCGTGATAAACTGCCCCGCTTTAAAGGGAGCCAGCGCTTTATCCTGCTGGCTGCTCGTTAAATAAAAAGAGCGAATCTCAGGCGTCTCCTGCACCACATCAACGACCTGAACACGCTGTAGAGTGGAAGGTGCAAGCGCCTGCCAAGGCCCATGGGGCGCCGCTTCAACGGCCACTGCACTTGCATGGCTACGCCAGCGCATGGCCCGCGGCCGCCAGACGATATGCCGCGGCGTTAAGCACCAGTAGCGTTCTGCGCCGGGATAACGCGCTCCCATAGTCTCTTCGTCTACCAGCCGCGCTTCGCCGGAAAGATGCAGCACATCCCTGCTGACAAAATCGGGGATCACCAAGGCAGCGCGCCCGCTGGTCAGCACATTGCCCAGGGTATTGAAGAAGCGGTTGCCCGCAAAATCAGGCAGCATCAGATCATTCCCCTGGCGGCGAATAAACCCTGCTTGGCCACCACGATGGGAGGCGTCCGCCTGCACGCCCTGGTCGGTATGCGCATAACTACCCACAAAAGCCGTTAGCGCTTGATCAATATGCGCCAGCACTGTCGCTGGCAGTTGGCTGAGGGTCGCATCGCGCATAGCAAGCGCGGGCCCCGGCTGGGGCTCCACCGACTTCATCTCCGACCAGTCGTGAATGTACTGCGGGCAGTTGCCGAAAGCGTAAGCGACGTCCAACTGCCATTGGCCATTTGAGCCCCGAAATACGCCATTGACCCGGTTACGGCGACGCGTGTGCAGCTCAATACCCAGCAGCCCAACATTGGCGCCGCTGTTAAGCAGTAGTGTAAGCGGGTCATCCTCAGGCGGTGTTAAGGCGAGCTCAAGCCGCCCCTCATCGGGCGCATGGACAAAGCCCGGCGTGCCCTCCAGCAAAGAGACCCAGGGCCAGCCGTCACTATCCACCGCCGCCGCGGCCACAAACGGCAGTTGAGGAAAGAAGTGCTGCAACTGTGGCGTTAAAAAGGGCCGCATCACCTTGCTGCCAATCTCCGCCATCTGTTGCTCTACCCCAACCACCCGTTGCAGGGCAAGCTCGCCCGCGTGCCACGGGCCGGTGGTTACAGTGTTTTTCACTCTCGACTCCTTGCGGGTAATTGCCCGCAGACTCAGCTCAACAGCCCAACGTTGGTAGCCGCCATGGGAACGAAGCCTTCCAGCGCTTCAATGCGCTGTAACCAAGCACGAAGATGCGGGTAGGGTTCAAGCGAAACATTGCCTTCGGGGGCGTGAGCGATATAGCTATACAGAGAAATCTCAGCCAGAGTGGCTTGCTCACCTGCCAGGAAGGATTGGTTCGCCAGATGAGCATCCATGATGGCAAACAGCTCATGGGCTCCAGCGATCAGCGGTTCAGGATCGAATGGGGCATTAAACACCGTAACCAAGCGGGCCTTCATGGCGGAGTTCGCAAGCGGCCCTGCCGCCACAGACAACCAGCGTTGCACTTGAGCTTGAATCAGCGGATCTTCCGGCAACCAGCGGTTAGCACCCTGCCCAGCACCAGAACTAGAGCCATAGCGGCGCTCAAGATAGACCAGAATAGCATTGGAATCCGCCAGGATAACCCCCTGGTCATCCAGCACCGGTACCTGGGCGAAGGCGTTCAGATTTAGGAAAGTCGGCCCCTTGTGTTCGCCCGCTGCGAGATCGACCTCAATAAAAGTGGCGGGCAGGCCAAGCAGTGACAACATCAACTCAATGCGGTGGCAGTGGCCGGAAAGAGCGTGGCGATAAACCCTAATAGCGTTAGACATACGAACGTCTCCTTGAATTAGCGTCTTAAGAGAGGCAACACAGCGGTTAAGCGATATCACCTCACCTATCCTGAGCCAAAACAGGAACGACAAGAATAGCGGTTTTAATCAATATAAAATTGCGCTTACTGAAATAATCAGCCGACCAACTGCTCTCGCAGCCAGGGCGTCGCCAGTTCCAGAAACACCCTAACGCTGGCAGGTGCTTGTATGCCAAGGGCGTACGTTAATGCCAGGGTGTCAGCCGCAGGCCAAAGTGATTCGGCCACGGGTTCCAGCAAACCCTGCTCGCATGCTTTACGCGCCTCTAGCTGGTAGCAGCGCACAATTCCCGCGCCTTCAATAGCCGCCCGCAGCGCGGCGGCACTGCTGCTAATGGTAAGCCTAGGCTGGAAGCGATGGGTTTGGCCTTCGGCCAACGACCAAACAGGCGCTTGCCCCTCCCGTGGGCTGTGAATAAGCGAATGACGGGCGAGGCTACCTAGACTATCAGGGCGCCCTATTTTGTTTAGATAGCCCGGGCTGGCAAACAGACCTATGGGTAAGTTACCAAGTGACCTGGCATACACGGACGCAGGCAGCGACCCTGTTATCAGCTGAAGATGCGCCGGTGCGGCTGCGTGTGTCCGGCTCAGGTGCTCATCGGCCAGCAGATAGACCTTCAAGCTAGGGTGCTCCGTTTGCAGCCGCAGCATCAACGGCAACAACAGCGGCTCCATCAACGCCTGGGGTGCCTGCAAACGTAGCGTGCCGTTAAGCTCGCGGTGCTCCTGCCGGGCATTGGTTTCGGCGTCAGCCACTGAATGGATAAGCGCCCTGGCATATTCAAGTAATCGCTCGCCCGCTGCCGTCAACCTGCTGCCTCTTGGCGAAGTTGTGACTAAGATGACGCCCAGGCGCTGCTCCTGGGTGCGAATAAGGCGATGGAGCTTGGGCGCCGACAGGCAACCCGCTTCAGCTGCGGCTTGCACGCTGCCATACTGGGCAACGGCAGTCAGCGCCATTAAGGCTTCAAAGCGCAGCGGCGATTCTGGCAAGAGCGCCATGGTCACGCACGATAGCCGAGCGCCGGATCAGCACGCAGCCGCTCGGCGAGAAAATCAACGAAGGTGCGCACGCTGGCAGCGCGCCCACGGCCCGCCGTGATCCAGATATTAATCGGAATGGCGGCAGGCTCGAAACGCGTTAATACTCGCCGCACTCTGCCTTCGGCTTCGCTAGCCGCCACTTGATAAGAGAGTAGCCGAGTCAATCCAGCGCCCGTCTCAACCGCCGTTAACGCGGCATGAATGGCGCTAATGCGTAGCCGTGGTGTGGGCGTCACCTCTATGTGCTTGCCCGCCTCCTCGAACCACCACTGGCTACCAAAACTACTCCCCTCGGCGACTACGGTGGGTAACGTTTCCAGTTCAAGCGGGTGCGTTGGCTCACCGTGTTGGGCTAACCACTCGGGGCTGGCACAAACCACATGGCGTACTTCGCCAACCGGCACAGTCAAATGCTGGCAATCTTCTGGCACGTGGCCAATCCGCACCGCCACATCAATGCCCTCCTCCTGCAGATTAACCGGCCGATCGATCAATTCCGCACGAATCTGAACATCAGGGTAGTGCGCCAGGTAATCAACAATCTGGGGCGTCACAAAGTACTCACCAAACAGTACTGGCGCGGTTAGGTGTAACAAGCCACGCGGGATGAGGTAGCTACCCGTCGCAGCAGCCTCAGCCTCAGAAAGCTGCGCAAGTACCTGCTGGATATCCTCTAGATAACGACGCCCCGCCTCGGTGACGCGCACCTGCCGCGTAGTGCGCTGTAACAAAGCCACGCCCAAACGCGCCTCAAGCGCCGCCACCGCCCTCGTCACCCGAGATGGCGACAGCGCAAGCTGCCGCGCAGCAACCGAAAAGCTCTCCAGTTGTGCTACCGCTGCAAATACCCGCATCTCTTCGAATCTATCCAAGGCAGTACCACAAACGTTGTTAGGAAACAGTTAAAGATATTCTATATAGTCGGCCAGCATCGGAAATAGTGGTATTTAAATTATGGCGACACCAACCACTCTTTAAGACTCTCGCCATCTCGGGCGATACGCACGTTGGGGGGCAGACGCGAAGGATTCGTCAAACGCTCGGCGTCTAAGTCGTGACCAATGTGAGTGAGATACGCCTGCGGTGGATCGAGTCGGGTGATAATCTCCAGCGCCTGGGTGATAGTGTTGTGATTTTGGGGTGCTTGATAGGTGGCGGGGTAACAGGCATCTAACACCACCACGTCGGGCTTCCAACCGCGTAGAAAGCGTTCCGTTTCAGTTGGCAGACCGCAGGTGTCAGTGAGATACGCAAGCCTTGTTCCGCCGTCGTCAAGACAGTAGCCCAATGTGGGTTTCGAATGCTTAAGCGGTACGGGTGTCACAGTTAAGTTCTCGAACTTAATGACTTTAAAAGGCTTGAGTCCAGGCTGAAAATTCAGCACCCCAGAATTTTTGTACAAATCGGCGCAACCATGGGCATCCTTAGGGCCATAAACGGGGATCGCTTCTCCACTGCCCCAGCGCAAATGGAAAAGCCCCTGAACATGGTCGGCATGGTAATGCGTGATCAGAAAAGCCGACGGCCGTTCGATCTCGCAACTGTGCGCCAAATCCATGCGCCCAGCATCGAGTAAGTAGAGCTTGCCATCGACCCGCACCTCGGCCGAGCAAGGGCCACGCTGCAAGCTAGTAAATACTCTCGCCCGACTGCAGGCCTCACAGTCACATCCAAAGCGTGGCACCTGTGCACTATCGCCGGTACCGCCAAAACGAAACTCCATCAATAGCTCTCCCGCCATGAAGTCCCAGGCCATCAAGCCTGAGCAGAACATCCCTTGATCACCGCTGTCAGTTCCGTAAGGCTATCCGCAAGTCGCCCCCCATTATTGACTCGGGCAACGCCAGGAAAGGCGTCCATCAATTCACGCTCCATTTCCTGATGGCGCTTGAGTCGATGCTCAATCTCATCGATCGACTCTCTCCCACGCCCCATCAGCCGACGGCGCAAGACGTCCGGGGGCGCAGTGATCACGACGGGCACCAGTGCCTCACCAAAGCGTTCAAGCGCCATCGGCAACGCCCGGCGACTACCGTTGAGCAGCACCGTCGTGCCCCTGCCGAGCCACGCTTCGACCTCTACGCCTACGCCGTACTTGAGCCCATGGGCCTGCCATGCCAGGCATAGCATGCCCAGCTCACTACGCACCGAGAACTCAGCATCGCTAAGCGCGACGCAATCCTCGGTGGCACTACTTTCCCGGGTCAGATAGCGGTGGGCGACCAGCCATTCCGGGTGCGCACGGCGGGCCGCTTGCAGAAGGCAATCTTTACCGACGCCACTAGCTCCCATCAGGTAGATCAAGCGGCCCATTAGTACACCTGCTTACCGGCACACCACACTCTCTGAACCAGAGGATGGCTATCGATTTCACGCACACGAATCAGGTCGGCACGTAACCCTTCGGCAATACGCCCTCGGTCATTCAAGCCCACCGCTTCGGCAGGTTTTCGTGAGGCAGAGGCAACGGCACGAGGTAAATCATAGCCATCCTCCATCTTGCTGATCAGGAAGACCGCATCGAGTAGTGCAGCGGGGTAGTAATCCGAGGAAAGAATGTCGAGCACACCGAGCCGCACCAGTTCGCTGGCAGCAATGTTGCCCGAATGAGAACCTCCACGTACCACATTAGGCGCGCCCATCATCACGGCCATGCCGTGGTGGTGAGAAGCATGAGCGGCCTCTAACGTTGTGGGGAATTCCGCCACTTGCGTGCCGTACTCAAGACTCTCTGCCACGTGCTCTATCGTGGCGTCGTCATGACTGGCGAGCGCCAGACCACGCTCATGGCAGGCCTGAGCAATGGCTTTGCGGTAGGCACTTGAGTATTGAGCACTAAAGCCCTGCTGGCGCTCGATGAACGCATCAAGGCTGGCATCATCGAAGCCGTGTTTGCCCTTGTAGTACACCCGATAGGCGTCGAGGCTGGCGAACTGGCGCTGCCCCGGCGAGTGGTCCATCAACGATACCAACCCAAGCTCAGGTGTATCCGCAAGGGATTGAAAGCGTGCCAGCGTATCCGGGTGGCAAACTTCACAGCGTAGATGCAAACGGTGGTCTACCCGCGCCATGCCGCTGCGGTTGATGTCAGCTAGCGCTTCCACCATTTGATATAGCGCCTCTTGGCGCATGCTCTGGTCATCCACATCGCCGATGGAGACAGCATCAAACACCGTGGTGATACCACTTGCTGCCATCTGGGCATCGTGAGCCAAGGCAGCCGAGCGCGATGGCCAAGACACCTTGGGCCGCGGCTGAAAATACTTCTCCATGTTATCGGTATGCAGTTCTATCAGTCCTGGGATAAGCAAGTCGCCTTCGCAGTCGATAGCATTGGGTAGCGCGGTAGCCCCTTGGTCGATCGCCGTGATGCGCCCTGCCTGAATCACCAAACTGCCACGCACGATATCGTCATCAAGCACTAAGCGGGCGTTGGTCAGAACCTGTTCATTAGCTCTCATCGTGGCGACTCCTGGGTATCATTGTTCACAGCGGTTGAGGCATCACCCGCGCTCAACATATGCGCTTCCAGCGGCAGTTGGCGGTCAGCGACACGTTCGCGCACATCCTCATCATGAAAAATTCCCAGCATCGCCGTACCGCGTGCTTTGGCCTCCTGAATGAGTTCAACCACCACATCGCGGTTGGCGCTGTCCAGCGAGGCGGTAGGCTCATCCAACAACAGCAACGGATGCTCGGCGATAAAGCCCCGAGCGATATTCACACGCTGCTGTTCACCGCCGGAGAAGGTTCCTGGCGCGAGATCCCATAGCCGCTTAGGAAGGTTGAGCCTTGCCAGTAGTGCCTCGGCTCGGCGACACGCTTCGTCCTGCGCAACGCCTTGCGATAGCAGTGGTTCCATCACCACCTGCCGCGCAGAGACCCTGGGCACCACGCGTAGAAACTGACTGACGTAGCCGATCACATCGCGCCGAAGCACGTGCCAGGCCTGAGCAGGCAGGTTGGAGAGTTCCAGCTCTCCGTCTTCAAAGTGCAGCGTCAACCGACCCGCGGAAACACGATAGTTGCCATTCACCATTTTGAGCAGCGTGCTTTTGCCGATACCACTGCGCCCGGCCAGCACAAGACATTCACCGGGCATCAAACGCAGCTCGAGACCGCGCATCACATCTAACTGCTGGCCACTCTGTGCGTGTAGCACGAAGGACTTGTCGAGCGCCGACGCGCTCAGAAAAGGTTGCCTTATCGCCGTCATAGCAGGCTCCTGAAGATGAGATCCTGAACATCAGTGCGGCTCATGGTGTTAACACCGATGAGACGAGTAGTTGGGTATAGTCGTGCTGCGGGTCATCGAGAATCTGGTCGGTCAGACCGGCCTCCACGACTCGACCTTGCCGCATGACCATCAGTCGGTGGGCCAGCAGGCGGGCAACGGCTAAATCATGTGTCACCAGGATCACCGATAACCCAAGCTGCCGGGTCAAGGTGCGGAGCATGTCGAGCAGACGCGCTTGCACCGACACGTCGAGCCCGCCGGTGGGCTCATCCATGAACACCAGGCGTGGCTCGGTCACCAAGGTGCGGGCGATCTGCAAGCGCTGCTGCATGCCGCCAGAGAAGGTACGTGGCGCATCATCGATACGTCGTGGGTCCAGTTCCACGCGCCCCATCCAGTCCTGGCTTGCCGCGCGTAAATTGCCATAGTGACGCTGCCCCAACGCCATCAGACGTTCGCTGACATTGGCCCCGGCGGAGACACCAAGACGCAAACCATCGCGTGGATTTTGATGCACTAGCCCCCACTCCATACGCAGTAGGGCGCGGCGGCGCGCCTCGCTAATGGCGTAGAGATCAAGTGCGCCTTCGGCCCCGCCTAGCCCGGTGTGAGCTGGCTCTGGGCTAGTAAGCTCTGGGCTAGTAAGATCTGTGCCAGTCAGCTCAGAAAAAGAGGGTTCAGAACGGTGATAAATCACCTGACCGTTGTCCGGTTTTTCAAGCCCTGAAAGCACTCGTAGCAAAGTCGACTTACCCGAGCCGGACTCACCGACAATACCGAGCACTTCACCCTGGTGCAGTGTGAAGTCAATCTCTTCGCACCCCTGTTTGGGGCCGTATAGACGAGTGATATTGCGTGCTTCAAGCAGTGCCGGGCGTATTAGCTGTGGGCGTTTCATGCCACCTCCCCGCGACATTGCTGGCAGTAATCCGTGTCTGAGCAGACAAACATCCGCCCGCCTTGGTCATCGGTAATGACCTCATCTAGGTAGCTGTCCGACGCTCCACACAGGGCGCATGCCTCATCCCACGACTGGATCTCGAACGGGTGATCCTCAAAGTCGAGACTCTTGACCTGGGTATAGGGAGGAATCGCGTAAAGGCGCTTCTCACGCCCAGCGCCAAACAGCATAAGCGCCTCATTCATATCGAGTTTAGGGTTGTCGAACTTGGGAATGGGCGAGGGATCCATCACATAGCGTTCATCCACCTTGATCGGATAGGCATAGGTAGTGGCGATATGACCATGGCGAGCAATATCTTCGTAGAGCTTCACATGCATCACGCCGTACTCTTCAAGAGCGTGCATCACCCGAGTTTCCTCTTCGCTCGGTTCGATAAATCTCAATGGCTCAGGAATGGGCACCTGGAACACCAGGATCTGGTGTTGAGAAAGGGGACGTTCCGGAATTCTATGACGCGTCTGGATAACGCTAGCCGCCTCTGTACGGGTGGTGGTTTCAACCCCCGCCACACGCTCGAAAAATGTGCGAATGCTGACGGCATTAGTCGTGTCATCCGCGCCTTGATCGATCACTTTAAGCACATCGTCAGCGCCGAGGATGCTGGCGGTAAGCTGCATCCCACCGGTGCCCCAACCATAGGGCATCGGCATTTCGCGACCACCGAACGGCACCTGATAGCCGGGAATCGCCACAGCCTTTAGCAGTGCGCGGCGAATCATACGTTTGGTCTGTTCGTCCAAGTAGGCAAAGTTATAGCCGCTGTAAGCTAGACCACCTTGGTCATCAACGCGGGGAGTCATACGGGGCGCTCCTGCTCTGAGGGTTCGCGGAGGTCGTGCTCCCGGCGTAGACGGCGCAACAGCTCTAGCTCCGACTGAAAATCGACGTAGTGCGGTAACTTCAAGTGAGACACAAAGCCCGAGGCCTCGACGTTATCGGCATGGGCAAGCACGAACTCGGCTTGCTGGGCGGGCCCTTGTACCGGTTCGCCAAGCTCTTCAGCGCGCAAGGAGCGGTCAATCAACGCCATTGCCATGGTTTTGCGTTCATTGCGACCAAAGGCCAAACCGTAGCCGCGGGTAAACTGCGGCGACTTTTCGCGGCTGCCGCCGAACTGGTTGATCATCTGGCATTCACTGATCATGACCTCACCGATACAGAGAGGAGCATCAAAGCCTTCCACTTCGATTTCCACTTCGACAGTGCCCTGACGAATCTCGCCAGCGAAGGGGTGATTGCGGCCATAGCCACGCTGAGTCGAGTAGCCCAGCGCCAGCAAGTAACCCTCATCGCCTCGCGCTAGCATTTGTAAACGCGTGGCTCGGTCGACGGGGAAATCCGGGGGATCCCTGGTGATGTCATATGGCTCGGTGCCATCATCCCGCTCTTTTTCAATCAATCCTTCGGCATCGAGCGAATCCAGGATCTGGGGGCATGCCTCAAGCCCTGCCTGGGCTTTTTCCGGATCAGGAATCTTCCCTTCGGCCAGCAGCATGAAATCCAGCAGTCGATGGGTGTAGTCATAGGTTGGCCCCAGCACCTGACCGCCGGGCACATCCTTGAAGGCGGCACTGATACGCCGCTCGACATGCATGGCCTCTGTTTTGAGCGGCACGCTGTCGGCCAGCCGGGGTAACGTGGTTCGATAGGCACGCAGCAGAAACACCGCTTCGGTTAGGTCACCGCTGGCTTGCTTCAATGCCAACGCGGCAAGCTCAACGTCCATCAGTGAGGCCTCTGCCATGACGCGATCCACCGCGAGCCCCAACTGGTCACGAATCTGTTCGGTCTGCAGTTCAGGCTGGTGTCGGTCGCCTCGACGGCGATCCGCCATCCAGCGGTGGGCGTTAGCAATGGCCTGCTCGCCTCCTTTAACGGCAACGTACATCAGACGCGCTCCTTGGCTGGATGAGTAAAGGGAGTGGGTGATGCATCCTCCAACGGCTTCTGGATACGAGTGCTACGGGGAATGGCGGTCAGGGAAGATCCCGAGGTGAGAATCGTGTCGAGACCCAGTGGAAAGCTTGCGCGGTTGAGCGCTAGGCGGTGCATTAGCGCCTCGGCCGTGTCATCGAGTTCAAGCACTCGCTGGTTTAAAATGCCGGGTCCGCTTAATTGCCAACATGTCTTGCCGCGGCGGCTGGCATCACTACGCCCTTCCGCCAAGGACTCCAGCACCACGATGAGCGTGGTACTCCGGTCAGGGTAAATATCGCTGCCTTCAGAAAAGCGCGGCATTGCCTGACAGGTCGATGGCACCACAAGCGCAAAATCAGCCTCTTCCGCGTTACTCATAATGCGTGCCCCGGTATGGAAGGCGATCGCCTCGGCTAAACCATCACGGTTTAGTTCGTCAGCAATCCACACCCGTGTATCCAGGTCACACAGCACCAGTAGCACTGCCCAGGCAGCGGGCGACATCGCAACGTCTTTCGGTAGCGGTGCCAGGTCCACCTCAGCAAAGGTGCCGGGTTCGGCCATACTGCTTAATACTTGTCGGAACAGCTGTTGGCTGTGGTGAACCGCTTCCTTCAATGCTGGCCATTGATGCGGCTTGGGCACATGAGGTGGTTGTTCCGACGACGAGAGCTCCATCGTGATGTCGTGCATATCTACTCCCCTCGCACCATTGTGAAAAAATCGACCCGCGTTGCCGCAGCAAGCTGAGAGCGCTCAGCGCGTTCGTCCGCTAGCGCCTGAGTCAGTGGTTCAATCAGCTCCGCATCGATGCGTCGCGCCCAATGCGCTTTGTGTGCGCAAGCATCGATCAAGGCGATTAATTCCGCGTGTTCACGGCTCCGCCCCGCGACCCATCCGTGGCCGATATCGCCGCCATCGGGCGCGTTTTCATCGAGCACCACGCTGACACGGGTCAGGGTCATCTCGCCCAGGTTAAAAGCATTGCCCGTCCCGCCTATACGGCCACGCACCATGACCATCCCGGTTTCAGGCCCGCGTACGCAGCGATGAGTCGCCTTGATACCAAGCTTCAGCCAGCCCTCATTGAGGCGCTCTAAAGGTGTCAGCGCGAGAATGCGGTGACGCTGTTCAGGAGTCATCATTGTTCCTCGTCGTTGTCAGATCGGTGAAGGCCGACCCTGCGTTAGCGCTCATTCGGAAAATCGAAGTGGTAGGCAACACGGTCGGCCCGGGCGCGACTGACGGAAATTTCCACCAGGCGCCGTGATTCATCGACGTTGTCGCTGGTCAGAATCAGTAGCGGCGCAAGCTGAGGGCACTGCAGTAAGCGGCTATCGTCACGATCCGCCTGAACTGCCTCCAGGCGCACTTCGGCGCGGGAGAGTCGCAGACCATAGTGCTGGTCAAGCACCGAGCGGGTAGAGCCACCGCGATAACGCTCACACCAGCCGGGTACGCGCGTGCCATCGAACCAATGCCGCAGATGAAGCAGCGGAGCATCATCCACAAGCCGCAGCGTATCCACGCATAACAGACACTCACCCTCCGCCAGTTCAAAGCGCTGAGCGATCGCTTCTGGCGGTCGCAAAAGCCCTTGATCTAAACAGCGTGTTTCGGTGTTAAGCCCCAATTCCGCTAAGTTGTGGGTGACCTTGCTACCGGCGCTCACCATGTAGTCCAATCGCCGGTCTACCACTTGCGTGCCCCACCCTTGATGGCGTGTCACCATGCCGGCAGCGACCAGTTCATCCAGCGCACGGCGAACCGTATGGCGATTTACCTCAAAGCGTTTGGCCAATGCCTGTTCGCTGGGTAGCTGGTCACCGGCGCTATGGTCGCTACGGATTTCCTGGGCCAGAATCGTGGCCAACTGGCGATAGCGCGGCTCGCTCGCTTCCTGACGGTGGTGCTGTATCAGTTGTCTAGACATTTATACTCCTGCCAAATAGACGCTGGGTTGCCAAGCTAAATGAAGCGCTTGCGTAAACGCTGGGAGGCCACATCAAGCAACGTGACGGCGACGATGATGACCAGCATAATGGTGGCGGTTTCAGCGAACTGAAATCCGCGCATGGTTTCCCACAGCGCCACCCCAATGCCGCCGCCACCCACCATGCCGAGTACGGTGGCAGAACGAATATTCGACTCGAAGCGGTAAAGGCTGACCGATATCCATAGCGGTAGTACCTGAGGGATCAGTCCAAACGTGATCTCCTCGATACGCCCTGCTCCTGTCACGCGAATCCCTTCCATTGGGCCCGCATCGCTGGCTTCCACTGCCTCTGAAAACAGCTTCGCCAGCACACCCGTTGTGTGAACAAACAGAGCCATCGTGCCGGCAAAAGGCCCCAGCCCTACGGCCACCACGAATAGCATGGCAAAGACCAGTTCATTGATGGCACGGCACGCGTCCATGAGGCGACGCATCGGTTGGTAAACCCACCAGGGCACCAAGTTTTCGGAAGAGAGCAGGCTGCAGGGCACCGCAACAATGATGGCCAGCAATGTGCCCCAAATAGCGATTTGGATCGTTATCAACATTTGATTGATGTAATGACCCAGATTGCCGAACGCGGGGGGAAAGAAATCCCCAGCCAATGTGGCCATGTTGTCAGCATTCGTCACCAGCAAGCTGGGGCGCATTTCGGCACCCTGCCAGGACCAGGCCAGCACACCCAGCAACACACCCCAGGCGATTAGCGAAAACCAGCTGCGTCGGCGCTGCAACGATGCGGTCATTTGAGAAGCGTGAGTATTCATGGTCTCTCCGGGCTGGGGGATCGGCCAGCGATCCCCCGCCGTGGATAATCAATTAGGTGCTTGAGCGTTATTCGGCGTTGGCCACAGAGGGAGCGTCCGATTCAGCCTCTTCCATTTCCTTGAGGCGTTGATTGAGCGCATCCAGCTGTTCATCTAACGCCGCTAGCTGCGCTTCACGATCAGTGTCAGAGAGACTCTGGTCATTGGCGATATCAGCACGCTGACTAAACAACGCAAGTTGACGAACCGGTAAGAGGCTATCGTTGCTGGAAGGAGCAAAATGACTCCACTGCAGTGGGGCTAAAATCTCCTTCTGTTCTTCGCTTTCGCCATAATTGAAGAAGAAGTCGCGCAAGTTCTCTTTGGTCTCCTCGGGCAGGTTGCTGCGCCATACGAGGGGATCAGAAGGGATCAGAGGAGATGTCCACACCACGCGAAGTTGTTCCGCTTTATCAGGTGCGGTGATCTCCAGGCGCGCCATACTCTCGGTATTGAAGGTCGCCACATCGACCTGTCGGTTGGCGACCGAAAGCGCGTTCGTTTCATGGTTAGAGTTCAAGGTGCGCTTAAAGGCAGAAGAAGCATCCACGTCATTCTGGGCAAACACGTAGTAACCGGGCACCAAGTAACCAGACGTTGAATTGGGATCGCCGTTACCAAAGACGAGATCAGATGCGTTAGCCAATACGTCTTCGATGCTGTGCAGGTCGCTATCCTCATGCACAATCATCAAGCTCCAATACCCTGGCTCACCACTCTCAGGGATCGTCTGGGCAAACACCTCGCCACCCGCACGATCGACGGCTTCCATCGCCGATTTGTTGCCGTACCAGGCGAGATCGATCTGATCGAAGCGCATTGCCTGAATCACCGCGGCGTAATCGGTCGCAAAGAAGGGCTCAACTTCTACCCCAAGGCTCTGTGACATATCATCCAGAAACGGCTGCCACATAGGTTGCTGGTTCTGGCTCGATTCGGTAGAAATAATGCCAAACTTGAGCGTTTCGGCGGCGAACAGCTGAGCGCTAGCCACCAGGCTAATTCCCGCCATCAGCGGCAGAACCAAACGGCGATATTTAAACGTCATGGGTGTCTCTCCAGAGTAATAGGGTTATCAATGGCAAGTTTCATACGTGATCGGCACAGGTATCAGCCCAGCACCGGCGTTACGACGGTATGTGGCCTTCTATCTCTGCGATCACTGGACAGCGCTTCGCCGTTTGAGGCTTCGCTTGCGCGGAGCTCATCAAGATCGGCATTTTCGTAAAGCGCTTGTAGGCGTTCATCGGTGAGTTCGTTAATGGGGCCATCGAAGTACAAGCGGCCATCCTTGAGCGCAACGGCACGGTGGCAATAGCGACGCGCTACATCGACCTGGTGCAGGGTGACGACGACAGTGCGGCCATCTTCAGCGTGGATGCGGCTGAGAATTTCCATGACCTCGCGGGCACTACGCGGGTCGAGAGAAGCAATGGGTTCATCCGCTAAAATCAGTTCGGCGTCCTGCATGAGTACCCGGGCAATGGCGACCCGCTGCATTTGTCCGCCCGAAAGCGTATTGGCGCGCTGATGCATGAGCTCTTCCAGCCCTACTCGCGCTAAGCAAGCGCGCGCACGCTGGCGCTCCTGATCGGTAAAGCGGCCACAGAGAGCTCTTAGCCGCGACATGCTGCCTAACTGCCCAACCAGCACATTGGTCAGTACGCTGAGACGCCCTACCAAGTTGAACTGCTGAAAGATATAACCGGTGCGGCAGCGCTCGATGCGAGCGGCTCTGCGCAAATGCCCGCTCGCCTGCACTTCACGACCCATCAGCGACACACGGCCACCCTGATGACGGTTTCCGCAGGTCAGACCGACCAAATGGCGTAGTAACGTGGACTTGCCTGAGCCGGATGGCCCAATCAGCGCAACCATCTCGCCTTTTGCAACGCGAAAGCTGACGTCGTTTAGCACCTGACGGTGTCCAAAAGACTTGTTTAAGCCTTCAGCGTTAATAGTAGGAATAGACATGACGCTTCTCCTTTAGGGATAGCGCCATTCTGGTAGAAGGAGATGAACACCAGTTGTCTAGACAATGTCATTTTGATGATAATTTCAGCCGCTAATCAGCCTCCTCTCAGCAACGCCAACAGCGTCGCTAACCCAATATCAATGACTTATCTCTTAATGACACACGACTGAAACGTGTATGTCACCCGGTCGTCACAGTGTGATCCGACCACTCTCCGGCAACCCCGCGTGGCGTTATTCGCCTATAGCTCCTACGTTGTTTAAAGGGTGCTTATAAAAAAACGAGTGAAGGTCTGGCTTTAAAAGACGGGGTTACAACAATTCAGGGAGACGTAACGATGGATGCACTTGCTCGAAAGCTAGGCCTTAAGACAGATCCCACGATCTTTTTTACATCCGCAGGGATCATGGTTGTTTTCCTAGTGGCGCTACTGATTGCGCCAGACCCCATCGGCGATGCTTTCGGTGCAGGTAGGGAATGGATCGTTACTAACCTTGGCTGGTTCTTTATTTTAGGGGTAACGAGCTGGGTGGCCTTCCTGCTGTGGCTGGCGATCAGCCGTTACGGTGCAATTCGCCTGGGTGGCAATGATGCCAAGCCGGCCTATACCAATGTTTCCTGGTTCACCATGCTGTTCGCTGGCGGTATTGGTACGGTGTTGATGTTCTGGGGTGTAGCTGAACCTATTTCCCACTTTTCAACGCCCCCTCGGCCGGGTGTCGAGCCCTTCTCGGTGGCAGCCGCAGATGACGCCATGAGCTTTTCGATTTATCACCTAGGGCTGCATACCTGGGCGATTTTCGCTATGCCGGGCCTGGCGTTTGCGTACTTTATTTATCGCTACAACCTGCCGATGCGCTTTAGCTCAGTCTTCTATCCCCTTTTAGGCGAACGCATTTACGGCCCCGTTGGTAAAACCCTCGATATCTTTGCCATTCTCGGCACCCTGTTTGGGGTGTCAGTTTCTATAGGCCTGGGCACCCAGCAGATCAATGCGGGGCTAACGGAATTGTTTGGCGTTCCAGACGCCGTATTTACCAAAGTGCTGATCATCGCCGTGCTGACCACTGTCGCCGTGGGGTCGATTGTGGCGGGGCTGGATTCAGGTATAAAACGGCTTTCCAATATGAATATCGGGATGGCGGTTGGCCTGTTGGTTTTTGTGCTGTTTACCGGCTCGACCGTTTTTCTATTACGTGCCGTTGTGGAAACCTTTGGCCTCTATATTACCAACCTGCTGCCCATGGCGTTCTGGAATGACACCCTGGCGAGATACACCAGTAATGACGGCAGCGGTTGGGGGTGGCAAGGTAGCTGGACAGTCTTCTACTGGGCCTGGACAGTTACCTGGTCGCCTTTCATTGGCATATTCGTAGCGCGGATCTCCCGTGGCCGCACCATCCGGGAGTTCGTACTTGGCGTATTGTTCGCTCCTTCCATCTTTACGCTGGTCTGGTTTGCCATCTTTGGCTGGTCTGCGATGGAGATTGATGGCATTGGCACCAGTGCCCGCGAAGCCATGGGGGATCAGGCTGGCGTCTTGTCGGCAGCGGTCGCGGAAAGCATCCCCCTCGCCATGTTCGCATTTTTTGACAACTTCCCCGCCGCTACCTTAATTCAGGGGCTCGCGGTGGTGATCGTCGCCATCTTCTTCGCCACCTCATCGGACTCCGCCTCGCTAGTCGTCGATATGCTGTGTACCGGCAGCTCAGACCCCGGCCCCTGGCATCAGCGGGTTTTCTGGGGCGTTTCCGAAGGGATGCTGGCCGCCATGCTGATTGTGCTGGCGGGCGATGCCGGGCTTACTGCCCTGCAGGAGGTCATCACCGTTGTTGGTCTGCCGATGTTTATTCTGGTGTTTGTTATGATGTTTGCGTTGTATCAGGGCTTATCCCAGGAGGATTTGAGTGAAGTGAGGGTGGGCAGCCCACCTAGGCAGGAAGAGTTGAAGCCGGAAGATTAGGCTCCGCCGAGCAGGGGCCTGCGAGGAATCGCAGGCCCCTGTTTTTAATTGGTGAGGCTCTGGAGGTTGCATTCGAGACTATCAGCGACCTGATATATGCTCAGTCGTGAACGCGCATCTCTGCGAAACTATCCAAGACTGCAACTCAATCCCCCAAGCGCTGCGACTATTGCTGTATGTTGCTAATGACTAGCTCTTATGTCGAGACTAATTAAGAGATGGAGCATTGAAATATAACACTTAAGACCAATAACAGTCGGTAACTACTAGCTGTTATACAGCTAACACCGGCTAATTAAATGTCTCAACCTCTACTGAGTGCCCCTAGTCGGCGACGACTTTAATAATATTTTTTAAACTTAACTAACAAAAAATCTTAATTATAAAAAAATCATATTCCAGTTTTGCTAGATAGCTTAGCTTCCACATAGGCTTGCCAACGCAAACTCAGTCTTCTCTGTCTAAATTTATAAATCCAAGGCAAGGGGGTTGGTGCTCTTTCAATAGCTGCATTGTAATCTGACATAAGAAGTAGAACATCGGACTCTGAGTAACCTCTAGAAGCTACGTTCTCTACCCGCTTGAATATTTCATCAATGGTAACAGCGGAGCTTCGATAGGCAAGCAATAGACCAAGCGAATCAGATGAGATTACAAAGATCATTATCGCTATCATTGCGCGAGAGAGAGACATCAAACTATTTGATTCCAATGAAGCAATTGCAGCTCCACCAATGACGGATACAATTGCTGCTAAAAAAAGTAAAGTTATGATCATTACTTTTGCGCTAGCTTGTTGCAGATCTCGCGTCCAATACGAAGATTCCTCAATCATCTCGGATAACCGCTTATAGCTTGGAGCTTCTCTACTGGAAAAATGATCTTCTTCACGCCGAAGCGTTTTCTTCGAAATAGTTGCATTGAAGCCATCGCTTATACGAAGTTTTTGGCCCGCTGGCGGCTCCAAACCTAGCCCGCTCATAATTAAAACGGCACGACGTGCTTGGTCTCCTGAAGACCGATAACGTTGTTGAGCCTTACTAAAAAACAGCCAAAAAAGCATAATAATGAAGCCAAAAATCGCTGCTAAAAAGAGATATTTATTATCCCTAGAATACACCGAGACAGCAGCCGTTAAAGCGATTAATAATTGAGCCAGCATCATAAAAATTTGAAGGCGCTCAGCCTTATCAGATTCAGCCCGCTGATGAGCAAGCAACTTGTTTACACTAAACTCACTTGCAGTCTCTCGCAATCGGCTTTCAATAAAATCTTTCTTGCCTAGCATGTAAGATGTAACATCTTCATAATAATTCTTAGCAAGTTGCTTTTTTAAGGACACATAATTCAGAGCCAATTCACTATCTGACTCAAGCTCATTTCGAAAGATAAGCATGTCACGTCCCCAGCGACAATGTGGCTGACATATATGTACATGAAAACACCCAGAATCATTTGAAGAATACTTAGTTAAAAAATACCGAGGAACATCATCACATTTTTCGCTTATACAATAGCCTAAGCCCTCCAGCTTAGTAACAATTTCTGCAGCGGACTTCCAATCAGTTAATGAGATTAATATATCGATTATAGGCTTACTAGATAAACCTTTAACAGACGTTGAGCCAACATGATCAATATAGATATATTTGTCTGACATAGCTGACCGAATAGCGTTAGATTCTCTTAAAAACTGTTTTCGCCAAGAAGGACTATGCTCAGCAATATTTATACTTCCTATTCCCACACCTAATTTCATATTTAAACCTGTTCCATTAAAATTATTACTCTACACTATGATTGTTAATCACATTTTCAACTTTCAGAAAAATTAATTAAATGAAGAACCTGCGGAACAAAGTTCCATGCTGAAAGCAAAAAATCGAGCGATGTGGCGCCGAATTGACGGCCACAGATAGAGTATGCTTTTTCTAGTAATATCTGCAAGATTGAGGCGCTGCAGCTTTGAGCGGTCGGATGTCAAATATGCTAACAACATAAAATTTCTTGACGATGCATGATGGCCAACCAGTTGAGTGCTAATAAGCGCGAATTAATGCCATGGAATGGTACTAATTATCCAAGCATCTCCCTTCCACATCTAATGAGCACCACATTTTGACCGTCTTCAAAAATAATACCTTCGAACATTGCGGAAGATGTCGTCTTAATTTACCACAGAGATAACTAGTCTGTTTTATATGACGACAATCCATCTAGAGCAACCCCAAATGGCCGCTTCAGAAAAAAATCGGCCAATGACCATCCTGCCCATGTACCTCAGCTTTTTAATAGCAATGTATCGATGATAGATGTAATGATTACCCGAAAATGCTCAATGACCTGCTGACAACCCCATTACCGAGTCAGCGAAATTGCATCCCTTTCTCAGTTGCAGAATAGTAACCTCAAATGACAATAAAAATACTGCCCAAGTTGTTCTTAGCGCTTTTATAGATTTAAATGGTACCTACGGAACTGAAATCCGGCTCAACCTGAACAAATTAGCGCGCATGGAGAAATTCTTAGCCCATAAATTATGGAAGGAAAGCTCTAATTTGTCGCTAGGTTCATCAGGGTTACTCGATTAGACCATTGGATAACTGAGGGCAAGACATGCACATTGTGGGCGGTCTTTACCGAGAATTATGCGATATACCGCACTGGGACGCCACAATGGGTTCAGGAGGCCGCGCTGCGATGGCCACGACCGAATTGTCACCGAAATCTGAATTTTATACCTACGCCTCCCCTGCCGACGATGCTGCTATTCAGACGCTGCGAAGCAAGGGAGTGATTGCCACCACCGTTGCCCGATCCTCGTCCATCGTCTTTGCCTATTTTCATCCTTTATCTTCCCCTCATGTCGAGCCACCGCGGGACGCTCTCGTTCGGCTGCCTGCACTAGAGGTCACAGGGGAAGCAGTATTGCGCTTCGGATTCCTAGAAGGCGATGCAATCGTCACAGCTGAACGCGCTGTTTATGATCCTCAGACTTGGCGTAATCCAGAGCCTTTTTCGGCAAATGGTTCAACTGCTGGAGAATTAGCGTTGGTACTCAATGAGCTTGAGATCCGTAAAGCTACAGGCATAGATAATCTTGATAAAGCTGCACTTCATTTAATAAAGGAAGTTGGCGCTCAAGTCATTGTTATCAAAAAAGGCGCTTGCGGAGCATCGGTCTACGATGCAGCAGGAAGCATTTCCCACGTACCCGCTTACTACTCAAGAAAAGTTTTTAAAATCGGAACTGGAGACATTTTCAGCGCAGTATTTGCTGTGTACTGGGCAGAAAGAAAATTACCCGCCGCTAAAGCTGCCGATTTGGCGTCGCGGTCAGTATCACTTTATTGCGAGACGCGTGCGTTTGTGTTTGATCCCCTTTCTCTTTCTCAGCGTCAACCCGTTGTTGCGAAAGTGGGTGCACGAATTTCAATTGAGGGAGGTACCGAGTCCATCGGCCAACGCTATACCCTGGAAGAAGCCCGCTTTGCCTTACAAGAATTGGGAATGGAGGTGATGCACCCTGAGATGGAACAATCAGTCGAGTCTTGGAGAGCGGATGCCACGCTCGTCATTGATGATGGCCTAACCCCGCAAGCTTTGATTCGAGTTCAAAAGGAGCAGGCACTAGGAAGGCCTATAGTTGTGCTCCACGAGAGATCAAATACGACAACCTCACTGGCCACAGTTTTTGAGGCAACCGATGACTTCGCATCAGCCATCTATCTTGCAGCTTGGGCCGCAGGTGAACGCATTGCTCACAACAATAAATGGAACCGCCCTGGGGATGTGCAATGGAATGTAACCAGTTGAGGCACGACCAACCCATGCCGGACGTTTACCTTATTTATGCTAAGGAAAACCGTGACACCGCAGTGAAGGTTCGAGACCTTCTATCCTCATCATGGAATGTCTGGTTAGATGATCGTGTCGTTGGCGATTTTGGCACAATTATAAAAGAGAAAATTCAGAGCTCGAAATGCGTTGTCGCACTGTACTCTTCCTTCGCTAGCAAACCAGCGGTGACTGGGGAGCTCAGTCTCGCGGTTAAATACGACAAAAAGGTCATCCCATTGATTTTGGATGACAGCGACCCACCTTATCCTTATGGGCACTTCAGCTACATTGATTTTCGGGCATGGAAAGGTGATGTAGCTGCAGAAGAAGTGAAAATACTGCAGATTAAAGTCGGAGAAATCATCGAACCTCAGAGCCCGCCCAGTCGGCTTGAAGCAATTCATGAAGGACAATTGCCGATTCCGAATGTCTTCATGTCCGTTTCATCTCATGAGACCCAGTTCACACCCGCTGAGGCACTGAGCGTGCTAAACGCACATAAAACTGGATCAATCCTAGTCTCTGCTTATGATCTAGTAAAATCTGAAGATGAAGAAAGGAAAAAGATAGTCAAGGAGATTCAGGACTATCGTAGTCAAGGCGGATTCGTTCTTATCGATTCAGGGAACTATGAAGCTGATCGCATGGAAGATAAGGACTGGACGCCCTCTCATTTCAAAGAGGCTTTGCTGGGAACACCTCATGACTGGGCGTTTTGCTTTGATGAAATGAAGCCGAGTAAAAATATAGAAAAAGCTATTGAAGAAGTTGTCCAAGCAGTAAAACGCGACTCCGAATACACTCAGGCCCCTGTGCTACCTATCGTCCATGTATCACAAGATGAGGCTGGTTTGAAGCGTCTACCTCAAATCGTGCGTGGTGTATCAGAACGACTCCGTC
Source organism: Halomonas sp. (assembly GCF_011050415.1). Classification (GTDB taxonomy): domain Bacteria; phylum Pseudomonadota; class Gammaproteobacteria; order Pseudomonadales; family Halomonadaceae; genus Vreelandella. Next base: position 36,026 of record NZ_DRFS01000020.1, read on the forward strand.
CTCAAATCATAGCGATCGCGGAACGAGAGCTGGGAGCGGGTATGGTGCTTCGGGCTAGAACTATGAAAAAAGTAAGGACGGAACTCGACAAACTGTCCTACTACCAGCCCATCCATTTGCTGGGCACCGGAAATCCTTGGAGCATCGCAGTGCTTGTCGCTGCCGGAGCTGACACCTTTGACGGACTGGAATGGTGCCGCTTTTCAATTGATAGAGAAGAGAATCGCCTGCATCACTTCCAGCATTTTGACTTTTTTAGAAAGTCCGGTGATCGAACGCCGTTCCTCAATATGGTGGATGCCGCCCCTGATATTAAATATGCCGGCCGAGTAGCCTTGTACAATCTGGAGTACTATAAAGAATTTGGGGTCATGATGCGCTCTATGATTGCGACCAAGGAAGCCGAGCTTTTCGCGATTGGCATTACGCGAATGTCTACTGCCCGTGAGCTTAGAAAGCTCTTTCCGGAGATATTTTCATGACCAGCTATAGTGCCGAAGCGCTGTCTAGAGCGGTAGCAGCGGTCTGCCCTGACATACGCCTACGCATAGAGGAGGGAGTAGTGTCAGACGAACGCCACCTCTGGTGGGAGTTGTCGTGCTGCATTCTAAGCAGCCAAGTACCCTACTCACTTGCCATAGCGGCGGCAGATGCGATAGATGCGCAAGGATTTCTTTATCAAAATAAAAAAGATCAACTAGATCTCCCTGAGCGTTTGTTAGCGGTACTGAGCCTCCCTTTAGACGTAGAGGGCAAAAAGCGCAGCTACAGGTTCCCTAAAGCTAAAGCTGGTCAACTCGCGTCCACTTGGGCTGCGGTAGTGGACACCGGTGGCTCATTGAGTGCCTTGATCAGCAGGGACGTCAACGACGCACGGGCATGGCTTGTTGCCAATGCTTGCGGCATTGGGCCTAAGCAGGCAAGCATGTTCTTGCGTAACTGTGGTGTAACTTATGACCTGGCTATTTTAGATCGACATGTCCTTAATTATATGTCTGCTCAAGGCATTTACTCGGGCACTCAAGCATCCATATCTGGGCTGAGCCAGTACGGTCGTCATGAACAACGGTTACGCGATCATGCGTGGGAAATGAGTTGCCCGGTCGGGCTGCTAGACTGGGCAATATGGATTGTCATGCGCGTTGCGAACCGTAAGCAGGAGGCTATTATATTATGAGCATTGTGACACTCGTTTCTGGAGGTCTAGACTCCACACTGGTTGCGAAATTGGCGATAGAAGAAGGGCTGCGGATTTTTCCGCTTTTCATAGATTACGGTCAGCGCGCACGTGAGAAAGAGCTAGCTGCCTGCAAATTAGCCATGAAGAAGTTCGGCCTCCCTGAGCCTGAGATCGCTGATTTGTCAGGATTTGGAAAATTGATAAACTCAGGGCTTACGGATTCCAATCTGCATATTATTGACGACGCGTTTACGCCTGGACGAAATATGCTTTTCTTGCTTACAGCGGCTGCTTATGCGTATAAAAAAAATGCAGACGCAATCTCGATAGGTCTACTTCATGAAAGCACCAGCTTGTTCCCCGATCAAACCTCTAGATTCCTGACGGAAGCTGAGAGCATGATAAGCCTATGCATGGGAAGACAAATCAAGGTACTAGCTCCGCTGGCTTTATTTACCAAATCAGATGTAGTGGCACTAGCAGCCAAAAAAGGGATTACACAGACTTATTCCTGCCATCTAGGGGAAGAAGAGGCATGCGGTAACTGCATTGCCTGCAACGAATTCAAATTCGAGGGAAACCAGTAATGGGCGGGAGCAGCATAGGAGGATGGAGCCGACTTGGCGATGTGAAATCGCTAGAGCAGAAAGCCAAAGCTGCGCTTAACGAGGGCAAGCGAAACGTGTTTATAAGTTTTGCGACTGAAGACATGAATGAGGTCAACCTGCTGCGAGCTCAAGCAAAAAATGACAATAACGATATAGAGTTTAATGACCACTCTGTTCGTGAACCCTATGATAGCGTTCAGGCCGAGTATATTAGGCGCAAAATTGCAGAACGTATCAACCGGGCCTCGGTTACTGTTGTATTCATTTCCCCTAATGCAGTTCAGAGCAAGTGGGTTAAGTGGGAGGTTGAGAAAAGCCTGGAACTTGGGAAAAAAGTGGTGGCTGTGTACTCGGGTACTCGATACGACGGCGTCCCCCCTGAGTGGCTAAAAGACCATGGAATTAAGAGCGTTGCTTGGTCGAAACTTGGTGACGAGCTAAAGTAAGCGTAAGAACGCGCAAGAACATTAAGCTTTTTTAGATAGCTTGAAAACGCGCTGAAGACACTCGTTCAATTATCTTTACGTGCTTCCCACTGGGTGTGTTCTCGCGAAAAGGCATTCTCAGCATCGCCCACAAATTTTGACAACTGATCATCTGTAGCTAGTTCTTGTGCTTGCTCTCTTATCAAAGTGATTTCGTGCGCCGTTAAAGCATACGAAGCAGAGAGCTCTGTAAAACGCTTAGCCTGCATCCAGGTTAGTAGACTAGCTGCAATAACTATCAGCACATCCGTGGGAAAATATTGGTACTGAACGTTGGCTATTTTGATCAAAGCGCAAATAAAGGCAATAGAGTTAACGAATATCAAGGCAGTGAAAAAGCATTTTGCTGCAGTGGCGTTGAATTTGGCCTTTCGCGCGTACCAGTCCAACTGATCGTTAATACGAAATTTCACATAAGTGTCACGTCGCATAGCGCATTCCTCGTCCCTAAGTTGTTTCATTACTGCCGTAATTTGGTAAGCAGATAGATGACTAATTAGTTTATCTGATACCCCCGAATTTTGCCGCACCACTTGGATAAGTTTTTGTAATAAGTGTTGCTTGGCTGCCTCATCGTTTTCATGAAAAGGCTCTGCCCTGGAAACGTAACGCCAGGTTATAGTCTTGATTGACTCAGCGACAGCCCGCCCGGAGTACCAAAGCCGCTCAGGCCTCTTCGCCGCGAGGTACACGGAGCTAGCCAGTGTTCCAGCAAGCAGTGCGGCTTGGATAACAGCCGATATCCAATGAGGATAATTAATGACAGAAATGATCGCCACCGCCACCAAGAACACTAGGTTAATAACCAGGGCGATGAAAAAATTCGATTGTGCATCCCCAGAGAGCTTGTCGGCTGCTTGATAGAGACCTGGAAAATCAGAGTTTTGCATTTACTACCTCATAACTAATATTTTGGTAAACGCTGTTTGGAATGGGTAGTTCCCGCGCTCGCTGTTTGTCTAGTGTCCAGCACATGAGCAATAGCAGTCACCCAATAGCCCATATAAACGCAGACAGAGGTTTTAGTTACGCTGATGGTAGCCATTAAAATTTGCACCAATTAAACTGAACCGCTCCTCTATCGAAACTAATATCTCAGCGTACGATATTAGTTTGGAGCAATGATACGCCCCGAATACCAGTTCTTAATTTTGGACAGATGATAGCATTGCTAGCCGCTCTGGCCTGATGGTAAACAGTTCTTCCTTGCCAGCCATATAAGTGTCTATTTCCCATTGCGCTTCAGCTGCACCCAAAAACCTATGTTCGAAAGCTTCAGCCTCATTTAATCGCTCAATGGCGAAATAGCAGTTGGCCAACGTTGCGTAAATCCAGCGTTTGTCGAGTCGATCAAAAAAGTCAGCAGAGTCCAATAGCGGCAACAGTAAATTTATAATCGACTGCCGAATTTTGCGGGCACTCATAAAGTCAAATACCTTTTCAGGCTTCTCTGATTGAACCTGAGCACGAAACTCGAAGCATATCGCAAGGTTTTCGCCATTATAATAGTCGCGCTTGACCTCAAATCCCCGTTGATAAAACTGGATGGAAGCCTCGAGCGACTCGAGGTCTCCTTCCTTCAGCCACAAGCGTTTGGTGATCGCGCCAGCTACTCCAACAGTCTCGGGATCGTTAGAAGCTTCAGGTTCGAGAACTCGAATAATTTCAAGGGCCGCGCGCAATGCCGAGATTTCGTCTGGGAGCTTTGCTTTATATGTAGTCAATGCCAATTTCTGTAGAATGTCAGGCTCGCTTGGCTTCATGTCCCTAGCCACCGCAAACTCTTGACTTGCCAAGTCGTGTCTGCTTTGACGCATGAATTTTTCGCCTTCACGCATATGGCGAGAAAACCGCTGCTGCGCCTCCTCGGCCTCTTCCAGCAACTCTTCATATTCTTCATCGGACATTCTTGGCGAAATGAGCTTGGGGAGAAATGTGTAAACGGGGCTGTCAACAGCTTGGGCAGCCATTACAGCGCCAATAAGTTCTCCTAGTTCCTTCACTGCTCTTTTGGCTTCACGCGCCAGAATGTCATCGCCGAAATGCTGGTAACTAAATGTGTTGATATGGTTCAGATCAAAGTACAGCTTGCCCCGATCTTCATTCATGATAATAGTTGAATTAGGTCTAAGTGCATGCCGCACTCCCAACTCGTAAACGGCATTTACGTTACCAGTAGAAATGTCAGCTATGACCAGATCGGCCCTAAGAAGCATCTCGTACATTTTTACATCGATGAAACCTGACTGTGTAATTTCATCAGCCCTTATACACCTCAAGCCTTGTGCAGTGACGGCAGGCTCGATAATGGTCTCGTATGTAGCATTCAGATCAAGCGTACGACCAGTTTCATATTCGGTTTTTTTGCCGAAACCCATTACCACAAAGCATACCTTCATTACATTCGTCCCTTCCCAGCGAAACGTTCCAGGTAAGCTTGCAGGCTATTTACAACAACTGGTTGAAAACCTGAAAATATCTAAGAGCAGTTTTAAACGTTAGCAGTCAGAATGTCCTCTGCATGAGACATTAGTATCCTGCCTTCTAGACTTAGATGAAAAACTCAGAGTACCAAAATGCCACTTAGCGATCCATTCCCACCTCGGTGCTTCGTAGAAACTAAGCAGGGTAGTTTAAATTTATTTAATTATACCGATTGACCGTTTCTGATCAATTAAAGACAAAAAAGGGGCATGCGATAAATCGCAGGCCCCTTTTCACAATTTGGCGCGCCCGGCAGGAATTGAACCTGCGACCCTCGGCTTCGGAGGCCGATACTCTATCCAACTGAGCTACGGGCGCTTGTGGGTGCGTATCGTAACTGTGCGGAGCGGCTGTGTCCAGCCGGGAAGCGGTTTTGCGGGCTTGTTCGATTGACCGTTTTCCCTGCTGTAGTGCATGCTTTGGGAGCACTTCTGCACCTTAGTCCATTGGGAACACAATAATATGAAAACATTTGCACGTAGCACGCTGGCACTGGGCATCTCACTGGCGCTGGTTAGCGCCGCGAACGCCAACGATTTTGCTGATATGGACCCCGTTACTCTGCGCCTGGCCCATGTGGTCAATGAGCAGGACGGCTTCCATATTGCCGCCACCAAGTTTGAAGAGCTGGTAGAAGAGCGCACCGACGGCAAGGTGAGCATTGATATCTACCCCAATGCCTCACTGGGTGACGAACGCACGCTGCTGGAAGGCATGCAGATCGGCACGGTGGATATGGGCGTGATCACCAACGGGCCGGTGGCCAACTTTGTTGAAGAGATGGCGGTGTTTGAGCTGCCATTCCTGTTCCCCTCCCCGGAAGCCGCTTACGAAGTGCTTGATGGCCCGATTGGCCAGGAGCTGCTTGATAAGCTTTCTGAAGTGAACCTGAAAGGCATGGCCTACGCCGAACGCGGGTTCCGCAACCTGACCAACAGCGAGCGCGCCGTAAACTCGCCGGAAGATCTGGGCGGCCTGCGCATTCGCGTCATGGAAAATCCGGTTTACACCGATACCTTCCGCGAGCTGGGCGCCAACGCCATTCCCATGGCGTGGACAGAAGCGCTCACCGCCATGCAACAGGGCACCATCGACGGCCAGGAGAACCCGGTGAACGTGATTCACTCGTTTAACCTGGATGAAACCCAAAGCTACATGACGCTTTCGCGCCACACCTACGCCCCGGCGATTTTTGTCATGGGTATGCCCGCCTGGAATCAACTGCCTGAACAGGCTCAAGAGGTACTGCTTGAAGCCGCCCAGGAAGCCGCCGAGCATGAGCGCCAAGTGAATGCGGAGATGGAAGCTGAGCAGCTACAAGCTCTGCGCGATGCAGGTATGGAGATCAACGAAACCCCGGACATGGAAGCCTTCCAGGCGGCCGTGGCGCCGGTGTATGAGAAGTACGGCGAGCAGTTCGGTGATTACCTGCCGCGCATTCAGGAGGCGCTGCAATAAGTGACCACATCGACTCAACCGCTGTTAACGCTACTGCGGCGAATTGAGCGCGGGCTGGATGCGATCATCCAGCCCGTGGTCTTTGCGGGCATGGCGGCGCTGATTGGAGTAATTACCCTGCAGATTGTCTCACGGGTGCTGTTTACCGCCGTGGGCTGGACCGAAGAAGTCGCTCGCTTTTTGTTGGTGTGGATCACCTTTTTAGCGGGCACTCTCGCCTTTCAGCGCGGCCGGCACATTGCCGTGACCTTTGCGGTGGATGCGCTGCCCGTCCGCCTGCGCCAAATCGCGCGGCTTGCCGCTCTGCTGATCGTGCTGGCGTTTTTGATCACGCTGATTGTGATTGGCTACCGCTATATGCAGGTGCAAAGTTTTCAGAAATCCGCTTCGCTGCGGCTTTCCATGACCTACGTTTACGCGGTGATGCCCATCTGTGCGGCGATCATGGCATGGTACGCGCTGGTCGATATCATTGAGCTACTGCTGGGCGACGAGACGACCCACGCTCAGGAGGAGCCGCTATGACGCTGCTGCTGTTTGGGCTGTTCTTCCTATTTATGCTGCTCGGCGTGCCGATTGCTTTTGCGATTGGTGCCAGCACACTCTATGCACTGCATCAGTCCGGTGTGCCGCTGATGGTGGTGACCCAGCAGATGTTCCAAGGGATTAACTCCTTTGCGCTGGTGGCTATTCCAATGTTTATCCTCGCCGGGGATTTAATGGCCCAGGGCAAGGTAAGCGAGAAGCTGGTCAGCTTTGCCGATTCGCTGGTCGGCTTTATGCGCGGCGGGCTTTCGGTGGTCTCGGTGATGGCGGGTATGTTCTTTGCGGCCATTTCTGGTTCTGGTGCAGCCACCACGGCGGCGGTAGGCTCAAGCCTGGTGCCAGAGCTTAAACGCAAAGGCTATGACCCGGCCTCGGCGGCTAGCTTAATCGCCGCCAGCGGTACCATCGGGGTGGTGATCCCGCCCTCGGTGCCGATGATTATCTATGCGGTGATTGCCCAGCAGTCGGTCTCCAAGCTATTTCTAAACGGCTTTTTGCCAGGATTGGCGATGGGGTTAGGGTTAATGGCTATCGCCATTGCTCAGGCCTATAAGCGGCAATACCCCAAGGGCACGCCACTCTCGCTAACCACTATCTGGAACACCTTTAAAGATGCCAGCTGGGGGCTGATGACACCGGTGATTATCCTTGGCGGTATCTTCTCGGGGATCTTCACGCCTTCAGAGGCGGCGGTAGTGGCAGTGAATTACGCCATGCTGGTGTCGCTGTTTGTCTATCGTGACCTGAACCTGCCGCAGATTTACAAACTGCTGATCCGTTCGGCGATGACTACCGCGGTGATTATGCTGGTGATTGCGATGTCGGCGGTGTTGAGCTGGACGCTGTCTAGCTGGCAGGTGCCGGGAGCGATTGCCCAGGCGGTGCTGTCACTCTCCACTAACCCTTATGTGATTATGCTGCTGATCGTGGGGATTATTCTGCTCACTGGGGTGTTTATAGAAACCGCAAGTGCGCTGATTATTCTCACGCCCGTGCTGCTGCCGCTGGTATTGCAATTGGGGATTGACCCAATTCACTTTGGTTTGATTATTGTGGTGGGGCTTTCGATTGGCATGATAACGCCGCCGGTGGCGATTAACCTTTACGTAGCGTCATCCATCACCCAGCTACCACTTGAGCGCATTACCCGAGCAATTGTGCCGTATATGCTAGGTTTAATTGGTGTACTGTTGCTGGTGGTCTATGTGCCGATTTTATTGGGCTGGTCTGGGCATTAACTTTCGCCATGACATGCAGTATTAGGTGATGGCTTAGCGGTGGCTTGTTGCAACAGCACTATCATCGCATCGTCTAAAAAATAACTTATGCGGTGTCGTTTTAGCCACTATTGATGATTTTTTTGCTTTATATGCAACTATTTAGCTAAAAAGCACCACTCCATAACCTAGGTTAAGGTGAGTGCAGGCGAATGCGTTCATGGTAGTGGAGTGGTGGCCAGGGATGGCCCGTTTTAAGCAAGCCGCTTAGCCACCTATCTTTGGTTGCCCTGACCCATTTTACCGCCTGGTCAGGGCGACCTTTTTATTTTAGGGTCATCTTGCAGCCCATCTCTACGTACTGATCTCACCTAAATCCTAATTAAGCAATTACCGAGCTCCTTGTTATTTGTTAGTGCCATCAGCGTATCATGGCCCTAGTGTTCAAGGAGAATGGCAAGCCATGGTTCGAAACCACTCATTTTTTAGCGCTGTCTTGCTCCTGCTTCCGCGGCTGGCTCACTTTGCCTGGCGCGTATTACACCACTTTCTGAAAAATCGCGGCATCCTGATTGCCGGTGGCGTGGGCTATAACATTCTGCTCTCCATCGTGCCGCTTTTTGCCCTGCTCTTTGTGCTTTTGACCCAAGTGGTAGATGAGCAGCATCTGCTTAATGTCATGGCCATTCAGGCCCGCCACATGGCGCCTGCACACGCTGAGCTGTTGCTGGAAGCTGTACGTAGCCTGCTCGACTCCCGGGATATAATCGGCATTTTTAGTTTTCCTATTTTGCTTCTTTTCAGCTCTTTTGCCTTTCGTATGCTGGAAGACGCTATGGCGATCATTTTCCATGCGCCCGATAGCCCGCACAGCAAGCGCAGCGCCTGGGTATCCGTATTGCTGCCTTATGCCTTTATGGTTGTGTTGGGAGCCGGCCTGCTGGTACTTACCCTGGTGGTCACCCTCGCCAGTTCGCTCAATGAGCTGATGCTGGCTATTTTTGATCGCGAACTGCCGCTGGCGGGTTTATCCGGGCCAGTACTTAACCTAACCAGCTTTGCTGGGGTGTTCCTGCTCTTCAGCGCCATCTATAAAGTGTTGCCTGTCGTCCGCATCGCCTTACGTCGCGCATTAGTAGGCGGTTTTGTGGCGGCACTGCTGTGGGAGGGCATAAGGCTGTTATTGGTCTACTATTTCGCCAATCTGTCGTTCGTTAACGCTGTCTACGGCTCGCTGGCAGCGCTGGTGGTATTACTGATCAGCCTTGAAGTCGGCGCTGTTATTTTACTGCTGGGCGCTCAGGTCATTGCTGAGCTGGAGCGCAATTCGCGCCTTAACTTGCCATGGCATATCGACCCAAGCCGCCAGCCGATTACACAGGTTGAGTGAAACGCCAGGGGGTGGCTAAGCTGTCCATTCAGTTTGTTGTTTAAGTTATTGCTTCCGTTATCTGGTAAACCAGCGCTTAACGTAGCTATCAAAAACAATCATAACCGAGGTGAGAAAGATGGCATTATTCGATTTAACCGGCCGCACGGCACTTATTACCGGCTCTTCCAGCGGGCTTGGGCTCGCTATGGCGCGGGGGCTGGCCCAGGCAGGTGCTGACATTATCATTCACGGGCGTCATCGCGATAAACTCGAAGCCGCACGGCAGGCACTGGCCGAGGAAGGTCACCTTGTACGCAGCACCGCGTTTGATGTGACTAATGAAGACGCAATCGAACAGGCGCTTGAGGGGCTTAGCGCCGATGGCATCAATATCGACATATTGGTCAATAATGCTGGTATGCAGCTTCGTCGCCCGCTGCTTGAGGTAGAACACGACCAGTGGGATACCGTCATTAACACTAACCTGACAAGTGCTTTCCTGTTGGGGCGCAACATTGCTCGCCAAATGATCAAACGCGGCAAGGGTGGCAAAATCATCAATATTGGGTCACTAATGAGTTCAGTCGCCCGCTCTACGGTGGGCGCTTATACGGCTTCCAAAGGCGGTGTACGTTTGTTGACCCAATCCATGGCCGCGGAGTGGGCTGAACATGGCATTCAAATCAATGCCATCGGCCCCGGTTATATGCTCACGGAGATGACCCAGCCGTTGGCCGACGACCCGAAATTTAATGACTGGCTAATTAATCGCACCCCTTCCAAACGCTGGGGAGTGCCGGAGGACCTCGTGGGTACCGTGGTTTATCTGGCATCCCCCGCGTCGAACTACGTTAATGGCCAAATCATTTACGTCGATGGCGGTCTACTGGCGGTTATTTAAGTCGGGCAGGGATCAAGATCGATACGCTTCTGTCGATCTTGATCCCATAGCGCATGCTAGGCAGAAACCGTTGCTGCTGCCTGCGGGCGCCGCTCATCAAGCATCCCTTTATCAAGAATAAAGCGGATGATCTCTTCAAGCCCTACGCCATCATAAAGATTGGTAAATACAAAGGGTCGCTCGCCGCGCATTTTTTTCGAATCGCGCTCCATCACGTCTAGTGACGCGTGAACATACTCGGCGATATCGATTTTATTAATAATCAGCAGGTCTGACTTGGTGATACCTGGCCCGCCTTTGCGGGGAATTTTGTCACCTGCGGAAACATCAATGACGTAGAGCGTCAGGTCGGAAAGCTCTGGGCTGAAGGTGGCAGAGAGGTTGTCACCACCCGACTCCACCATTACCAGCTCAAGCTTAGGATGCCGTGTTTGCAGCTCATCGATGGCCGCCAGGTTCATGGAGGCGTCTTCACGTATAGCGGTGTGCGGGCAGCCGCCGGTTTCTACGCCGAGAATGCGGTCTGCGGGCAGTGCATCGTGCTTGAGCAGAAAGTCGGCGTCTTCACGGGTGTAGATATCATTGGTGACCACGGCAATATCGTAGTAGTCCCGCAGTGCTATACAGAGCTGCTTGAGCAGTGCAGTTTTGCCAGACCCTACCGGGCCACCCACGCCAACGCGTAAACAGTGAGACATTGTTCTCTCCTCAATAAATAAACTTATTAACGTCTAAGCGATTAACTTATAAACCGTCAATATCTAAACGAATAATTTCTAAATCATTAACTTCTGAACAGTCGCGAATATTGAGTTTCGTGTAATGCACTGGCTAGGGCTAGACCGGGCAACACGGGACCTAGCTCTTCATCCTCCAGCGTCAGCGCTTGATCAACCGCGGACACTAATGCAGGCCGCATGTTCTCAATGACACGCTGCGCAGAGGTGTGGCCCAGCGGTAAGGCTTTACAGGCCACCGCCAGTTGGTTTTCCAACCACGCCCAGGCAAAGCCCAGTAGCGTTTGGCGCACGGATACACCACGTGAGTGAGCCGTGAATCCAAAGAGCGTCACATAGCCCGCATGAGTCGGCAATAAGGCGGGTAGTAAGTCCTCACTTGGCATTAAATCCAGGCTGGTTAATAAGCGCTTAAGCGAGGCACCCAGGCGGCTGTCTTCAGCGGCTAACTCAGCGGTTTCGCGGGTGGCGGCCAGCCACTCATCCCAGGCAGCTATAGACTCACCATCTGCGTGGTCAAACGCTTGATGCAATCGCGCCAACACCGGCAGCTCGCAGCGGGTTAGGCCATCTTCCAATACGCCATTTAGCCACTCAATAAGGCTGGCTTCGTCACGCACCCAATCAAGCTCAAAGGCGCTTTCCAACCCTTGTGAGAAGGCGAAAGCACCGATAGGCAGCGCGGGACTCACCAGTTGCATAAGCCCTAACAGTGCTAAATCATCGCGCTGGCTTTGCGGCGCGGCCGTTTCAGTGGGCATGATGGTGCTCATGCGAGTGGTCGTGGTCGTGGTCGTGGTCGTGGTCGTGAGAATGGCCGTGCCCGTGGGAATGTCCATGGGAATGGCCATGCGAGTGCCCACCACCGCCTACTTGGTTATAAGCGCCCGGCTCCGGGTCGAAGGTATCGTCGTGGTGTTCCAGTTCAGCACCTAGTAGCACGGCGAGCTCCTCAAGCACGTGATCCGGCGGGAAGCGTACCCAAGCGCCTTTTGCGTCTTCACCCAGCGCCAGTTGAACGTGGCGATTGCCTAAGTGGTAGGCCAGCCGCGCCAGCGGTAAGCCAGTACTCACTCTCGCGGTAACCACCGGCTCTACGGCGGCGCATATGCGCACGACTTCGCCGCTTTCGGCTTTCAGGCCTTCGCCGCTGCGCAGCACTGGGCCGCGATCCAGAAATAGCCCCAGCTCTCGGCCGCTATCGCTTTGGGCTTTTAAGCGCCCGCGAATGCGTAGTTCGAAGGGCAGTGTGAGTGTGTCGCTCGCCGCACTCTCATCCACTGGCCCTAAGCGTTCTATGAGTTTCAGCATTGGTATCGTCCTTTCGCTATCTATGCGGCAGTGCCGGGGGTAGGCCTACGAGAGGGCGCTGTGAATACCTCCCTGTACGCTACTTTTGCCATCCATGGCAAAAGACCCTCTCTACGGCCTACCCCCGTCACCTCGACCTAAGTGAAATAGCCTCAATTAAAATAAATGATAGCGCTGGGCCAGCGGCAGTTCGGTGGCAGGCTCGCAGGTCAAAATTTCGCCATCGCAACGCACTTCGTAGGTTTGTGGGTCGACGGTCAGCTCCGGGCAAGCGTCGTTGAGCTTCATATCTTTCTTGCGCACGCCGCGCACGTTTTTACACGCCGCCAGCGTACTCTGCAGGCCCAAACGCTCTTTAATACCAGCATCCAACGCGGCTTGGCTGACAAAATTCAGCCGGGTCTGGCTGGCGGCGCGACCAAAGGCACCAAACATGTGCCGGTAGTGAACCGGCTGAGGCGTGGGGATCGATGCGTTAGGATCGCCCATAGGAGCCGCTGCAATCATGCCGCCCTTAATAATCATCGCTGGTTTCACGCCGAAGAAGGCAGGTTTCCACAGCACCAAATCGGCCAGCTTGCCCACCTCGATAGAGCCTACTTCGTGGCTGATACCGTGAGTAATGGCAGGGTTAATGGTGTACTTGGCGATATAGCGCTTGGCACGAAAGTTATCCGCACCCAGCGTTTCGTCTTCCGACAACAGGCCGCGCTGCACTTTCATTTTGTGCGCGGTTTGCCAGGTACGGCAGACCACTTCGCCCACTCGCCCCATGGCTTGGGAATCTGAGGCGATCATCGAGATCACGCCCAGGTCGTGGAGGATATCTTCAGCCGCAATGGTTTCTCGGCGAATGCGCGAGTCGGCGAAGGCCACGTCTTCGGGAATATTGGGATCGAGGTGGTGGCACACCATCAGCATATCGAGGTGTTCGTCGATGGTGTTGATAGTGTAAGGCCGCGTTGGATTGGTCGATGACGGCAACACGTACTCTTTCGAGCAGGCAGTGAGGATATCCGGGGCGTGGCCACCGCCTGCACCTTCCGTGTGGTAGGTGTGAATACCGCGCTCTTTGAAGGCCGCCAGGGTGTCTTCGACAAAGCCTGATTCGTTTAGGGTGTCGGTGTGGATGGCGATCTGCACATCGTACTTTTCCGCCACGCTTAGGCAGTTATCAATCGATGCGGGGGTGGTGCCCCAGTCTTCGTGAAGCTTAAGGCCCATGGCACCCGCTTCCAACTGCGCCTCTAACCCTTCCGGCAGGCTAGCGTTGCCTTTGCCCAGCAGGCCAATATTCATCGGCAGGTCGTCCACCGCCTGAAGCATTTTGCCGATATGCCATGCACCCGGCGTACAGGTGGTGGCGTTAGAGCCGGTAGCCGGGCCAGTGCCACCACCCAGCATGGTGGTAACGCCACTCATCAGCGCCTCTTCCACCTGCTGAGGGCAAATAAAGTGGATATGGGCATCGATGCCGCCAGCGGTGAGGATTTTGCCTTCACCGGAGATAATTTCGGTACCGGGTCCAATCACGATCTCAACATCGGGCTGTACGTCAGGGTTGCCCGCTTTACCAATCGCGGCGATGCGGCCTTTTTGAATACCCACATCGGCTTTGACGATGCCCCACCAGTCTAAAATCAGCGCGTTAGTGATGACTGTGTCCATCACCGTGTCATCATTGCGCTGACTTTGGCCCATGCCGTCACGGATCACTTTGCCGCCGCCGAACTTCACTTCATCACCGTAGTGGGTGGCGTCTTTTTCGACTTCAATCCATAGTTCAGTATCGCCCAGGCGCACGCGGTCGCCTACCGTGGGCCCATACATATCGGCGTAGGCTTGCCGACTGATCTTGTTTACCGGTTTCATGTGTTGCCTCTCCTAAAAGATGAAGCTTGGCAGTCGGGAGGTCATCACTCATGGGACACGCTGTGAATTCGTCCCTGTACGCTTGACTGCGGCATCCATGCCGCAGACAGTCCCATGAGCAATGACCTCCCTAGCCTAATCGCCTTACGCCATTAGCTATTTAGAGGGCGATCCAGCGGCCCCATGACATCACCACGGAAGCCATAGATTTCCCGTTTGCCCACAAAGGGAATCAGCGTAACTTCGCGGGTTTGGCCGGGCTCAAAGCGAATCGCCGTGCCTGCGGCCACATCCAAGCGATAACCTCGGGTTTTGGTGCGATCAAACACCAGCGCGGGGTTGGCTTCAGCAAAGTGGTAGTGGGAGCCCAACTGTATAGGGCGGTCGCCGGTATTAGCCACTTCCACCGTAATCCGCTCGCGGCCCACACACAGTTCGATATCGCCGTCTTTTAACTGATATTCACCAGGAATCATCTGCTTGCTCCGTTGTTCAATCGCCCCTCACACAATAGGCGTATGGACAGTGACCAGCTTGGTGCCGTCGGGGAAAGTGGCTTCGACCTGTACTTCGTCGACCATTTCAGCCACACCTTCCATCACATCATCACGGCTAAGAATCTCACGACCATAGCTCATTAAATCAGCCACGCTGCGGCCATCCCGGGCGCCTTCCATGATCTCGAAGCTGATCAGGGCTACCGCTTCGGGGTAGTTGAGCTTTAAACCACGTGCTTTGCGACGCTCGGCCAGTTGGGCGGCAGAGAACAGCAGCAGCTTGTCTTTGTCTCTCGGGGTTAATTCCATGGGGCGTTTCTCCAGCAATCTATTCGATTAGGTTAACCAAATACGCGGTGTGTGGGCGTCTCGCTCGATCCACAGAGGGCGCAAAAGTTGCCAAGCCTGCTCGCATAATGCCCAGGCTTCATTACGCGAGTTACCCAAGTAGCGTAGTAGCAGCACGCCATGGCGGCCGGTCACCGCCCAACGTGTACTATTCAGCAGCGCTTCACGCAACGCTTCAATCGCCGCAGGCACGTCGCTAATGCCTACCGCCCAGAGCGTGGCCTGTACCGTGGCACCACCCTGCCCCCAGCGCCCAGCAAAGCGTGGGTGAAGTGGGTCTAACGGTTGGCGCTCCAACCACAGCGGCTTGCCATCCAAGGTTAAGCGGAAGTGCTGCTCAATGCGGCCTGAAACGTAGGGTAAGTCGCTTGCTGGGCGTCCCAATGCCATCACTTCCCAGCCCAGGCAGCGGCCGCTGCCGTGTAAATCAATCGTTGTGCGCTGCTCTCCCTTGGAACCATCAAAGGCGATGGTCTCCTGGGGCAACCACTCTAAAGTGGCGCCATCTTCAACACTTAGCCGAGTGTGCTGCGCCCAGGCTACGCCCTGGCTGTCGGCTTTATAGAGTTTATTGGCGGCAGGCGTTGTAAGTAGCGCATGGGCACTGCGCTCGACATGAGCGCTAATAGTCAGCGCATCACCACTCACCAGCCCGCCCGGTGGATGCAGTACATACACATGGCACGCTTCATCGCGGCCTTCTGGGTAAAATGGGCGCTGCACCCGTAGCGGCCCCTGGTGGCGCGCCTGCACCATGCGCGTGGCGCTATCGCGTCGAGCAAAGCGCAACGCCAAAGAGGCTGCCCAGTGGCGGCCTTGATCAAAGCGGTGACCAGAGGCAACGTGCGGTTTTGCGATATCGCAGAAAATCATGGGTAGCTGTCGCGTCCTTTTCACTAAGCCGTTAGCTAACCAGTGCAATTAATGCGCCAAAATGGTGAAAAGCTATTTCCTATCTCTATAACAATGACTTAAAAGCAGCCAATCAACACGACACAATCCAGGGCGCACCAAAAAAGCTCACAAACCAAGCGGCTTGCACCAAAGCAGTACGCTCACCGTCGCTTACTTAGCCAATGCAGCAGATAAATTAATCGATATAGAGGATAACGCCGCTAGACAACCGCTTTGCATGGCGCTTATATAAGCATTTATTCAGGAGCCTAATCATGCTTCAACTTCGACCAAACTGTGAATGCTGCGATAAGGATTTACCCCCTGAGGCGGCGGCTGTCATTTGTACCTTTGAGTGTACGTTTTGTCGCGAGTGTGCCAGTGGAGTTTTAGGGGATACATGCCCTAACTGTGGTGGTAATTTTTCACCGCGCCCCGTTCGGCCTAACAACATGCTGGAAAAGTACCCCGCTTCAAAAGAGCGCATCTTAAAGGCCGGTGGCTGTACAGCGGTTTAATTCAGGCGTTATTAACCCTAAAAGAGCACGACGAATGAAAAGCGCCCTAAACCAAGGTGTGCGCTAACGTCTTCGGCCATGGCCGGTTTGCGGCCTGGAGCTCCACCCTATGTCTACTGCTTCTTACCCGGAAGAGGGACGTAAAAAGTCCTTCGATGTATACCGTGCCGTGTGGCGCTGGCATTTCTATGCTGGCCTGCTGGTACTGCCTTTTATGATTACCCTTTCAATTACTGGGGCGCTGTATCTTTTCAAAGATGAATTGGACGCCATCATCCATGCGGATTTGAAACGCGTCGCGGTTCAGGAAGCCGTGCAACCGCCTTCCAGCCTGGTCAGTGCTGCACTTGAGGCCCAACCCGGCACCGCCGTTAAGTACACCGACCCAGCCACACCTGAAAGCTCTGCCGAAATTACCGTTAACACCCTGGCGGGTGAGCGTCTCGCGGTGTATGTAGACCCTTACACATCGAATGTACTGGGGTCGCTGGATGACCGGGGCACCATCATGTGGACGGTGCGCTATCTACACAGCTTTAAATACTTTGGGCCTACCGCCCGAAAAGTGATTGAGATTGCCGGAGGCTGGTCGATCCTGCTGGTAGGCACCGGCATGTACTTATGGTGGCCCCGGGGTAAAGGGTCAGGCGGCGTGGTGAGTGTGCGCGGCAAACCCAAAAGCCGGGTGTTTTGGCGCGACTTGCATGCGGTATTGGGCATTTTTGTGGGTGGCTTTCTGGTTTTCCTGGCCATTACCGGGATGCCCTGGTCTAGCGTGTGGGGCGGTCAGGTTAACCAGTGGGCCAATGGCAATAACTTCGGCTACCCATCGGGGGTTCGCGTTGAGATGCCGGTTTCCAATGCGTATTTAAGCGACCAGGGCTTAACCAGTTGGTCGTTGGAGCAGGCGCGCATACCCGAATCCACGCCACCCGCCAGCCCAATGCCCCGCATAGGCCTTAACAATGCAGTGGCGGCCTTTGAACAGCTAGGCTTACAGCAGGGCTTCGCGGTTAACCTGCCCAGTTCAGCCGCGGGGGTATATACCGGTTCCATTTACCCGGACAACCTGAGCCAGCAACGTGTGATACACCTTGACCAATACAGCGGCGAACCATTGATCGACATGAGCTACGCCGACTACGGCCCGCTCGGCAGATGGCTGGAATTTGGTATCAATGTCCATATGGGCCAGGAGTTTGGCTTGTTCAATCAGCTGTTCCTGCTCGCAGTCTGCTTCGCCATTATCTTATTGGCTGTATCGGCCGCCGTGATGTGGTGGAAACGACGCCCCAAAGGCGCCATGGGCGTACCGCCACTGCCAGCGGATAAGCGCGTTTTCCGCGGTCTCATCGCTATTCTGGTGATCGGTGGGGTAATTTTCCCGCTGGTGGGCGCTTCGTTGATTGTCATGCTGCTGATTGATTGGCTGATCGTGCAACGCCTTCAGGAAAAGCGATTAGCTAGGCAAACAGCGTAGCTAAAGCCATCACGCTGGCCTAGGGCCAGAGCGTTGATATAGCACTTATGAGGAAGCCAGTAGCTGCTCCAGTGATGCTTGAGCCTCATCCAGGTCGAAGTCGTAGGCTAACGTGCCAACGAAATTACCCTCGGGATCCAATAGGTAGGTAGAAGCGGTATGGCTGATGGTGTAGTCACCATTGTCAGTCTCTACTCGCTCGTAGTGCACGCGATAGGTTTCGGCTATGGCATCAATTTGCGCTTCATTTCCTGATAAGCCGTGAATGCGGCTATCGAAGACAGATAGGTAGCGAGAGAGCTGATCAGGGCCATCCCGCTGCCAATCCAGGGAAACAAAGAAGTAGTTGAACTGGTCTGCTTGATTGCCCAATTGTTTAATCAGCCGCGACAGGTTGAAAAGTGTCGAAGGGCAGATATCCGAGCAATAAGTGAAACCAAAAAACATAATGGTGGGTTTGCCTAAAAAGTCATCCTGGCTAACCAGCGAACCATCTGAATCAACTAATTGAAACTGGCCACCTATGTCGGTACTTCCTGGGACAGCGCTTTCCGACGTCGTGGCTTGTTTACCGAAAACAACCAGGAACAGCACTAACGTAAGTACGAGCACTAACGTACCGATGGAAAGCAGGGCAATATCGCGACGCTGCATGTCTCGTACACCGTGTTGTTAGTGTGCCATTTGTCCATGCTCTTCATGGTGATCACCGTGATGATCGGCGTGAGCGTCTTGGCCTTCAGGCGAGGCGCCGACCGGCACCACCTGGAGTTCAGTCTCAATACTCGCCGCGTGTTGGAACTCAAGCGTTATGGGAATCGGCTGGCCCTCTTCAATCGGAGAGGATAGCGCCATAAACATCAAGTGCAGACCACCGGGAGCCAGGGTGACCGTTTCACCTGCGGGAATCTCAATTCCACTTGGAAGATGCTGCATACGCATTACATCACCAACCATCTCCATGGTGTGGATCTCGACCTGGTCGGTAATCGCTGCGGAGGCACCCACTAAACGATCATCAACAGAGCCGTGGTTGGTAATAGTTAAAAAACCGCCCCCGGCAGCGGCGCCCGGCGGTGTTGCACGCGCCCAGGGTTGAGTAACATCAAGATGAGAACTCTCTGCAGAAGTCGGCTCATCGTGGGAGCCGCCGTGATGAGCAAAAAGAGAGGTACTGACTAATAGCAGCGAGGATAACAATACAGTGCGAATCATAAACATAGGGAACTCCATAAATAACGTGTAGACACTTAGCTCAACCCATTAAACGTAATGAGTAGAATGATGGCTAAATCGTCGTGGCTAAATCATTAAATCGTTAAAGCGTTTTAATCACGTATTTACAGGAGAGGTGGGGCACGCGCATAAGAGAGCACAAACAAGCCGGTGGCTTGTTGTAAAGGTTCGGCATAACGCGGTAGAGCGGGCTCACCTGCCGCTGCCATTGCCCCAAGAGGGGCACTCAAAAGTGCTGTACCAAGCGCACAGGCTGATTTGCACAACAGATTGCTGAGTTCGCTGGAACTCTTAGCGTCTGATTCGCCCTGCTGATTGGCAACAACACCATGGGGATCACACAGTACAAATAGCGGTGACGCAGTGCCATCGCCAAGTACCGCCGCCTGTGCATAAGACCCTAGGAGGACATGCAGCATAAGGACGTACGAGACAAGGATAGCCACAATACCACCCTTGTATCGGTCACTTAAAAAGTGCTGCATGTTGGTCATATTTAATAGTTACCTCTGCCTTTGTTTTATTCTTAAAGTAATGGCTGGATAACAATATAACTGAACTATCACTTAAATACAGGCTTACTTAAAGCATTAACACACTATGACTTGATCACGCCCATTGCGCTTCGCCTGATAAAGCGCTTGGTCTGCTCGCTGTAACGAATGATGGTAGTCAGGGTGCCCATCGTGGAGTGTGACGCCTACGCTGACGGTCACATTTAGCAGTATATCGGCGGCAGCCAACATAGGCTCTTTGGCAACTGCCTGGCGCAAACGCTCAGCAAATAACCGACTGCCGTCATGATCGGTATCCACCAGCACGATCAAGAATTCTTCACCGCCCATACGGAACACGTAATCACCGCCACGGGTGGAACGATCAAGAATACTGGCCACCTGCTGCAGTACGTTATCGCCAGCATCATGGCCGTGGGTATCGTTAATCGATTTGAAGTGATCGATATCGACCATAAGCAGCGCAAAACACTTCTCTGAACGCCGCGCGAGCTCTATTTCACGGTTCAGCACCACCGATAGAAATTTACGGTTCAGCAGGCGTGTCAGACTATCCCGGCCCGCCTCAAGTCCTGAGGCACGATCTAGAATGTCATCCAGCAGCATCAAAATCGTGCGAGCCGCATCGCGAATGTTACTCAGTGCGGTCAAGCGAAGCTGGCTGTCTGGGTCGCCTAGCTGAGCGAGCCACTGCTCATCAATAAGGCGAATATGCCGGGAAATGGTGGTGATTTCCGGCGCGCCCTCAAATGCGTGACACGCTTTATGGTGATACCAGAGCCCAAACTCAGAGCTGGCTAACCGGGTCAATGCGCTGGTCGCCTGCTGAGCGGCAACGGCAAACATCAGCGCGTTCTCCCAATTCAGCAGTGCGGAGCGCTGCCGCTCGCGCTCATCACCAATACTCTGGGTTAACGAAAATAGCTTATATGCTTCTTCAGTACGGGCATTACGGTTATTTGCGACTGAATAGGCATGGCTCATAATTTCCATTGCCATATCAATATGATCAGAGACATAAACCGCTGCATCACCGGATGAGAGTTCAGCGCTAAAAGTGGCGTTAATCTGCTCGTAAAGTGCCTGCTTTAATTGCCGTGCACCGTTAAGTACCAAGTTAACCGGAATATCGATACGCGCATGCACCTGACCGACTTTTTCCTGCTGCTCTACCAAGGATTCAAAATCGGCGTGCTCGACGGCAAACATTGCGCTCAACCAACGCTGCATAGAGGGTTGAAGACGTTTATGCACTTGGTCGTTGGAGAGAAATAGCGTAGCGTGGGGGTCTTCCAGCATGATCCGATAGAAGTGATCAGCAAAATAGGCGCGCCGGGACTCCACCAGCATCTCCACCGCTTGGCGAAGCGCCACTGGCGCACGCTCTAGGAGTGCTTGCCATTCAGCAGCGAGCTGATGTTTATCTTTATAACGCATATCCCACCCGACCATTATTGTTGAAACTCGCCATGTTACACATAAAACAGCGTGCCTATAAGAACTTGGCGCAGGGTTGTATGCAATAAGTCTCATCTTTTTTAGCTATAAAAGGATGGCCTGCGTGAGTGCGAATAGTTTCAGCAGCGTCATAAAGATGCCCTTATGGCGCTTGACGAACCAGCAAGCACTCTGCATATCAATTGGCATACCGCTTAGGTATCAAAAGAGGGAAATCATGGTGCATTTGGCAAGCTATCGATTGCTTAACGCCGATGCGCCTGACGTTCCCCGCCGAGAGCATTCTCAGCGTTGGAGTAGAAGATTTACCCGAAAAATGGCAGGAAGCGCCAGCATAAACCACCGCACTGGGTGACGGCTGGCTGACTTCCGGCCAAAGCTTGAACCTGCACTGCCAAACGTGGTGGTGCCGAGAGAGCTTAACTACATGCTCAACCCGGCCCAAGGCTTTGAACCGGGTGTGGATAACTTAAACCGTCAAATGCTGCTTGATCAGCTCATTGGAGAGCTCGCTGATCTCGCCTTTGGCCACCGGGCGGCCGCGATCCATAATCACAAAGCGATCGGCGTATTTACGGGCGAAGGGCAGTTTTTGCTCTACCAGTAGCACCGTGAGGCCATCCTCTTTGATCAGTTGGCGAATCACCTGGCCAATTTGCGCCACGATATTGGGCTGAATGCCCTCCCCCGGCTCGTCGAGAATCAGTAGCTTCGGCTCGATCACTAGCGCACGACCAATCGCCAGCTGCTGCTGTTGCCCGCCGGAGAGGTCGCCGCCGCGGCGGTGCTTCATCTCTTTAAGTACCGGGAACAGCTCATAGACCCGCTCGGGGATTTTTTTCAGCCCGTCGCTACGCGCAGCTAGGCCGGTGCGTAGGTTCTCTTCTACCGTCAGCAGTGGAAATATCTGCCGCCCTTGGGGCACATAGCCAATACCCAGCCGCGAGCGAGCCTCGACGGATTTTTTAGTGAGTTCTACTGCGCTTTGGTCGCCACCGGTATAGCGCAGTTGGCCGCTGGCGACGTTAACTTCACCCATTACGGCTTTTAATAGCGTGGTTTTACCCACGCCATTACGGCCCATTACACAGGTACATTGGCCTGCAGGCACTTCAAGATCTAAATCCCACAGGGTGTGGCTTTCGCCGTAAAACTGGTTAAGTTGTTCAATGGCTAGCATTAGGCAGCCTCCTCGTCATCCGCACCCAGGTAGACTTCGACCACTTTCGGGTCGCTGGATACCTGATCCATGGTGCCCTCTGCCAACACGCTGCCCTGGTGTAACACCGTCACTTGGCGAGCGATTGAGCGTACAAAGCCCATATCATGCTCTACCACCACCACAGACTGCTTACCGGCAAGCCCCGTCAGCAGCTCGGCGGTACGCTCCATCTCCTGCTCGGTCATACCTGCTACCGGCTCATCCACCAGCAGCAAGCGTGGGCGCTGCATCAACAGCATGCCGATCTCTAACCACTGCTTTTGGCCGTGGGAAAGTATCCCTGCTGGCTGGTGGCGCAGTGCCACTAAGCCGGTGGTTTCCAGTACTTCATCAATACGGTCTTTGATTTCACCGGTCATACGGGCGGTGAGCGTGGGGAAAATCCGCTTGTCCGCCGCCATGGCCAGCTCCAGGTTTTCAAATACCGTCAGCGCTTCAAACACCGTGGGCTTTTGAAACTTGCGGCCAATGCCTAAGCTCGCGATCTCTGGCTCGTTCATATTGAGCAGGTTATGGCGGCTACCAAACCAGACGCTGCCGCTGTTGGGGCGGGTTTTACCGGTGATGATATCCATCATGGTGGTTTTACCGGCCCCGTTAGGGCCGATAATGCAGCGCAGCTCACCGTCGTCAATGGTCAAATTGAGGTTGTTAATGGCCTTAAAGCCATCAAAACTTACGGTGACATCCTCAAGGTACAGAATGGGGCCATGGCGAACATCGACCGGCGAATCCTGCGGCGCCATAAAGTCAAACACCCGGTCACGCTGGGTCAGCGATTGCAGCAAGCTCATGCTGAGGCCTCCTTGGGCGTGGTGGGTGTAGCTGTATGTTCTTCGCGCTTACGCCGCTTGATATGCAGAAACAGCCCCGCCACTCCTTTGGGTAGAAATACCGTCACCAGTACAAACATCGCGCCCAGAGCAAATAGCCAAGCGTCCGGCATTACGCCGGTAAATACCGTTTTGGCGTAGTTAACCAAAATCGCCCCAATCACCGCGCCATACAGCGTGGCACGGCCACCCAGCGCGACCCACAGCACAATCTCGATAGAGAAAATCGGCGAGAATTCGCTGGGGTTAATAATGCCTACCTGGGGAACATAGAGCGCCCCCGCCAGGCCCGCCAGCATGGCCGACACTACAAATACAAACAGCTGAAAGCGCTCAACCCGGTAACCGAGAAAACGCGTGCGCGCTTCGGCGTCACGGGTGGCAATGCTTACCCGGCCTAGCTTGCTGGTCACGATGGCGCGGCAAAGAATGTAGCCCAGCCCCAACGCCACACCGGTGGCCAAAAACAGCCCGAGTCGGGTGTCGTTGCTGCGCAGGTTATAGCCAAGCAGCTCACGGAAGTCGGTTAAGCCGTTATTACCACCAAAGCCCATCTCGTTACGGAAAAACGCCAGCATCAATGCAAACGTCAGTGCCTGGGTAATAATCGAGAGATAAACCCCGGTTACCCGAGAACGAAAGGCGAGAAAACCAAATATCAATGCCAGCAAACCTGGAGCGAGCAGCACCATGGCGAAGGCGAACCAGGCCATATCAAAGCCGAGCCAGTACCAGGGCAGGCTGTCCCAGTTTAAAAACACCATAAAGTCCGGCAGTACGGGGTGGCCGTAGGTACCGCGCTCACCAATTTGGCGCATTAAGTACATGCCCATGGCGTAACCGCCAATGGCGAAAAAAGCCCCGTGCCCCAAACTCAAAATACCCAGATAGCCCCAGACTAAGTCCACCGCCACGGCTAGCAGCGCGTAGCTTAGGTACTTACCGAACAGGTTAACGGTGTAGGCACCCACGTGCAGTGGATTATCCGGCGGTACTGCTACGTGCAGGATCGTGACTAGCGCCAGCGCAGCCAGCAGTACGCCAAGAAATATTTGCGTAGAGCGTTCGCTGAATGGGCGTGTTAGCCAAAAATTGGTCGATGATTCGGTCGTTAATGACATCGCTTAGCCCTCCGCAGCCCGGCCCTTCTGCGGGAAGAGTCCACGCGGGCGTTTTTGAATGAATAGGATGATAAATACCAGCACGATAATCTTGGCCAGTACTGCACCTGCCCAAGGTTCCAGCACTTGGTTGATTACACCTAATGACAGACCAGCGACCAACGTACCCCACAGGTTGCCTACGCCGCCGAACACCACCACCATGAAAGAGTCGATGATGTAGTGCTGGCCCAGGTTGGGGCCGACGTTGGTGAGCTGCGAAAGCGCGACACCGGCAAGTCCTGCCACACCAGAACCCAGCGCAAAGGTCATGATATCGACGCGTGTGGCGCGAATACCCATGGAGCGCGCCATGGCGCGGTTCTGGGTTACGGCACGCACCTCAAGCCCTACCCGGGTGCGGCGCATAATCAGCATCAGACTGGCAAACACCACCAGCGCGAAGCCAAGCACATACATACGGTTAAGGGTTAGCGACAGTGCGTCGTTAATCACTAGCGAGCCGCTCATCCACTCAGGGGTAATAACGGTGCGGTTAAGCGGCGAAATGCCGGTGCGCACCAGTTGCTGCAGAATCAGGCTGATACCAAAGGTGGCCAGCAGGGTTTCCAGCGGGCGGCCTTTCAGAAACTGAATCACGCTGCGCTCAATGGCAATGCCCGCCAGCGCGGCCACCATAAAGCCTGCAGGTATCGATAGAATCAATGCCAAACCGGGCTGTCCCGGCAGCAGTTGTTGCATCGCCCAAGTGGTGTAAGCCCCTAGCATAATCAATTCGCCGTGGGCCATATTGATAACGCCCATTACCCCAAACGTGATCGCCAAGCCAATCGCCGCGAGTACCAATACCGACCCTAGGCTCAAGCCGAAATAGAGGGTTTCCAGGCCGCGGTTTATTTTTAGATTCTGCTCAACGCTAATCAGCGCGGCGGTGGCGGCATCAGCCACAATCGGGTCATCGCCGTTAGCCGCTCTGCTCAGCGCCACCCTTACGCGTGGGTGCAAGCTGCCGCGGAGCGCTTCAACACCCTCAAGCTGGCCGCTCTCAACTTGATAAATGGCCAGTGCCTGGGCAAGCCGACGCTGAACCTGAGCATCCTCTTCTTCGGCGATAAGCTCGCTGAGCGGTTCGGCCAGCTCTTCGTCCACTTCACCTAATAGCCGAGTGGCCGAGGTACGGCGACGCTCAACGTCCGGGGAGTACAGATCCACCACGGCAATCGCGCTACGCAGCTGATTACGCAGGGCATTATTGATACCGATACGGTCTAAATCACGGCGAGACATCTCACCCAGCGGTTCGCCGGTTAAGGCATCGGCGACCGGCCAGTCGCGGCCGCTGTTATCGAGTACCACCACGAAGCGGCCATCGTCAGCGCGCTGCAAGCGGCCATCCAGTAACTCCTGCAACCATTCACGGGCGCGCTCATCGTCGCTTTGCAAAATAGCGATAATGGCTTCGCTCTTAGCAGGATAGGAACTCACATCCAGCGCTTCTAGCAGCTCAAGCGCGGCGCTGTCATCGCTAGCGTCAGGGCTGGAGTTGGTTTGTGCCTGGGTTGTTACTGTGATGCCCAACAGCAGCAGGCACAGCAACCCTAAGGAAAGGAAACGCCTCATGGGGTTCTTCCTTCAGTTATTTAGAAACGGTTATTTAAAAACAGCTATTTAAAAACAGTCATCTAAAGAGGGAGAGGTAGCGTGCTCCCTCGCCGCTTGGCCTGCAGCCCGGCGGCGAGGGATCATTATTTACTCGGCGAGTGCCGCTTCGGCTTCTTCTGCTGCGGTGCTGCCACCACATGAGCCGTTAACGACGTTGAAGTTGCCGCACTCCATCGGCTTGCGCCAATCGGCAATCAAATCACGTGAACCCGGCAGATAATCAGACCATGCATCGCCTGCCACGGTGGACGGCGTCTGCCAAACGATATCGAACTGACCATTGTCCTGGACTTCACCAATCAGCACCGGCTTGGTGATGTGGTGGTTCGGCATCATGGCCGCGTAGCCGCCGGTCAGGTTGGGCACAGTCACACCGATAATGGCGTCTTTGACTGCGTCTACGTCCGTGGTACCCGCTTTGCGAACCGCTTCGGCCCACATATTGAAGCCAATGTAGTGCGCTTCCATTGGGTCGTTGGTCACGGCATCTTCGTCGCCGGTGTAATCAATCCAGGCGTCGATGAAGTCGTAGTTTTCGTCTGTATCAACGCTCATGAAGTAGTTCCAGGCGGCCAAGTGGCCGACCAGCGGGCCAGTATCAATACCCGTCAGTTCCTGCTCGCCTACGGAGAAAGCAATAACCGGGATATCAGCGGCATCCACACCTTGGTTAGAAAGCTCGGTGTAAAACGGCACGTTGGCGTCGCCATTGACCGTTGAGATCACGGCGGTCGGCTTACCTTCCTCACCAAAACGACGGATCTCAGACACAATGTTCTGCCAATCCGAGTGACCGAACGGCGTGTAGTTGACCATGATGTCTTCTTCCGCGATGCCGTGCTCATCTTTGAGGAAAGCTTCGAGGATGCGGTTGGTCGTGCGCGGATACACGTAGTCAGTACCCACTAGCGCAAAGCGTTCGATACCCACTTCATTGATCAAGTACTCAACCGCAGGAATCGCCTGCTGGTTAGGTGCCGCACCGGTATAGAAAACGTTTTCAGATGACTCTTCGCCTTCGTACTGAACCGGGTAGAACAGTAAGCCGTTAAGCTCTTCAAACACCGGCAGTACGGCCTTACGCGAAACGGAGGTCCAGTTACCGAACACGACATCAACTTCGTGCTGAGCTAACAGCTCACGAGCGCGCTCTGCAAATAGCGGCCAGTTAGACGCGGGGTCAACAACAACAGCTTCAAGCTGGCGACCCAGCAAGCCGCCCGCTTCATTCTGCTGTTCAATCAACATCTCGACGGTGTCTTTAAGCACAGTCTCACTGATGGCCATAGTGCCGGAGAGTGAATGCAAGATACCAACTTTAATCGGGTCATCGTCTTGGGCGATTGCCTGAGCGCTGGCTCCCATGACAGCGGCGGCAATTAAAGCGGTAGCAAAACGGCTGCTTAAACGAGAGTGTGTCTTGCGTTGCAATGTGGTCACTTGAACCTCCTTGCACCCCTTATCGTTGGGGCTTGTTGATGGGCTTCGTATAACGGGATGTTGTGTTGTTACACCCTTTAATACGTCCACTAGCCCTTAGTAACTGCAAGGGGCGCGCCAAACTGACACAAAGCCAATTTATACAAGCACAAACAGCAAGTTAACAACTTCAACAAAGAATCAATTATTATTAAACGCACCAAAATAGCGCATCACCAGCCAGCGAGCGCACACTATCAATGCACCAATAAAATACATTGCACCAATTAGGTGTCTTAAGCTTATAGACACATAAGGGTTACCAAACCGCTACACAGAAAATACAAAAACGCCCTGAGGAAAATCCCCAAGGCGTTTGGTCAGAGATGGAACGTAGCACTAACGTCGCTTTATTTAGCCGTGCTCGCGTCAACCTTCTTACTGCGCTTTTTAAACAACGGTAGCGTCAACGAGAGTAGCGCAACCACCAGCAGTGCTAATGAGATAGGCTTATCGATAAAGATAGACCAGTCACCACCAGAGATTTGCAGCGCGCGGCGCATGGACTCTTCCATGATATTACCTAGGATCAACGCCAGGATCAGCGGGGCTGCCGGGAAACCAAACAGACGCATGCCCAGGCCAATCAGACCAAAGCCGAGCAGCAGCAGCAGGTCAAACACACTGAAGCTCATGCCGTAAACGCCGATCATGCAGAAGATCAAAATCAACGACAACAGCAGCGGCCGGGGAAGATCAAGAATCTTAGCGATCAGCGGAATAAGCGGCAGGTTGAGTACCAACAGGAAAAGATTGCCGATATACATACTGGCAATAACGCCCCAGAACACGTCTGGACGCTGCTCTAACATCATTGGCCCTGGCGTGACACCCATCACCAATAGTGCGCCCAGCAGAACGGCAGTGGTACCCGAACCCGGTACACCCAGCGTTAATAAAGGAACAAAAGAACCGGTGCAGGCGGCATTATTAGCCGCTTCTGGTGCGGCAACGCCTTTAATGTTGCCTTTACCAAAGGTATCTCCATCTTTGGCAATCCGTTTCTCCATGCTGTAGCCCAGAAACGAACCGATGGTGGCGCCTGCCCCAGGCAACACGCCAGTAAAGAAGCCAAGCACAGAGCTGCGGCTGATAGGACCCGCTATCTGTTTAACTTCCCCGCGCGACAATTTTAGCGAGCCAATCACATTACGCGGCACTTCTTTACCGCCGCCACCACGTAGCAGCATGTAAAACACTTCTGCCAGCGCGAAGATACCTAATGCGACGACCAGGAAGTCGATCCCATCGAGCAGATGGGCAGAGCCAAAGGTAAAGCGCTCGGTACCGGTCTGCATATCGATACCCACGATAGAAATAATCACCCCGACAACGGCGGCAATCAGCCCTTTCACCAACGATTTATCCGATAGCGATACCACTGCGGTCAAACCCAATACCATCAGTGCAAAATATTCTGCAGGGCCAAAGCTGACGGCTACTTTAGAGAGTAGCGGCGCCACCAGCATTAAGAACACAATAGAAACCGTACCGCCAATAAACGAGGAGTACGCGGCAATCGCCAGCGCTTTACCCGCTAGCCCCTGCTTAGCCATTGGGTAACCGTCAAAAGAGGTGGCTACGGTACCCGCTACGCCCGGGGCATTAAGCAAAATAGAGGAGGTGGAGCCACCAAAAATGGCGCCATAATAGACCCCTGCCATCAAGATCAAGCCCGAAGAAGGCTCCATGGCAAAGGTAATAGGAATCATCAGGGCAAGTGCACTAATCGGGCCGAGACCCGGCAACATTCCGATAATGGTGCCAGCAAAAACACCGGCAAAGACGTAGGCGATATTGATTGGCTCAAGCGCGATGCCAAAGCCGTACATTAAATTATTCAAGGCATCCATGGGATTTACTCTTTCAAATGGCCTGCTTAAACGGCTTGGTTAGAAAGGCAACACGCCCGAAGGCAGGTAGACATCCATCACGCGGGTCATGGTGAGGTAAAGCGCCAGCACGACACCCAAGGAGGTGGCGAGGTTGACCAGGTGGCGGCGATAGCCGTAATAGGCCGTCAAACCAACGCAGAGCAGCGTAGACGCAAGCACAAAACCCAGTGGCACCAGTAGCAGCGCATAAGCGGCAATCGCGATGGAGGTCACGATCACGCGTGCCCAAGGCGTTAATAGCAGCGGGCCTTGAGTCGCCTCATGATCAATCTCATCTGCGCCAGCAATCGGCGTGGGTTTTTCAAAAAACAGGAACCCGGCCAGTATCAGTAATGAAAAGCCCAATACCTTCGGAAACAGGTCAGAGTCGACTGGCCGAGGCAATGGAAAGGTGGGAATTTGCCATGCCATCGCGAGGTACGCAGCAGCTAAAAGCCCCAATATCAGTCCCAGCCACTGATTGGTATTTAATCGAGTCATAGGAATCTCTCCGGAGGAGCAAACTCGCCTCCAGCATTGACAGACAAGAGGCCCCCAGCTGCGTAATGCAGCCGGGGTAGCACGGAAAAAACAAGGTTTGGTTTACTGGCGAAGCAGACCAAGCTCGCTCAGCACGTCGCTGAACTGCTCTTGCTGTCCATCCAAAAACGCGCCGAACTCTTCGCTGTTCTGGTAAGCATTGATCCAACCCAACTGCTCACTAGCATCACGCCATGCGTCAGTTTCTAGCATTTCGGCGAACAGGTCTTCGTAGTAGGCCACCGCCTCTGCAGGCATATCAGGAGTGCCCATTACGCCGCGCCAGATATCAAACGTGTAGTCGATATCTTGCTCTTGGTAAGTCGGCACATCAGCTAAGCCGCCACCGATACGCTCAGGTGCTGATACACCTAACGCACGAATCTGGCTGCCTTCACCTAGTTGACCAACCGCTTCACCTGCGCCCGTGACCACGGCTTCAATATGGCCACCCATCAGGTTGGTCATCGCGTCGCCGCCGCCAGAGAAAGGAATGTAGTTAACGCTAGAGGCGTCTAGGCCAGCCGCCGAGGCTAGGCCTGCAACCGAGATGTGATCCATAGAGCCCGGCGCGCTACCGCCCCCTACGCTTAGGTTAGGGTTTGCTTCCAGCGCCGTCATCAGATCATTGATGGTCTCGTACTCGGAATCTGCTGGCACCAGGATAATGGAGTAGTCGGTGATCAAGCGTGCAACCGGTGTAAAGTCGGTATGGTCGTAACGCGAAGCACCTGCTAGTGGCACCAGAATAAGCGGCGGGCTTGTCGCAAACAGTTTATGCGGGTTGCCGCTATCGCGGGCAATCTGAGCCCATGCAACCGCACCGCCGCCGCCTGGTACGTTAATTGCGGCGAAGTTTTCGTCGGCCAGACCTTCCTGCTGAATCACACGAGACACCGTACGTACCAGCGTATCCCAACCACCGCCCGGATTAGCCGGGGCAACGAATTCGATAGAGCGCGTTGGGGTCCACTCTTGCGCCTGCGCAGCGGTCGAGAGAGCAGCAAAGGTGGCTAGGGGTAAAGCAAATACAGATAAACGCTTGAGGGTAAGCGACGTCATGATGGCGTTCTCCACTTATCAATGTTGTTGTGTGGGTGTTGTCTTATTTTGTGACTATATTGTGTGCCTCTACGCCGCGAACGTTAGAAGAACGCCCCCCTAACAGACAAGTTTCTGAGCATAAAAGACAAAAAGTTCTTTATGAGCATTTTGTTCATTTTGTTCACGCTGGTGGGTATACCTAGCTACTTATAAGGTTTCAAGCCATGCATGTGCCCCACCCAACAGCCGGTAGCGCCGCTCTGGACGCCCCACATCGCCATAGCCAAGCTCGGCACTGACCGACTGCTCCGCGACTAAAAACTCCAAGTAGCGCCGTGCGGTTGATCGGCTGGCTCCCATGGTACGTGCCATCTGCATGGCGGTTAACGCATCAGGCGCCTCGTCCAACGCTTCTATCACCCGCCGTAACGTGAGCCGATCAATCCCTTTCGGTAGTACATTGGTTTTCTGACGAAGTGCTTCGCCGGGGTGCAAGCGCGCCAATACATGATCGAGTTCATCCTGATTCATCTCATCACGGTTCGCTAACGCTTCACGTTCCCGCTGAAAACGTGTCAGCATCTGGGTCATTCGGGCGGCTTCTATCGGTTTGATCAGATAGTCGAATACGCCGCCACGCAGCGCTTCGCTAATGGTATCGACTTCGCGCGCCGCCGTGACCATCACGATATCGACATGAACATAGTCGCGCCGGATCGCCCAAAGAAGCTCCAGCCCCTCTACATCGGGTAAATAAGCGTCTAGTAAAACCAGCTGGATGCTGGGGCCATGCTCCGCCATGATCGCTTTAGCTTCGCTGCCGTTACGCGCCATACCGACGACATAAAAGCCTTCGCTCTGTTCAATAAAAGCGCGGTGAATATCAGCAATGCGAAAGTCGTCTTCGACGACCAAAATACCGTATTGCCCCTCAGACATTCGTTTCCCCTAGCGGTGGTTCGTCATTGTTATAATCTCGGAGGTAATCATCTCGAAGGCTATAGTATCGAAAGCGGCACATTGAAGGCTGTCATTAGATCCTACTTATAAAGCTATTTATACCGTCACCGATGAGGCGCAAAGCGAGCGGTCAAGCACCGCGATAAAACAGGCACCTTCAAGCTCGCTCTCCTCTAACGTTACAGCGCCGCCATTCTGACGGCATAGCCGTGCCACTAGCGCCAAACCAATTCCCTGGTGTTTGCCTGTTTTAGTGGAAAACCCTTCTTGGAAAATTGATTCAGCGTACTCGGCTGGTACGCCCGGGCCATTATCTTCTACCTCTATCAGCAACTGCTCGCCTAAGTCGGTGAAAAACAAGCGTACTTTGGGCGTAGGGCTAGGTCCATGCAACGCTGCATAACAGGCGTTATCCAGCAAGTTACCGACCACGCTCATCATCACTTCCTGCCCGGTGGGTGTTAACGGGCAGGAGAGTGAGCTATGTTCATCGATTTCCAGCACCACGCCTAGCTCACGCGCACGGGTTAGTTTACCCATCAAGGTGCCGCTGAGCACGGCATCGGCGACATTGCGAATCAAGAAGCTCATTTGGGCTTGGGCGCGCTCGGTCTCCTGGTGAATTAGCGACAGCGCCTCATCAATGCGCTTTAACTGCAGCAAACCTGAAATGGTATAGAGCTTGTTCGAAAACTCGTGGGCCTGGGCGCGCAACATATCCACATCACGACTGGCTTGCGTGAGCGCATGGGATAAATCGACAATTTCACGCCGACTACGGAACGTCGCAACCGCCCCCTCAATCTCACCTTCATGAACAATCGGTACGCGGTTAACCACCACCGGATGATCCCCCAGCCACATTTCCTGATCAAACTCCTGCTCACCGCGCTTAAGCACTTCCAATAGCCGTGAGTTGGGGACTATGTCGCGAATCGGCTGGCCAAGCAGTACTTTCTCGTCAGTTAAATTGAGAAAACGCCGCGCCTGCTGATTAACCAACGTAATGTGACCCTCTCGGTTAACCGCCAAAATACCTTCGTGGATCGACTGCAAAATGGCCTCTTTTTCCATTGCCAGCCGTGCAATTTCGTAAGGTTCCAGACCTAAAATGACCCTTTTAAGGTGCTGCGATAGCCAGTATGCACCCGCAAACCCCAAGGTGATCATCAGGGCGACCAGTGCCCAACCGAAGCTTGTATAGCGCCCCACATCCATGGCAACGCGGTCCATCATAAATCCGACGGACACAATGCCAATGATATTACCTTCCTCATCCCATATCGGGGTTTTACCGCGCATGGCGGTACCCAGCGTGCCTGTGGCCTGGGACACATAAGATTGACCATAGATCAGTGCCTGATCATTATCCCCACCCACCATCGGCTCACCCAGCCGCTCTGGCACCGGGTGCGAGTAGCGAATACTTTGCGCATTGCCGACCACTACATAGCGTGCACCGGTTTCATGACGCACCCGCTCTGCGAGCGGCTGAATAATGAAGGAGGGGTTAGGAACGGCAAAGGCATTGATAATTTGTGGCATCGCCGCTACGGTTTTAGCCACTGCCAGCGCCCGCTCGCCCATCTGATGGCTAATAATCTCCGCCTTGCGATGATTAAGATAGGTGCCCTGCGCCAGTAGCATGCCCGTCAGCAGTAGCCCGACTAACAGCATTACCTGCAGGCGAAAGCTGCGCTTATACCAACTGCGCCTGGCGCGTGTTCGGCGCCAACGCTGCAAATCAGCAAGAGTTCTAGGGCGAGGAGAGGTCATAAACAGACTCGTCAGCGTAATGACTCATTATGGCACGCGTCAGCAGGCCACGTTAATTGTCACCGTTCTATGCCATCGTTCGCTGATATAATGTCGTCATGCCTAATTCAAGGAGGGATATTGTGGCAATTGCTCGATGGATTCTCGTACTGGCCTGCTGGCCACTGTGGTTAACAACGGCGTATGCCAACCCCTTTTACGCCCCGCCGCCGCCCCAGGAAGATGCGCCTATTTTTAGCGGTGACGCTGAGCTCGGTTTTAATCAACTGTCCGGCAACACTGACAGCCGTACCTTGATTGGTAAAACATTATTGACCTGGCTGAAAGGGAATTTTACCCACTCATTGCGGGGTGAAGTACGCAACGTGAGCAGAGACGGTGAAACCAGCGCCGAGCAGTATCTGCTTGCAGGGCGAGAACGCTATGAGCTTGAGGGCCCACACTACTTATTTGGTTTTGCCCGCTGGGAGAAAGACCGCTTTGCGGGTTATGACCAACAGCTTTCCGCTATTGGCGGCTATGGGCGCCAAATTCTTGACGGTGAACGACACTACCTATCGCTTGAAGCGGGGCCGGGTTATCGCCATGATCGGTTACGCGATGATGCCAATGAACGGCTAGCCGTGGCCTATTCAGCACTCGATTATCGCTGGGAGTTTTCGCAGCACTCTGACTTCAAGCAAGAGATGTCACTTGAGTATACCGATCAGAACACCACCTCACGCTCACTGACAGCGCTATCCACACGCTTAAACTCTCGTCTCTCGCTGCGCCTCTCCCATGAGATCAAGCGCAACTCTGAGCCCCCCGAAGAGGCCAGCGAACGTACCGACCATACCACCAGCGCCTCACTGCTCTATCGTTGGTAAGGCGGGTTTAGCATACATTAGCATTTAGCGATTTTGGCCGCGGTGTGCCCAGCCCGTCATACGCTTTTCTAACAGCGCAAACAGCTCATACATCACCATGGCCATGGCACTGATCACTAGCAGGCCAGC
The DNA here is from genome assembly GCF_011050415.1 of Halomonas sp. Classification (GTDB taxonomy): domain Bacteria; phylum Pseudomonadota; class Gammaproteobacteria; order Pseudomonadales; family Halomonadaceae; genus Vreelandella. The sequence goes on from NZ_DRFS01000020.1 coordinate 70,652, forward strand.
AAAAACCAGGCCCATACGCATTTGCGAGCCAGCACTCATCATTAAGTAGCCAATACCCTGATTGGAGGCAACGGTTTCTGACACCACCGTCCCGACAAATGCCAGGGTAATGGCGACTTTCAGCGAAGCAAAGAAATACGGCAGCGAGCGGGGCAGGCCGACCTTCAACAGCACGTCCATGCGCCGGGCGCCCAGTACCCGCAGCACGTCCTCCATCTCTGGCTCCAAGGTTGCTAAGCCAGTGGCCACATTGACCACGATGGGGAAGAAACAGATCAGAAACGCGGTAAGAATTGCAGGAACTGAACCAATCCCGAACCAGACCACCAAAATGGGTACAAACGCCACTTTGGGAATCGCGTTAAAGCCCACTAACAGCGGGTAGCAGGCGTTATACAGAAAGCGCGACGAGCCGATAATAAAGCCCAACACCAGCCCGACAGCGACACCCAGGCCAAAGCCGATCAAGGTGGTCCAGAACGTTTGCCAGGAGTGCATCGCTATCGGCCCGGAATAGGTCACTAGCGCTTGGGCGGTCTCTAAGGCGCTGGGGAAGATAAAGCTAGGCACGTCGAATATCCGCACCGTTACTTCCCAGATAATAACCAACGCCACCACCGCAATCCATGGCGCCAGCTTCTCAATCAGTTTGCTATTTTTAGTCATATAAGCGCCTTTCATCAGGTGCTGAAGCTTTTTAAGTGCTGCGCACTTCGCCAATTTGTGCGCGTAGCTCCTGCACCAGATCAATAAAGGGTTTTTGGTAGGTGGTTTCCAGCGCACGGGGTCTCGGCAAATCGATTTCGCGCCGCTCTATCACCCGGCCGGGGCGACGGCTCATGATATAGACGGTATCGGCCAGAAATGCCGCTTCGCGCAGGTCGTGGGTCACTAATACCACGGTAAAGCGCTGCTCTTCCCATAGGTCGCGCAGCACACACCACAGCTCTTCGCGGGTAAAGGCATCTAACGCACCGAAGGGCTCGTCCAGCATTAGCAATCGTGGTTGGTGAATCAATGCCCGGCAGATAGAGGCGCGCTGCTGCATGCCGCCGGAAAGCTGCCAGGGGTACTGATCTTCATAACCTTCAAGCCCAACGGTCTTAAGCAGTTTGCGCGCCCAGCCGACAAACTCTTCGCGTCGTTTACGGAACTGGTGGCGATAAGGCTTCACAATTTCCAGCGGCAGCAGCACGTTATCCAGCGTGGTGCGCCACGGCAGCAGGTTGGCATTTTGAAACGCCATGCCCGAGATCTTTAGCGGCCCGGTCACCGGCTGACCATCGACCTTTATCGCCCCCGTCGAAGGCGCGTGCAACCCGGTACACAGCTTCATAAATGTCGACTTACCGCACCCTGAAGGCCCCACGAAGGCGACAAACTCCCCTTCGTGGATATCCAGATTGATATCTTCGATGGCGTTACCTGATTCATCGTAGGCCAGGCTTACGTCGTCAAAGGTCACAAACGCTGCCGACATACTTATTCGCCCTCTGCCGTAAACAGCAAGCGCTCTTCAGTAGGCGGTAAATAGCGTGAGCTGAACACTTGGTCTGGAGAGGGGACAGACGGCAAGTCATAGGCGTCGGCGACCAATTGAATCGCTTCAATCAAACGTTCTTCATCGACGCCGCCCACGCCATGTTCACGTGCATCCGGTGTATCAACAACGCTTTCAAGAGCGAGCTTTAAGCGGCGCGTCTCCATTTCTACGTTAATCAAGCCATCACGATTTTTAACGTACTCAATGGCAGCGTCAGGATCGGCAATGGTCTCACCGAGTGCGCGGTTGAAGGCGCGCAAAAAGCCTTGTACTGCTTCGGGGTTCTCTTCCGCGAAGGATTCGCTGGCGATGATTGCGTTTCCGTAAAGTGGCACGCCGTAATCCGGGAACGGCATGATGGTGAGGTCATCTTCACTCATGCCACGCTCTTCAAGGTTGAGCAAACTAGTGAAGTAGAAGCCGGTAATCGCATCCACATCGCCACGGGTAAGCAGTGTCTCACGCAGAGCAGGATCAACGTTTTGCCACGCCACCGCATCGGCTGCGAGATCATTGGCAGCAGCAAACACGCCCCAGGCGCGGTAACCGGTATCAAAGGCCGGGGCGGCGATGGTTTTACCGGCTAAATCCGTAGGACTTTCGATCCCGCTCTCTTTACGGGCAAACACCGCGGCAGGTGTTCCGTCGTAAACGATATAGACACCTTGAATGCCAGGGCCATCGGGGTTTTCAGCAAGAAACTCAATCAGCGCGTTAAGATCACCGAAGCCCATTTCGTAGGCACCGGATGCCACGCGGTTAATCGCCCCTGCTGAGCCGCTGCCGGAGTCAATTTGTACGTCTAGCCCCTCTTCAGCAAAATAGCCTTTCTCCGCGGCCATTAAAAATGGCGCCGCCGGGCCTTCAAAACGCCAGTCCAATTGAAAGCGTATTTGAGTATCGTTTGCTTGGCTGATGGTAGGCATTAAAACCAGTGCTGCCGCACATCCTATCAAAAGGCGAGCAGCGGGAAAGCGGCGTGTAACAGCGGGCGTCATCATTATGAGCATACCTTGTATACAAAATATGCTTTGTGATTGCAGCAATACTGCCAAATTTATTTTTACTTTTAAAAATCAAATAGTTAATCAATAGTTATCGCTATATTAATCGCCGTCAATGTCTCATCAAGGTGCATTGCACTCCATATATGCACCAAATTAAAACATATTAGACCTTGGTCTAAAAAAGCGGTATACTAAGCGCAGTTTCCTGTCTTGCGCCATTCATTGAATGGCGCTTTTTTTTGTCTGCGGTTTTGTCGATTTTTTTTATCAACTCTCTATTAACTAAGCGGTTTTAAACCGCTTAACGGCAAAGCTTGGATAGGCTCTTTCTCACTTCCCCAATAAGGTACTAACCATGAACCAGCCCGCCCCTAACGGCGAAGCCCCTAACGCTGACAGTTCTGGGCGGCTTTCGCTCGGCGACCCACTGGTGCTGATATTGAGCATCGGCTTTATCGTTGCCTTTCTGGCGCTATCGTTTTACGACGTTACCCTGGTGGCTGACACTATTAGCGCAGGCTTCGCCTGGACGGCATTAGTGCTGGGTAGCTATTTCCAATTGCTGCTCCTGTTGACGTTTTTTATTGCTATCGGTTTAGCCATGACACCGGCTGCAAAAGCCAAAATCGGTAATTTAGATGCACCAGAAATGAGCACATTTAAGTGGCTCTCCATCATTCTGTGTACGCTACTGGCAGGCGGTGGGGTGTTTTTTGCCGCTGGCGAGCCGGTCTATCATTTTGTAGTAACTCCGCCCGCCTTTGATAGCGAAGCAGGCACCGCTGAAGCCGTCTCGGGTGCGTTGGCGCAATCCTTTATGCACTGGGGGTTTATGGCCTGGGCGGTGTTGGGCTCTCTCACTGCGGTGGTACTCGCCCATGCGCACTACGTGAAAGGCCAGCCGCTTCAGCCACGCACGCTGCTCTATCCGATCTTAGGTGAACGCTTAATGCGCGGCCCACTAGGCGGCTTAGTCGACGCGTGCTGCGTGATTGCCCTGGTGGCTGGTACCGTTGGCCCGATTGGCTTTCTGGCTACTCAGGTTAGCTTTGGCCTGCACGAGCTGTTTGGGCTACCAGAAGGCTATACCGGCCAACTGATCATTCTTGGCGTGCTGGCCAGCATCTACGTGCTCTCCTCTATGAGCGGCGTACATAAAGGCATTCAACTCCTCAGTCGCTTTAATGTACTGCTGGCACTGGCGATTGGCGCGGTGATTATCGTCTTTGGCCCAACGCTATTTCTAGTCAACAGCTATGTTTCCAGCATGGGCGCGTATGTCAGCGAATTCTTTACCATGGCGACCATGACCGCTGAGACGGCACCAGCGTGGTGGATGCAGTGGTGGACAGTGTTTTTCTTTGCCTGGTTTATTGGCTATGCCCCGGTGATGGCGATTTTCGTGGCGCGTATTTCCCGCGGTCGCAGCATTCGTGAAATGATCGTTGCGGTAGCAATTTTGGCCCCCATTGCCACCACCGTTTGGTTTACCTTGCTGGGCGGCTCGGGCATCTACTATCAGCTCACTGGTGTGATTGATTTAACCGAAGCGCTTAATAACTTTCAGTTTGATGTGGCGACCTTGACCGTCGCCCAGGCACTGCCCGGCGGCACCTGGATGGCGCTAGCCATTTTGTTACTAACCACAATTTTTGTGGCCACCACAGGCGATTCCATGAGCTATGCGATTGCAGTGGTGGGCGCGGGCCACGATAACCCAAGCCCGGTAATGCGTGCATTCTGGGGGATTGCCATGGCGTTGATGGCGGCGGTACTGCTGTATATGGGGGCTGGGCAAATTGGCGCGTTACAGCAGTTTATCGTTATCACTGCAATTCCAGTGTCGTTAATTCTACTGCCGTCGCTATGGAATGGCCCTCAGGCGGCTTACGCCATGGCCCGAGAGCAGGGGATTATTGAATAAATAAGCCCACTCAATGCTTTTCTGCCTTATAGCCCTTCCAGCAACCGCAAAATCATTTGCGGCTGCTGGTTGGCCTGGGCGAGAATCGTTATGCCGACTTGCTGCAGGATTTGGGCGCGAATTAGATTGGAGACTTCCCGAGCATAATCGGCATCCTGAATACGTGACCGAGCGGCGGAGGTGTTAATAATGTTGTTATTGAGGCCATCAATCACACTTTCAAAGCGATTCTGCACCGCTCCCATGTAACTACGCTGACGGTCTACACGCTTAATGGCTTCATCCATCGCATCTAGCGGGCTCTCTGTCGCGCTTCCTTCTAAAACGCTAAAGCCTTCCAACCCCAGCGCCTGTAAATTCATCGCATCAAAACGAACCGCTATGCTATCGCCAGCGTTAGCGCCGACCTGAATGTTTAATGATTTAGACTCATTAATCAGACTGATGCCATTAAAGTTACTCTGCTCCGCGATGCGGTCAATCTCTTCTAAGCGCTGATCAATCTCAGTTTGAATAGAGACAAGGTCATCAGAAGAGTTAGTACCATTCGCCGCCTGTACACTCAGCTCACGAATGCGCTGCAGATTATCGTTAATTTGGTTAAGCGCCCCTTCCGCCGTCTGCACCATGGAGATGCCATCATTGGTGTTGCGGATTGCCTGAGTCATGCCTTTAATTTGCGCCGTCATGCGGTTGGCAATCGCCTGCCCTGCCGGATCATCTTTAGCGCTGTTAATGCGCAGCCCAGATGAGAGACGCTGCATAGCGGTCTGCATAGCTTGCTGACTGCCGCGCAGATTATTCTGCGCTATAAGCGACATCATATTGGTATTCAGGCTGAGCAATGCGCGCCTCCAAAGGAAAGTAGCTCACCTTACCCTTGGCAGCTATAACGCTATTATCGGCCTATCGCTAAAAATCATGAGCACATTATTTCTCAAGCGAGCGGCCACTGATGGCAAGCACTTCATTAACAGGTGTTCGCACATAATCGTATTGGTAGTAGCTCTCATCCAGCAACTTACCGTCCCACGCCACCATATCCAGATCCATCGTACGTGGCCCGGATTTAATCGCCCCTCGGACACGCCCTAAGCGGTTTTCTACTTCCTTTAAATAGGCACGGAATGCTTCCTGCTCAAGGGGCGTACTCACCAGTAGTGCCGCGTTTAAGTAGTCAGGCTGCTGTTGATATCCTACTGGTGCGGTACGAATCGGTTTTGAAGTGGCCAATAGATTACATTCATGACCAATAATGTTTAATGCCTTAGCAAAATTAAGATTTGGTTCGATATTAGAACCTAACGATATTAGGCATTCATGGTAATAAATAGCCTGTTCTGGAGCTAATGATTGCGGGGGCATAGCAACATCCTATTCAACGTGACGCCCTAGAAAACAACCCTTTAGAGGGTATTATTGTTAAGTATTCAGGCTAGCCTTACGTGCAACTTTTGTACAAGTTATTGACAAACGCTGCACTCACGCAGACAGTCTCTTATACCAACAAGAAAGAATAATACTAACGATAAATAGGGAGCTTTATATGCACCAAAAAGCTGCACTTATCACAGGAGGCGCTACCCGCTTAGGGAGGCATTTTGCTGAATATCTTGCAGACGAGGGTTATGACATCGCTTTACACGTTAATAGCTCTCGTCAAGAAGCAGAGGAAGTAGCAGAGCTCATTTGTGCCAAAGGGCGTGAGTGTGAAATTTTTTACTGTAACTTTCTATCGGGCGACTTAGAAGCACTCATAGCATCGGTGAAACAACGCTTTCCTGGCTTTAATCTACTGCTTAATAGTGCTTCTGTTTATGAGCCTGCGCCAATAGGCGCGACTGAACTTGCTCTTTTGGAGAGCCAGTTTCGCGTCAACTTATTTACCCCATTGCTACTCACCCGCTACTTTTCTCATGCGGTTCAGGAGGGTCAGGTAATCAACATTATTGATAATAAAATTGCTTACCACCAGTACCCTTATGCAGCATATTTATTGTCGAAAAAAAGCTTAGCGGAATTGACGCGTATGGCAGCACTTGAGTTTGCGCCTCGCCTGCGGGTCAATGGTATCGCCCCTGGCGTGGTGCTTCCCGCTGCGCAGCGCATCAGTGACTATATTGAGTGGCGTATCGAAGCGATTCCGGTGAATCACCAAGGTAAACCCAATCATCTCGTACAAGCTTTGCACTATTTATTAGAAAACACTTTTGTAACCGGACAAATACTGTTCGTGGATGGCGGTGAATCCATCAATATGGAGGGACGTCATTCAGAAAACTATTCCGCTGGAGCTTAAAACGCAGAAGGGCCACCCAAAGGTGGCCCTTCTGTACTCTTCCTTTCTTGAAGTTACCTTTCGTCGACATCATCCTGATCAGGCTTATGATGTTCCGACACCCCAGAAGTCGAAGCGCTCGCACGTGGGTCAAATCGATCATCCACGGTAAGGTCGCCTGATTTTGGCTGCCCTGCAGGGCTACCATCGATCGTAAAGGCCTGCTGCATGACGCGCAGGTTCGCAGGGGGCGCAGAACCCGATTTATCTTGGCCGAAGTAGAGCGTCGTATGCGGGAAGGGTATTTCGATACCCGCTTCATCGAAGCGCAGCTTCACTAGGCGATTAAAGGCACGTCCAACCCCCCACTGATCCCCAGGCGTAGTTTTAATCACTACTCGAATATTAACGGAGCTGTTGGCAAGGGCGGTAACCCCAGCAACCGTCATATCTGCCAATAGCTTATGGCTATGCTCTTCGCTGGCTTTCAGATCTTCAAAGGCCAATTTCAGCTGCTCAATAGCGCCATCGATGCTCTCACGATAAGCAATCCCGTACTCGCCTACATGATTACCAAACTCACGCATATAGTTCGAAACGGTATCAACACTGGAGAACGGCACAATGTGGTAAGTACCCGATAGATCTCGAATACCGACTGAGCGAATGCTTAGTTTTTCCGCGGTTCCGGTGATGCCGCCTACCGTCACCACATCGCCGGTATTCATGGCATTCTCTACCTGAATAAAGACACCGGTAATGACATCCTGAACCAGCTTCTGAGCACCAAAACCAATTGCCAGACCCAATACACCGGCACCCGCAATTAGCGGGCCGATATTAATGCCAATTTCTGATAGCACAATCATGCCGGTAATTGTCACAACGGCAATGGCCAACGCATTACGGAATAGGCTCAATAGCGTTTTTGCGCGTGCGGTGGGTTCACCGTGGCCTGTCTCAGGGTTGAGCTTATGCTCAATCAAGCTGGCCAAGCCAAGCCATACACCAATGGCAACGATCAAAATAACCGCTACGCTTATCAGGTTACCCACCAGATGAGCGCCACGCTCAGAGGCATACCAAGCAGCCAAGTTAAAGGCTCCCCAGGCATCTAATATCACCATTATGACCGCGACTAATATCACCGTACGCAATACCCTCAATGCATTAGGTACATAGCTATTTAGGCGGTTCTCTAATAGCGGTAACTTTCGACGAAGATCATCTGAAAGCACAATGCGTCGGCCAATCGTCTGACTCAAAAAGGCTGACGTTAGAAGTCCCACAACAATGGCTACCAGGGTCTTTAACGTCGCAAATAGCACAAAGGGAAGCGCATCACCGGGGCGTGTCAGGGTCAGCACAAATACCATCAAGAAGTAGAGCAGTGCAAATAAGTGCCAGGTACGTGCAAATAGCTGTAGCGATACACGGCTTGCCGTGAGCGTGGAAGTCGCTGCCATTTGATTAAGATTACCGCTTAAACGCACGCGGTTTTTAAGCACTACACCTACAGCGTAGATAAATGCCAGCACCATAATCAGCGTGCCGACTGCCTGTCCTAACGTGGCTGCAAGGTAGAAGTTTACCAACGGCACAACGACCATCAGGCCGTAGCCCACCATGCCAATCAAGCGCGCTAACCAGCGATTCCAGTAGGAGGCTTCATAGGCGGAAATCGGCAGTAAGCGTAGGCCATCATAGCGTGACGAAAACAGCATCCGCACACCGGCTTTAAGCAGTTCGATAATCAAGAAAGCATTTAAAAATAGCGAAGCACGGGTGGAAAGCTCACCGGTTTCGCCCACGGCAAAGGTAGCCAATAAGTTACCCGCCACGTAGGCCAACGCCACTAATAGCACATCAACCACGGCGGCAACGGCTACGCACACGATCAAACGCAGTACCGGCGTCAGCCCATTGGCGTGGAGTGACCAGCTGTTGATTTTGCTAAACGCAGGTTTTGCCAAGCGCCTAAAAATAAAAAACAGCGCCAACGTGGCAACAATCACAATGCCCAGGTTAATTGCTGCACTGGTAAAGGCCGCCATATCAAATGTACTGCCCGCACCTTGACCAGTGAACAAGCTACCCACAATGCCCACTGCCTGTTCAAATTGACCACCCACATCACTCACCACGCGACTGGTCAATTCAGCTAGCTGGCGCGGTAGAGAGACATCTTCAGGTGCCATATCACTGCCTTGTGCAGCCGCTTCTGGAGACAACTCATCCGCTAAAGCGGGAGGTAAGGCAGATGCTTCACTACGCAACAGCGTAATCAGCTCGGCTCGCGCCTGCTCATTTTCCAACAAATCAGCCAATGTGGCATAGGCTTGAGTTTCGCTAATATTCGGGTCGCTCGCCTGTTGAGGCGGCTCTTCATTTGGTGCCGTCAGCGTTGTTTGCGCTAATGCTGGCGTTGCCAACATAGCAAATAGCGTCAACAGCCAGACACCTAGCCAGGGTAATAAACGTATTGGCGTCACACCTCAACCTCCATTTCGTGAGTGTACTCTTTCATACAGCGACTTCATCCAACATCTTCATCCAAGCACTACTTGTTAATCTAACGTCTACCTGAGTTTAAGCAACTGCGTTTTACAGCTATGTGACCGCTAGGGCCTATTCAACAGCGCTAGCCTTGCATCAAAGCACCCTAGGGTAACATGAGATTATTGAGAAGAAATTTACTGGCAGAGTGGCACCAGCCATTGCTGCGCTAAAAGCAACACTACAGCGTAACGAACGCCCTTAGCGACCACAATCCATGCCAGCGCCCGCCACCAAGGCAGTCTAAACACGCCAGCCAGCACGGTGAGCGGATCACCGATAATCGGTGCCCAGGAGATAAGTAGGCTTTTTTCGCCAAACCGGTGATACCAGTGCTCGGCGCGCGCCAAACTACGGGGAGAAGCGGGAAACCAGCGGCGATCTTGAAATTGACGCGCATAGCGGCCCATCGCGACGTTGATCATGCTGCCCAGTGTATTGCCTGTCGTGGCCACCAACCAAAGTGCCACCGGCGGCTCGCCGACGCACCATAGTCGTGCCAGCCACACTTCCGACCCACCGGGCAGTAGCGTAGCGCTGACCAACGCAACAAAAAACAGGCTCAGCATCGGTTATCCACGCTAACGAGGCAACTGCCCACCCAACTGCTGGGTAATTTCGTCGGCCGTTTGGCGAACCAGCGCGCCCAGCGTTAATAAACGGGCCTCTGGGATGCGGGCAACCGGACCAGAGACAGAGATGGCCGCCAGCGGCGTGCCGTGCTCATCAAAAATACAGGCGGCTACACAGTGCAGGCCAATGGCATGCTCTTCACGATCACAGGCAAAGCCTTGCGTGCGAATCTGCTGCATTTCTGCCTGCAAGGGAGCGGGCTGATCAAGCGTATTAGCCGTCACGCGTACAAGTTCGCGCCCTTCCAGCAGTTGCATACGCTCATCATCGGGCATCCCCGCCAGCAGTGCTTTACCTACGCCGGAGGCGTGTAAGGGCGCACGAGAGCCAAGGCGCGTGATCATGCGCATCATCTGCGGTGACTCATGCTGGGCAAGAAATACCGCGGTGGCTCCGTCTCGGATACCTAAGTTGGCTGTTTCACCGGTTTCAGCCGTTAAGCGGCGCAGAAACGGGCGGCTTGTGGCTACTACATCCCGTGCTTCAAGAAAGCTATTGCCGATACGAAACGTTTTAACATCTATTCGCCACAGGCCCTGCTCGTTCTCCTGGCTAACAAAGCCCTGGCTTTGCAAGGCTTGCAGTAGGCGATGCGTCGTTGACGGCGCTAAATCGGCCATCTCCGCCACTTCCGAAAGGGCTAACCCGAGCGGGCTGGCCGCCAGGTACTCCAACAGCGTTAAGCCACGCACTAGCGACTGGCTATGCCCTCCACTGGCTTTGGCGGTATTCGCCGGACGGCCGACCGTCCTGCGCTTGGCTTCACTCACCTGACTCTCTCCTCAAAGGCGCTCCCAAATAGCGCTCCTACCTATAGGCGCCTCTCTTGAAGGCATCATCTCTAACCATAAAGTGCATCAGGATAACTTGCCTACAAGGCCATTGTCGCGTTTACGGAAACGAATTCCATCATTGTACTGGCACAGCCTTACTGATGCCGCCATTGCGGTGGCCGTTTGGCGATAAATGCATCAATGCCTTCGCCCACGTCATCGGCCAGCATATTGCAGGCCATGATTTCACCGGCGTAGGCATAGGCTTCGCCTAACGGCATAGCAAGCTGACGGGCAAACATCGCTTTACCTGTGCGCACCGCCACGGCGCTTTTAGCGCAGATGCTAGCCGTCAGTTCATGAGTGGCTTCATCAAGCGACTCATCCTCTGTCACGCGGTTAATCAGGCCCCACTCGGCCGCTTGCTCGGCGCTGATAAACTCCCCCGTCAACAGCATCTCCATAGCCCGCTTAGGGGTGACATTACGTGACAACGCCACTGCCGGTGTAGAACAGAACAAGCCAACGTTAATGCCAGATACCGCAAAGCGGGCGCTGCGCGCCGCCACCACCAGATCACAGCTCGCCACCAGTTGGCAGCCTGCAGCAGTGGCAATGCCCTGTACTTTTGCAATCACCGGCACGGGAAGATTCACGATGGCCTGCATCACATCGCTACAGCGGGCAAACAGCGCCTGGTAGTAAGCTTTATCTGGATTGGCACGCATCTGCTTTAAATCATGCCCAGCGCAAAAGGCTTTACCTTCCGCAGCGAGTACGACACAGCGAACGTGCTGATCTTCAGCAATATCGTTCAACGCATTGTGTAGCGCTTTTAGCATGGTTTCCGAGAGCGTATTGAATTGCGCTGGTGCGTTCATCGTCAGCGTCACAACACCTTGATGGTCAAGGCGCTGCAGGGTGGGGGTAGCGTATCCGTCATCGGTGATGGGCATGGTGAACTCCTTAGGTGAGTAACACGTTGCCCATCAGTCTAGCGCACAAGCTAAGCTTACCCTGCGCTACTTCATTTTTTCATTAGGCGGGTATCGCGGCCCAAGGGATGCGGTTCGCCGCGCTGTTTGGCGAGATCAATTTGACGCTGACGCTCCCGGGCTGCCGCGCGGGTTTTCTCCGGCAGCGAATCAATACAGTGGGGGCAGCTAATGCCTGGCTCATAGGCAGAGGAGGCCATATCGTCGGCTGAAATTGGCATGCGGCAGGCGTGACACTGTTCGAACTCGCCCTTGCTTAAGTCGTGGCGCACGGTAACGCGGTTATCAAACACAAAACACTCGCCGCGCCATAAAGACTGCTCTTCTGGGACTTTTTCCAGATAGTTCAGCACGCCGCCCTTAAGGTGATAAACCTCTTCAAAGCCCTCTTTGAGCATAAAGCTAGAGGCTTTTTCGCAGCGAATGCCGCCGGTGCAAAACATCGCCACTTTCTTGTGCTTTTCCGGATCGTAGTGCTCGCGCACGTAGTCAGGAAACTCGCGGAAGGTAGTGGTTTTGGGGTCTATCGCCCGCTCAAAGCTGCCGATAGCAACTTCGTAATCGTTGCGGGTATCGATCACCAGCACTTCCGGGTCGGCGATGATCTCGTTCCAGTTTTCCGGCTCGACGTAGGTGCCCACCGTATCGTTGGGGTCGATATTGGGTATGCCGAGGGTGACGATCTCTTTTTTGAGCTTCACCTTGGTGCGGTAGAACGGCGTTTCTTCGCAATAGGATTCTTTGTGATCAATATCGGCTAGGCGCGGGTCGGCGGTCAGCCAAGCCAGTAGACCGTCAATACCTGCGCGACTGCCCGCTACCGTGCCGTTGATGCCCTCTTTAGCCAGTAGCAAGGTGCCTTTCACGCCGTGATCGAGCATGGTTTGGTGAAGCGGCTCACGTAGCGCTTCAAAGTCGTTAAGGGTGACAAATTTATATAGCGCCGCGACCACAACGGGTGGCGTATCGATAATCTCAGACATGCACTTCTCCAGGTAGTCATCCTCGTAAAGGACGGACCGGGTTATTAAGACGCGCATATTCTAGCCCAACCTGACACTGAAAACGTCGATTTATTCGACAGAAACGTACTGAAAGCTTCACCCCACGCGACTTCTACTAGGCGTATATTGTCACTATTCCCTCACGCAACTAGCGGAGTACATCATGATTATTCGTCGTTCAAACGAACGGGGCTACGCTGACCACGGCTGGCTGCGCTCTTTTCATACTTTCTCGTTTGCCAACTACGTTGACCGCAACCATATGGGGTTTCGTGCCCTGCGAGTGATCAACGAAGACCGCGTAGCGGGCGGCCATGGATTTGGCGCCCATCCTCACCGGGATATGGAGATTATCTCCTACGTATTGGAAGGTGAGATGGAGCACAAAGACAACATGGGCAACGGCGAGGTAATGCGCCCTGGTGATGTGCAGCGTATGTCAGCGGGTACCGGCGTGCTGCACAGCGAATTCAATCACTCCAAAGAGAACGAGCTGCACTTCCTGCAGATCTGGATTGAAACCGCGCAGCGGGGCATTACCCCTAGCTACGAGCAAAAAGCGTTTCCCGCAGCCGACCGTCAAGGCCAGTGGCGGTTGGTGCTATCGCAAGAGGGTCGCGAAGGGTCCGTGAGCGTCAACCAGGACGTCAACCTTTACGCGGGCTTATTTAGCGAAGGAGACCAAGTCACTGCTCCGCCCTCACGCCATGCGTGGCTGCATGTAGTGAATGGCGAAATGGAGGTTAACGGTGAAACGCTGAGCGCCGGCGACGCCGCCGCGTTCACGCCAGAAGAGACGATCAGCCTTACCGGCAAGCAAGCGGGCGAAGTGCTGCTGTTTGATTTGGCTTGATCAGCCTAAGCAGCGTAACCAACCTCACCAACCAAAACGGCGCCCCCTAAGAGGCGCCGTTGTTGATGATCTTTTTACTACCTGCGTTTCAGCTATTCTGCGCCGAGTAAAGCGCACGAATCTTCAGCGTGTGATCTACTTCGCGCAAGGCTTCCAGCGCTTGCGGGCCGTAGGCTTTATCCACGTCGATAACGACGTAACCGACTTTATCATTGGTCTGAAGATACTGACCCGAGATATTGATGCCGTTTTCAGACAATACGCGGTTAATTTCTGACAGCACACCCGGCACGTTGTCGTGAATGTGCAACAAGCGGTGCTTGTCTGGGTGAGCGGGCAGCGCGACTTCCGGGAAATTCACCGAGGTCACGGTGGTGCCGTTATCGGAATAAGTGATCAGTTTTTCTGATACTTCAATACCGATGTTCTCCTGCGCTTCCAGGGTTGAGCCCCCTACGTGCGGCGTCAGAATCACGTTTTCCAGGCCGCGAAGCGGGCTCTGGAACTCTTCATTGTTGCCTTTCGGCTCAACCGGGAAGACGTCGATAGCAGCCCCATTGAGCTTGCCAGCTTTTATCGCATCCGCCAGCGGCTCGATTTCCACTACGCTGCCGCGCGCGGCGTTAATCAGGATAGCGCCCTGCTTCATGGCGGCAATCTCTTTGGCACCAATCATCCAGCGGGTAGAGGCAAGATCAGGCACGTGCAGGCTAACCACATCGGCGCGCCCTAAAAGCTCTTCAAGGCTCGCCACTTGGCTGGCATTACCCATGCCCAGCTTGGTGATCACGTCGTAAAAAATAACGTTAAAGCCTAATGACTCGGCCAGCACAGAGAGCTGAGCACCGATGCTGCCATAACCCACGATACCCAGGGTTTTACCGCGCGCTTCGTGGGAGTTTTTGGCCGACTTCAGCCAGCCGCCCTGGTGGGCACGGGCATTTTTCTCGGGAATACCGCGCAGCAGCATAATGGCTTCTGCCAGTACCAGTTCAGCCACCGACCGGGTGTTAGAGTACGGTGCATTAAACACCGCCACACCGCGGGTCAGCGCAGCCGTTAAATCCACCTGATTAGTGCCGATACAGAAACAGCCAACGCCGACCAGCTTCTCTGCTGCTTCGAACACGCGTTCAGTCAGTTGGGTACGCGAGCGAATACCGAGGAAATGAACATCGCGGATTTTCTCGATCAACGCGTCTTCATCAAGCGAGGTGGGCAGTTGCTCGATATTTTCATAACCGGCGTTGTGAAAATTGTCCACCGCACTCTGGTGGACGCCCTCGAGTAGCAGGATCTTGATCTTGCTCTTGTCCAGGGACGTTTTGGCCATGGCTGAATCAACCTCTATGGTCGGCGGCATGCGCCGTGTATCGGTTCACAGGAGGCGCATATCGTAGCACAGACCACTCCGTTCAGACCGGGTCAAGATGATGAAAAGTGTGCGCAGTGAAGATGAATATGTCACACGTTGTGACCATTAGCGTACCTTGAAGGGCAGACGCCACCCCCTAGCGTCGGTGTATACTGTAGGCTTATTTTAAAAATACCGCTTTTGCAAACATAGCTATGCAGGCCTCCCCAATGAGCGAAACGACATCACCTCCGCAGGACTTTGCCGCGACGGTTGAGCAACTCGAAACCATCGTTGAACGCCTAGAGTCAGGCGAGCTCTCATTGGAAGATGCGTTGACCGCGTTTGAACAGGGCGTGCGATTAACCCGCGATGCTCAGCAGCGTTTGGACAGCGCCGAGCTTAAAGTGCGTGCGCTGAGTGAAGACAGTGACGGCCGCTTGAACGTGGCGCCTTTTGCTGGCTCCGAAGACCTCAAGGATGACGAAGATGAGACCAAGGAGACGCCCCCATGGTAGCCACGCAATTGAGCCCGCTTGCGACGCTGCGCCACACCAGTAACGCTCGCGTGGATGCCACGCTGGCAGCGCTTTTCGATACTCGCCCGCCGGTAGCCCCCAGGCTTGAGGCAGCGATGCGCCATGGTTTGCTGGCGGGAGGCAAACGCCTGCGCCCGCTGCTGGTGTATATGGCTGGACATGCGCTAGGTGCAGAAGACGACGCGCTTGACGCCCCCGCCGCAGCCATTGAGTTAATCCACGCCTACTCGTTGATTCATGATGACTTACCCGCCATGGACGACGACGACCTGCGCCGCGGTCAGCCCACCGTTCATAAAGCCTTTGATGAAGCCAGCGCAATCCTTGCGGGTGATGCTCTCCAGGCGTTGGCGTTTGAAGTATTGGCCAGCAGCGCACATCCACGCCTAGCGAGTTTGGTGCATACCCTGGCCGTGGCATCAGGTCGCGATGGTATGGTTGCTGGTCAAGCACTGGATTTAGATGCCGTCGGCGGCCACCCGGATGCGGAAGCGCTAGCCCACATGCACGCCCATAAAACCGGTGCGCTGATTGTGGCCGCCGTCCGCATGGGTGGCTTAGTGGCGGTAAATGAAGATGACCCGCGGTTAGGCGCACTAATTCGCTACGCACGCGCCATTGGTCTAGCCTTCCAGATTCACGACGACATTCTGGATGTGACCGGCGACACCGTCACGCTAGGCAAAACCTCAGGCGCTGATGCTGCTCGTGCCAAGCCCACTTATCCCAGCTTATTAGGATTAGAAGGCGCACAACGCAAAGCACACAGCCTGATTGACGAGGCCATTGCCGCGCTCGCCCCCTTGGGTGAGCGTGCTGCACCGCTGGCCGACTTAGCCCACTATATGATCGAGCGCGACCACTAAACATGCCCATGAAGCTGTTCGACGAGATTCCCCGCGAGCGCCCCACCACGCCGCTGCTCGACTCCTTTGACCACCCCGCCGCCTTGCGGGCCATGAATGCCAGCCAACTTGCTCAAGTGGCTGACGAGCTGCGCGCCTACTTGCTGTATAGCGTAGGGGTATCCGGCGGCCATTTTGGCGCAGGTCTAGGGGTCGTTGAGTTAAGCGTGGCGCTGCACCATGCCTTTCATACGCCCCATGACCGCTTGGTCTGGGATGTCGGCCACCAGGCCTACCCCCATAAAATATTGACTGGCCGCCGCGAAACGATGCTCAGCATTCGCCAGCATAGCGGGCTGGCAGCTTTTCCACGCCGGGCTGAGTCCGAGTTCGACACCTTTGGTGTAGGCCACTCCAGCACCTCTATTTCGGCAGCACTGGGCATGGCGTTAGCGGCCAGCGCCCAGGGCGATAAACGGCGGGTTTGCGCCATTATTGGTGACGGCGCACTGACCGCCGGCATGGCCTTTGAAGCCCTCGCCCACGCAGGCCACGTGAACGCCAACCTACTGGTGATTCTCAATGACAATGAAATGTCGATTTCTGAGAACGTGGGTGGCATGGCGACGTATCTTGCCCGCGTGCTTTCCAGCAAGCCTTACCAAAAAATACGCCAAGAGAGCAAAAAGGTGCTTTCGCACCTGCCCGGCGCATTAGAACTTGCCCGGCGTACCGAAGAGCATATGAAAGGTATGGTGAGCCCCGCCACGCTGTTTGAAGAGATGGGCTTTAACTATGTCGGCCCGATAGATGGGCATGATCTTGATGCACTGACGCATACGCTTAAAAACTTACGCGACCTTGATGGCCCGCAGTTTCTGCATATTAAAACGGTCAAAGGCAAAGGCTTCTTGCCCGCTGAGGCGGACCAGATTGGCTACCACGCCATCACGAAACTGGAAAAAGTT
This sequence comes from Halomonas sp., assembly GCF_011050415.1. Lineage (GTDB taxonomy): Bacteria > Pseudomonadota > Gammaproteobacteria > Pseudomonadales > Halomonadaceae > Vreelandella. The sequence continues at coordinate 87,924 of NZ_DRFS01000020.1, forward strand.
AACGTTGAGGCAGTGAAGACGCCCATCGTTAAAGAGCCCGCGCCGAAGAGCGTCGTTAAGAAAAAGTACTGCAATGTGTTCGGCGACTGGCTTTGCGACATGGCAGCGGTTGACTCTCGCCTGATGGGCATTACGCCTGCCATGCGTGAAGGATCTGACCTGATTCGGTTCTCAAAGCAGTTCCCCGAGCGCTACTTTGATGTGGCCATTGCCGAACAGCACGCCGTGACGCTCGCGGCGGGCATGGCCTGCGAAGGCATGAAGCCGGTGGTCGCGATTTACTCCACCTTTCTGCAGCGTGGCTACGATCAGCTTATTCACGATGTGGCGGTACAGGACTTGGATGTCACCTTTGCGATCGACCGTGCAGGCTTAGTGGGCGAAGACGGCCCTACTCACCATGGCAGCATGGATCTCTCCTTTCTGCGCTGCGTGCCAGGGTTGGTGATTTTAGCCCCCGCCGATGAAGCCGAATGCCGTGCCATGCTGAGCGCCGCTTACCATCACCCTGGGCCCGCGGCGGTTCGCTACCCACGCGGTACCGGCCCAGGCGTAGAGATTCCTGCGCATCTTGAGCCGCTTGCCATTGGCAAAGCTGAGGTACGCCGCCACACCACAAGCGACGGCGTGCGTATTGCCTTACTAGCGTTTGGTAGCCTGAACATCGCTGCGGCAGCGGTCGCCGAGCGGCTCAACGCCACTCATATCAATATGCGTAGCGTTAAGCCGCTGGATCGTGATGCAGTGCTACACGCTGCTGATGAGCACGAGCTGCTGGTGACCCTGGAAGAGAATGTGGTTGCCGGTGGCGCGGGTAGCGCCGTCAATGAGCTTCTGCATGCGGAAGGCGTTCAGGTGGAAGTCCTTAACCTCGGCCTCCCTGATACGTTTGTGGAGCACGGCACGCCAGCAGAATTACTTGCTGACTGCGACTTGGACACGGCCGGTATCGAGCGCGCTATTCGTGCACGTTTGCCATAAGCGCCCTACATACAACGCTGCGATATGCATTGTTTTTAATTAACTTTGTTTTTTAAATAACTTTCGAGACCCTCATGCTATTTCTAATTATTATTTTCGCCTTGATTGGGCTTGCAACCGGTGGCCCTGTGGGGCTGCTTATTGGCGGTGGTTTGGGTTGGTGGCTAGGGCGGCGCTTGAGCCGTCGTTTGAGCATCGCACGCATGCGCATCCAGGAAGGCTTTCTAGAATCGATTTTCTCGGTGATGGGCTGCCTGTGCCAGGCCGATGGCAAAGTGACCGAAGGCGAGCTGGACGTTGCCGAAAAGCTATTTGACCAAATGCACTTGCAAGGCGAGCAGCGTGCCAAGGCTCGGGCTGCCTTCGAGCGTGGCCGCGCCGCTGACTTTAATTTAGATGCCGAGCTCGCCTCCGTTAATCGCTTAACCCAACGCCAGCCGGTTCTGCGTCAAGTGTTTATCCAGGTTCAACTGACGGCGATTTCCGCTGATGGCGTACTCCACCCTGCCGAGCACGAGATGATCCTTCGCGTGGCCCGCGGCGTGGGCTGTAGCGATGCGGAAGTGCAGCAGATCGAAGCGATGCTGCACGGTGCAGCGGCGAACTCTCAAGGCGCTAGCGAAGAAGCACTTAAAGATGCTTACCGCGTACTGGGGGTTTCTGAAGACGCCAGCGATACCGAGCTGAAGAAAGCGTACCGCCGTCTAATGAGTCAAAACCACCCTGATAAGCTCGCTGGCAAAGGGTTACCGGAGAGCATGCGCGATGTCGCCCAGGCACGCACCAGCGAGATCGGCAACGCCTATGAGCGTATCCGTCAGGCGCGCGCAGGGTAAGCGATTAGCCAAATCGACAGCGCCACGCGCGTCCGCTAGATTGAACTGAGTGCCTTTTCTGATGGAGCCACCGCGATGATCACGTTATACAGCTTCCCTCAATCTCGCTCGCTACGCGTGGCATGGACGCTTGAAGAGCTTGGGTTGGAGTATCAGTGCAAGCTTGTAGCGCTGGGTAAAGGTGAGGGCCAAACCGCCGAGCATTTGGCTCGCCACCCCGATGGGAAGGTGCCGGTACTTGAGGATGGCGAACTAACGCTGTTTGAGTCCGCGCCGATCTGCCGCTATTTGGCCGAAAACCATGCCAACGGTACGCTGCTACCCACTGATGCTGCCTCCCGCGCCCAGGTTGACCAGTGGCTAAGCTTTATTGTCACTGAACTTGAGCAACCACTATGGAATCAGGCAAAACATAAGTTTGCTCTGCCTCAGGATAAGCGCGTTCCCGCTATCCTGCCGGTCTGTGCCTGGGAGTTTCAGCGCGCGCTAAGTGCTTTAGAGCGGCGCTATCATGGTCAGGAAAACCTGGTCGGCGATTCATTTACGCTCGCGGATGTGTTTTTAACCCATACGCTTTCTTGGGCGGTGAGTATGAAACATCGCTTACCTGAAACGCTACTGGCCTACCGCGAACGTCATATTCAACGTCCCGCCATGGCACGTGCAATAGCGCGTGAAAAAGCGGCCTAGCCGTATAGTGATCTGCCATTCTGGCGACCATACGCCGGAATGGCTTGTCACTTATGGAGCTATTTCAACTGCATACATATAGGTAACACTTACTTATTGCGGCCGGTTTATACAGCTAGTGGGTGTATGCTGAACCGCTCATTTACACTTGTGCATCACCATTTGATCACGTAAATTCAACACTAAAGTCGATACTACATACACAAAATTTGGTGCCCTACCGCCCCCGATTTCTACCGTTACTCCCTTAAAAAAACATCATATTGACGGAGCCCCATGCTGCTACTGTTACTGATCCTAATGCCGGTACTTGGCAGCATTGTCGCCGCGCTTATGCCTGCTAATGCGCGTAACCGTGAAGCATGGCTAGCGGGAGGCATTGCCTTTACAGGGCTATTAATCACCGCCTATTTATACCCCCAGATAAGCCTTGGTGATTTAGGTGAGGGCGGCATAGTCCGCTACCAGCTCGACTGGATGCCCCAGTACGGATTGAACTTTGTGTTGCGCATGGATGGCTTAGCCTGGCTGTTCTCGATGCTGATTTTAGGCATCGGCGTACTGGTGGTTATTTATGCCCGCTACTATATGTCGCCCAACGACCCAGTGCCCCGCTTCTTCTCTTTTTTATTGGCCTTTATGGCCTCAATGCTCGGCGTGGTGCTATCGGGCAACCTGATTCAACTGGTTGTATTTTGGGAGTTAACCAGCCTTACCTCGTTTCTGTTAATTGGCTATTGGCACCACCGTGCGGATGCCCGCCGCGGTGCGCGCATGGCGTTTACGGTGACCGCCACGGGGGGCTTATGCCTGCTGGTGGGCGTGCTTATGCTTGGTCATATCGTAGGCAGTTATTCGTTAGATGTAGTGCTGGTATCGGGGGATATTATCCGTGCCCACCCCTGGTACTTACCGACGCTAGTACTGGTCGCCTTAGGTGCGCTAACTAAAAGCGCCCAGTTCCCGTTCCATTTTTGGCTACCTCACGCCATGGCGGCTCCCACGCCCGTTTCGGCCTTTTTGCACTCGGCCACCATGGTCAAAGCGGGCATCTTTTTATTAATGCGCTTATGGCCTTCGCTTTCGGGCACGCCGGAGTGGACATGGATCATCGGCGGGGCAGGCCTGTGCACACTATTAATTGGTGCCTTTACCGCTATTTTTCAGCATGACCTTAAAGGGTTACTGGCTTACTCAACGATCAGTCATCTAGGGCTGATTACCTTGTTGTTAGGCATTGGCACGCCGCTGGCCATGGTCGCCGCCATCTTCCACACCCTTAATCATGCGACCTTTAAAGCGTCACTGTTTATGTCGGCGGGCATTATCGATCACGAAAGCGGCACCCGTGATATGCGAAAGCTACGTGGGCTATACAAAGTACTTCCCTATACCGCTACCTTGGCTATCGTAGCCAGTGCGGCCATGGCAGGCGTGCCGCTGCTAAACGGCTTTCTTTCAAAAGAAATGTTCTTCGCAGAAGCCTTGGCAGTGGGGTCTGCCCGCAACTGGAGCATGTCAGCGGCGGCGGTGTTAATGGGTATTTTCAGCGTTGCCTACTCGCTGCGCTTCATTTACGTGTTCTTTGGTCCGCTGGCAACGGATTTACCAAAGCAACCTCACGAGCCCCCGCGCTGGATGCGTTTCCCGGTGGAGCTGCTGGTGCTGGGCTGCTTGGTCGTGGGCGTTATTCCTGGCTTGAGCGTTGGCCCTTTCCTCAACACAGCGGTGACCTCCGTACTGGGCGAGCAAACGCCCTACTACAGCCTTGCCGTTTGGCACGGTTTTAACTTACCACTGCTAATGAGTGCAATGGCCTTGGTGGGTGGAGTGCTGTTCTATATCTGGCTGCGCACACGTTACGGCTTGATTCAGTCCAGCCGGGTACCTTTTTTACACCACTTTAATGGCAAACAGGCTTATGAGAGCACAATGCTGCGCATCTCCTCTATCGCTGCCGTGCTGGAAAAACTGTTAAGCACCCGACGCATTCAGCCTCAACTGCTGCTGATGATCGTTCTGCTGTTAGTCGTACCGCTATTGATTGTCCGCCCTGTGTCACTGCTGACATTTTCATCTGGCGGGGAGTTCTCGCCGCTCTTCGCGGGTCTTTGGGCAATCGGCGCGATCTGTGCGCTTGCTGCCGCTTGGCAGGCCAAATATCACCGCTTAGCCGCACTAAGCCTGGTTGGTGGTGTTGGTATTGTGGTGAGTATTACCTTCCTATGGCTTTCAGCGCCTGATTTGGCACTGACCCAGCTGATGGTGGAAACCGTCACCACGGTGCTGATTCTGCTCGGTCTTCGCTGGCTGCCTGCGCGAAAGACACCAAAAGAGTTGAATATTCGGGCCACGCGACTTTCTTGGCTGCGCCGCTCCCGCGACATGGTGGTGGCCATCATAGCGGGGCTTTGCATGACGATTGTCAGCTATGCGGTGCTAGTGCGTTCTGCTCCGATGGGCGGTATTTCTGAGTTCTTTATGGCCCGGGCGCTCACCGAAGGCGGTGGCAGCAATGTGGTGAATGTGCTGCTGGTCGACTTCCGTAACTTCGATACGTTAGGCGAGGTCGCCGTACTCGCCATTGTGGCGCTGACGGTCTACGCCCTGCTGCGACGCTTCCGCCCAGCCCCTGAAAGCGTGCCTATTCCTGCTCAGCAAACCAACAGCGTTGACCCTGCCGCAGGCCAAACGCCTACTCAGCAAGTGGAACGCGGCTACCTGATGGTACCCAGCGTTTACCTACGGTTGCTGCTACCCATCATGGTCGTCATTGCTGCGTACTTCTTTATTCGCGGCCATAACCTACCGGGCGGTGGTTTCGTGGCGGGGCTTACCTTTGCCGTGGCGATTATTGTTCAGTATATGCTGGCCGGCACGAGCTGGGTGGAGAGCCATTTACGCTTACAGCCTCACCGCTGGATTGCGTTTGGCATCATAACTGCCTGCGCCACAGGCTTAGGCGCTTGGTGGTTCGGTCACCCCTTCTTAACGACGCATACGGCGCATATAACCTTGCCAGTGTTGGGTGAAATTCACCTGCCCAGCGCGTTTATTTTCGACTTGGGTGTCTTTGGCGTGGTAGTTGGCTCCACCATTCTGATTCTAGTCGCCTTGGCTCACCAATCGGTGCGTAGCCATCGCCTGCCCATCAGCAATGCCACTATCCCCACCGTCGGTAAGGAGGCCAACTGATGGAAGCTGTTATCGCGATTGCCATTGGCATCATGTTCGGCGCTGGCGTTTGGCTGATTCTGCGCCCACGTACCTTTCAGGTGATTACGGGGCTGCTGCTGATCTCCTATGCCGTGAACCTGTTTATTTTCATTATGGGTCGCATATCGATCAATCAGGCGCCATTGACGCTAGGTGGGGGCGAAATTGACCCCGCGCTATACGCTGACCCGCTGCCACAGGCGCTGGTATTGACAGCGATTGTCATAGGTTTTGCGACAACCGCCCTTTATTTGGTGGTGATGATTGGCGCGCGCGGCTTAACCGGCACTGACCACGTCGATGGCAAGGAGATGGATAAATGAGCCTATATTGGGTTCAACACCTTATCCTGGCACCGGTCATAGTGCCTTTACTATGCGGCGCTATGCTGATCTTGGTGAATGAGCGTCACCATGAACGTAAGTTTCTCATTAACTTGATTAGCACTATTTCCTTGTTACTGACATCACTGGCACTGCTCTACCTCTCTGATAGGGAGTACTGGCCCGATGGGATTGGCGTGTACCTTTCCGCTAATTGGGCAGCGCCGTTCGGCATCGTGCTGCTAGTGGACCGGCTCACAGCAGTGATGATGCTGCTCACCTCTGTGCTGGCGCTTGCTTCGTTAGTCTTTTCGATGACCCGCTGGAGCCGTATTGGCGTTCACTTTCATTCGCTGTTCCAGTTTCTATTAATGGGCATTAACGGCGCTTTTCTCACCAATGATCTGTTCAACCTGTTCGTCTTCTTCGAGGTAATGCTGGCTGCGTCGTATGGACTGGTACTGCACGGCTACAACACCCGACGTATTCGCGCAGGTATGCAGTACATTGTGGTTAACCTGCTGGCATCGTTTTTCTTCTTGATAGGTGTAGCGCTGATTTACGCGACGACCGGCACCTTGAATATGACCGACCTTGCAGCGCGCCTGGATCTTTTGGCAGCAGAGGACTTAGTGCTGCTAAAAGTGGGTATCGTCATTCTAGCGCTGGCCTTTTTAACCAAAAGCGCCATGTGGCCACTTGGATTCTGGCTACCGACGACCTACTCTGCCGCATCGCCCCCGGTGGCGGCGATGATGGTGCTGATGACCAAAATTGGTGTGTATGTGTTGCTGCGGCTCTGGCTGCTGCTGTTCTCCGATGGACCGGCGGCAGGGTTCGGGTTCGACTTATTACTGTGGGGTGGGCTTATTACTCTGGCGTTTGGCAGTATCGGCCTGCTGGCCAGCCAAGAGCCAGGACGCATGGCCGGGTATGCAGCGGTCATCTCTTCCGGCACGCTGCTGGCAGCCGTGGGCTATGGGCAACCTGAGCTGATTAATATTGCGCTCTTTTATCTGATTAGCTCAACCCTGGCAGTAGCTGCCTTCTTGCTGCTCATTGAGTTGATCGAGCGGATCAGAACCCCCGGTGCCGCCATGCTTGCGCTGACCATGGAAGCGTTTGCCGTGGAGGATAAGCCAGGCGAGCCGGTGGGCGTGCCCATTCCAGGCGCGCTGGCCTTCTTAGGCTTGGCGTTTGCAGGTTGCGCGCTGGTGATCACCGGCTTGCCGCCTCTTTCAGGCTTCATTTCCAAGTTTGGCTTGATGCATACGCTGCTCAATCCAGCAGATATGGCGACCAGCATGGTGACCTGGTTGCTGTTAACGTTAATAGTGCTTTCAGGCTTCGCGGGCATTATTTCGTTAATGCGTTTTGGTGTGCGCACCTTTTGGGCCACCAACAACCCATCCCCACCCCACCTGCAACGTTCTGAAGTGGCACCCATTACCGCGCTACTGGTGCTGTGCGTCATATTGACGGCTCAAGCAGGCCCTACGTTGGCCTATCTGGAGCGTAGTGCCGAGCCACTTCATCAGCCCGGTCTATACATCGACAGAATTGCCTCCGAGCCAGTGATTACCCGAGAGCCCATATTCACCCAAGAACCAGTGTTTAGAGAAACATTGAGAGAGAGCTTATGAGCCTTCAACGCTGGCTGCCTTCGCCGCTGCTATCCCTTGCGCTGCTGGTTATGTGGCTACTGCTCAACGAAAGCGTAGCACCGGCCCAAATCGTATTGGGTGGGCTGCTCGCTATTGCAGCGCCATTGTTAACCAAGCCGTTGCGCCCACTTGCGCCAGTGGCGTTTAGAAAGCCTTTAGTGTTGGCACGCCTGCTTACCATGGCGTTAATTGAGATTATTCGTTCCTGCTTTAATGTTAGCCGAATCATTCTGTTCGCTAAGCCCAAAGGCCTTAACTCGCAGTTCATCCGCGTACCGCTTGATTTGCAGCACCCTCACGGCTTAGCCCTGCTCTCGTGCTTGATTAATTCAACCCCGGGCACCGTTTGGGTAGAGATTCTGCCCGGTTCCCATGATTTGGCGTTGCATGTTTTTGACCTCCACGATGATCAATGGTGGGTTGATACCATCAAGACACGCTACGAGAAACCATTGATTGAGATTTTCGATCATGTATAGGAGCGCGCGCCGGTGACTGCCATTTTATCGCTAACTATCAATTTCACGCTGCTGTGTATCATTCTTGCAATGATACTCTGCATGGTCCGCCTGCTGATCGGCCCCGCTGCACAGGACCGCGTACTCGCGCTGGATACCCTATGGATGTGCGCCATGCTGCTAGCGCTCGCCCTGGGCATTCGGTTCGGCAACTTGATCTATTTTGAAGCGGCCATGCTGATCGCCTTAACCGGGTTCGTCTCCACGGTAGCGCTGACCAAATTTTTGATGCGCGGCGAGGTAATCGAATGAGCCCTGATTTAGAGAGCCTACCGGTGTGGATCAGCCTGCCCGTCACGCTACTGCTTTTGCTAGGCAGTCTTATCGTGCTGATAGGCGCCATAGGATTGGTGCGTTTGCCGCACTTTTTTCAGCGCATCCACGGCCCTGCCATTACGGTCACGCTAGGCGCTGGCTGTATTTTAATTGCTTCAATGCTGTTCTTTACCGCACTGCAGTCACGGCTGGTGATTCATGAGCTACTGATCACCGCGTTTATTCTGCTCACCGCCCCAGTGGTTGCCATGCTGCTAATGCGCACTGCTGTCTACCGTGACCTTCGCGCCCGACGGCGCGAAAGTGAGACAGAATCCAACGAGGTTTACCCCTTCTCACCGGACGATTAAAAGCCCAGCTCATCAAGCAGGTCATCTACCTGGTCCTGCCCTGAGACCGCTTCGGCCTTCTGTTGACCGACTTGAGGCCCATTGCGCAATTTGGCGTGCTCATCACGGTTGTCTTCGATCTTCACTCCATCGGTCACGTTAGGCACGCTATCTACTAGCACTTGCACAAGCTGCTCTTCGATTAGCTTAATGACCTCGATCATCTTCTTAATCACTTGGCCGGTGAGATCCTGGAAGTCCTGAGCCATCATGATTTCAAGCAGCTCTTTTTGCGTAGCGCTTGTTGCGGCAGGTAGCGTATCGCTCAAAAAGTGCTGGGTATCTTCAATAAGTTTGGTATCACCTTCTACCGCTGCGAGCTGAGCGGCGGCTGCCTGCCAGCGCTTATTGAGCGCAGTACCTGCATCTTCAAGGCTATCTTGCACGGGCTGTGCTCGCTCCACAGCGTTTAGCGCCCGCTCCGCTGCCTGTTCTGTCATTGAGGCAACATAGTTGAGCCGGTCATTAGCATCCGGCATGGCTTGCGCAGCCATAGATATTTGCTGATCTAAACCCAGCTCTTTCATACTGTCCCGCAGTAGCCGCGTTAAGTGGCCGATGCGGTGCACCATCTCATCAGCGCTGCCTTGCTTCGCCAATACCGAAGGCATCGTTGTGTCGTGGGCATTGTTAGTCGTGCTCATTACCACCCCTTGCGTACGCTTTGCTTGATTTAGCTTAGTTTAGTTTTACAGGGGTCATTTGTTATCAACCCCATCACCATGTTCATCATTATGCATACTTCATACCTAAGTCGATTAACCGTTAACCTAAGTTATTCGACACTAATTCATTTTTCACACGCGTTTTTTTGTAAGAGATCGCTTACTTTTGTGGCATCTGAGGTGCCAGCGCTCTTACCTATTAAACAGGTGAGCCGTGAGGCAGAACGGCACTATAAACAGCAAAGTAGTGGCAGATACTTCCAGCAATCACGAAGAGATGCCAAATCGCATGATTGTAGGGAATCGCACGCACAGCGTAGAAGATAACCCCCAGGGTATAAGCGATACCCCCAGCTGCCAATAAGGCAATACCGGTTGTGGATAAGTTAGCTGTCATCTCGCCCGTTGCCAGCACAATCATCCAGCCCATAAGTAGATAAATCACCACTCTTAATAACGAGAAACGCTGGGGCCATAGCAATTTGCAGGCAATTCCCACTAGCGCCAGCGACCATACGGTGGCAAACAGCACCCAGCCCGTAGTGCCGCGCATATTAACGAGCAGAAAAGGCGTGTAAGTGCCTGCAATGAGAAGATAAATCGCGCAGTGATCAAGCAGTTGAAAGCGCTGTTTCCAACGCCAGTGGGGCGTGCCGTGGTAAAGGGTGGAAGCGGTATAAAGTAGCACTAGAGTAGTGCCGTACAGGCTCAGGCTGACAATTTTCCAGGGGTCAACATGGGCGGCTAAGCTCGCCGCCACCAGCAACACCACCATCCCCACCAGACTAAGCACGGCACCAATACCGTGGGAAATACTGTGCAGCCACTCTTCGAGAGTGCTGAACTCACCCAGCGCTTCGGGAAGCCCTTCACGCTGCGATTCAGATTTGGTTTTCATTCTGGGCGCTCCAAACGATCAACGCCCTACTCAATATCACCCCTTGCGCTCAATATCTACATCGCTGGCGTGGGTGAAGATTCAACGCTAATGGCTAATCATCCAAGGTCTTGCTGAAGGAAATATTTTGTTGCCTTCAGCCGTATAAAAAACTTTTGGTTTATGGCGATCACGATGACAACAGCCTTGTTCATGCTCGCTACTTTTATTGCCATACTTTGGCTCATGTGCAGCTTTTTCATTTCGCGCAAAAGCGTTGCGCTTAGCAGGATCCATCATCAATAACTGTGGTGCAACGAGTAATACTCTTGGGGATAGAGTGCCACAGACGGGACAAGCACACGCATCCCCCGAATTTTCAATAGGCACCAATTCGTGAAATAAGCCATGCTTAGAACATTTATAATCGTAGAGCGGCATGCCTCTTTCTCCTTAAAAGATAAGTTTCGAGCGGGCAGCGATAACAAATCGTCGCCACCCTTCTCACAGCGATAATTGCCAAAGGGTCTACTTGTCCTTCGAGAGAGGCAGGTCAGCCCCTTGCTCTACTTTTACAGAGGGTCCATCCGCATTCGGTTTTACATCAAAGTCAAAGATATCGGTGGGCAACCACAGCGTTGCACAGGCGTTGGGGATATCGACTACTCCACTAATGTGCCCCTGCACCGGTGCACACCCCAGCAGAGAGTATGCCTGGGCCCCGGTATAACCAAACTTCTTAAGATATTCGATAGCATTAAGAACGGCTTGACGGTAAGCAACTTGCACATCTAAATAGTGCTGTTTACCCTGCTCATCTACCGATATCCCTTCAAAAATCAAGTAATCATCGTACTTAGGTGCCATTGGGCTCGGTTTGAAGATAGGGTTTTTGATGGCGTACTTCTCCATGCCACCTTTAATCAAGTTAACCCGTAAGTGGATCCAGCCTGCCATTTCAATGGCACCGCAAAAGGTAATCTCGCCATCGCCTTGGCTAAAGTGCAAATCCCCTACTGAAAGTCCGCCATCCTTAACATAAACGGGGAAGTAGATAGTTGAACCACGGGATAGGTCTTTGATGTCACAGTTACCACCATGCTCGCGGGGCGGTACCGTACGTGCACCTTCCGCCGCGGCTTGCTGCTTAGCCGTACCCGTTAACTTTCCCATATGAGCGGTATCGGCAAAGGGCAACGCGGCCAATTGGGGGATGCGATCAGGCTCGGTGTCATAGAGCTCTTTTTCGCGTTTGTTCCATTCAGCCAACATCTCTTTAGATGGCAGGCAGCCAATCAATCCGGGGTGAACCAGACCAGCAAATTCGACACCTGGTATATGTCGGGATTTAGTGAACATGCCATTGAAATCCCAGATGGATTTTTGAGCTTCAGGAAAGTGCTCGGTTAAAAACCCTCCGCCATTTTGTTTAGAAAAGAAGCCATTAAAGCCCCACTGGCTCTCTTCAAAAGTGCCAATATCGAGTATATCAACCACCAGCAGGTCGCCAGGCTCAGCGCCTTCAATGCCCACAGGACCGGATAAAAAATGCACTTGGGTTAAATCAACGTCGCGCACATCATCCGCACTGTCATTATTATGGATTTGCCCGCCAGTCCAGTCATGACACTCAATAATAAAATCGTCGCCGGGCTTCACCATACTGGCCATCGGTATATCAGGGTGCCAGCGATTATGAATCTGCTCGTTCTCATAGGGGGACTGGTTAAGGTCGATTTTAATGATTGTTTCAGCCATGACACCTACCTCTCAAACGTTATATCAAATAGTGGTTATGGGCAGTGCTCTCCCATATCCCACTATGTAAAATCGTTACTAAAGCAGCCATAAGCTAATGCACCACTGCCACTACGTCGTATAACGTATAGAAACGCGTTTTTTAAACGGGGAGGACTATCAGGCGTTGATTTTTAACCACCTGAACGTGGAAGGAGGCCTCTTCGGGATACTGCAACATGGCACTGGCCAGCGCAGGCTCAAGCGTCACACGCAGCCTTCGGGCCAGATCACGGGCGCCAAATCGCGGGTCGCGATGTTCACATAGCCAATGGCGAACATCCTCTGTGAGTTGCAGCGATACGTTATGCTTCGCTAAACGCTTATCGAGCTTAGCGAGTTCAATATCCAATAAAGATGTCCACCATTGGCCCTCTAACTTTTTAAAAGGCAAAATGCGGTCGAGCCGATTGAGAAACTCTGGGTCAAAATGGCGGTAAAGTGCTTGTTGTTGCACACAAGCTTCATTGCGAGGTGTCAAGCGTAGCCATCGACGCCACCCTTGCTCAAAGTTGCTGCGATAGGCCACCACGTCAGTAGCACCAATATTGCTCGTCATAAAAATAAGCGTGTTGCGAAAATCTATCTTTCGCGTACCACCCGAGAGTACCAACTGACCGCTGTCCAGCACGTTAAGCAGGCTTCTCACCACCTCCTTTGACGCTTTTTCTAACTCATCGAAGAGCACAATGCCTGGTTTACTGTAACTTCCCTGAATGGCATCGATATCAAATAGAGTATGGCCCTCTTTGCTGCCCACATAACCCGGCGGAGCGCCGGTCAACGCCGCCGCGTAGTGCTCTTGAGCCAAGGTATTCATATCGATACGACATAGTGCATCTGAGCGCCCATGGATAGCTTCTGCTATCAAACGCACGGTCTCGGTCTTACCCACCCCGGTCGGCCCAAGAAACAGGTTAACCGCCAACGGACGCTCATCTGTGCCGATATCGGCTTTAACCACATGCAACATGGCTTCCATAGCATTGAGCACGTCGTCCTGACCAACAATACGTTCGCGCAACCGCTGTACCACCCTTGCTGGGTCAAACCGGAAACGCGAAGGCCTTTCCTTGGCCTTCGATTCGGACTCAAGGGTAGCTATCTCACGGCCCTCCTCTAAGCGATCATTAATAAAGGGCATCTAAAACTCCTTATTGACCTGCGCTGCGCTCCTTACCTTCGACGGGGAGCTGTCCTACCGGGCATTCGGCAACCCCGATGGTCTTACGCGTCATCGCCTCAACGTTTTCCTGCGCCTTCTGCGCATCCATTACCCAGGTACGATAAAAATCGAAAGGACAATCAGCGATACCCTTGTCACCGTCACCTGAGGCATGAATGCCGGTGTAGCCACGGTGCAACAATTTGAAAAGATGGTTCTGAGATTGGTCGTTGGCGCGAGCATCGCGAATTTGGCTCATGGAAAGCTGAGCAAACTGAATCCCCATATCCTCCTCACCGCACTCACCTAATGTGCGCCCATCAAAGCCAATGATTGCCGAGTGGCCGAAATAGGAGTAAACCCCATCGAAACCACTGGCATTGGCCACCGCAACGTAGCAGTTATTTGCCCACGCCATCGACTTGGACATAAGCACTTGCTGCTCTTTCGCCGGATACATGTAGCCTTGGCAACGTACGATCAACTCGGCGCCCTTCATGGCGCAATCACGCCAAATTTCCGGGTAATTACCGTCATCACAGATGATGAGGCTAAGTTTCATTCCCTTTGGGCCTTCGGTTACATAGGTGGTATCTCCTGGGTACCACCCCTCAATAGGGCACCATGGAATACACTTACGGTAGCGCTGCACGATTTCACCCTGATTATCAATCAATATCAGCGTGTTATAGGGTGCCTTATGGGGATGATCCTCATGTCGTTCCCCAGTAAGCGAAAATACCCCCCATGTATTAGCTTCACGACAGGCCGCTGAGAAAATCGCCGTTTCATCACCCGGAATAGTGGCAGCCGTGGCCATCATTTCATCGTTGTCATACATGATTCCCATGGTGCTGTACTCGGGGAATACCACCAGATCCATACCTGGCAAACCGACCTTCATGCCCTTAATCATTTCCGCAATGTTGCGCGCGTTTTCTAGCACGTCTTCACGGGTATGTAAGCGGGGCATCTTGTAATTAACGACGGCTACTCCGACGGTATCTGCACTGCTGGAAATATCACCATGACGCATAAGATTTACTCCTGTGCTTATTAAGAATTGGTCAATTTAAACAGCTGATTAAACGGCCAAGTAGCTAGCGATTTTTGCCTGGTCGGCAGTGGCACGACTCTCTTCATGAATAAGCTCGCCACGCTCAATTACCGTCAGGCGGTCAGCGATCTCCATGGTAAAACTGAGCACTTGCTCGGAAACCAGAATGGCTATCTTCTTCATCTCACGAATTTCATTAAGCGTTCGTGCAATCTCTTTGATAATCGAAGGTTGAATGCCTTCGGTAGGCTCATCGAGTAGCAAAATTTTGGGCTCGGTGACGAGCGCCCGAGCGATGGCTAATTGCTGCTGCTGCCCCCCCGAAAGATTACCTCCCTTGCGGTTGCGCATATCCTGCAGGACAGGGAACAGATCAAATATCTCCCTGGGCACTTTGCGCACCTTGGCTGTCTCAAGCCCTGACTCTATGTTCTCCATCACCGTCAGGTTAGGGAAAATCATTCGACCCTGTGGTACATAGGCTAAACCTGCGGCAACGCGCTTGTGCGCAGGCAATCCATTCAACTCCTGCCCATCAAGTAGGATGCTGCCCGCCTGGCTGGGCAGTACTCCAATCAACGCTTTAAATAAAGTGGTCTTGCCCATCCCATTGCGCCCCATGACCGCTAGGGTTTCCTCTTGGCCCATGGAGAAGTTGATGCCATGAATGACTTCACTCTGCCCATAGCAAACCCGCAAATCGTTGACTTCAAGCATGTTGGCGTCCCCCGTTAGTGGCCCAGATAAACATCGATGACCCGCTTATCCTGCTTGAGCGCTTGCATATCACCCTCTGCAAGAATCTTGCCTTGATGGAGCACCGTCACTTTGCCGCCCAAGGAGGCGACAAATTCCATGTCATGTTCGATCACAATGACCGAGCGCCCCTGAGCAATCTTGCGCAGTAGCTTCGCCGTCTCTTCTCGTTCACTAACGCTCATGCCTGCCACCGGCTCGTCTAACATCAACAGTTCCGGGTCCTGAATTAACAACATGCCTATTTCCAGCCACTGTTTTTGGCCGTGACTAAGCAAACCCGCCTGCTCTTCAAGGCGATCTTCCAGCTGGATCTCGTTGGCAACTTCATGGATACGACGTAGCACCTGCTCGTCACGCTTAAATGCCAGCGCGCCAAAGACACCTCGTCCTTGCGGATAGGACACTTCTAAATTGTCGAAAACAGTCAATTCTTCGTAGATGGAAGGCGTTTGGAATTTACGCCCTACTCCCTCCCATACAATGCGGTGCTCCCGCATACGAGTGAGCTCCTTGCCCTTAAATTTGATCGACCCTTCACTGGCACGCGTTTTTCCACAGACCATATCAAGCAAGGTGGTTTTCCCCGCCCCATTCGGCCCGATGATCACCCTTAGCTCATTCTCATCCATGTAGAAATTCAGGCCTTCTATGGCTTTAAAACCATCGAAGGAGACCGTTAGATTTTCAATAGAGAGAAGAAAATCGGTGTTTGAACTCATGACCGTTTCTCCTTCAAACCTGCGCTAGCACCTGATGAGTTGGCCTTTCTTTTACTGAACCAATCTTTCACAGGGGTAAAGAGTCTCCGGCCGTAACGGCCATAAACACTGGCCAAGCCATAAGGCAACACTAGAACCACTACGATGAAGACAGCACCAATCAAGAACTGCCAAAGTTGAGGGTAAGCCTCAGCAAACATAGTCTTGGCAAAGCTGACGATAAGCGCACCATAGACGCCGCCAACCAGTGATAATCGACCACCCACAGCGGCAAAAATCACGAACTCAATAGAGGGCACAATGCCAATGAACGAGGGCGACATGAAGCCTACCTGGAGGGTGAACATAGCGCCGCCAATACCGGAGATAAACGCTGCCAAACAGAAAATAAATATCTTAAAGTTGGCCACGTCATAGCCGGAAAACCTGACGCGATCCTCCTTGTCACGCAGTGCAGAAAGAATGCGGCCATATTTACAGTTGAGCACCCAGCGCCCAATCAGCAGACAGCCAATTAATAAAATAGCGTTGAGGTAATAAAGCAGGTACCGAGCGCTATCATCGCGAATATCCCACCCATGGAGGGTACGTAGATCGGTGATGCCATTAATACCACCGGTATAACCCTGCTGGCCGATAATCAGAATAGTCAGCACGACCGCCAATGCCTGGGTAATGATGGCAAAATAAACACCACTGACACGCCGCTTGAACATGGCAAAGCCAATCAAATAGGCAAACGCCGCAGGCAGCACCAGTACAGCAATGATGGTGAGGGTAAGGCTATTGAACGGAACCCAGAACCACGGCAATTCCGTTAGGCGGTTCCAATCCATGAAATCAGGTATACCGGGGGTAGACTGAATACTGGTACTTACCGGATCCGAAGCTTCAATTTTCAGGAACATCGCCATGGCATAACCACCGATACCAAAGAAAATCCCTTGCCCCAGACTTAGAATCCCGCCATACCCCCAACACAGCACCAAGCCAAGCGCCACAAAGGCGTAAGTCAGATAACGGCCCGCCAGATTAAGTCGATAGATATCAAACATCATTGGCATGACGACCATCAATATGATCGCCAACAGCAAGATACTGCCTAGGCTGCCGTGACGTCCCTGGAATAAACGATAAAGGCTGTTCATTATGTTCATCAGTTAGGGCTCCTTAGCGACGAACCTTGCTGGCAATGAGCCCTTCAGGCCGTATTAGTAAGATGCCGATCACCGTCAGCAGCGTAAGTACTTTGGCCATAGAGGAACCCAGGAAGAACTCCATGAGCGACTGCGCCTGGGCGATGGAAAAGGCCGAAGCGATAGTGCCTACCAGACTGCCTGCACCGCCAAATACCACCACCAGGAAGGTATCGACGATATACAGCGAACCACTGGTAGGACCGGTGGAAGAAATGGTGGTAAACGCGGCGCCAGCAATGCCTGCAATGCCACAGCCAAGCGCAAAGGTGATTCGGTCAACGCGTTTGGTATTGATCCCCACAGCCCCGCTCATGTCACGGTTAGCAGTGGTACAGCGCACCCGCAGCCCCCAGCGTGAGCGATATAAAAACCACCAAACGCCTAACGTCACCAGTAACGTCAGCACTAATATGGCGATACCGTTAAGCGGAATATCGATCATCATGGTGGGGCGATAGGAGCCCCGCAGCCAGCCAGGTACCGCCACGCTCACTTCCCGCGCGCCAAAGGCGGAGCGAAACCCTTGCTGCATGATCAGGGCCAGCCCCCATGTCGCCAGCAAGGTATCGAGAGGACGGTGATAAAGATGCCTTATGAGCGCCAGCTCAACGATATAACCGACGATAAAAGCGCTACCGAAGGCGATGGGAATAGCAATAAAAAGGTAATAGTCCATCATCCCAGGCAAGGCACCAAAGGTGATTGAGCAGAGGTAAGTCGCGTAGGCGCCAATTACCATGAACTCCCCATGCGCCATGTTAATAACGCGCATCTGGCCATAGATAATGGCTAGCCCTAAGGCCATCAACAGCAAAACACTAAAAAAACTAACGCCAGCAAAACCTTGCATGGCAAAAATCGCCAACAGTTCCTGACTGCTGAATCCACTCATGGCGGCCTTCCCCTTGAATAAAGCTTAATCTTCGGCAACAACAGCGACATCACAGCGGCTTTCACCGCCGTGATATGAAGTGAGGCTTACTGATAACCTTCTGGGAAAGGATTGGGTTCGACCAGATCGGACTCCCACACAACGGTCGCTTGACCATCTTCGTTCCAACGACCTATGCGCGTTTTGCTCCATAGGTGGCGGTTTGGGTGTACTTTTACGTAACCTTCAGGTGCAGTTGTTAACTCGATATCCGCCATTGCTGCAGAAACCGCATCCACGTCAAAACTACCGGCCTTTTCAACTCCTGCTTTCCATAGCCACGGACCTAGATAAGCGGCCTGGGAAACATCGCCAATAACGCTGTCTTCTCCCCAACGCTCTTTAAAGGCCTCCACAAAAGCGAGGTTATTATCGTTGTCCAAGCTCTGGAAATATTTCATGGAGGAGTAGAAACCTTCTACGTTCTCTCCACCTATACCGAGCACTTCATCCTCGGTAACCGAAATCGTTAGCAACGTCTGGTTTTCGGAATTAATACCTGCAGCGTTGAGCTGACGGAACCAGGCCACGTTGCTACCACCCACCACCGCAGCAAAAATCACGTCTGGTCGACGCAAACGAATACGGTTGATGTTGGAACCAAAGGAGGTATGTCCTAGAGGAGCGTAATCTTCACCGACGACTTCACCACCAAGTACTTCTTCAATATGGATGCGAGCAATCTTCATTGAGGTGCGTGGCCAGATATAGTCTGACCCGATGAGGTAGAAAGTACGCGCCTCCTGCTCATTCCACGCCCAGTTAATGCCCGCCAATATCTGCTGGGTGGCTTCCTGTCCGGTATAGATTACGTTAGGCGACTCTTCGAGCCCTTCATAAAAGGTTGGGTAATAAAGCAGCCCGTTTTCTCGCTCCAGTACTGGTAGCATTGCCTTGCGTGATGCCGATGTCCATGCACCAAAAATGGCAGGAACATTGTCTTGAGTGAGCAACTTGCGCGTTCTGTCGGCGAAGGTCGGCCAATCGCTGGCACCATCTTCTATAATTGGCACGATTTGGCGGCCAAGCACTCCACCCTGTGCATTGATTTGCTCGATAGCCAACTGCTCAGCTTCAACCGAGCCGGTTTCACTGATAGCCATGGTGCCAGTCAACGAGTGCAATATACCCACGTGTACCGTATCGTCGGTAACCGCAAGCCCCGTTGTATTGACTTCAGCAGTAGGCGGTGCTGCTAGTACGTGAGACGACATGGCTATAGCAATAGGCAGCGCCGCGATACCTGTAATTAATAAGCGTCGCAACTGCGACAGCTTTGTGTATTTTGTCATCATGATGGTGAGTCCCCAAGTCAGCGAAATAGGTCTGCAAAAACCGTGGAATCTTGTTGGATTCCTCGCTATCGAGTATGGGGAGGGCACTGTAGAGCGACTATGCGGGGAATACTCCAGGCAGCTACGTCATTTGACCCATACCTGCCACTCAAGCCTACCTTTAGACTTACAAGAGCCCTTGAGACATGGACGTTGCATGAGTCGATAATGAAGTAAACTTTACGACGAGGTCATCCCATCCTGCTGGCCGATATTTGTTGGCCGACACAAGGTCTGCCATGACGACCACCAAGCAACGGATATTTCCGGTTCGGCGTAACTACAATCAATGGGTCGCCAATCAAACGCTAGAGGATTTTGCATTACGTTTCACAGCCAAATCTGCTCGGCGCTGGAGTGCTAAGCGTGTTGCCCTAACAGCCCTAGGAACAATTTCGTTTCTGGCATTAGAGGCTATCGGGGGAGTAATAACGCTAAATTACGGCATTACCAATGCTATTGCCGCTATCGCAGCAGTAACACTAGTCATATTTTTGCTCGGTATTCCCATTAGCTATTACGCAGCTCGCTATGGGGTAGATATTGACCTGCTCACCCGCGGGGCGGGTTTCGGCTACCTAGGCTCGACGCTGACTTCCCTAATTTACGCCACCTTCACTTTTATCTTCTTTGCGTTAGAAGCGGCCATCATGGCGATGGCACTAGAAGTGTTATTTAACGTCCCTCTCACCCTCGGATATGTCATCAGCTCTCTGGTGGTCATTCCCATCGTTACACACGGTTTTACCTATATCAGCCGTTTCCAGGTATGGACTCAGCCCCTATGGATCGCCCTACAGCTAGCACCCTTTGTCTTCATACTGCTGCAAGACCCTGACTCTTTGGAACGCTGGGTTGAGTTCGATAATAATATGGAGGGTGGTGAAGGATTCGACTTACTGCTGTTTGGGGCGGCCACCACAGTGATGTTTGCCCTGGTCGCTCAGATCGGTGAGCAAGTTGACTATTTGCGCTTCCTCCCCGAAGCACAACCGGGTAAACGCTTGCGGTGGTGGGCCGCCATGCTAGCGGGCGGCCCAGGCTGGATTATTATTGGTGCCATTAAGGCGTTGGCGGGGTCATTCCTAGCAGTGCTTGCTCTGCACCATGGCCTGAACGCTGAACAAGCCCAGGAACCCATGCACATGTATTTAGTGGGGTTTAGTCATATCACCACCCACCCAGCAACATTAATGGCACTGGCTGGCATTTTCGTTGTGCTTTCGCAGCTCAAAATCAACGTTACCAACGCTTATGCTGGTTCCATCGCCTGGTCAAACTTCTTCTCGCGCCTTACTCATAGCCACCCAGGTCGGGTGGTATGGCTGTTATTCAATGTAATGATCGCGCTCGTGTTAATGGAGATCGGCATCTACCGTGCCTTTGAAGTCATCCTGGCTAACTACGCCATGGTGGCTATGGCATGGATCGGTGCATTGGTTGCAGACCTAGTGATAAACAAACCGCTGGGACTGAGCCCCCGGCATATTGAGTTCAAGCGTGCTTACCTTTACGACATCAACCCTGTTGGCTTCGGCGCGATGCTGTTAGCGACTGCCGTTGCACTCGCCGCTCGGGCTGGGGCATGGGGGGAAACAGCCGCCGCACTTGCATCATTTTTGGCGCTACTAACTGCTTTTGTGAGCGCCCCTACCATCGCTTGGATCACCAAAGGGCGCTATTACATCGCTCGTACACCAGAACCAGAATCGGTCGTTAAGGATCAGGCTTGTGTTATCTGTGAGCACCATTTTGATAGCGAAGATATGGCTTTCTGCCCTGCCTATAATGCTACTATTTGCTCGCTCTGCTGTTCATTGGACGCGCGCTGCAACGATGCGTGTAAGCAGCACGCCACTTTTCAAGAGCAATTAATGGATTGCATGGGCGCCCTGCTTCCCAAGCACATGCTTAAATATTTCAACTCTCGCATGGGCCATTTTGCCAGCCTCTTGTTACTGGTCACGCTAGTGATTGCCGGTTTTTTGGTACTGGTTTATTACCAACTACCAGACCTACCGCCTGCGGTTGAAGAGCTAATGGCAACAACCTTGGCTAAAATATTCGCCATTTTAGTCATTGTTAGCGGCGTCGTTGCTTGGCTTTTCGTACTGGCAAGCGAGAGCAGAGTAGTCGCTCACGAAGAGTCTCATCGCCAGACCCGGATGTTACTGGACGAAATTGATGCCCATGAGGAAACTGACCGGGAGCTGCAAAAAGCCAAGGAACTCGCCGAAGCGGCTAACCAAGCGAAGAGCCGTTATTTAACCAGCTTAAGCCATGAGCTTCGATCTCCTCTTAATGCCGCTTTCGGCTACGCCCAATTACTCGAACACGACCCTAGCATTCCCCCTGATCGTCGCAAAGCAGTGGCCACCATCCGCCGCAGTACAGAACATCTTTCTGATTTAATTGAAGGTTTGCTAGAAATTTCCAAGATTGAGGCGGGACGCCTAGAGCTTTATCGCAATCAAGTAAGAACCAGCGCATTAGTAGACGAACTTGTCGCCATGTTTCGCCTGCAAGCTCAGGAAAAAGGTATCGACTTCACCTTTGATAGCCAAGGACGCATTCCTGAATGGGTTATCACCGATGAAAAACGCCTACGCCAGATACTGATCAACCTGCTTTCTAACGCCATAAAATTCACCAACCATGGCAAAGTATCACTCAACTTTCGCTATCGTAACCAGGTGGCAGAATTCACCATTCGCGATACTGGAGTAGGTATTGAAGAAGAAGATATACAGCGCATCTTCAAGCCATTTGAACGGGTGCGAAAACCAGGCGTTCCCGTTGTCCACGGTACTGGTTTAGGTCTAACAATCACCAAGTTATTAACCGATATCATGGGAGGCGATCTGCAAGTCACAAGTTCACTAGGTAGCGGGAGTGAATTTCGCCTTTCGGTAATGCTTTCTAGCATTGTCCCTTTGGAAATGGAGCGCGGGCCCCACCAAGTGATTAAGGGCTATGTTGGCGAGCGTCGGACTCTTTTAGTGGTTGATGATGATCCCTCTCACCGTGGCCTGATCAGCGACATGTTGACACCATTAGGCTTCACCATACTTGAAGCACCGGATGGTCTGACTAGCCTAGGATTGGCAAAGCGCACCCAGCCCGACCTGATACTAATGGATATCGCCATGCCCGAATTAGACGGATGGCAAACGGCCCGAAAATTACGCCAACAAGGCTTTCATGGACCTCTAGTGATGCTGTCAGCCAATGTCAGAGAGAGTCAGGTAGATGCACTGTGCGAGGGACTACATACCGACTACATGATTAAGCCCTTCAAGCTGGGAGCACTACTCGACACGCTGGCACGACATCTACAGCTGAAATGGCACCACCAGAACACGCGCCTTCACACTTCAGCGCCTCTGGAGCTGATTGTTACCGACAATATGGACAAACCATTGCGAGAAGAACTAGTGGCACTCGCAGAGATTGGCCATTTAAGCAGCCTACGCGAGTGTTTGGTAAAAGCCCGGGACTCTGGACAGATCAACACGTCATTGGCAGAAGCATTGGACAGCGCCTTGGATCGATTTGATTTCCATCAAGTGATACGCCTGCTGGAGAAAACCCCATGACCCTGCCTCATCGCAAAGATCTTATTCTGGTAGTTGATGATTCCGCCGACTCTTTGGGCATGATTCACCATGCGCTAGAACAGGCAGGGCTAACCGCCCTCGTAGCCATGGAAGGCGCGCAGGCAATTTCAATTGCCGAGAAGATGATCCCCGACTTGATACTCATGGACGCTTTAATGCCTAACATGGATGGGTTTGAGACATGCCGTTGTCTGAAAATGCATCCTGACCTCGCCGCCGTGCCAGTGATATTTATGACTGGACTCACTGATGCAGAGGATGTGGTGCGAGGACTTGAAGCTGGTGGCGTAGATTACGTAACTAAACCAGTAAGGCCAAAAGAACTCGTAGCCAGGATTCGTGTGCATCTCAGCAATGCCCGCCTCGCTCAAAGCGCACATACTGCCTTGGATAGACTGGGCCAAGTCTCTTTCTCCACCAATACTCAAGGACAATGGCTATGGGGCACCCCTCAGGCAGAACAGTGGATCAGCATTACAGAAGAGAAACGGATATCCCCCCGTAAAGAGCTTGCGGCGCAAATTCAAAGCTGGTTAGCACGCGTGCCTCAAACCGGTGATCAGCTAGCCCTACATTTGCCTTGTAGCACATTGAGGTTACGCTACTTAGGTGAGTCTACCTCGGGTGAACACTTATTTCGCTTAATGCAACAAGATGGAGACAGTGAAGGCCTACTGCTACAGAACCAACTGCGTCTCACCCGCCGTGAATCACAGGTACTGTTATGGATTGCACAAGGCAAAACCAACCGTGAAATAGGACAAATTCTCGAATTAAGTCCGCGTACGGTTAATAAACATTTAGAGCAGGTCTTCCGAAAGCTAGGCGTCGAAAACCGTACCTCCGCTGCTGCAATGGCATTTCAGTGCTTAACTAATATTTAACCTGTCGTTTTAATTATTAAACGTCAGGTTAAAGTTAACTCAACCCTTGCGCTCAATATCTACATCGCTGGCGTGGGTGAAGTCATCAAGTGCCATCATATGGCCGAGTTTGCCCGCTTTGGTGGAGAGATAGTGCTCATTGTGGGGGTTCAGCCCGGTGGTGATAGGCAGGCGCTCGACGACATTTACACCGTCACGGGTGAGGGCATCCACCTTGCGCGGGTTGTTAGTCATTAATCGCAGTGACGTAATGCCCAAATGATTGAGCATTGGCACGCATAGGTCGTAACGACGCATATCAGCGCCAAAGCCAAGCTGCTCGTTGGCTTCAACCGTGTCGGCGCCTTGATCCTGCAGATTATAGGCACGAATTTTGTTTAACAGGCCAATACCACGCCCTTCCTGGCGCAGATAAAACAGCACGCCGCGGCCCTCTTCCGCAATGCGCTTGAGCGCTTCTTGCAGTTGATAGCCACAGTCGCAGCGCATCGAAAACAGCGCATCGCCAGTTAAGCACTCCGAATGCACCCGCCCCAATACTGGCTCATCGCCGGTCACATCTCCCAAGGTTAGGGCGATATGATCCTTGCCAGTGGCCTCATCCTCGAAGCCATGCATAGTAAATGTTGCCCAGGGCGTGGGCAGCCGGGAAGCGGCTATGAAGCGAATGGTCACAGGTTACCTCGCTGATTAACCAAACCAGTCAACCAAACTAGTTGGCAAAGTGGGCAGTTATTCTACCAGGAAGCGGCGCCCGCCTCACGGTGGCGACGCGGCAAAATTCGGTTAATTAAGTGAGAAAAATTGGCGGGGTGCGACGATTTTTGCCACCTAGTACGCCGCCTTGGTGCCTATCTTCAAGTACAATTGCCCACATATGTTGTTTAAATACCCTATTTACATGCTATCCCACATACGATTCACAGTACGATGCGGGCAAATTTCTTAAGAGCAAGTGTCTATGACCACACCATTGCAAAATGATCGTTTTCTTCGCGCACTAGCGCGCCAGCCCGTTGACCGCACGCCGGTATGGATGATGCGCCAAGCAGGCCGCTATCTGCCAGAGTACCGCGCCAGTCGCGCCGATGCGGGCAGCTTTATGGATTTATGCCGCAACCACGATCTAGCTTGCGAAGTCACCCTTCAACCGCTGGAACGCTACCCGCTGGATGCTGCGATTCTGTTCTCGGACATTTTGACCATCCCAGATGCAATGGGGCTGGGACTCTATTTTGAAACTGGCGAAGGCCCCAAATTTCGCAAAACCGTGCGCACGCCAGAAGAAGTCGCCGCCCTAAGCGTTCCTGATGCCGAGCGCGATCTGGATTACGTGATGCGGGCGGTGTCGACCATTCGCCGTGAGTTGAATGGCCGCATGCCACTAATCGGCTTTTCCGGTAGTCCCTGGACGCTGGCGACGTACATGGTAGAAGGCGGCTCCAGCAAGGATTTCCGCCATCTGAAAACCATGCTTTACGATACGCCGGATACCATGCACCAGCTGCTGGATACGCTAGCGCATGCGGTAACTGACTACCTGAATGCCCAGATTCGCGCAGGCGCGCAGGCGGTACAGATTTTTGATACCTGGGGCGGCGCACTCTCTACGCCAGCGTATCTTGAGTTCTCACTGCGCTATATGGAGCAGATCGTCTCTGGCTTGATCCGCGAACACGATGGACGCCGCGTACCGGTCATTCTGTTTACCAAAAATGGCGGCCAGTGGCTTGAGCATATCGCCTGCGCCGGTGCTGATGCGCTAGGTATCGACTGGTCTACCGAGCTTTCCAATGCTCGCGCTCGCGTTGGTCATAAAGTCGCCCTACAGGGCAACCTTGACCCCAATGTGCTGTTTGCGCGCCCATCGGCTATCCGCGCCGAAGTGGCCCGCGTGCTGGAAAGCTACGGCCACGGCCCAGGCCACGTGTTTAACCTGGGCCACGGCATCAGTCAGTTTACCAATCCGGATAACGTCTCCGCCTTTATGGAGGCGCTGCACGAGCTAAGCCCACAGTACCACCGGGATATTCCAACCCAACCCAATACATCACCCTCAGGAGCCAATTGATGAGCGAATTACGCGACGACCAGTGGTTTACCGAAGTCTTTGATAGCCACGGCAGCGCTTTCTCGCTGAAGATTTCTGAAAAGCTGCTGGATGTTCAAAGCCAATATCAACACCTGGAGGTCTATGCCACCGAGACTTACGGCAACCTGATGGTACTGGATGGCTGCGTGATGCTAACGGATCGCGATAATTTTCTTTATCACGAGATGATTGCCCACCCGGCGCTGTTTACCCACCAAGACCCCAAGCGTGTCGTCATTATCGGCGGTGGCGACTGCGGCACCTTGAAAGAAGTGCTCCGCCACCCAGGCGTTGAAAAAGTCACTCAGATTGATATCGACGAAGAAGTCACTAAGGCATCTGAGCGCTTCTTCCCTACGCTGGTTGAATCGAATAACGATCCGCGCGCTGAATTACTGTTCGCCGATGGCGTAAAGTGGGTGGACGATGCACCGGATGAGAGCATTGATGTATTAATTATCGACTCCACCGACCCGGTAGGGCCTGCGGAAGGGCTGTTTAAAACCGACTTTTTAAAGCGCTGCCACCGTATTTTGAAAAGCGGAGGCGTGATGGTGCAGCAAAGCGAGTCACCGCTTTACCATAGTGGCTCAATCATCCGTGAGTTGCGCAACGATATGCAGGCGGCCGGTTTTGACAGCGTTGCCACGCTCCCCTTCCCCCAACCGGTTTACCCTTCAGGCTGGTGGAGCGTAACGCTGGCGGGCAAAGGCACTGACGTTACCACCTTCCGTGAGCAGGCAGCCGCTAATCACACATTACCGCTAGAGTACTACAGCGTAGAAGCACATCGCGGTGCTCTTGTGCTGCCGCCTTTTATGCGCAAAGCCTTCGCGGCCAAATAATAGCGCTTCAATAGCGACCATTTCTGTCACCGCTCACCCCACTTTGCCCTACAACGGTGCAGCACGAGGTGAGTGGTAACAGTTTTTGCACCTAGACGTTCGTCTCGAATTCGTTGAGTAGCGTTGAAAAGCGCTGAATTAACGCATGTACCCTTGTTGGCATCTTCCTTGCTAGGTTTAGTTACATGCTACGGCATGCATAACGATATTAATTAAACCGAGGGGAACTACATGTTGAAGAAAAAACACCTAGCGTTACTGGTATCTGCTGGTTCAATTACCTTGGCGGGCGCAACAACCGCACAGGCTGACACCTTTGAAGATACCGTCAACCGTGGCGCTGTTCAGTGTGGTGTGAGCGATGGCCTACCAGGCTTCTCTGCCCCTGACGACGACGGTAACTGGCAAGGGTTGGACGTTGATGTATGCCGCGCAGTTGCTGCAGCAGTTCTTGGTGATGCCGATGCTGTTAACTACATTTCCCTTAACGCTGTTGAGCGTTTTACCGCCCTCCAATCAGGTGAAGTAGATATTCTGTCACGTAACACCACCTGGACCACTACCCGCGACACTACCCTGGGCCTTAACTTCACCGGCGTTAACTTCTACGACGGTCAAGGTTTCATGGTTTCTCGTGATCTAGGCATTTCCAGTGCTGACGAGCTTGACGGTGCGTCTATCTGTATCCAGTCCGGTACTACCACTGAATTGAATTTGGCTGACTACTTCCGTGCTAACGACATGGAGTTCGATCCGATTGTATTTGATACCTCTGAGCAAACCGTGGGTGGCTACCAAGCTGGCCGCTGTGACGTTCTGACATCTGATACCTCTCAGTTGGCCGCACTGCGTATTCAGCTAGATGATCCTGAAGCTTCCGTTATTTTGACTGACGTTATCTCCAAAGAGCCGCTGGGCCCTGTGGTTCGTCAAGGTGATGACGTTTGGTTCAATATCGTGAAGTGGTCTTTGTTCGCGATGATTAACGCAGAAGAGTATGGCGTAACTAGCGAAAACGCTGAAGAAATGCTCGACTCAGAAAACCCTGACGTTGCTCGCCTGCTTGGCCAAGACGGCAACTACGGCGAAGGCATGGGCCTTGAAGCTGACTGGGCTTACAACATTATTAGTCAAGTTGGTAACTACGCTGAAAGCTTCGAGCGTAACGTAGGTATGGATTCACCGCTTGAAATTGAACGTGGTGTTAACGCCCTGTGGAATGACGGTGGCTTCCAGTACGCTCCCCCGATTCGCTAAGCGTCTCGCTTGACCCCGGCCCGCCACCCTTTTTAGCTAAAGGCAATGGCGGGCCATCTGATTGACCTTGCGTGCAGCGGAGACGCCATCAATGTCTGTAAGACCCAACATTCGCCCCGCCGGCCACAAGCCGCCGTTTTGGCGAGATCGCGCTAAACGCGCACTTATTTTTCAGCTCATTTTAGTCGCCGTTGTTGCGGCTTTCCTGATCTATATTATCGGCAATACCCAAGACAACCTGAATGCCCGCGGCATAACGACCGGCTTTGGCTTCTTAAATAACACAGCTGGCTTTGGTATTGGACAAACCTTAATCGAGTACACCTCCAGGAGCTCCTACGGCCGTACGTTCATCATCGGTTTGCTCAACACGCTGCTGGTGGGCGGGTTAGGCGTATTAGCCGCCTCTATTATTGGTTTCATTGTGGGTATTGCGCGGCTATCGCCCAATTGGCTAATTGCTAAGCTGGCCAATGCCTATATCGAAACGTTTCGTAATATCCCTCTGCTGCTGCAGATTTTCTTCTGGTATTTCGCGGTTCTGCGCACACTCCCCAGTGCCCGGGATAGTATGGCGTTTGGTGAAGTCATCTTTCTTAACGTTCGGGGGCTGTTCTTACCTGAACCACTGTTTGAATCGGGTTTTGGTCTGATTCCGGCGACGCTGATTGCCGCCATCATTGCCAGTATTGCACTGGTTATCTGGAACAGACGGCGACACGAAGCCACCGGCAAGCGCCTGCCCGCAGGCTGGATTTCATTAGCGTTGATTATTGGCCTTCCTATGCTGGTTTTGGTGGCCACTGGCGTTCCCATCACCTGGGATGTACCGGAACTTCGCGGCTTCAATTTCCGTGGTGGCATCACTATTATTCCGGAGTTTCTAGCCCTGTGGTTGGCTCTCTCCATCTATACCGCATCGTTTATTGCAGAAATTGTCCGCTCAGGTATCCAGGCCATTCCTCATGGCCAAACGGAAGCCGCACAAGCGTTGAGCCTGCCGCGCAAGCTGGTACTGAGGTTAGTGGTGATTCCCCAAGCCATGCGCGTCATCATTCCGCCGCTCACTAGCCAATATCTCAACCTGATTAAAAACTCGTCATTGGCCACCGCCATCGGCTATCCGGATCTTGTCTCGGTATTTGCCGGCACCACTCTCAACCAGACCGGTCAGGCAATCGAAGTTATTGCCATGACCATGGCGGTTTATCTGATCATCAGCTTGCTGGTGTCCATGTTCATGAACTGGTTCAACGCTCGCGTTGCGCTGGTCGAACGCTAAGCCGGAGGCGACCCAATGATTCACAATAAAGAAGTGATTCCCGCACAACCGGCTCCTAAAGGCACCATTGGCCCGATTGCCTGGTTACGTGGCAATTTGTTTAATGGCCCTATCAATAGTCTGTTTACGCTGCTGGGCCTGTATGTACTGTATCTACTGGTGGTGCCAACGATCCAGTGGGCATTTATCGATGCGGACTGGGTGGGTACCAGCCGGGAAGATTG
This sequence comes from Halomonas sp., assembly GCF_011050415.1. Taxonomy (GTDB): domain Bacteria; phylum Pseudomonadota; class Gammaproteobacteria; order Pseudomonadales; family Halomonadaceae; genus Vreelandella. Next base: position 117,521 of record NZ_DRFS01000020.1, read on the forward strand.
TTCCCGGGTAGGTGCCTGCTGGGTATTTGTGAACGCGCGTTTCAATCAGTTTATGTATGGGCTCTACCCAAGCAGCGAATATTGGCGCGCCAATATTGTGTTTGGTATGTTCGCCGCGATTATCGCCTGGATGGTGATCCCCCGTTTACCCTTCAAACGCTGGGTAGCGGTGTTCGCCTTGCTGGCGTTCCCGGTGATCGCTTATGTATTGCTACATGGCGGCTACTTCGACCTTCCACGGGTTTCCACCCACCGCTGGGGCGGCTTAATGCTGACCCTGCTGCTGGCAACAGTGGGTATGGTGGGCGCACTGCCGATTGGTATTGTGCTGGCACTCGGGCGGCGCTCGAACATGCCGATCGTCAAAAGCTTTTGCGTGATTTTCATCGAATTTTGGCGCGGCGTACCGCTGATCACCATTCTGTTCATGGCATCAGTCATGCTACCGCTGTTTTTGCCCACAGGTATGGGCGTTGACCGCCTCGTTCGTGCCTTGATCGGCCTAACGCTGTTCCAAAGCGCCTACATGGCAGAAGTTATTCGCGGCGGCCTACAGGCCATACCCAAAGGCCAGGAAGAGGCTGCAGCGGCATTGGGAATGACGTACTGGAAGCGCATGGGGCTGATTGTGATGCCGCAGGCACTGAAAATGATGATTCCCGGCATCGTCAATACGTTTATCTCGCTGTTTAAAGACACCACCCTGGTGATGATTATCGGGCTGTTTGACCTGTTAGGCATTGTGCAAGCGGCGCTTTCCGACTCGCGTTGGCTGGGCTTCTCGCTAGAGGGCTATGTATTTGCAGCGTTCGTGTTCTGGATCTTCTGTTTCAGCATGTCGCGCTATAGCCAATACCTAGAGCGCAAGCTAAATACCGGCCATAAGCGCTAATGCCGCTTCCGAATTTTTAACACCAGGTTTTTTGAGTAGGATTTTAACATGACACAAGCAGCCACCAACGCCTCTGACCTGATGGTCGAGATGCGCAACGTCAACAAGTGGTACGGCGATTTTCACGTATTGCGTGATATCTACCTAGAAGTAAAGCGCGGCGAACGTATCGTAGTGTGTGGCCCTTCAGGCTCTGGCAAATCGACGCTGATTCGCTGTATCAATCACCTCGAAGAGCATCAAAAAGGTGAAATTGTGGTGGGCGGTATACCGCTAACGCAAGATGTGAAGCGTATTGAGCAGATTCGCCGCAGTGTTGGCATGGTATTTCAGCACTTTAACCTGTTCCCCCACCTAACGGTGCTGGAAAACTGCTGTATCGCGCCGATGTGGGTACAAAAAAAGCCGCGCAAAGAAGCCGAAGCCCAAGCGATGCTGTACTTGGAGCGCGTAAGGATTGCAGAGCAGGCTACTAAGTATCCTGGACAGCTCTCCGGCGGCCAGCAGCAGCGTGTAGCGATTGCCCGCTCACTGTGTATGCACCCCGACGTCATGCTGTTTGACGAGCCCACCTCTGCCCTTGATCCCGAGATGATCAAGGAAGTGCTGGACGTCATGGTGGAGCTTGCGGAAGAGGGCATGACCATGATCTGCGTTACCCACGAAATGGGCTTCGCCAAGAAAGTGGCCGACCGAGTTATCTTTATGGACCAAGGGCAAATTATTGAAGAAAATGCACCAGAGCCCTTCTTCAACAACCCGCAGTCTGAGCGTACCAAGCTGTTCCTTAGCCAAATACTTGGGCATTAATCCACAGGCCCAGTGAAGAAGCAGCTGTTAATAAGTACGAACCATGGGCCTCGCTTGAGGCCCATGGTGTTTAATAAACTTAAAAAACAGCAAACCACCCACTTGTCATCGCGACCCACACCATATGTCATTGCGAGCGAAGCGAAGCAATCTCGGGGTTATGCCACTACAAACAAGATTGCTTCTTCGCTCCGCTCATCGCAATGACATCATTCACAAAGGATAAGCACATGATCGAAAAGCTCTTTATTGACCGTGCGCCGCAGCCCATTGCGCCCTTTTCCCACGCTTGCCGTGTAGGCGACTTGGTCTTTATCACCGGGCAAATGCCAACAGTGCCAGAGACCAATGAAATGCTCTTGGGCACTTTCACTGAGCAAACCCATCGCGTGATGCAAAACCTGGCCATTGTGCTGGAGGAAGTGGGTAGCGCATTTGAGTACGTGGTGCAGTCACGGGTGTTTATTACCAATATGGGCCACTTCGAAGAAGTGAATAAAGTTTACGCCAGCTACTTCCCCCAGCCGCTGCCGACACGCACCTGCATTGGCGTGACCGGCTTGGCTGGTGGCGCCGATGTGGAAGTCGATATGATTGCCTGGATTCCACCCAGTAAAGACTAAATACCCAGCTGGGTAATACTGGCTGGCAGTAACGCTTGCTGCTCACGGTGCTGTGAAAGCGGTTTATTAGCCAATGACGTGAGCAGAATTTGCAATGGATCTCCATGGCTGACCAGCACAATGGTTTCTCCACTCACTTTCTGTTCCCACTCCTCAATGACCGCACGCATGCGCACTGCTACTGCGCTTAACGCTTCTACCTGATGGTTAGTGTGCTCGACATCTTCGGCATCCATCGCCCATACACCAGGATAGCGATCATCACCCTGCCCCTCTAACTCACCAAAATAGCGTTCGCGTAAGCGTATATCCACGCTTGGCACCAATTCAAACCTGGCGGCCACACGGGCGGCCGTTTGGCTGGTGCGCAAAAAATCCGAATGCACTACCCGTGTTGGCACTGGCCACGGCCAATCCGCCACCAACTGGGCAAGTTGTTGCTCACCAAGTTCGGAAAGACCAAAGGCCGTAATGCCCCGTTCTGGTGAACTAACGATGACACCCTGTTGATTCGCTTGGCTATGACCATGGCGCATTAGCAAATAGCGGTTACACCAATGGTCGGAGAGCGCATGTAAAGTATTTGACATAAGTTTGTAATAAACCCTAGATTGGAGGTGTCTGCTTTCGAAAATAACCATCCTTCGCGCAAAATGTCCACTTACGAAACAATTTAGCCGTAATCGAGTGGAAAACGCAGCGAAGGGAACACGGCAAAGTACGCACTTAGCAAAGTAAGCATTTAGAATACAAAATTAGCTTGAACACAAAAATAACGCACAAATGAGGCTCAATATGGCAACTGCATTTTTCCACAAGCGTCCACTGGCGATGCTCACTGCTGCATCTCTCTTGCCACTAGCACTGCTATCGTCTCCCGCCTTTGCTGAATGCGAGCGCGGCGATCTGGATGCGATCTACTGTGATGAAGATGGCGACATGGTCGCTGACCGCCCTACCGATGAATCTGAATGGGCCAATCCCGATACGCTAATTTTTGCGTATACCCCGGTAGAAGATCCTGCCATCTATACCGATATCTGGCAGCCCTTCATTGACCACCTTTCTGAAGTGACCGAGCGAAATGTACGCTTCTTCGCGGTGCAGTCAAATGCCGCGCAAGTGGAAGCCATGCGCAGCGGCCGATTACATATCGCCGGTTTCTCCACCGGTCCGACACCTTTTGCAGTTAACTTAGCAGGCGCGGTGCCGTTTGCCTTAATGGGTTCCGATGATGGAGAGTTTGGTTACACCCTGCAGCTCTTCACCCATGTTGACTCAGACATTCATGAGCTGGAAGACCTTAAAGGTAAGCGCGTCGCCCACACTTCCCCCACTTCAAACTCGGGCAATCTGGCACCCCGCGCGCTACTGCCAGAGCTCGGCATCATCCCTGACGAAGACTACGAAGTCGTCTACTCCGGCAGTCACGATCAATCCATGCTTGGTGTCGTGGCCCAAGACTACGATGCGGCACCAGTGGCCTCAGAAGTCGTCGACCGCATGGCTGCCCGTGGCCTCTACGATGCCGAAGACGTACGTATGATCTACGAATCTGACCGCTTCCCCACTACCTCTTACAACTATGCCCATAATTTGCACCCGGATTTGGTCGAAAAAATCGAAGAAGCCTTTTTCAGCTTTGATTTTGTCGGTACCGAGCTTGGTGAAGAGTTTGAAGGCGTCGAGAAATTCATCCCGATCAACTACCAGGATAACTGGCAGGTGATTCGTACCATCCAAGCGGCTAATAACGTGCGTTACACGCCCGAAAACCTGGAAGAGTAAAACGTAACGCACCGCCACCGGCGGTGCGGTTATTTTTTCGACGATGGAAGCGAACACATGCTGGAAATTACTAATCTGGTCAAACGTTATGGCCACGATGAAGCCGTGCTTAAAGGGCTCGACCTCAAGGTAGAGGGCAACAGCGTTGTGTCTATCGTGGGCGCCTCAGGTGCCGGTAAAAGCACCATGCTGAGGTGTATCAATCGACTGGTAGAACCAACCTCGGGCTCTATCAAGCTTAACGGCACTGAGCTGGTGAACTTGAAAGGGGGCGACTTACGCCGCGCGCGGCGCAAAATTGGCATGGTATTCCAAGGCTTTAACCTGCTGGATCGGTTAACCGTAATGGAGAACGTGCTGGCCGGGCGATTAGGCTACGTTAATCTCTACCAAGCAATTTCCCGCCGCTATCCCCAGGCCGATATCGAACGCGCCTTTGTGTTGATGGAGCGGGTTGGCATTGCCCACTACGCCAATAAACGCGCCGATGAACTTTCCGGCGGCGAGCGCCAGCGAGTCGGCGTTGTGCGCGCCCTGATGCAAGAGCCGGAAGTACTGCTTGCCGATGAGCCCACGGCTTCTCTTGACCCGCGTACCTCTGAGCAGATCATGATTCTGCTGCAAAGCCTGGCCAGCGAGCTGTCGCTGCCGGTGCTGATTAATATTCATAACGTCGCTCAGGCTAAAACCTATACCGAGCGGATTGTTGGCTTACGCCACGGCAAGATGATTTTTGATGGAGTGCCAGCCGACTTCAACAAAGATGCGTTAGATGCAATCTATGGCGGCATTGAAGCGCCGGATGAGTCGGTTGCCGATACGCCAGCAAAGGAGCGCTCCCATGACTCCGCCTGACGCTCACGCCTCTGTGCCGCGTACCTGGAAAAAGCCCCCATTTATTGCCAACCCTTTGCTGCGCTATGGCTTGATTGCTATCGCAGTGGTCTACCTGGTGTGGGCATTCGGCTCGCTGCCGTTTAACTGGACGCGTATCTCTGAAGGTTTACCTCGTGCAGCGCGTATTTTCAGCGGCGGCTTTCCTCCCAATTTTGAACGCTACGGGCTGTTGATTACCGGCTTTAAAGAGAGCTTTCAGATCGCCATCTTGGCCACGCTGCTGGGGGTTTTCCTATCGATTCCCTTTGCAGTGATGGCTGCCCGCAATATCGCCCCGATGCCGATTTATATCATTGGCCGGGCAGTGATTATTATATCGCGTAGCTTCCACCCAGTGATCGTGGCCATTCTATTTGTGGCCGCCGTCGGGTTTGGCCCACTGGCGGGCATTCTTACCCTTACGCTCTATTCAATTGGCTTTGTCGGCAAGCTGCTTGCCGAGGAGATCGAAGAGATTGATTGGGGCCAAGTTGAGGCAATGAAGGCGGCCGGCGCTGGATATATCGCCATCCTCTATTACGCGGTATTTCCCCAAATACTGCCACGCCAAGTGGGTCTCTCCATGTACCAGCTGGATAGCAACCTACGCGCCTCAGCGGTGGTCGGCATTGTTGGTGCGGGCGGTATTGGTGGCACCTTAATGAATGCCTTTGGACGCTACGACTACGATTTCGCCTTTGCGATTTTGCTCATTATCATCGCGGTCATTTTGCTCAGCGAAGGTATCAGCGGCTGGGTAAGGAAAAAAATATGGTAGATCACGCACAGCAGCTTGCCGACCGGGTTTGGCAACGCTACGACCGCAAACAGCGTCTTATTCGCTATGCCGTTCTGTTAGCCACCTTGATGTTGGTGGTATGGGCAGTACGCGATATTGATATCTTCTGGCCCTGGGTATGGGACGCACCCAATCAAATCTCTGGGCTTGGCGGGCGCATGTGGCCACCCAGCGCTGCCGGGCTAAACGGTATTATTGCGGCCTTAATTGAGACCGTGCATATCGCCACCCTGGCTACTTTCTTAACGATTTTTTTAGCCCTGCCGGTCGCCTTTATTGCCGCCCAAAACACTACGCCCAACCGGGCCTGCCTGTGGTTAGGGCGCTTTATCCTGGTGTCTAGCCGCTCGGTAAACACCATCATCTGGGCGTTGCTATTCGTGGCGATTTTCGGCCCTGGCGTGCTCGCAGGTATTCTCGCTATCGTGTTTCGCTCCATCGGCTTTATCGGCAAGCTGATGGGCGAAGCGATTGAGGAGATTGACCGCAAGCCGGTAGAAGCGATGGAAGCCACCGGCGCTTCCAAGGCCAAGGTGATTGCCTACGCGATTGTGCCCCAAGTGATGCCCGCGTTCTTTGCCATTGTGATACTGCGTTGGGATATCAATATCCGCGAATCAACCGTACTAGGGTTGGTGGGAGCGGGCGGTATCGGGGTTATCTTGCAGGGTGCGATTGATACCTTCGCCTGGCCTACCGTGGCCACCATCTTGATTGCCATCATTGTACTAGTACTGATTGGCGAAGCGATCACCAGTGTTCTGCGCAGCAAAGTACTGTAAATCGCTTCACTTAAGCAGAGGCAAGCGTTTGACCTATGGCCAAACGCTTGCCATGGTTAGATGACCATCAACGACATGGAGTATGCACAAAGATGACAACCTATATCGTGGTAGCCGACGCCGCTCGAGCACGTATTTTTACCCGTGATGCTTTAACGCTAGCGGAGCAAGAGAGCATGGTTCACGCTGAAGGACGTCTGCACGAAGGTGACTTGGTCACCGACAGTCGCGGCGATGTGCACGAGTCAATGTCTACTACCTCACGCTCGGCAGGTCAGGAGAACTCAGCCTCAAAACACGAAAACGAGCTGTTTGCCAAAGAGGTCGCTCAGCGTCTTTATAGCGCTCGAGTAGGTAACAGCATGGAGAAGCTGATCATGGTCGCGCCTCCCAAGTTTTTGGGCCTGCTGCGTGAAAAGCTTGATGGCCCTACGCAGAAGCTTGTGATCCACTCACTCTCGAAAGATTTGAGTAAAGCCTCGCTAGCCGATATTCAGTCTGCGGTGAGCGATTTACGCTAAATGCTTAACCTTATAACCTATTAATTATCCTAAAGTTATGGTCGTTTTCGCCGATAAACTAGAAGTTCTTCGAGCGGTACTTTCCCTGAGTACTGACACGCACTTCGACGTCGAGAGCGACCATGCTTGCATCCTTACGAGCCCGTATTGTTTTAGCTGCCTTAGTCGCCATAACACTTGCCCTAGTGATTAATGGCATCGCCAGTTATACCACCGTAAAACATCACAATAATCAGCAAATTACTAACAACTTAAATGCTGTAATAAATGGTAATACTCAGGCCATTAATGAATGGTTTAACGCCCGATATACGATGCTAGCCAGCATGCAGGACGCGGCCAATAGCGACCAACCTCTTGCAGCACTTCGCCAGCTTGCTGACTCCGGTAGCTTCATGTCTACCTACATTGCCTACCCTTCCACATCAGACGCTATTTTTTCCGATGGATGGCAGCCACCCAGCGATTACGATCCGCGCCAACGTCCCTGGTATCAAGCGGCCAGCGGGGCACAAGATACTATTATTACAGCACCCTATGTAGACGCCCAAACGGGTGGTTTGATTGTCACCTTCGCGCGCCCTTTTTACCGCAATGGTCAACTTGCCGCCATAGTTGGTGCTGACATTAGCATCAATGACGTCATTGATATCGTTTCGGGGATTGCGCCTACACCTTCTAGCTTTGGGTTTTTAACAACGGAAGACGGCACTTTAGTTGCACACCCTGATGCTGAATTAACACTTGAACCCTCTACACAATTGAGCACGGACCTCACCAACAATCGGCTTAACCAAATCATCCAAAGCAGTGAGCCTCAAGCCCTTGAACTACAAAACAGCGATAAGCTTCTCATGGGTGGCTACGTCGGCGGCAACAGCGGCTGGCAATTAGTGGTAGCAGTGGATGAAGCGGAAGCAACCGCTGGCCTACGCGCCATTGCGATTACCTCCATAGTGACGTTATTGATTGTGGCGGTTATCACTGCCGTAGTGTTTGGGCTACTGCTTTCACTGCTACTACGCCGCTTGTTAGTGGCACGGAATGCAATGGATAACATTGCTTCTGGGGAAGGCGATTTAACCCAACGGTTGCCAGAAGATGGTAATGATGAAGTGACTCAAATTGCCCGTGCGTTCAACCGCTTCGTGAGCAAAATGGAGGCCGTATTAATTGATGTGCGCACAAGCAGTGAATCGGTGCACCATGCGGCTAACGAAATTGCCATGGGCGGCCAGGATTTATCCCGACGTACCGATAACGCAGCCGCTAGCTTGCAACAAACGTCTGCTTCCATTGAAGAAATCACCAGCACAGTTCAACACACCGCAGCCTCGGCCCAGGAAGCCAACAAGCTATCTCAAACTGCTTCAGAAGTCGCCAATGAAGGCGGAAAAGTGGTGGCAAACGTGGTGACCACCATGGAAGGCATCACCCAAGCCTCTGACAAGATTGGCAACATTGTCACCCTAATGAACAGCATCGCCTTCCAAACCAACCTATTGGCCCTGAATGCGTCGGTAGAAGCCGCTCGTGCAGGCGAACATGGACGCGGCTTTGCGGTAGTGGCTGATGAAGTGCGTAAGCTCGCTGGGCGCAGCAGCGAAGCGGCTAACGATATTCAAAAGCTAATTGAAGACTCTCAAACCAGAGTGAATAACGGCACCACCTTAGTACGCAATGCAGGCGCGACAATGGACGATATCGTCGCCCACATTACCCGGGTGAGTGATGTTCTAGAGGAAATTAATGCCGCTACTCGCGAGCAGAGCGATGGTATTAATCAGGTCAATATTGCCGTTGCCGAACTGGATCGTATGACCCAGGAAAACGCTGCCATGGTTGAGGAGTCCACCACCGCTGCCGAACAGTTAAAAGAGCAGGCTGACCACCTAACAGGCACGATCAGTAGCTTTAAGCTGTCGCAACGCCCGCCGACTCCCCTGACTCAAAGCTCGGCTAAAGCGTTGCCTTCGTTTTGAGTAATTAAGGAATGGGTGGTAGCACGATATCGTCACTACGCTTGGCACCGGCGGTCATCTCTCGGCATAGGCGTAGAAATTCACGCACGCCAGTGGTCAGATACTTATGGCGATGCCAGATAAACGTAAATTGACGCTTTAGATCTAACTCTGGCGTGGGCAGCGGTACCAGGCTGCCGCGCCGGAAGGCATCGCGTAGGGCTAAGCGTGAGACGCAGCCAATCCCCAAGCCTGACTCCACCGCGCGTTTAATGCCTTCGGTATGCTCTAATTCCAATAGGGTATTAAAGCGGCTACGGCGGTGGCGTGCCGCTTGCTCCAACGTCATGCGCGTGCCGGAGCCTTCTTCGCGCATTATCCAGTCCTCGCGCAGCAGCTGCTCAAGTTCAAGGTGTTCACGACCCGCGAGCGGGTGGCGTGGCGAGCAAAATACGCACAGCTCATCCTCTACCCACGGCTGACTGATGATCATATCGTCGTCGCACTGCCCTTCAATTAAGCCTAAATCCAGCGAGTGCTGACGAACACCTTCGATAATATGGCGAGTATTGCGCACCGCTAAGCGCACCCGGCTACCGGGGTGGCGCTGCATAAAGTCGCTAATGAGCAGAGTGGCCAAATAGTTACCAATGGTCAGGGTAGCGCCTACATCGAGCGTGCCGACCCCTTTTTGACCGCGCAGCAGCTCTTCAATCTCTTCACCACGATCAAGCAGAGCCACCGCTTTGGGCAGCAATTGAAAGCCGAGTGCATTTAATTTGAGGCGTTTGCCAATGCGGTCCAGCAATTGGCAGTCAAACTGGCGCTCAAGCTCCGCAAGCGCTGTGCTGGTCGCCGATTGAGACATGGAGAGCGCCCGGGCCGCATGGGAGACACTCTCATGTTGTGCGACCGCCACAAAAACCTCTAATTGACGCAAGGTATAGTGCATAAATATGACCTATCTTTAAGAGCTATATCTATTATACAGATAAGTGTTATCACTATAATTCACTTAACAGATATACCACTCATTGCTTAGAATTGCTGACAACAGATTAAGTATTTTTTATTCTTTTTAGGAATATGATCGATGCAGCGTAACGCTGGCATCGACTAATGGAGAAAACGGCATGAGTAAGTTTGCTCTGGAAGAAGTGCTTAGCGTTCACCACTGGAACGATACCCTTTTCAGCTTTCGCACCACTCGCGAACGCAGCCTGCGTTTCAAAACAGGCCAATTTGTAATGATTGGCTTGGAAGTGAATGGCAAGCCGTTGATGCGTGCTTACTCGATTGCCAGCCCCAACTACGAAGACCACCTTGAGTTTTTCAGCATCAAGGTACCTGATGGCCCGCTAACCTCACGCCTTCAGCACTTAAAAGTGGGCGATCAGATTATGGTTAGCCGCAAGCCTACAGGCACACTGGTCACCGACGACCTGCTACCTGGGCGTAACCTGTATATGCTTTCGACCGGTACAGGCTTGGCGCCATTTATGAGTTTGATTCAAGACCCTGAAGTTTACGAGCGCTATGAGAAAGTTGTACTGATTCACGGTGTGCGCGAAGTCTCTGAACTGGCTTACGCCGATTTCATCACCAAAGAGCTGCCCGCCCATGAGTACCTGGGTGAAGAGGTAACTGAAAAGCTGGTGTACTACCCCACCGTGACCCGTGAAGAGTTCCATACGATGGGGCGTTTAACCGACCACATTCGCTCGGGCAAACTGTTCGAAGATACCGGCTTGCCGCCTATCGATCCACGCCAAGACCGCGCAATGATCTGCGGTAGCCCGGCAATGTTGGACGATACAAGCGCACTGCTTGATGAGCTGGGTTTGAATATCTCACCGCGTATGGGTGAACCAGGCGATTACGTCATCGAACGTGCGTTTGTAGAGAAGTAATGTTTCTGTGAATGGTGAATAGAAAACTCTCGTTACTGTCATCATCACATCACTAATTCAAAGCCCCTGCTGGAGATTATCCACAGGGGCTTTGTACCACTTACCACTCACTACTCACAATTCACAATTCACAATTCACCCATTTAAACCGCATCTTTACCCGTTTCGCCAGTACGGATACGAATCACCTGCTCAAGAGGCATAACGAAGATTTTGCCGTCGCCAATTTTACCTGTGTTGGCAACCTGAGTGATGGCATCAATCACCTGGTCAGCCATATCGTCGTCTACCGCTACTTCAAGTTTCACCTTGGGCAGGAAGTCCACTACGTACTCAGCGCCGCGATACAGTTCGGTGTGCCCCTTTTGGCGTCCAAAACCTTTCACTTCCGTTACCGTAATACCTTGTACACCGATATCGGAGAGCGACTCACGCACATCGTCGAGCTTAAACGGCTTGATAATAGCTGTGATTAATTTCATTGCGATATCCTCTAACTGGGTGGCCGTAATAAGATCGGGTTCCACGGCTGCAGTGCCGCAACCAATGACCGCTACCACACAGCATACACCGCTATCGGCGGAGAATAAAAAAGCCTCCCCTAAAGGGGAGGCCAGTTCTTGCTTCAGTATCGGATTACTTTCTGATACTCAGCTTTATTTTTTGATACCAAACTCTGGGTAAGCCTCAAGGCCACATTCAGCGATATCGACACCTTCATACTCATCTTCTTCGCTAACCCGCACACCCATTACCGCTTTGATGATCATCCATACCACGAGGCTTGCCAGGAAGACCCATGCGAAGATTCCGACGATACCGATAATTTGAGCGCCGAAAGTAGCGTCGGCATTATTCAATGGCACTGCCAGCACACCCCAGATACCTACAACACCGTGTACCGAGATAGCACCAACCGGATCATCTAGCTTCAGCTTATCAAGCGTAACAATGGCAGCAACAACGATCACACCGCCAATCGCACCAATAATCGCAGCGCTTAACGCAGAAGGCGATAGTGGATCGGCAGTAATCGCCACCAGGCCAGCCAGTGCACCGTTCAGTGCCATAGTAAGGTCAGCTTTACGGAACCACAGCTTAGCCAAAATCAGAGCAGCAATCACACCACCCGCTGCAGCGGCGTTAGTGTTTACAAATACTTGCGCAACGTTGTTAGCAGATCCGATATCGGACATCTTTAACTCAGAGCCGCCGTTAAAACCAAACCACCCCATCCACAGAATCAACGTACCGAGCGCCGCCAGTGGCATATTGGCACCAGGGATAGCATGGATAGAGCCATCTTTACCATATTTGCCTTTACGAGGACCGAGGACAAGAACACCCGCCAATGCAGCTGCTGCACCCGCCATGTGTACGATGCCCGAGCCCGCATAGTCAGAGTAGCCAGCCTCAGCCAACCAGCCACCACCCCAAGTCCAGTAGCCAGAAACTGGGTAGATAACCGCCGTCATCACAACAGCAAAGGCCAGGAACGACCACAGTTTCATACGTTCAGCAACGGCACCAGAAACGATCGACATGGCAGTCGCAACGAACACAACCTGGAAGAAAAAGTCAGCACGCATGGAGTAGTAAGGAGCGTCATCACCACCCGCAGTAACTGCATCAACGCTGTTCTCGGTGCCAATCAAGAAACCTAAATTAGGTAAGAAGCCACCCTCTCCGCTTGAGTACATAATGAAGTAGCCGACCAGCAAATACATGGTGCAGGCAATCGCAAACAGCGAGATGTTTTTGGTTAAGATTTCAGCGGTGTTCTTCGAGCGCACAAGGCCAGCTTCTAGCATAGAGAAGCCAGCAGCCATCCACATGACCAGCACGCCGCAAATTAGGAAGTAAAAGGTGTCGAGCGCGTAGCTCAACTCTGTAAACTCGTTCATTGTCTGTTCCCCGTTGCACTAAGCAAAATTGCACTAAGCAAAACTGCACTGAGCAAAACTGCACCAAGCTGAATTGCACTAAGCGAAGTCGTGCTGAGAAAAGTTCTACTGAGAAAGCTCTATTGAGAAGAGTTGCACTAACCACCGTGTCCCGGTTAGGCGTGCTTAAACGGCGTCAGCACCACGCTCGCCAGTTCGGATACGAATTACATCTTCCAGTGGCGTAACAAACACTTTGCCGTCACCGATCTTGCCGCTGTTAGCCGCGCTACAGATCGCATCTAGCACACTCTCTAACCGGGCATCGTCTACAGCGACTTCAACTTTTACTTTGGGTAGAAAGTCGACCACGTACTCGGCGCCACGATACAGCTCGGTGTGCCCTTTCTGGCGGCCAAAGCCTTTTACTTCGGTTACCGTAATGCCCTGTACGCCGTTGTCGGCTAGCGCCTCACGAACATCGTCGAGCTTGAATGGCTTGATGATAGCGGTGATGAGTTTCATCCCGGATCTCCCTGCTGGATAAGTCCTGCTAGATTAGTAGCGGCACAGCCGCCAGAATAAGCACCTGAACCGTTAATGCGCATACTGTGCCAGCCGGCTTTTTTTACTTATAAGTCATACTATTAGCTAAAAGAACACAGGGTTCACAGGGCTTTTCCAGATCAAACCCAAGTGCGCAACATAACTTATGCACCAAAAAAGAGCGTAAGCAAAAGTAGCCCGCTTCATTTCGATGCAGAATGCACTTTTAGAGTATTCGCAGACGATACATGCGAACTTGCCAACTGTTGCGTATCCTTACAGGCAAGCAGTGCATTTTTATATATGACCATTTAGGAGAGAATCATGGCGCCTCAAGACCGCATCAGCCGTCTGGCTCAACAGATCGGCGACCGTTTACAGAATGCCTCCCAAGCGCCGGAAGATATTCAGAAAGGCGTACAGCAAGTCGTCCGCGGCGCCTTTGACCGCCTTGAGCTGGTCTCACGGGAGGATTTTGATATTTTGATGGACGTACTACAGCGTACGCGTTCACGGGTTGAGGCACTGGAGCGTCAGGTGGCGAATCTTGAAGCCACTGTAGAAGCATCAACAGCCGCGACTGCAACGCCGATGGAGGCCGAAGTTCCGCCGCTACCGACACCAGAACCCTCTCAAAAACCAAGCAGCGATGAAGACAATAAGCCCGTTTAAATAGGGGTGATCAGTTAGCGGCAATAGACTTTTTACTATTGCCGCTAGCTAAATCGATAAAGGCACCAAGAAAGAGCAGGCTAAGATAAATAAACAATTTACGTGCAGCTGTCAGAACAGATGTCTTGTTGCTAAATACAAATGCTCCAAATTGATGCATCCCTCACCTCATCACTAATTCTCTATTTAACCCAGTCGCTTGCTGTCAAACAATAGGCCTCTATCCGGGCCATACCCATTCGCCTGCGTTTCCAGCTAAATTCAGATTTGCAAACAATAAACATTATCGTTTAAATACATCTCTTATTTTTTTGATGGCCTCTCCTCACCATGCGCCACACCACCCTGCTTGCTTTCATCGCCCGCTGTGGGCTATATGCGGTTTGCCTGCTGCCATTTACCAGCGCCCAAGCCCAATGGGCAACGGTCGACTGGACTATTGCTGAAACGTTGCTGGCGATTGACGCGCCTGTCGGAAGCATCGCCCAGCAGAGTGATTACCACCAATGGGTGGGCGAGCCGCGGATACCCAGCAGTGCAACCGACATGGGGCTACGCACCCAGCCCAACTTGGAACTACTGGCTCAAGTACCACCTGAACAGACGCTAATTTCTCCAATGTTCGCTGGTTTAACACCGCGCCTGGAGCGCATTGCCCCAGTAAGCTCTTTCGCACTTTACTCTCCCGGCACCGATACCTGGCAAGAGATGCAGACCCTTACCCGCCAGCTAGGCGAGTTAACCGAGCGCCAACCTCAGGCAGAAGCGCTGATTGTCCAAACCCAAGAGTTGATGACCAGCCTTCGCCTATCCCGTCTCCTCTCTCAGGCCGACATCGCGCCGCTGCTGATGGTGCAGTTTATGGATGCCCGCCACGTACGAGTGTTTGGGAAAAACAGCTTATACAACGCTGTACTGGAGCAGCTCGACCTTCCCAATGCCTGGAATCAACCCACCAACGACTGGGGATTTGCGTTAGTGGGGATTGAAGCGCTGGCCAGCTATTCAGAGGCAACGCTTGTCATCATCGACCCTTTGCCCACCGGGGTCGAAGAGCAGCTGGCAAAAAGTGGTCTATGGCAGCAACTCCCCAGCGTGAAACACAACCATATACTGCGCCTACCACCGGTATGGAGTTTTGGCGCGCTACCCTCCGCCCAACGCTTTGCCCAGGTACTAACGGCAGCGTTGGAGGCACACGATACTGTTCTATCGGACTAAATTGACCAGCGGCAAATACGCCAAGCGCTAGATTTATATTACAAAGGTAAAGTAGAGTTAGCTGTGAAGTAGGTAATTTAGCGAGGGAATGCAATGACACTAGCCATTGTCGCCACCCGGGCGGGCGTAGGCTTAGATGCACCAGCAGTGCATGTTGAAGTGCACCTGGCTAACGGCTTGCCGGGCCTAACGCTGGTGGGCTTGCCGGAAACCGCCGTAAAAGAGAGCCGCGAACGGGTGCGCAGTGCGCTAGTCAATGCGGGCTTTGATTTTCCTAACACACGACGTATCACGCTAAACCTCGCGCCTGCTGACCTGCCCAAAGAGGGTGGCCGCTTCGATCTTCCTATCGCGTTAGGTATTCTCGCGGCCTCTGGGCAAATTCCAGTGGAAGCGTTAGAAGGCATGGAGTGCGCTGGCGAGTTAGCGCTGGATGGCAAATTACGTGCCGTACCAGGGATACTGCCGTTTGCGCTTGCCACGCGGCGGGCGAAAAAAGCGCTGATCATTCCCCGCGCCTGCGCCGATGAAGCGGCATTGGCGGGCGATTTACCGGTGCTACCTGCCGACACTCTCTGGCAGGTCGTTGCTCACTTACTCGATCAAGATAAAATTCCCCCGCACAAGCTTAGCGCCTCGGTAAAAACCACCTCGCCGGTAGATGATCTTGCCGATGTCCGCGGCCAGCAGCAGGCACGCCGTGCGCTTGAAGTCGCTGCCGCTGGTGGCCATAACCTATTGTTTGCCGGCCCTCCTGGCACCGGCAAAACCATGCTGGCCAGCCGCCTGCCGGGCATTCTACCGCCGCTTTCCGAAGAAGATGCATTGGAAGTCGCCGCCGTACGCTCAGTATGCGGCCTGCCGCTAGAAGCCGACTGGGGCAAGCGACCGTTTAGGCAACCCCATCATAGTGCGAGTGCAGCAGCGTTGGTGGGTGGAGGTTCAAAACCCAAGCCTGGTGAAATTTCACTCGCCCACCACGGTGTGCTGTTTTTGGATGAGCTGCCAGAGTTTTCCCGCCATGTGTTAGAGGTGCTTCGGCAGCCACTAGAAACTGGAGAAATCCATTTAGCTCGCGCCAGTCATGAACGTCGTTATCCAGCGCGCTTTCAACTGGTAGCCGCTATGAATCCCTGTCCCTGCGGCCATTTGGGTGACCCGCGCCAGCGATGCCAATGTACCGCCAGCCAAATCCAACGTTATCAAGCGCGGCTCTCCGGGCCTTTACTCGACCGTATCGACCTACAGGTAGAAGTACCCGCCTTACCGCCAGAGCAACTCACCGCCCAAACCCAAGGGGAATCATCAGACGCCGTGCGTGAGCGTGTCATGGCCGCCAGAGAACGCCAAATGACACGGGGTGCACTGAACAGCCAATTAAGCGGCAAAGCCTTAGAAGCCGCCTGTGCGCTTAACGATGAAGAGCGCGCTTGGCTGGCAGGCGTGCTCGAAAAGCTTAAGCTCTCCGCCCGTGCCTACCACCGCGTGTTACGTGTCGCGCTCACGCTGGCCGATTTACAGGGTGAGCCGAAGCCCACCCAGCCACACCTTATTGAGGCGATTGGTTATCGGCAGTTGGACCGGATGTTGAGGGGGGCTTAGCGAACTTATACCTGCTTCGGCGATGCTGAACTCACAGATGTAGATTTAGCTGATAGTGATGTGGAGGGTAACGGTTGTGTCTGTAATTGACACCCTAAGCATCCCCATATGGCGACACTAAAGCCTAAAAAGCCGCTGAACGCTCTTAAGTCTCTAAACATGGCTTGTGTTAGACCAAAATCGAAAAAAGCAATCACCACCATCATGCCGCTGACCGCCAAAAGACGTACTCGCAAATTGTCTTCGGAATGAAGCAGTGTTTTAGTAAAGGTTGCGGCAAAGGCAATATAGACCAATAGCAAGCTGATCAACCCTATTCCACCTCGGCGGGCGAGTGTGTCAATCATGTCACTATGAAGCTGCGGATAATCAGCGATTCTTTCATAAAGAATCCCCTCCGCTGTTAATGCATCTAGCCAAACTTGTACGCCACCTTCCCCCACGCCCATTAATGGGTTCTCCTTGAACATAAACCAGCCTGCCCGCCAAAGTTCAAAGCGAACACCTAAGGAGGAATTAGCACTATCTGTTATAAGATATTGATAAATATCATCAAATATAGCGACCAGGCGTAACCATACGCCTGTCGGGGGGTAGGCAATGATAGCTGCGATTATGAGAACTATTGATAGAATGGCTAGAGTGCGAATTTTAGCACTTATCAAATGCTTGGTTGCTGGTAATAGCAAAGCGGCCAAAAATGGAATCGACACCCAACCACCTCGGGTACCTGACAATAAAGAAGCTAAAAAACCCATAAAAGCAGCGCTGATAGCTAACACCAGTAGCCAATAATATAGCTGTCGCTCTTTTTGAAAGTAGTAAATACCAGCGACTAGCGAAAGCACGCCCATTAGCAGCGACAAATTACCAAAAGGAATGGCGTTAATACCATTGTCAGCTCTCTCTAAGCCAATAATGACTCTTTCATATATCGCAATCACCCCTGTACCTACTGCTCCACAGCACACACCAAACCAAAGCCAATGAGGTGAGGGAGTAAAAACACGCAGCGTTAGTAAAAAAAACGCAGCGATAAAAGGCCAAAGATGGAGCCGATGGAAGCCTTCATAATCCACCCAGGGCAAGGTGCTGCCATCTAATACACTCCACCACCAAACACTACCGAAAAACACAAGTGCGCCCACTAACTTGACGTCGTCACGCGTGTAGATCCGTGGAAAGTATCGATAGCTAATAAGAGCGCCACACCCCAGCAGCGAAGAGACTAGAGCTGCAACCCCAAACCACCAATATGAGGTTGGAATAAGCACCAGTGTTGCAGCAAAACCAAAAATAATAATGCCGTTAACTAACGCAAGTGCCCTGCCGGCCCATCCTTGCCGTACTGCCTGTATTGTGTTCATTCACGTAAGATCATGTTGATAATATTTAGCCTGCCGACTAAATAAGTCGTGATAAATTCCACCCAATTCAAACAGTGATTCATGGGTACCGGATTCTTTGATTTCCCCATCGTCCATTACATAGATGTAATCAGCTAAGCGGATGGTAGACAATCGGTGACTAATTACCAGCGCAGAACGGTGACTAATACGCTCACGGAAGTTTTCAAACAGTTCCGATTCCGCGACAGGGTCCATGGCACTCGTTGGTTCGTCTAAAATCACAATATTAGACTTAAGCATAAAGGCGCGGGCGAGTGCAATTTTTTGCCACTGTCCAACGCTAAGCTCTTTGCCGTTGTCGAACAGACGCGTCAGCATGGTGTCGTACTTGTCGTCCAGCTCATCAATAAATGCCGCAGCACCTGCATTTTCCGCAGCCCAAGGCACGGATTTTTCCGCATCGCTGCCGTTGATATGACCAAACCGAATATTTTCATGAACAGATTCTGCGTAATGTGAGTAATCCTGAAATATCACGCTGAAAAGCTGTCGATACTCATCAATATCGCAGTGCTGGGCATCGATACCGTTAACTTGAACATGTCCTTCAGTAGGATCATAAAGGCGTGTCATTAATTTAATTAAAGATGTTTTACCAGAGCCATTCGCCCCAACCAACGCTACAATTTGGCCTGGTTTAATTTCCATATTCACATTTTTGATAACATTTTTATGTGTGCCTGGATAAGCAAAACATACATTTTCTAGTTTTAAGTTAGCTTTTTCAGAGTGTACAATTTTGACGGGCTGTGTTGATCTTGGAACGGTATGCTGCATGTCCATAAACTCAAACAGCATGCCCATATATAAATGGTCTTCATAAAGTTTAGAAAGCTGCTGAACAAGCTCTTGCCCCATTGCCTGAGCACGCTGAAAAATCAATAAAAACAGCACCAATTCGCCAACACTATTTTGCCCTTGAGCGGTATTCCAAGCCAAGTAACCAAGCGATGTAAAAAATATCATTGATGCTACGGCCGCAACGATAGATTCCACCATGGTACGCTTGCGACTGATAGCAAGCTTCTCACCTCGGATCTCATCGCGAATATCTTTGTATTTAAATCTTAAGAAATTGCCTAGCTGATTGAGACGAAGTTCTTTTGCATGAATATCCGAGGTCATTAACCAATCTAAATATCCTGCCCGACGCTCCATTTGAGTTCTTCTACGCTGCCAATCATAAAGGATACGAGTAAAGTAAATTCTCGCAATTAAGGCAGGGACGATAGCAAATAAAATTATCGGTAACAAAAGCCAGTTAATCGTGGCAATCATCACCACAATAGCCGCGAGCATTAAAAAATTCTTGCCCAGTAGCATTAAGTTGCTGGCAACCTGTGCCGGCCGCTGACTTCCAGACTGGCGGGCACGCTCTAATGTATCGTGATAAAGCGGGCTTTCATAAAAAGCCAGATCGACACTGATGGCCGTTTCTTGAACCATATTATCAACATAGTCAGCGACCAGCATTCCTTGCGTTTCGCGGGCGAACCCGGCTAACGCTCTTGCCACCACATAGGCGAGTGTCCCCAACCCCGTTAGCACAACATAGTATAAAACTGAGCCCACATTTTCCGCTGCTGCTGGCTCAGCAAGCACGTCAGTTACCACGTCGACCATCTGCTTTAAAAGATAAAGCACACCAAGCCCAGAAATTATTTCAAGTGCTATAAAAAAGGTACTTAACAATGTCCACTTTCGACTACTTTTCCAAGAGATGGAAAGAATACGTCTCAGCGAAGAAAAAGACGCAAAAAGCTTATCAACTGAAGTCATACAATTTGCCCCACCCTATTAATTAGTTGTTTCATTTTTGAGCTAAACGCGAATAAGCTTCATGAAAAGGGCGGATGCAGCGATATACCCACTGCCACCGAGGAGCAAGGGGCCAAGCTGCATAATTTTCGTAGGTTGGTCGAAAGATTCGCTTCCAGCCTGTTAATCGCCAGTGCCAGATATGAGTGCTATTAGTTTGCCAGGCAAAAGAGAAATCAGGTGTCGGCTTTTTACGGCTTAAGGAGTGTTCGAACTCAATATCACCATGCATTGCCAAGATAGCAGTGCTCACCAGCTCACGGGTATTGGGCGTTAAACTCTCAATATCATTGACGGTAGGTGCACTAAAAAAGTCGACCATTTCCAAACATGATCGCACCGTACTGCTCAATGCATGGCGCTCGGCACATGCCATTACCTCTTCTATATTAAAGTCTTCGTGGGCTTGCATCGCCGTAATATCAACTAACCAGTGCAGGCGAGACCAATAGTGTTTGGTATGGTGCCAGCATAGGTATACAAAAAGCTCACTGACAGGCATCACGAAGGTATTAATAGTGTTGATGGTGATAGGCTGACGCTTGGCTATCATTTGCGATGCATCAAAGACGGACCCGGTATTATCGATCTTGGTGTGAAATTCCACAGCAACGTTACGTGGTGAGAGCAATGTAACGACTTTTTGGTGGCTCGCCACGAAAGCAACGCTTTCATCACTAGGTGTCAGTTGCTTTGGATCATGGGGCTGATAACCGTTGCTCAAGGCATATCGCAAAATGCGCGGCAGATCATGCTTTGAAACCAGAATATCCACATCTCGGCACAACCGTTGTGCAGGCTCGTTGTAGAACTGGAATGCTAAAGTTGGTCCTTTGAAACATAGGTGTGGTATGTCTAGCGGCGTCAGCACATCCCTGACAATATTTTTAAATTCCGATGTAATATTCAAATTATGCTGTAAGGCACGTAATGAATAGAGTTTCATGATATCGAGATAATGGGCCGGAATTTGATCCTTCCACCACCGGCTGAGATGCCCGTGCACAACAGGTAGCACAAAGCGTTCTGATGCCTGATAAGTAAAGCCTTCCCAGTCATGCACGCGAGGAATGAGTTCGCTGGCCACCTGAATCTGTTCTTGATTCAAATCTAGCCGCGATAGCAACACCAGTAGCTGAAAGTTTGGATCCGCCATGTGTTGGACAGGACAGTCAGGCATCATACGCTCATCCATATTCTTAAATTATCCTGCCTTGGGAAGGAGCCACCGGTTCACAAACGCCGATCGATATCACAAACACGTTTGAACCAGACATTGTGTAAAGCACTCAAGACCTACACTACGCGAGTACTAGCCTGCGGCGAAGCCGTTATTACATTCCAAAATCAGCATCTTACAGGCCATTTCTCTCAAAAATGAGGCATAAATACTGCAAGCTTGTCTTAATTTAATTATATGTATGGTGCGACAACTCATCAAATTTGACTATTATCTTTACATTTAATGTTACCTTATGTAAACAGAATTAACATTTCAATGATGCAAGCTCTATCACCATCCCGAGGGAGGTCGTTCAAGGCCAATTTTCGCATTGAACAACCTTCTCCAGGTGATCAGAACACATAAAGGATGACGAATCGACGCTATGACGACCTCTACGCTTCAACCCGATTCATACTGCAATGCTAGCGACATGTTTAACGTAGCCATGCCTTGGGAAATTCCATATTTTTCAATGACTGAAGAGCATGTGCCAGAGAAAGATCCTCACTTTCATTTTGTTGAGAGTGCCACACGCGCCATTTTGATGGGCTTTGCGCAAAATCGACGCGTCTATGTCTATGGCCCACATGGCAGTGGTAAGTCGTCGCATATTGAACAGGTCGCTGCCCAGCTAAATTGGCCCTGCATTCGTATTAACCTGGATGGCCACATTACCCGAGCTGACCTGATAGGCCGCGATATGGTGGTCATTCGTGATGGTAAGCAAGTCACTGAATTTGTGCCTGGCATGTTGGTGTGGGCCATGCAGCGCCCCATCGCACTTATTCTTGATGAATATGATGCCGGGCGCCCTGATGTCATGTTTGTCATCCAGCGCGTACTTGAAACTCAAGGAAAATTAACCTTACTTGACCAAAATCAAGTGATCACCCCCCACCCTTCTTTCCGGCTTTTTGCTACAGCGAATACCGCAGGCCAGGGAGATGCTTCAGGGCTTTATGTAGGAACACAGGCACTTAACCAAGCCCAGCTCGACCGTTGGCATGTGACGACCGAGCTTGGCTATATGACAGAAGAAGCCGAAACACTTCTGCTGCAAAGAAAGCTCAGCGATTTACCCTCAGAACAAATTCAACATATGGTTACCTGTGCGGGCCTTCTTCGCCAAGCGTTTGCACAAGGCGACCTCACCACCCTGATATCGCTACGCACACTCATTGCGTGGGGAGAGAACAGCTTACTGCTTAATGACCCACATGAAGCGATGCGTCTTAGCTTTTTCAACCGTTGCGATGAAGTCGAGCGTCCCTTGGTTTCTGAAATATATCAACGCTGCTTTGATGTTGAGCTGATATGAGGGCCCAGTAATGCCGTTGCGCACCAGTCAAGAGCAAGCGCTGTTAGAAGCGTGGACGCGCACCTATTCTTCTGGGCGTATTACGCTGTCTCTTTTAGCAAGCACTCAACCTGCTTCACTTAAACACCGGGGAGCAGCCGATGCGCTTGCTGCATGGCGACGCTGGCATGATGCAAATCAGCAGGCCAGGTTTACCGAAAGAGAACAATGCTGGTATTGCCTGCTTGAGCGCGCACGAGTTGAAACCATGGCTATCCGAGAGTTGCCTGGTATAGCACAGAATTTAGCGAATCCTGTCACCACAGCGCCAGCCAATAGAGAGATGGCCGCGCTTTATCAGGCTGCCCGGCTTATTTTTCTAGGCTTGCCTGCTAATAACGAGATTCTACTAACAGCGTTGCCACAGCAGGCGCCCAAAAGTTTATTAAAGCGGGCATTTCGTCAGCTAATGGGGCAACAATCTTCTGTTCCCTCCATTCCGACTCTGAGTGACGATGAGCTAAAAAATGGTCTGCAGATAGCGTCCCATCATCTCAAGGAAAGCAGTGCGTTCGCTTCTAGTGTGCTGCCCATCGTTCAACAACTCGCAAGCTTTTATACACCTCCTCTATCTTCACCAGCGCAAATCAACACCAGACAAGATTTAGACGATCAAAACGAGGCTGAGGATGACGATTCTGCTATCGAAGAATTAACGGAATCAAGCTTGGCAGATGAACTCGCAGAGCGAGACGACCAGAAACAGCAATACGCGGTTTTCTCTCGCCAATGGGATACCGTGCAGCCTGCCAACTATTGGTTAAAGCCTGCTGATATAGAGGCACTAAAAGAGCTCCACCAGCTCGACCAGCGACGTATCAAGCAGCTTGCTCATCGCCTGCAACGGCGCCTGTTAGAAGCCAGTCAGCGTCGTTGGTTATTCGACCAGGAGGATGGCCGGTTAGACAATCGGCGTTTAGCGAGATTACTCGACGATAAACCTATCCAGCGCGTATTTCGTATTGAAAAAGAAGCGCCCATGCCAGAAGCCAGCGTGACGCTGTTGGTCGATCAGTCTGGCTCCATGGACATAAAACGTCGGCAAATGGCCGCTATCGCCATTGAGCTGGCGGTTCATACGTTAGAAAACTGCAAAATTCGCTGTGAAGTACTGGGTTTCACAACCCGCTACACAGCCGAAAATCCGGTCTTTAAACGCTGGCAGCAACTTGGAAAGCCTGAGCAGCCAGGGCGCCTGAATGCACTACAGCATATTATTTATAAAACCCCTGAGCAGCCATGGCGACGAACCAAGCAAAACTTAGGCTTATTGTTACGCCAGATGCCAGGCCATGAAAATATTGATGGAGAGGCACTGCACTGGGCAGCCAATCGGCTCAGCCGTCAGCCTCAGCCGCGTAAAATCATGCTCGTCATATCGGATGGTGCTCCCTATGACAAAGCCACCACTCACGCTAACGGTCGTGATTTTTTGGAGCGCCACCTACGCTTGATCATCAACGATATTGAGAAAAGCCCCATCAGCTTAGCGGCGATTGGTACTGGCCAAGATGTCGCTCGTTTTTATAACAATGCCGTCACCGTCCGTAGCCCCGAAGCAGTAGCAGAAACGTTATTTGAAAAGCTGGGCGACCTGCTTGTGCCATCGCAAACCAATGAGGCTTTACCATGAGCGCTATTGCAGGGCTTATTCAACTTGATGCTAGTGCCATTGATCGCAGTACCCTACAACGCATGCAAACGTTGCTAACGCCTTACGGACGCGATGCTCAACATAGCTGGCACCAGCAAAATGCCGGCCTGTCACGCGCCTTGTTACGCATTACGCCTGAAGACAGCCTTGATCAACAGCCCCTTTGGCGCGCGGCAAATAAATTCGCCATGGTGTTTGATGGCCGAATAGATAACCGTGATGAGCTGTGTGAAAAGCTTGGGATAGATATGTCCCAAGCAGCATTAATGGCAGATAGCGAACTGGTTTACCAAGCCTGCCTACGCTGGGGCACAGAAACCCCTAAGCATTTACTTGGCGATTTCGCATTAGCATGCTGGGAGCCTCAACGTCAGCGTTTATGGCTAGCCCGCGACCCTTTGGGTATGCGCCCCCTGTACTGGCACCAGCAAGATAGCCTGCTGGCGTTTGCGACAATGCCCAAAGCACTGTTTGCCATCCCCGGCCTTACTAAAGCGATCAGCGAAGAGCAGTTGCACGACTATTTATGCCTGATACCCATGACAGGCCCTGAGACGTTATATAAAGATGTATACCGAGTTGAGGCTGGCCAACTAGCGGTTTTTGAAAATGGCCAGGTCAATACGCAGTTCTATCATCGCTTTGATCCCGAATATGAGCTCACGCTTGATAGTGATCAGGCCTATGTCGATGCGCTTCGTGAACAGCTCGACCAGGCAGTTAATCGGCGCTTGCGATCAAATGGTCCGGTCGGCGCAGAACTCAGCTCCGGCTTAGACAGTTCTACCGTGACAGCCACCGCAGCTGAACTACTGGCAAAACGCAGCCAATCGTTAACTGCCTTCACCGCCGTGCCACGTGAAGGTTTTGACGGCCCAGTGATACGCGGACGCCACGCCGATGAGTCTGTTGGCGCCAGCGCGTTGGTAAAACGGTTTAACAACATTGAACACTTGTTGATTCGCACCGGAGACACAACGCCGCTTGATCAATTGCAGGAAGTAGTTGAGCTGCTAGACCGTCCCCCCTTCAATATATGCAATATGGGCTGGTGGATAGCGATTCGCAAGAATGCCGCTCAGCGTGGTATCAAAGTACTATTAACCGGCTCCATGGGTAACTTCAGCATCTCCTATGAAGGCTACCCCTACTTGGCGTGGCTATTGCGCAAAGCCCGCTGGATAACACTTTATAGAGTATGCAAAGGGCTTATTCAGCATCAGCCTTCGCTTAAATGGCGAAACTTGCTGAGACCCTGTCTAGCGCCATTATGGCCCAATTTTATATGGCGACTGCGCGAGGCAGCACGTGGCAGGATATTGTCGTTAACGAAATATTCAGCTATTAGCCCGGCCTGGTCCAAGCAGCTGGGTACGCAACAGCGGGCTAAGCAAGCGGGGGTTGACACCAGTTTTCAGCCAGCCTGGCAGGGCCGCCAACAACGTATTCAATCGATCAATATGATGGAAAATGGTGATTACAACGCTCTAGCGAACACCTTTGGTATTGAGATGCGCGATCCCACCGCCGATGTACGCTTGATTGAGTTTTGCCTATCCATCCCTGAATCTCAATACGTAGGGGGCGGACAATTTAAATGGCTACTCATGCGCCTAATGAAAGATGTACTTCCGCCGGAAATTCTTAATGTCAAAACCCGCGGTTTGCAGTCAGCCGACTGGCACGAACAGTTGGATAACGCAGTGCCGCAAATTCGTGAGGAGCTTGAAAAGCTTAAAGCGCATGGCAGCGCTGGCGACTACTTAGACATCGAAAGCCTGGAGAAATCGTTGGATGAATGGCCTTCTCATGGCGCATTAGATAGTCAGGAAGCCGAGCTGCGCTACCGTACAAGAATGCTACGTGGTTTATCGGTGGGGCGCTTCGTACGCTATGCTGACGAACAAAATGAGTGAAATGAGTAAACTGAGTGAAAGAGTAACTCAATGCAACCGATTATAATAGACGCGTAACAGCCAACTTACTATAGTGGTAGGGTTGCCGCATTTGAGGCAACATTTCTGCTAAAGGAGAATCTTATGTTACATATGGACCGCAAAACCTACGAAGTGCCTTCCCTTCAAGAGCTAGGCGCAATGAAAGAGATTACCGAAAATGGTAGTCAAGCTTTCAGCGACACATTTCAGGGTCAAGACGGCACAGCGTTTGATGTAGGCTCCTGATTAGTCGTTAGTAATGTAAGCAACACCCGCATGCCACTTTTGTGGCATGCGGTTACATTTATTGGAACATGCTTTTAAGCAATGTAACTGGAAGCATGAGCTTTACGGAAACACTTACCCTCCTTCCAGCAACTCGCTACCCTTTCTTCTCAATACCCTGTGAAATTTCTTCAAAATCAAATTCTTATTATTTTAAACCCCCTTTCTTTCTTTAACACTCACCAGCATCTACGTTACAAAAGTAACGATACAGATACTTTTTGCCGACCTAGACTCTCTTAAACACCTACCACTAGCTTCGTTAAAACTCTAAATCAGCGCTGAGAAGAGGGTATCCATTTTCACCGGATCCAAAAAAATACCTAAAAACAAATTATTTCAATAACTTAAGTTAAAAACACGCTGAATTAACAATATTTTCTTAACTCATGGGGGACCAGAAAAAAAGTAATTAAATGTAACAAATAAATGTGGACGCGTAACCAAACAGTTACTATAGTGTGGTTGTTGCCTCAAGGAAGGCATCGCTCAACTTAAGGGAATCGTCATGCTAAAAACAGACCGCAAAACCTATGAAGCCCCTATGTTGCAAGAACTAGGCGCGATGAAAGACATTACTGAAGCTGGTGACCGACCCAATGCTGATACCATGAATGGCCGAAATGGTACTGCCTGGGCTCCAGGTCCAGATTCTTGATTTAAAGCACTACGTTTGTAAGTGCGACGCATGCCACTCTATGTGGCATGCGCTTTATTGTGTGTAAAAAAATATTTTGTTAATTTATTCAAATGCTTTATTTATAGTTAAGTTATAGAATTACCCCATCAAATCCCGTGTTAACAATGACGCCCTTTAAAATGATCTCTACTGAGACCACTAATGCTATGATTTCCAATACAGATATCTCTACAACGGCTCTTTTGCAGCGCAACCCTGACATGATTGCCGCTAATTTGGACGGCGACCTTGTTATGATGAATGAAAAGCTGGGCCGCTATTACGGTATTTCAGGTGTCGGTGCTCGCGCCTGGGAACTCCTTGAAACACCCGCCAGTATTGATGACCTGGTAGATGCAATTTGTCAGGAGTACGACATTGATACCGACACCTGTCAGCAAGATATTACGCGTTTTGCTCAAGACCTGATGAAGGTTAATCTAATCGAGCCTGTTAATCAGTAAGGCTAAAAAATTGCGCCGCAACTTAACATCGCCTAGCCATAAAGTGGGCAGTTTTTTTCTAAAGCCCGCTTTTACCAAACGCTGGTTCATCCCCGTCTGGCTGATGCTTGGCATTAGCAGACTAATGATTGTCACCCTCACTTTCCGCCGCATTGCTCCCTATCTAGGCAATTCGGTGGGTGTAAGCGCTTACTCACATCTTTTAACAAGTAAACAAGAGGCTCAGGCATTACGTATTGCTAGGGTTATACGTTTAACTGCACGCTACTGCCCCTGGGTGTCCAACTGTTTTCCTCAAGCCATTACTGCTCGACTGCTATTAGGCATTTATCGTATCCCCTACGCGCTTTACTTTGGCCTTTGCCGAGACCCTGAGACGAATCAATTTAAAGCCCACGCGTGGGTGACAGCTGGCCGTATACCCGTTTCAGGTGGACAAAGCTTCCAGCATTACACTATTGTTGGTTGCTATATAAAGCCTTGATATAAAAACATTCTATAGTAAACAACTATCCGCTCCATCTATCTACCCAGGCTCATCATGCCTATTCACAATAGTAATCTCTCGTAAGCCTTGGAGGTCATGGCCAGCTGTGAGTTATGCCCCACTTGCGCCTTTTTGGCGTGGCCATCTTCACGATGCCTCAGTGCGCAACACACAGTGAAAGATGACTGCTCAGATGTATTGGTGGATCGATTGATTACTAAACAACAATGCTAATGCCTAATCTTGTCTTGGATGGCTGTGTTAGGCATGGCATTTAAAACCTGCAACACACTAATCAAAAAACTCCTTATTATAGGTTCACAACTAATAGTAATAGATGAGAAAAGCGTATGATTTTATTCATCATAAAACTTATGCCAATCGACCGAACGAGAAGTAACCTGCTGTAAAATAAGAACTTTAAATATTAATGCTTAGAATCAATACAGATCAAGATCGACTTAATTCGATTTCAATATTGTTGTTTTAAAATTGTAATGATAAGGTAACCGTTATGTAACATAAGGCAATTTTTAAATATAAAACAATTCTGCTGATTTATTATTAATTGCATTTGCGAACTTTAGGTATTCATCATGATAATTTCAATAGGAGGATCCGTATCGACGGGGTCTACACCGTGGATCAACATTGTCTCCGCTTATGAGGATGTAAGGGTATTGGAAGGAGAGTTACGTATAGGTGAATCTGGCCTATATAACATTGCATCTCAAATATATGCGCAGGAGACTCCAACAAAAGATGAGTTCTTGGAAGTCAAAAAGTCTCTTATAGGATTTGGACAAAAAATCCCTACTGCCAGTCGATTAGCTTTTTCTTTATTACTAAGGTTGCCTGGTGCGCCGCCTAGTATCATCCATAAAGTTAATCAATACCGGAGTGGTAAACGCTCATATGATAAGCGATTACCAGGATTTTCTTTATATTCAAAAAACATGCTGAAAGAGCTGGAGCTCTTTCTTAATGAAGCCGACAGCCTTGAAACTGCTACTAGAAATTTAAAAATTCAAAAATTGATGGATACGTATTTTTCTTCATTGGAAAAATGTGTCAGCAATGATAAAAAAGTTGTTATTGATCAACTAATCACTCCAAGACTTTTATTTGATGAACGCTACGGCTGTGTAATATCTGATATTTTAAGCGATGTGAAAATCATCGTGGTTAGGCGGGATCCGAGAGACCAGTTTATTGATTTATTATTAAAGAAAAAAAAGCGATATCACACTATGCAACCAAGTGAAGCTGCTTCTTGTTTCGTAAATGAATATTTACCTAGATATGAACGGATGTCAGCTATGTTGGAGAATTGTGACCCGAACAAAATTGCAGATGTGTGGTTCGAAGATATTTTTTTTGATTTTGAAGCTGCTCTAAGTAAGCTAGAAAGCTTTACTGGATTGAGAAAAAGACCTACTGCTTTTAATTGTTTTGATTTTTCTGATGCATTTTTGAAAGTTAAGATGCATGAGAGTGAGGCATTTGCCAAAGAAACGAATTTTATTAAAGATAGAATGAGAAGGCATTTATATCGATACTAGAAAAATCCTTTGCATTGTGAAAAGGCTCCGTTTGATGGTAGCTGCAAGTCCTCTGGGAAAGCCTTGCATTACCTAGATAGCTTACAATAAGTGGAAATTCAGTGCCCTCTCCTAACCTGCGTTCCTGATGATAGCCGGATACCATCGGAGAATAACCCAGCAGAACCGTGCTGATGAACGCTGCACGCTGTCGTCCTGCCAGTGGAAAATCTTACTGGCCTAAAAAATGAATGCCTAGGTAAAGTTATGGGGTGACTGCTACTTACTTGGCAACTCGCTTGCCTGAGCGTTAATCTCATCAAGCAGTGGCTTTAAGCTTTTATCCATATCGTCTAAGGACCAAGGGCGGCGAAAGCGATAAACATTAATTTGCTGCGCCAAACGTATACTTTCGCGCATAAGTTGTTCGTCGGTATTAAACTCACCGCCTAATTCAGGGCGATAAATCGACCCCATCACGGTTTTAAAAGCCTCTATTCCCGATAACTTCTGAAGGCTTGCTTCCTCACCCTCATCGGCACGTTCTAATTGAACTAAGGCGTTTAAGCGATGGGCATCATAACGTACGCCTTTGTTCATCATGAGATGAAACTTCTCGGCACGCATCAAATCTCTTACCAGTCCTTCTGTTTCAATTCCCAACGCCGTCAGAGCATCACGCCAAAGCTTTACACGCGCAGGCCCTGGGTGAAGCAATGGCTCAGCGTCATCAGGCTTAATAACTGCAACATCATCGGTAATTAACGGCCACTGCTGAGAAAAGTGTAACCATGCGCTCATGGTGGACTTACCAGCACCAGAGTGGCCGGTAAATGCCCATGCCCCAGCAGGAGTGTTAAGCGCACTAACGTGAAGCGGTAACCAATGACGCTGATGTAATAAAGCACCTAACGCACTACCCAGCAAAAAAAGGCGCACGTCACCTGGGTCGGCTACAGGATTTACACCGCGGGGCATGCGACGATCAAGCAAAATACGCTGCCCCTCCTCAACACGGTAGCGGGCAATACCTTCCACGGTAATCTGACAACGGTCATCTCCCACTTCTAACCAGTTAGTGAGATAGGTACCCTCTTCAAGCCGTTCAGCCACACCAGGCGTTGTTACCAACACATCAGGGTGTTCACAAGGGGCAATTTCAGGAAGCTCCGGCAGCTCAAGCGTGGAGCATATTTTGAGCCCATAGGTAAGGTAGTAGTAACGCTGATTAATGGCAGGTAAATTGCCACGCCTTTCCATTTGCTCTGACAGACTATCGTCCGCTGAACTGGTAGCACGTCTCTCAGCCATCATTATTCCCTTGATAAATTCTGACAAGCACTCTGTTGTTGGTAACAATACACCAACTGAACGTTCATCAGCATTTTAAAAAAAAGTATGTTCAACGATATACGAGTCTTTAAATAGTGCTCGTCATCACTATCTTTAGCTTATAAAAAAACAACAAAAAGCCTGCAGCTTCATGCATGCTGCAGGCCATAAGAAGCTTCACTTAGCACTACTCAGGCACAATAAATCTCCCGAGCATGTCAAACAGCGAACCGCTTAGGAGAAATCAGGCACGTCCGGAAAGCTTGGCGGATGATGATGACCAAATTTTTTCTGGAAGTAATGCTGCTTAACTGCGAACAGCTTTTCGAAAAAACCAGGAGAGAAGAAAAACTCCGTTTTTTCAGCCATTGATCCGATTTCCACTAACGCCGGACGCTCATATACTTTACGTACTTTAGTCGTTCCCATGTCTACGTTCCTTTTGCTTTTTTATTACTTGGCCTGCTCATGGTGCCTAGGGAAGGCGCTGAGAAAACCATGCTCGTCACAACGTTCTCTGTATGCGCTTTCGTTAGCTGCCTTCCTGCTAATATTTCAGCACCACCATGCAAAAAACAAAAGTTACATTCAGATACCTAATATTACTATAAAGACAACAAAAGTCACTAGTCTAATTTTGCTTTTTTCAGAATTGGCGCTAAATTTTCGGCCATATCATCGAACCCCCAGGGACGTGCGAAACGATAGATATGTAATTTCATTGCTAGCTTTTCGCACGTTTGGACTATTTTGTCGGGTGACATGAATTCACGGCCAAACTCTGCTCGATACAACGTATCAAGCAGCATGACAACGGCTTCATCACCAAACACTTCCGTTAGGCTTGGCTGACTACCGTCGGCACCGCGCTCTAAAATGACAAGGTGCTGAAGGGGGGCTAAAGGCGGTGCTTCACTTGTATTAGGCACAGGGATATGAAATTTATCAGCACGGCTTAAATCACGTTGCGCTCCCTGCATACCTATTTGGAGCGCTTCCATCGTTTCTTTCCAAAGCTTTATTTTTCGAGGACCTGCATATAGTAGTGGCTCTGGATCCTCAGGTTTTACCACGGCCACATCGTCGGTGATTTGCGGCCAGCCAAGACGTGTATTTAGCCATGCTCCCATTGTCGATTTACCCGCGCCAGACGGCCCTGTAAATGCCCACACAGCACCCGAAGGGGCCTGTACAGCATTGATGTGTAATGGCAGCCACCCTCGCTGATAGGCCAACACGCCTAACGCACTTCCCAAAAGATAAACACGTACATCTGCCGGCGAAGCCGCCTCAGTCATCGGTTCTTTAACGCGCCGATCAACAACGATGCGCTTGCCACTCTCGACGCGATAATTTGCAATGCCCTCAATCCACATCTGGCACTGATCCTCCCCCATTTGTAACCAGCGATTTACCTGACGGCCTTTCAGCAGCGTCTGGTCGACATTCCCGGCGACAATTTCAATATCAGGCTGATCACAGGGGTCAATCGGGGTGAGTTCAGGTAAGGGGATTTGTGAAACAATCGTGAAGCCGTAGGAACTGTAGTAATACCGCTCCTTGGGATGACACTGCGAATCAAGGCGCAGCTCATCCTGACGGAAATCACCGCTACTCAAGGATACGTCACTGGTTGAAGAACTGCGGCTGTCACTCATTGCAGCAATTACCTTGTTCGTTAAGCAGAATCGAAAAACAGAGTAGCCAAGCAGACACTTGGCTTTCTCTAAGAGAAATGACTACGTAACACGAAAATATAAAAAGGTCCGCAGTGCCAAAGACACTGCAGACCCATATCAAGCTTAATGGTGATGACTTTTTCCCAGCATAATAACTAACCTAAACAGCAGCACTTAACCCATGAAACCATTAAGAATCAGGATTTTGCGAGAACCCACCGGGATTGGCATTGATATTAGCGTTGGCATTGGCTCTGCCACCACTCCGTGATCCAGGTGGACCATTAAAGATCGGGGTGCCGTTTTTGGTGATATCTACTAATGAGCCAATCTCTACTAAAGCAGGGCGCTCATATGCTTTACGCATTTTATTTATTGTCATGTCTTTTCTCCCCATTACTTATTAGTGCCTGGTCCCTTCATCACACCTACTAAAGGCGCTGAAAACCAAGCTTGGAGCTAATGCGCAGAGTCGCGCCAGCCAGCACACCAAATTTTACACTTGGTTACTTAACAATACTCCACCTTTGCAGCTTTCACTAATCAGGAAAAACTTATTTAACTACTTCGTTTCAACGATGGTGGGCACAGTGGTAGCGAATTTATAGGAGTATCTAAAGCCGCAGATCGGTCTGACTCTTAGGCAGCAGGTATTTTAAATCGTAAAGCACATGAACTGGCTTTCCCCAGCTTCGTATAGTCGCGATAGATAGCGCTTTAAATTCATCGTGTCCGACCGCTAATACAATGGCGTCATAAGCACATTCTTCTGGTGAATCGGTGACTGAGACACCATAAGCCTGCTTAGCCTCTTGCTGATTGACATGGGGGTCGTAAACATCTGAGTTAACATCGTACTCGGCCAATTCGGTAAGAATATCAATAACTCGTGTATTGCGCAGATCAGGACAATTTTCTTTAAACGTAAGTCCCATAACTAATACACGCGCGTTCTCTACTTGAATACGCCTTTTAATCATTTGCTTAATAAGCTGACTGGCAACATAAGCACCCATGCCGTCGTTAATACGCCGACCAGACAAAATCACTTCCGGATGATAGCCAACCTGCTGAGCTTTGTAAGTCAGGTAGTAAGGGTCAACGCCAATACAATGGCCACCGACGAGTCCAGGACGAAAAGGCAGAAAGTTCCACTTTGTTCCTGCCGCTGCCAACACTTCTTCGGTATCAATATTTAACCGGTTAAAGATAACGGCTAACTCATTGATCAATGCAATATTTACATCACGCTGGGTGTTCTCAATAACCTTAGCGGCTTCAGCGACGCGAATACTGCTAACCAAGTGTGTTCCTGCTGTAATAATGCGTCGGTAGAGGGCGTCGACAAACTCAGCCACTTCTGGGGTTGAACCCGAAGTTATTTTGATAATTGTGGTGATTCGATGCTCTTTATCGCCTGGATTGATACGCTCAGGGCTGTAACCTGCGAAAAAATCCTGGTTGTAAACCAAGCCTGACATCCGCTCGATAACAGGAATACACTCTTCCTCGGTAGCGCCTGGGTAAACCGTTGACTCGTAGATCACCACATCGCCTTTGGAGATGACCCCTCCTAGCATTTCGCTGGCCTGGATCAACAGCGTTAAATCAGGGCAGCGGCTTTTATCTATCGGCGTGGGTACCGTAACGATATACACATTACACGCGTGCAAGTCATCTTTTCTACTGACAAAACGAAGCTGTGTAGAGGCTGCTAATAGTGACGGCTCAACTTCCAAAGTATGGTCGATACCATCGCAGAGCTCCGCAATACGCTTTGCATTGATATCGAAGCCAATAGTAGGCAAGAGCTTACCAAACTCGACTGCAAGCGGCAGCCCAACGTACCCCAGGCCGATAACCCCAACGCAAAGGTTACTCATATTCAGTATTGCGACGCTTCTAGTAACGTATCACTTGTATCAGTTCGATAACCGTGAGGGTTTTGGCGTTGCCAACGCCAAGTGTCAATCATCATGTCATCCAAGTTGCGACGGGCCTGCCACCCCAACTCCTGCTGAGCCTTGTGAGGATCCGCCCAGAACGCTGTCAAATCACCCTCGCGCCGCGGCGCAAACTGGTAAGGAATGGGTCGCTTACTGACCCGTTCAAACGCCTCCACCATCTCAAGCACTGAAAGCCCCTGGCCAGTGCCCAGGTTATAGATATGCGCTCCTGGCTGATTCAAGTGGCCTACCGCGCTGACATGCCCTTCTGCCAGATCCATGACATGCAGGTAATCCCTGACACAGGTTCCATCCGCTGTAGCATAGTCGTTGCCGAAGACTGTCAATGCGTCGCGTCGACCTACCGCCACTTGGGCAATGTAGGGCATCAAATTATTGGGTATGCCCAGGGGATCCTCTCCCAATTGACCCGATGGATGCGCGCCGATAGGGTTGAAATAACGCAGCAGCGCCACCGACCAACGCTCATCACTCTTCACCACGTCCTCCAAGACTTGCTCGACTATCGACTTGGAGGCGCCATAAGGATTAGACGTTCGGCCACGCGGCATAGTTTCCTGATAAGGCACTGGCGCATCGGGCCCATAAACGGTGGCCGATGAACTGAACACCAGGCGGAAAACGCCAGCCTGCTGCATGGCTTGGCACAGCGTCACGGAACCGTTGACGTTAGCGTCGTAATAAGCCAGTGGTTGCTCAACACTCTCGCCGACCGCCTTCAACCCGGCGAAATGGATCACGGCATGAATCGCGTGGTCGTTAAACAACTGGTCTAGGCAAGCACGATCGCGTACATCGCCTTCAATAAAGGTTAAGGAGCGCCCGGTAATTTGCTCCACACGAACCAGGGACTCCTTTGAGGCATTGATCAGGTTATCTAACACCACGACCTCATAGCCCGCCTCAAGTAACGCTAACGCTGTGTGCGAGCCGATATATCCGGCCCCACCGGTCACCAGAATGTTGCGCTGCTGCATATTAGTATCCTGCATCAATGCTCACCGCCGTGGTAAAGGGTTGGCCCTGCTGATAAGCGCGCAGGTTATCAACAAACACGTCCAGTGCCCGCTCTAAATAGAAGGGCGTTGTACCGGAGACATGCGGCGTGATCAACACATCACTGCGCTTCCATAGCGGAGACTCCGCCGGTAGGGGTTGCTGCTCAAATACATCCAGGGCGGCGCCCTTCAGCGTGCCGTTGTCCAATGCGCGCAGCAATGCCTCGCCATTCACCACGCCACCGCGTGAAATATCCACCAGCACGGCGCCTGGCTTAAGCTGGGCTAACAAGTGATCATTCACTACCCCACGAGTGGCATCGGTCAGCGGCAAACACACCACCAGAAAATCCGTTTGTGCGAGTTCAGCCCCGATCTCTTCAAGCGCCACCACGCGATCAACGCCCTCAATAGCACGCGGCGTACGCTGAGTACCTACCACCTGCATATCAAACGCCTTGGCACGCCGGGCAAGGCTCTGGCCAATATGCCCAAGTCCTAGCACGGTCAACTGACAGCCGGACAACTCTCCCAGCCAGCTGCGCTGCCATAACGCCTGCTTCGCCTGATCATGAAAGCGACCAAACTGCTTAGTGAAGTAAAGCATCGCGCCAATGGCGTATTCGCTCATCGGCGCACCGTGCACGCCGCTGCTCTTGGTCATCAGCGGTCGCGTTTTATCGAAGTCCATTTCCCAAATTTTCTCTACGCCAGCGGAGAGGAAATGTAGCCAGCGGTAGCCGTCAAGTTTTTCCAACGCAGCTGGCAACCACGGTAACGTCGGGGTAATCACCACGTCGAATTCAGCGCGACTAGGCACAGCCTCTACGCTACCAGCAAAAACGATCTCCGCCTCCGGCAGTGCGGCCTGCAAGGTACCAGTCACCAGCGCCTGCTGCTGTTCAAGCACTTCGGCTTTCTGAAGATAGAGCACTCGCTGGATGGGTTGAGGCGACATCACGCGGCTCCTCGGTTACCCAGCCGAAAAGCACACTCGGCAAGTTGACGTTGGTTGTCGAGTAGCGAGTTCTCGTCAGTGCTACGCCAATGCGTTTCAGCCTGACGTAATTTTTCGATCTCGGCGGGAAAATCGAGCGTTTCAAGTAAAGCAGCTGATGTTGCAGCCCCCGAGTGAAAAGCGCGGGAAAGAATAATCCACTCTGATCCCAGCCGAACGTGCTCGCCCAACACCGTTTCAGCAGGCAGCTCGCCCTGGCCGATCCGTGCAACGCCACCCACCCCCCAGGTCACGCCCGCCTGATTAAGCACCGCAGCAGCAGGGTCTAATAAGCGTG
Source organism: Halomonas sp. (assembly GCF_011050415.1). Classification (GTDB taxonomy): domain Bacteria; phylum Pseudomonadota; class Gammaproteobacteria; order Pseudomonadales; family Halomonadaceae; genus Vreelandella. The sequence goes on from NZ_DRFS01000020.1 coordinate 154,534, forward strand.
CGGCCATGGGTTCAAATAGAAAGCTAAGCCCCATACTTAAGGAGAGATCGTTGAGGCCAATATGCACTTCGTCATAACCTGGCGTCAGCAAACCAAGCCAATCGGATAACCGAACCAAGGAAGCAGCCGTTTCAGCAAGAAAGGTAACCGGCACACGGCCATTGACCAATTCCAAAAACAGCCCCACCTGGTCACGCGAGGAGAACATCGGCAGCATAAGTCGCTGGGCACCATGCTCAATGGCTGCATCCACTTCTTGAAGCGTTGAGGCATGCAGAGGATTTAATCGCACCATTAACTCAGCATGCTTGAGCACGCTGGCAACGTCAGCGATCTGCTGCAGAGTGTGTGCCGCCTTATGCGTATCCAAGTGCCCTTGGCGTTCCGCCTTGCCCAGCACCTCTTGATCCATGAAGATCCGGGCTACACCATGCTGCTCAATAAACGAAGCAACATCAGGGCTCGCGGTAATCATCATAAAGTTAAGCTGGCTCATCGCATCGCCTCCTCAACGTCACTGTCCTGCGGAGGTTGCCCATTCAGGCGGTCACGGTATGTGCGCCAGTTCAACCCTGCTTCACCGTAAATACCGCTACCCGTCAGTACCACTTTAACGGTCAGCAGCAAAATTTTGAGATCAAACACCAACGTTTGCTTATCAACATATTCAGCATCAAAAGCCAGCTGCTGTAGCCAACCCAGGCTACGTCGCCCTCTCACTTGAGAAAGCCCAGTTAAGCCTGGTCGAACACTAAAGCGTTTTTTATAGCTAGGCGGCACCACTTCCGTTTGCTCCATAAGCACCGGACGCGGCCCAACTACGCTCATATCACCTATTAATATATTGATCAGTTGGGGTAATTCATCGAGGCTGGTGGCACGAATAAAGCGCCCTGCCCGGGTAATGCGCGGGTCATGACCCGCGCTAACCACTTGCTCTTGATGTTGGTCAATTTCATTAGGCGCGCGATGCAGCATGGTGCGAAACTTGAATATCTTGAAGGGTTGCTCGCCCCGCCCGGCGCGCTGCTGCATGAAAAACACGGGGCCTTTGCTATCTAACTTAATCCACAGCGCAACGATTAAAAGCAGTGGTGAGAAGATGACGAGAGCAACAAGACTAGCAGCGAAGTCGAAACAACGTTTGACGATTAAATTCATACCAACTCCATAGCATCCATGATCACTCGATTTACCTTGCGAACGTCATAATACTCTTCGACGAACCGTATACTGGCCTTGCCCATCTGCTCAGCTAGCAAAGGTTCATCAACAAAGCGCTGCATTGCGGCAGCGACTGCTTTGGAATCCCTTGGCGGCACTAATATGCCATTCTCCCCCCTGATAACCGTCTCTCTGCACCCGGGTGAATCAGTGGTGATAATAGGTCGGCCCATGCTCATCGCTTCCAGCACACAGCGGGGGGTCCCCTCACGGTAGTAGGAAGGGAAGACAAAGACCGTACCTTGCTCTAACCAAGGGCGAACATCTGAAACACCGCCAATAAATTCAACGGCGCCAACAGACTTCCAGCGCTCCAAATCACTATTACTACAAGAGTGAGGAAGCGTGGGATCATGGGGACCGACGGCCACAAACCGAGCGTGGGGATTAGCAGCTTTAACCAGCGCGGCTGCTTCGCAGAACTCATTAATACCTTTTTCGTAAAGAAGCCGACCTATATACAAAAATGTCACATTGCCTTCAGGTAGCTTACTGGGAGGGTACTGCTCCATATTCACTCCAGACCCATATACACGTACCACTTTTTTAGGATCTGTCAGAATATTGCGCTGCTTAAATTCCTGGATATCATCAGGATTCTGAAAAAAAACTTTCCTATTAAAAAACAGTGCACTGCGGTATAAAAGAGAGGCGATAAAACGAACATGTTTCTTGGTGCCTCCCTCGCCGGAAAATACATGCCCAAGCCCGGTAATCATCGAGTAGATACGCGGCACTCCCGCCGACTTAGCAGCGAAGCTGCCATAAATAACGGGTTTAATATTGTAGCCAAAAACAGCCTTTGGCTTACAGGACTTAATCAATTTTCGTAACGACAATATGGTTTTGAAATCGTGTACCGGATTCATCCCCGTACGGCCCATATCAAACTGATAAATGGGAATACCTAGCGACTCGACTTCAGAAAGATAATCGGCGCTGGGCACTGCTGCCGCAACAGACAACCCTCGCGACTTAAGATCCTGAATAAGGTCACCACGATTGGCGATAAGCGAGCGAGCGTTACCCGCAATAATGAGAATATCCAACAATCAGGTTCTCCTTAATTTAATGGAAAGAGTGTGGAAAGAAGAAGCTGCGAGAAGAAGGAAAATGCCTAAAAGTTTCGTTTTATGGCGTGTCGCGGTACCAATATTAGTAACACCAATAGCAAAAATAAACGTCAATGCCCCGAATATGAACAGCATCGCCAAACACTCTTCACGACGCTTTATCGTCCCCCACCCTTTATAGACGCGCCATGCCAAGAACATATAAAGCACGGATGAAACCACACCTAAAAGATGGCGTGGACTTCTAATATCCCAAGGGAAAGGAGAAAAATGAAAATACACGATACGAGCAGGAATCAGCCACGGCTGTGTGTAAGGGTTGCCTTGAGCAATAAAAGCTGGATAAGCAGAACCACCTGTTGCAGGCCTGACGAATCGAGATTCAATCGCACTGCCTATACCGCTCTCTTCATCACCCCCTACTTCAATCCCTTTGCCTAGGGAAACCCCACCACCAAAGCCAATCATTCCTAAGGAAAAAACCAGCATCGCCGACGATAGTAAAATCTTAACCGTAGAGTGAAAAGAAACCTTCGTAGTATCTGTTTTGAACACTACCTTATACAAAAAGAACGCAAGGTAACCGGCCACGCCGATGAAAGCGCCAATCCAGCCTGGATGGAAAAGCACTGCTGTACCAAAAAACAAGCACCCCCACAGCAGCCCCAAAATACTTTGCCCACCAACCCACTTGAGGAAAAAATACAGTCCAAGAATGAAAAACATAATGGCAACTTCTTCTCGCATTGCCAAAATCGAGTTAAAAGCTGCAAAGGGATAAAGAGCGATAATAAAAGCGACAATCGTAGCCGTACGTTTGCCCCATAAATCTTTCGCTATTAACGCCGTAGTGGCAACGACAACAAAGCCAAACAAAAAACTCATGACAGGCAGGATATGATGAGAGGTACCCACAAGCTTCATTATCATGGCCCCTAGCCATGAATAGAATAGCGAGTTGAACATCACATTGAGCGACAACAAATCAGGCCAACTCAACTGTGACCACTCAAATGCCATGCGCGTAAAACGTAAAGCATCTGTATCGGCGCCAGGAGGACTGAATATATTTAAATAATCGAGTGCGAAAAGGAAGCTTCTAATAATATAAGCGGCGATTAATGGCCACAATAGCCAACGGTGTAGAACAGAAACGCCAATGCAGTAAACCGCAGCCAGCACAAAAATGATGAAAACATAAAAATCAGCTGCCATTTTTACCAACCATAATTAGAGGCTACGATAAACATCTAAATGTTTGTCGACGGAAGTTGTAATTGAATAAACCCATGAGTTTTTCATAGCATTTTCATGAAATTGCAAACGCAAAGCGTAGTCATTGACCAGCTTTTCCAACGCAGATGAATACTCCTCCAGGTCTACCTCAACCACGATGCCATTGCCAACGCTGGTGACTATTTCAGAGCAACCTCCAACATTCGTCACTAAGACGGGCAGTCCTGCAAGCGTAGCTTCAATTTGCGCAATGGGCAGCCCCTCCCATGCAGACGACATGACGAAAACATCACTCTCATTTAACAGCGATTTAACATCAATAACATTGCCCAGAAAGCGAACCTTCGACGAAATACCAAGGCTTTCTGCTAACGCTTTAAGCTCTGATAAAAAGGCACCCTCCCCGGCAATCATGACTATAAAATCGTGCCCTTTTACGCGAGCCGCCGCCTCAAGCAATAAGCGTATGTTTTTCTGCTCAGAAAGACGTCCAACAAACACTAGCTTTACCGGATCAGTTTCCAGGTAGTGCTCTTTTTTAATGATTCGGGACTCATCTACGCCGTTATCAATATGGTGAACAGTGCCCTTTGTCACACTCTCCAGCAATCGCTTACAGGCATCGCATATACCGATGTATGCATCTGTTCTAAGATCAAGCAGTTTATAAATATGTTTATTTGCTCTTAACCGAATATTGTGATGCGTATAAACCCTTTTAACACCAGTCAAAAACAAGGCAAAAACGGCACCATAGTATAAGTGCGAATGAACAACATCTGGTTTAAAGTTCTTAACAAATTTACGTAGTGCAAGAGCTCCTTTTAATGGATTTTTTCTTGCTTTCTGACCAATAAAATCGAATTCAATATTATGTTGTTGAAGCTGGTTCAAAAAAGAGGTTTCAAAAGATAAGTCTCTACCTGCCTCGGATGCACGATCTAGAAAGACAATAAATACCTGATGCCCACGTTTTGCCATCTCGATTGAGAGATCCCTGGCATATACTTCAGCCCCTCCAGCAGCAGCTGAAGATATAATATGTAAAATTCTCATACATCTGCCTTGATCATCAATTTATTAAGCGGCTTGATTTAATGGATTTCTTAACTATTACTGTATTCAGATAGACGTTTTACTATTATTTTCTTAATGCATACCTAGGAGGTGCTGCCACTGCTTAGTAACGCTCTTTATATCGAAACTTTCGGCACGAATTTTCGCGCTTTCAGACATCTTTTCACGCAATTCTTTATTCGTTAACACTTCAATAATTGCGGCCGCCAAACGCCCTTCATTCTCATTGATATCATTACCATCAAAATTTAGCTTCTCATCAAAAGGGGGTACCAATATCCCGCAGGCGTGAATCTCATTTTTAGACGCTTTTTGTGTAAAATCACTCGTAGGAGCAATAATTTCTCTGGGTCCTACGTCACAATCTGCGGCAACCACGGGTGTACCGCAGGCAATTGCCTCACCCAATGCATTTCCAAACCCTTCAATAAGCGATGGAAAAGCAAATACTGAAGCTGCTCGTATATATTTATAAGGGTTTGAACGATATCCCAGAAAGTGGATATGCGCTTCTAGCCCCATTGACTTAGCAAGCGCTTTAAGGTCATTTTCCAACTCGCCTCTACCTAAAATAACCAGGCGCGCATCAGGCTGGCTCTCTTTTATTTCCTTGAATGCTTTTATGAGATGCCAATGCCCTTTATCGTATGTCATGCGGCCAACGGTGATAACGACGGGATAATTAAAAATTTCCGACACGTCGTCTTCTAGTTCATCACACGATAACGTTTGAATTTCCTGCGTATCAAAATAAGGGTAAATAACATCTATCTTTGCCTCTTCAACGCCATAATAATTGATCAAGTCGTGTTTAACACCTTCACAAATCGCCACGACCTTATCTGCTCTATTATATAAAAACTTTATATACAGCTTTTGGAATATTCTTTTTAATAAAAATGGTGACTTGCGTAAATATGTTCTTACCGAAACCACACACAACTCGCCATTTTTAGATAAAATATTGGAAATATTCGGATGACCTATCAAACTAATACAGGCCATTGGGTTAGTTTCTTTTTTAATTTTCTTTATGCTAAAAGCTGCTTTTATAATGCTACTCACTTTTCCAAAAGCGCCTTTATTATCTCCCAGCTCTAAATCTACCAACTTCCCAGCGTAATTATAATCTATTTTTGACGCATCAAAAGTGACTACATGCACATTCATGAAGTCCGCAAAAAAACATGACAAGCGAGCGGCTACGTTCTCGGCCCCACCACTGTATGTTTTAGGCGTAATAATCATTAAACCTTTATTTTCTGTCATAAACAGTTTACTCATAATTACAAAGAGTGGAAGCAACTAGCCATACCATGAGCAGAACATTAACCCAAACATTCTTATGGTTTAAAATACAAAAACCGATTGCTAATATTTTATATTAATGGCTTTCAGCTCACTTCCTAACAGACCACTTACTTGATGAGCCATGAAGGCCTAATAGAAACTTATTTAACTGCTTAAAGATGGAGTTCATATTACTCAGCTTTGCCATCGTTCGAGCAATAACACTAGTAACATTCACAGATTCTTGGATTGCTAAGTTTGATAAGTATAAGGCACGATCGATATCTTGATTAAAAAGGCACTCTAGCGATTTTTTTGCAATGAAAACGGATGTTGGCTTACTTTTATCCCTAAACATACCCCCATATCGACCATATTTCTCCACAAAATCACTACCCATCGTTTCTCTATTGTAGTGGCATTGGATGGCGAAATTTGAAAATGCTTTTTGCAGTATTAACTTATCGATATCGGTGGAAACGCCATCACTATAGAAAGCTCGGCGCTCATATAGAAGCTCATCGACAACGGCCATATCGCAGTATGCTGCCATTCTTATCCACAAATCGCGGTCTTGCGCAAATTTGAAAAAGTCGCGATAGCCCCCGACTTTTTGATATAGCTCACGGCGGTACATGACATCGCCATGACTAAAGGGGTTGCCTATTTTTAACAAACTTTCTAATGTTGCTCTTTCTTTAGGCATTTTAGATGTTGATTCGTAGCCATCATTGGGACCACCAAATACAATATTTTTATGTTTACAACCCACTACACCTAGGGAGGAATCAGCGTCTAACAGCTTAACCTGCGCACTTATTCGCTCAGGGAACGAAACGTCACCCGCACCTTGAATTGCGATATATTCGGAATCCGCGCTGTCAATAGCACGCCTGATGGCGCCAACGAAGCCAGTGTTTTCTTGATGAATAACCGTCAACTTAGGGTCATTATAACTATCTAATATTTCTTTTACTCGAGGATCTTTGCTCCCATCATTGACAATCGTAACTTTATAATCATTAAATGTTTGATTCAAAAGAGAATCTAAGGTATCTCTAATGTAGTCTGCACGGTTGTACCATGCACAAACAATCAATACTTTTGTTTTTTCTACTTTCAGAGACATAGACCCTCTACCTTATTAGCAAAAATTTTAAAAATATCGCTCAAGAACAGAGCGCATTAATAATGCAAAATCAATTTTCCCGCTCAATACCACCAACAAATTTTGACCTAAACAAAAAGCACCATATTACTAATCGCAATACGCTTATTTCATATATTCACAATTAATATACTTGGTCGGCCGGAAAGAAGTCACCATTTGGAGTTACATAAATGACTTCTACGTCCATTCGATAACCTGTTTCTGAAAACACTTTTTCACTAATTTCATCAATTAATGCCAATACGTCTTTTGCCATCCCTTGGCCATTGTGAACGATAAAATTAGCATGCATGGGTGATACAAAAACATCACCAATGCTATATCCTTTAAACCCTAGCTTTTCAATAATGGTTCCGGGGGCACCCACTTCAGAATACATCGCTGGATTGCTTTTAAATACCGAACCGCAATTAGGTAATTTACGGGGAAACTTGCTACTACGTTCCGCCAGTATAGCGAGCATTTCCTGACGAATTTGTGTTGCTTGCCCGTCATTAAACGCGAGCGTGACGGAGGTAATTACTTCATTATTTGTTTGATAAACCGAGCTGCGATAAGCAAAGTTACATTCACTTCTAGTGCGGTGCACAACGTTTCCTGTGACATCGACACTTTCAACGCTTTCCACATGACTACCAATGCCTTTTCGCTGGCTGCCACCGTTCATACACACTAGCCCGCCTAGTGTGCCGGGAATACCGCAAATATGCTCTCCCCCCGTCAAGCCCGATAACATCAACTGCCGCGCTAAGCTGGGTACCCATACGCCAGCCTGTGCATGGACAATATTTTTATCGATACTGACGTGTGAAAGGCGCTTACCTAACTGAATGCAAGGAGCGCGAAGGCCTTCATCAGAAAATAGCAAATTACTGGTGGAGCCAATAGTGAGGTGGTGGACATCATGATGGTAGAACCAGCGGCGCAGATCCGCTAGTTGTTGTGATGTCGATGGACGTATTATTGTGTCCGCCGTACCACCAATTTTCCACTGACTAATACTCGCCAACGGCACATTGTGTTCTATGCCGCCAGGGCATAGGCCCTCAAGCTCCCTAAGCGATTGCTGTGTCAGTCTACCCATCGGGCACTCACACCTAAAGATTCCAATTTCTGAGCAAAATTGACGTAACCACGCTCGATTTGCCAAGCATCGGTGATAATCGTCTCGCCTTCTGCTATCAAGCCGCAAAGTGCCAGCGCTGCACCCGCACGTAAATCGAGTGCTTTTACTTCAGCGCCATGTAACTGCCCACCTGAACCATGGATAACCAGCATGTCACCACGCACTTCATGCTTAACACCCATTTTTGCCATTTGCTCTGCGTAGGCATAGCGGCCAGGGAAGCGAAGATCCACGATGCGTGACTCGCCTTGGGCTTTAGCGCCCCAAGCGGCAAGGATAGGCTGCACATCAGAGTTAATACCGGGATGGGGGCCAGTGCTAATCTCAATCGGGTAACATTTTCCACCACGCACAATAAGTGAGTTGTCACCCTTGTAAAGTTGTGCACCGGCAGCCCGCAAGTGAGCTAATACAACTTCTAAATCCTGGTGCGGGAAATTGTGTATTTCAATATCGCCACCGCTAATTACCGCGCCCGCTAACCACGTCACCGCTTCCATATTGTCCGGAATGACGCTGTGCTCAGCACCGTGTAGCGCTTCCACACCGGTGATTTCGATATGCTCTTGGCCAAACACCTTGATCTTGGCACCCATTTTTTGCAGTAGCGCAATAAGGTCAAGGATTTCAGGCCGGATATGTGGGTTCCAAATTCGCGTTGTTCCACGCGCTAAGGTGCCACATAAAATAGCGTTTTCAGTCGCGCCAGTTGAGCGCATAGGAAGGTAAATATCAGCACCTACCAGGCCACCTTTTGCTTCAGCGCAGAGGTAGTCACCCTCTTCCCATACACGAGCACCTAATCGCTCTAAAAGCATAACGTGCAGGTCGTACTTGCGTTCGCCTAGTTTACATCCCCCAGGCAGCGGCACTGATCCAACACCCAAACGTGTAGTGAGAGCACCTAAAATCAGCAGCGTGTTGCGGATAGAGCGGCCTTCCCAGGAAAGGGTACTCTTAATTTCCGCAGCCTCTGTAATAGTAATACTCTCTTCACCGTTCAACGTACACTGCTTACCCAAATGATTAAGCATATCGACATGAACTTGCGCATCTAACAATGGTGCTGGGTAATTCGTTAACGTAATTTCATCAGAGGACAACAAGCTCGCAGCTAACAACCGCAACGCTGAATTTTTTGCACCTGAAAGTTTAACTGAACCGTTTAATTTTCCAGGATGTACGCTCAATTTACTCATAAATCAACTTCTCCTAGCAAGTTTTTTAACCGCTGACAATTTCGGAATATTAAAGAGAATTCCATATGAGATTTTATTTAGATATTTTCCAACAACGAAACTAATAATAATAATAGCAAATGTCGCTACTACTCCTAGTGCAACACCCATGCCAGTATCTTTGAAAGAAGGGTCTAAAAAAAAGCTATAAGGTAAATCATAAAGATAGAACTGCGTAACCCTATGTACAACATAGATATAAAGAGAACCTAATCCGGCTGCTGCTATAAATTTAGAAAACGAATAGAAGGACAACCAATGTGAAAAGAGCAGCACTGAGAAAATACCAAACAAACTTACCGAAAAGGTCACTAAAGGGTTCGACCTTAAAAAATCTAAATCATAGACAATATATGCTAAAAGAAGAGCAACAGGCAAAAATAAAAACCAGGCTTTATTTAAATCAACAACTAGTTTTCTCACTTGATGGAAGGATATTACACCCAAAAAGAAGAAAGGAATCAATCGAAGCACTCTGTTAAAAAATTCTACATTTCTCCAATTGCCATCTATAGCAGCAAAATAATACCCTACAAGAAAGATACTTAAAACCAAGAAAACAGGCAGCTTCCTAAAAGTATAGACAATTAAGAAAGCAAAGAATAGTGCGTATATAAACCATAGTGTTCTTACAGGACTATAGAACATTTGGGTAATATTAGAAAAATCAATTCCATCATTTCTCAACTGGACCGGAAGCGTTGTGAGAAAATAAGCAATTAAAGCCCACAAAACGTATAGATAAATAAAATTTGATACCTTAAAAAAAAATTGTGCTTTACTTGTTCTATCAGAAAATATTTTTCTAGCAAACAAACCCGCTACGAAAAAAAACAACGGCATTCGGACAAGTATTAATGCTTCACTAAGCAAGAATCTTTCGCCTACAACATGCCATAAGACTACTAAAGATATACTGATCCCTTTTGCAATATCAACCCATAACTCTCGCTTCTGGTTAATCGGCTCAAGATCAGCAACACTGCTTTTCCAAAAAGCATTCATTTGAAGTTTTCTCTTAATTTTTAGGAATAAATTTCAAAGCATAAATAGAACTTAAAAGATAATGCACTGACAGCATTATGGAATAAGTTAATATGGCCATCTCGGAATTAAGATCCATCAAATAAACAAAGCTAAAGCAGACAAAAACCAACCCAATTCGCTGTATATTTAGGAAAAGCAATTGCTTCTGGCCTTCAAATATATAAAAAACATGTGCAACTGGTGTTTGCATAAATTGGAAAAATAAATAAATTGCTAAAATCTCTGAAAAAGTTCCTGCTAAACTCCACTCTTCTCCAAAGGCAAGTGTAAAAATCTCCTGACCAAAAACGAGCAACACTAATGTTGGAGGTACAGCAAAAATTGCCAATCGCTTAACAACGGAAATCAGCATAACCCTTATCTTGTCAGGTTGTTTGCTACCTAAGTTAGCGGCCTCTGCATAAAAAGCTTTTGCCAATGTATTGCCAAATAATTTTAACGGAAATCCTAATGCCATTAACGCTAGGCCAAGTTGCCCAGTGGTGTTTGAATCATACATAGCAGCAATAAAGAGCAATGGCGCTTGCCCTGCCAATAGCATTAAAAACTGCGATGGCACTCTGTATATCGGGAAACCTCTATGCGCCCATGCCATTTTACGCATTCGTGACCAGCGTAGATGACGCCAGTTCTTTTTAAAGTCTTGGCTGTATATTTTGAGAAGCGAACCTGAGCCCCCCCCTTGAATTACTACTTGTCCTACTAATAAGCCAAAAGGATTTAATCCAAACAGTCCAAGAATTATTTTAGTCAAAGATCCCGTTATACTCTGTCCAATATTTGTTTTTGAAATTGCTCGATAATCTCTTTTGCGTGTAGCCCATAGTGTCAGCATCTCATAGGTAACACTGCCCAATAGCCCTAATGATATGAGCCACCACCACGGGATAAGCACTTCCATTGAGAAAATCGGCAGTATATCCCCTCCAAACATCCATAGGAACATATTGACTATTAAGCAAGTAATTAACATTAAACCTGTTGATAACATTAACAAGTTAAAGGCCATTCCATCGTGGCGTGGCAATGGAAGTGCTAATACATAGCGAAGCGTAATGATAGGAGCCAGCATGGTGATAATAGCTGTATAAATAGCCAAAACACCAAAATCTTCCGGGCTATACAGGCGAGTCAGTATAGGTATAGAGAGGATACCAATTATTTTGGAAATACCACTACCTAATGCCAGTGTTTTCATGCCTTTAAATACATTACTAGCAGAGCCACTGAAAGCTTTGCGCGATATCTTTTTAAATATTTCCACTAAATAACTAACTCCCTTGTTGCGCATCTAGCACCCATGGATTCTATTTAACATATCGAAATCGATACAATGACAACGCAGACACCTAATCAAACAGTTATGTGTTTAAAACCGAAGTGGTTATCAAATCCTTTTTCTAACTAAAAAAATTAAAACACTAGCCAATTTTCTCTCCCAAACGCAGGCGTAAATAAATCAGCCAATGATAAAACTCGCGGACAGTACTAGGTTTTATTTTAAACACCTCGTGCCATATACTGGCTGCTTCTTTTTCCTTCCCCTGCTTCATTAACAGCTTGGCATAATTGAGCTGTGTGCTGCGCCTTCTCGAAGCAAGTTCCTCATCAGAAAAATAACCGGCAATTTCTGCTTTTTGCAGGAACCTTAGCGTGTTATTAAATGCCACTAATGGCTCCCAGGGGCGCGAGAGCGAGCCCATTCTGTTACGCTTTTCAAAGCAGGTGGTCACTTTCCCTTTGCACTTCAAGCCTGCACGAAGCAGTCGAATAATCAGGTCATAATCTTCATTGTTAACCAGGCTTTCATCGAAACCACCCACGTTTCTCAGGTGGTAGGTTCGAAATAGGTACGTATGTACACCTCCAGCAATCCCCCCTTTTTTGCCCACTTTATCTGGCGCTATACAGCCTTCAAGGTCGGCAAAGGGATAGGGTTTGCCTGTTTCGATGTCACAGTAGGTTCCGTATACTCCAAAATAGTCATCTGCTAATCCGTTAATTGCCTGCCACATAGTGGCAAGGTTATCTGCCAGCATCCGGTCATCGGCGTCAAGAAACGCGACATACGGTGTTGATGCTAATTTCAGTCCTGCATTTCGTGCCGCCGAGGGCCCTTGATTTGATTGCTTTAAATAAACAATCTGGGTATGAATATAATTTTGCGCTTTGAATCCCGTTACTATTTTCTCAGCATCAGCAGTAGATGAGCCGTCATCCACCACAATTAACATCTCAGGCGGTTTTGATTGCAACAGAACGGAAGTCAGCGCTTCACTAAGGTAGCCTTCATCATTGTAAGTTGGCACTATAACGGTAATAGGCAGGCATACGTCTAGGATCATGTAATAGCACTTATGGAATTCCGTATGATGAATGTATCGCTACTTACCGAGTAAGCAGTGGTTTCACTAGTGGGGCGATGAAACCTCTTAACGCCTCAGATTTATCAAGCCCTATCGCTTTAAGCAGCCACCCTTCAGCATTTGCAAAATAGTGAGGCTGAAGACCTCGTGGCAATGCAGTTAAGGCTTCTCGATAAATAGCCTGGGCTTCCGGTTTGTGGCCTTTACGCCATAGCTGCTGGCTCGTTCTGATACGGTGATGGGCAATGGCTGATTTATGTTTTTCACATAAAAAATGGTCAGCTTGGATGCGCTCTAAAATGCTTAGCACGGTATAGTGCATCTTAACACCCGCGCGCTGGCTAAGATTATTATCGTGGGTTCTAATATCGACCCCTACTTCACCGGTAGAAATAAATTCACACTTTCTTTTTGCCAATAGTCTCAGGTGTAGGTCGAACTCTTGAGCACAGGGTAGGCCTTCACGAAAGCCACCAACGGCAAGTAGATCAGCTTTGTAGTGGAGCGGCGCCGGTGTCGGTGGGGTGCCATAGGCCAATCCCTTAAAAAGATCATAGCGTGGCTGATTCCAAATGGCGGGTAATGTGCCGCCTGGCATAGCCGCCACATCACAAATAGGAACAATATGATTTCCGCAGTGCGTATTTCCACTGCTCATGGTGAGCTTGCTCTCTACACAGTGTGGGCGTAATACATCATCCGCATCTAGCCATTGAACTCTTTCGCCATTGGCTGCTTTGAGTCCTAAATTCCTGGCATGGCAGGCGCCTAAATTCTCTGTCTGAATATAGCTTACGCGACCTAGGTAGCGCTCGATCTCCTCCCCACTGCTATCTTGCGACCCATCATTAATCACCACTACTTCACAGTGTGGGTAGGTTTGGGCTAACGCGCTTTCAATTGCTTCTGCGACGTATGCTGCGGAGTTGTAGCAAGGAATAATAATCGAGACGAGAGGCTGATCACTATGGCCTAGCTTATTCATGAATGTTCAGCCTGTTGCTCGGGTGCCGTATAACGCTTGGCCACTTGTAGCACCACCAAAATTAATACGCTATAGCACACAACGTTAGCGACGCTAAACAGTGCGATGGCTATCGTCGCGCTATCCCAGAGCCACACCCCAATAAACAGTACAGTAAATCTAATCACTGCGCTGACGATTTCATGTAGCAGAAAAAAGCGCTCTAACCCCAGCACCGGAATGGCCGCAACACAAGGTCTTGCCACGAAGCTGACCAATGTCCAGAGTGCTAACCATTGGGCAAAAGTGCCTGCCTGACGCCAATCCCCCCCAAATAGCCATCCAAATAGCTCTGGGCCTAGCAGGATTAAGCTGCCAAACAACAAGCTGCCAATCCCCAGCAGTGCCATGGTTGCTTTAAATACCAAGAGAGAGATGTCTTCTCCCCCTAGGGCGGCTTCATTAATGCGCGGGTAGAGCACTGTCGCAACAGAATGCCCCAGTAGCTTTGCGGGGGCTTCCAGCACCATTCTGCCAAGTGAATAGAGTCCAGCCGTTGTCGCGCCAAAAGTAGCGGCAAGCATTATCACCGGTAGGCCTTGCGATGCCGCATTGAGCGTTGCTTGGGGGGTACGAAACAAAACGAAGTCTTTGTACTGTATCGCTAATCGCCAGTATGTATTCAGCGTTATACGAGGTTGATCCGGCGAAGGCTTCGAATGTGTAGCCGAGGGTGGGCTACGTTTAAACAGCATAGCGGCATGCAAGCCACTACCCAACGTGGTGGCTAGAATCAATACGCTGGGTAGTGGCATGACAACACCTATGCCAACCTTTGCACTATTGATTATAAAAGATTGAATTACTGCAATTTTTGCTTTGAAAGCAAAGTATTTTTTGCGAATAACCCATTGCATCGCTACCGCTAATAGCGCGGAAAGCCCCATCGCTATCGGCAGAGCAAAAATATAGGGTGCTATTGCCTTTAAACCAATCAGCGCAAGGAGAAAATCGCCCCACCCCCAAAGCAGCCCCGCGATGAGGCAAGCATTGATTAAACCTACTGCAATGGACAGCTGTGCGAGACAAACTGCCTCCTCATCACGGCTTGGCAATACAATAGCCATGGGCATGTTGAACGCGGCCAACGGTGCCATAACGGCAAAAATGGCTAAGAACGTGCCCAATATCCCGAAGGTTTCAGGGCTGTAGATTCGGGTGAGGAGTGGGGAAAAAGCCAGCGAAATGGCCTGTGCTCCTGCGGTACCCCCTGCCACTATCACCACGCTGCGCACAACACGGCTACTGATAAGCCGTTTAGCGCTTTCCCACATGGCTCCCCACCCCACTCAAATTTTTAACACGTGCTGATGGCTTAAACAGCGCGTCTACCGACTGAATAGTAACTAAACCCTTTGCGCTCCATTCGGCCTGGTTCGTAAAGGTTACGGCCGTCAAACACCACCGGGTGGGTTAGCTGTTGCTTTAGCAGATCGAAATCGGGTGCGCGGAAGCTTTGCCACTCCGTCACTATAACCAGTGCATCAGCCTCTTTAAGCGCTGACTCCTTAGTACCACATAGGGTCAGATCGTCACGCGTGCCGTAAATACGCTGGGTCTCTTCCATTGCTTCAGGATCGTATGCCTTAACGCTTGCGCCGGCTTCCCAAAGGGCTTCCATCAGTACACGGCTGGGTGCTTCGCGCATGTCGTCAGTGTTGGGTTTAAACGAAAGCCCCCACAAGGCAAAGGTTTTACCGGCTAAGTCGTTGTCATAGTGCTGAGCAATCTTCTCGAACAACGTTGTTTTCTGTTCGTAATTGCGTGCCTCGACGGCTTTCAGCACCTTGGAATCGAAGCCAATGGAATCTGAGGTTCGAATCAGCGCCTGTACGTCCTTAGGGAAACATGAGCCGCCGTAACCTACACCAGGGTAAATAAAGTGGTAACCAATCCGCGGGTCAGAACCAATACCTTGACGCACCATTTCAATATCTGCACCAAGACGCTCGGCCAAATTAGCAATTTCGTTCATAAAGCTAATCTTGGTCGCCAGCATGCAGTTTGCTGCGTATTTGGTAAGTTCGGCACTGCGTACATCCATCACAATGATTTTGTCATGGTTACGGTTGAACGGTGCATAAAGCTCGCGCATCAGCTCAACGGTAGCAGCTGATTCTGTACCAATGATAATGCGGTCCGGCTTTTGGCAGTCGGCAACTGCGCTACCCTCTTTGAGGAACTCCGGGTTTGAAACCACATCGAATTTCAAATCGCTTCGACCACGTTCGGCTAGCTTCTCGGCGACGCAAGCGCGAACTTTGTCAGCAGTACCCACAGGCACCGTTGATTTATTGATGATGATTTTATCGCTTTCCATGTGCTCAGCGATGGTCGAGGCAACTTCAAGTACATAGCGCAGGTCGGCAGAGCCATCTTCATCCGGCGGGGTTCCCACTGCGATGAAATACATATCCCCATGCTTAATAGCATCAGCAGCGTCAGTGGTGAAATTCAGCCGTCCAGCTGCAAACTTCTCTTTTACCAAGGAATCTAAGCCTGGCTCAAAGATAGGAATATACCCTTGCTTTAGACGCTCAATTTTATCAGCATCGACATCT
The DNA here is from genome assembly GCF_011050415.1 of Halomonas sp. Classification (GTDB taxonomy): domain Bacteria; phylum Pseudomonadota; class Gammaproteobacteria; order Pseudomonadales; family Halomonadaceae; genus Vreelandella. The sequence continues at coordinate 170,967 of NZ_DRFS01000020.1, forward strand.
ACACAGACCACTTGGTGGCCTACATCTGCCAAGATGGCCCCTTGCACTAAACCAACATAGCCTGTGCCAAATACGGTAACCTTCATTGTAGCCCCTAACTTTTAAATGCTAAGCAAGAATACGTAACGTATCCACCCTTGACTTAAAGAAACGATAACTGTTGGTCGTAGACCTTCAGTATCAGACTTGATAGTAATCGCGATACCAAGTGACAAAGTTTGCAACACCTTCTTCTACTGGTGTTGTCGGTTGGTAATCGACTGCCTTTTTCAGCTCGTTGCTATCGGCATAGGTATCTGGCACATCGCCTGGCTGCAGTGGCAGCAAATCCTGCTTAGCTTTTTTACCCAACGCCTTTTCAAGTGCTTCAATGTAAGCACTCAACTTAACTGGATTATTATTACCAATATTAAACAGGCGGTAGGGTGCATTACTGGTGGCGGGATCTGGCTCATCACTATTCCAATCAGCGTTAGGCTCAGCAATCTGATCACTGGCTCTAATCACACCTTCCACAATATCGGCCACGTAGGTGAAATCACGGCTATGATTGCCATGATTAAAAACGGGGATTAGCTCATCCGCCAGGATACTTTTGGTGAACTTGAATAGCGCCATATCCGGACGGCCCCAAGGGCCGTATACGGTAAAAAAGCGCAGGCCAGTGGTCGGTAGTTTAAAAAGATGGCTGTAGCTATGTGCCATCATTTCATTGGCTTTTTTAGTGGCTGCATAAAACTGCAGCGGATGATCAGCGCCATGATGCTCAGAGAACGGCATGCGCGTATTCGCGCCATACACCGAGCTTGTGCTCGCATACGTTAAGTGCGCTGTTTTCGCATAGCGGCAGGCTTCTAGCACATTGGTAAACGCAATAAGATTGCTTTCAACATAGCTGTGCGGGTTTTCAATGGAGTAGCGAACACCGGCTTGCGCAGCTAAGTGGATAACACGGTCAAAGTTATGCTTCTCGAAGCATTCGGTTACAGCGGTTTGATCGGCTAAATTGGCGCGAACGAAATGAAAAGGTGTGCCATTTTTTTCCGATAGGCTACGAAGCTGCTCAATTCGACGCTCTTTAATTTCAACATCGTAGTAATCATTAACACTATCAAAACCAACGACTTCGTCGCCTCTTTCTAATAAACGCGTGGCCGTATGGAAACCGATAAAGCCCGCTGCACCAGTAACGAGAACTTTCATATTTAACTTCCTTTAGAACAGCTGACTTTACCTACTGGTATTTGTAGGTGCCGTATCCGTAATAACCTGACGCACCCCTGGAAGAGATTTTTACGCCATTCAAAATTGCGCCTTGAATTTCCAGTCCGCTACTTTCAAGGCGTTTTTTAGCCATAAGTATTTCACGTACTGAATTTCTGTCGAATCTTGTAACAAGCAGGGTAGTGCCACAATGCTTGCCTGCAACACAGGCGTCAGTAACAGCCAGGACTGGCGGCGTATCGACGATCACCATGTCGTACATTTCGCTAAGATCTTCTAGCGCTTGCTCAAAACCTGGGCGCATAAGTAGTTCAGAAGGGTTACTCGCGGAAACTCCGCGGGTAATCACGTCATAGTGTGGAATACCTGTTGGCTTGATAATGTCTTCCAGTGTTAGCTCACCACTTAGAAATTCTACCAGGCCACCGGTGCTTGCTTGGCCAAAGGCATGGTGCAAATTGCCTTTGCGAAGATCGGCATCAACGATCAGCACTTTCTTGCCTGCCAGGGCAGAAATGGCGCCTAAATTAACGCTGACAAAGCTTTTACCTACACCGGGGCTTGGTCCTGTCAACATAACGCGATTATTACGACCATCCATCATGGTGAAGTGCAAACTAGTACGTAATCCGCGCAGTGACTCTAGGGATAGATCCATCGGATCTCGCTGGGCTAATACGCCACCCACCACGCTTTTCGAGGTTTTTTCTCCCCGACGCTTCAAGGCGCGGTTCAGCTTACGCTGCGCTGAAGATTGCGGAACGTTGGCGTAGACCGTTAAGCCGAGTCGTTCAATTTGGTCTGGCGATTCAACACCGCGCTTAAACAGCTCTTTTAACAGAACATAGCCCGTGATAAGCAGCAGGCCTAAAATCGTGTAGAGGATGAAGATACGCGGGGTATTCGGGGCAACTTGGCCGCTGAGCACCGCACTATCAATAATGCGTATATTACCGATCGTTCCTGCGCGGGCTACTTCTAATTCCTGTACTTTATTTAAAATATTAACGTAAATCGCCTGCGTTACTTCCACATCACGAGTACGCCTCAGCACTTCTTGCTGCGCGGCGGGTAGCTCATTCACCCTAGCATTAAGTTCTTGTAAATCACGCTGAATCTGGCGGCGTTGACGAATTAACGCCTGATAATTAGGGTGGCTAGGTGTGAAGCGCTGTGCAAGCTCAGCTTCTTGGAATTCAAGCTCATCAAGACGTGTATCCAGTTCAATATAGCGCTGGATAGCGGCTTGAGCTTCGCTACTAAGATCAACACTGTCTAAATTAGCGCGGTAATCGTTGAGGTTTTGCTCGGCTAAATCCAGTTGTTCACGCAGCTCAGGCGCCTGCCTTTGAAGAAACTCCAGGCTTTGCTGTGCCTGTTCGGACTGACGCTCAATATTTTGCGTTAAAAAAGTTTGCGCGACCGCGTCCAGGCTACGGGTAATTTCACTGGGGTCTTCACCAAACATCATTAAACGGATCATACCCGTTGTGGTACCGGCACCGCCTACTTCAGCCACTTGTAGTCGTCCGGCAATACCACGGATGGCCGATGTTTTCTGCAGACGTGTCAGAACATACTGCGCACCTTCGGCAGCATTGAAACTTTCAACCGTTAACTCAAGTTCACCGTCTAGGAACACCTCTGGTTGGCCCAGCGTACCCGTTCCCAAACGGCTATCGCCTTGCATAATGTGGTAGCTATCGCCCGCGCCACGCTCAACGATAAAGCTGCGGCCACGACTACTATCAAGTGTAGTAAAGCGTGCGACATTAATACTTTCATCGCCCCAGATATGCGGATAGCCCTGCAGAAACGCAGGCCGTGGGATGCCCCTACGTAATACAAAGCCGCCGATAAAAGGAACTTGGACGGGAGAAATAATTAAATCGCTGCTCACCCGGTCGACCACTTGGCCAAGCACCATACGGGACTGCAAAATCTGTAGCTCAGCCGAGGTATTGAGCTCCCCCGAGCCAGAACCGGTAACATTATCCACGTTACCGAATGGACTGACGGTATTACGCCTTTCTACTTGAACTAAAGCATCGGCACGATAAACAGGGGTAGACAACATACCGTGCACAATACCTATAAAAGCGAACAGTAAGGTGACGCCAATAATTAGCCACTTTTTACGAAAAAGCGCTCCAAACAGACGGCTCAGGTCGATTGTTTCTTCGGGTAAACTCTTCTGTGATAAGTCTGACATTGGCTCGATCGCTACACTCTCGGTCATGCACCTATGGATGCATGAAAATGGATAATTAAAAAAAGCTTTAAAGCGTTTACCACAAACTTTTGCTACCGGTATTTTTAAGCTTTTCTCGCCAGGCCACACTTGCTGTTTTGATCATTTCATAAACAAGTTCACAGACTTCATCGCTTCGTTGATAAGGGTCTGGAATATCTCGCTCGCTTATAGGTTTATCAGTGCGCCACATACCAAATAGTAAGGTTTTGCCCAGCATTTCAGGCCACGAACGGGCAATCACTTGCCGCTGCTTGGCGCTCATTACGAGCACCAGATCAGCATTAGCAAGCGAGTTGCGGTCTACCTGCCTTGCTTGATGTTGACTAAGGTCATAGCCATCTGCTTTTGCCAACGCCGCTATGCGCGGCTCTGCGCCCCCTTTCCCAGCTGCTAAACCTGCCGACACCACTTCGATGTCGGCATTGTCTTTTTGCAGTATGGCGGCGGCAACCGGGCTTCTACAAATATTGCCGGTACAGACGACTAGGATACGCTTTGTCATATCAAAGAAGGTCTTCTAGCCCTTGGTTACCAGAGCGTAAATCACCCGGTAAATTAATAGAGGGAAGAAGCAGGCTAACTACGCGATTCCAGCGTGCCAGCGGTGCGGTAGTTACATACACAATATCTTGTGGCTCTAGCTGAAAGTTGCTGGCCAGCACGAAGGCAATCGCATTACTGATATCGAGCTGATAGACAGATGCATACTTAGCAGCGCCAGGTTCGTTACGGCGCAGTACAAATATACCGGAAGGCTCAGCAGAAACTTCATTGATGCCGCCAGCACGGGCTAGAGCATCGGTGAGAGAAAGGCGTTCACGGTTCATGCGTAGATTGCCCGGCGAGCGTACCTGACCCAGCATTGCGACACCCTGATTGTCTGCACTTGGGACATGTAACAGGTCGCCGTCACGTAACAAACGATTTTGACGCTGATCGCCTTCACTCAATAAGGAGTAGAGCGACAGTCGCTCTTCGGTGCCATTACGGAATAAATACATTTCATGCCAAAACGCATTGTCGGTCGGCCCACCTACTTCATTAACTGCATCGAGTATGGTCAACGGCACATTCGTTACCGGAACCGAACCGGGGGCACCAACGGCACCGGTGACGTGAAAACGCTTAGAATTAAAGGCAGCGATAAAGACATCGATTTGAGGCTCTGTCAGGAAGTTAGATAGACCTTGGGTCAGTTGAACACGTATCTCTTCCGTTGTTTTGCCAACAACATTTACACGCCCTAAAAACGGGTAAAAAATAGTGCCGTCGGCACGCACTATATTACCGGCCTCCACAGCACTTCGCTCGCCACCAGTAGGAATAGTAAGCTCGGGATGGTCATAAACCACGATGCTTAACACGTCGCCAGGTCCCACTGTGTACTCATAGTTCGCTAATTCATCGCGTAAATCTTGAGTTACAGGATGCACGCGTCGCTCCTGCGATTCCAGGGACCATACCAGCTCTGGGGTAATCGGGATAATGTCGACTACTTGCGTTAAATCAGGTGGTTCAGGAGCGTCATAGTCGATATGGCCGCCAGGTGCAATAGAGCAACCTGCGATGATCAGGGCAATCGTGGCCACAGCCAGCAAGCGGAAAATTGTTTGTTTTCTCATGACAACGTCTACCTGAGCGTGAATGGAGCGAATGACCTTGCCTGCTCTCACTAGTAGAGTCAGTACTCAGTCTGTGTTGTTAGCTTACGTTTGCTACTTTCATAACATGCTAATTAATTTTAGGCACGCTACCGCCCCGAGGTGTTATTGGCGCATCCTCGAGGCCGGCAAAAACTAGATGATAATTTTCAACTTACTTTAACCCGTGAAAAGAATTAAACGTCACAGAAGTTTTTAACATGAAGATAGAAAACAGCGTCGTTGCTAAAAACTTCTTACTGAACATCTGCATTTAAGCCCGCACTTAATTCCTGTATCTAACAACAGCACTTATGAGAGCCCTGAACAATCAAACTATATGAAATGGGGTCGTTAACAACCCAACACCCATAAACCCAATGTCACCAATAACTCTTTTTAAAGGGCTACTTTCGACCACTACCTGGGGTATCAGTCATCAAGCTTACTTTTGGAAGAGCCACCCCACCCTCTAACGATGCGACGTTACCCGCCATAGAATAAGTTTGTTTATTTGTAGCTGGAGGTGCTTTGGCGCTCTCTGTTGTAGAGGGCGACGCTGAAGCCTTGATCGTTGCAGCCTGTTGAATTGACGTTGATAGCCAGAAGTGGTCAACAATATCTGACTTAGGCTGATAAGCCGTAGGCGCAGCTATCAATAGCTCACGTATTTTTGCTGCGTCCTGACTTTTGCACGCTACTTCCAGTTGCGTTAATAAAGGTTCAAGTGCTGTCCATGGCAAAAAGTCTTCTGATGCCGTCATTATCCTGGGGTGACGTGTTTTCTGGGCACTATCCGTCGCAAGCAACTCCTCATAAAGTTTTTCGCCTGGGCGGAGCCCGGTAAACCGAATGGGAATTGCGCCTTTTTTCTCAACGATCTCTTCAGATGGTTCAGCTTTAGCCGTTTGGGAGCCTTCTGGCACGGATACAAAGCGATAGCTCAGCCCTGACAGTTTTACCATCCGAATAGCCAACTCAACGATCTTGACGGGTTTACCCATATCCAACACAAAGACATCACCACCGGTCGCCATGCCGCCAGCTTGAATTACTAGCTGAGATGCTTCAGGGATAGTCATAAAGTAGCGGGTAATGTCTGGGTGGGTAACGGTTATAGGCCCACCTTTTTCGATTTGCTTACGAAACAAGGGAACGACCGAACCTGAAGAGCCCAGCACGTTGCCAAAACGCACCATCGAAAAGCGGGTATCAGATTGTTCGTTTGCGTATGCCTGACATACCAACTCAGCCATACGTTTACTGGCTCCCATTACATTGGTTGGCCTAACCGCTTTATCGGTAGAGACAAGCACAAAAGCTTCAACGCCTTCTTTTATAGCGGCTTTGGCAACTTCCAGGGTGCCAAAAACGTTATTAAGAACCCCTTCTGCCGGATTAAATTCGACTAATGGTACATGCTTATAAGCAGCAGCATGATAGATAGTGTCAACACCAAAGGTGCGAATTAGGCGAGCGATGACATCGCCATTACGTACAGAAGCAAGCGCAGGCTTAACATCAACGTTGAGACTGTCTTTTTCAAGCAACTGAGCAAGGTCTTGGTCTATCTTGTAAAGCGAATACTCAGATGAATCCACAATAATTAGCTGATCCGGAAGTAGGCGAATAATCTGCCGACATAGCTCACTACCAATTGAGCCACCGGCCCCGGTCACCATCACTGTCTTATGGGTAATATTAGCGCCCATTAATTTTGGATCAGGTGGAACAGGGTCACGGCCTAACAGATCTTCAACACGCACATCACGAAGCTCATTGAACTTAGCCTTACCCGAAACAATATCGGCCATATCAGGTATTGTTTGCACTGGGATAGACAGTGGTTCGATCGACTCAATAATCTCCTGACGTCGAGCTCGAGTGGCTTCGGGAATAGCTAATAGAAATTTTTCCACACCAAAATCTTCAATGAGCTTTGGTGTCATATCTGGGCTGTAGACTCTTAGCCCTTGCACGTGCGTGCCTTGAAGAAGGGGGGCGTAATCAACAAAGCCAACAGGCTCGTAGTCTCGTCCGTGGCGCAGAGAAACAACGAGTTGCCGCCCTGCAGCGCCAGCACCATAAATAAGTACTCGGGTTTTTTGTATTTGCTGTCCCCGCTGGTACATCAAACGAAGTGCAAGCCGTATACCGCCAATCGTGATAAATGCCAGCATTGTATAAATGAAGGGTACTGACCTTGGCACTGGCAAGTTGAGCACCATGCTGACAACGTAAAGAGTCAAAGCAGAGCCAAGTACGCCTGCGCAGAGTGCCTGAAGCGCCTTGATACCCATGAAACGCACAATTGAACGATAAAACCCCAGGCGCATGAATATAAACAAGCTAACCGGCACCATTACCGGAAGGGCAAGCCACACAGAGTCGTTCGCCAAGAACTCAAGTGAATCTAGCCGCAGCAGCATGGCTACAAAAAAACTAGCAACAATCAGGAAAGTATCAACAAAGAGCTGGATCAACTGCTTCCGGCGTCTTGTGAGCCCAAAAAGCATTTTAATGGCAAAAAGCATTGCTGTTTTCCTCTATTGTCCTTACACACAAGACGCCAATTTTTAAAAAATTAGAAAAAACACTTTAAATTATCTCTGTGCAAATACTGCCGTGTAACTACTGACATATGCAGATTGCGCTTCTTACTCTGCAGAGACTCTTTTCAAGCGCCTTGCATGACCAGACGTTGCAAAAGATGTATTGATCAAGCCTTCAATCACTATCTGAGAGACGGTAGATCTGTATGAACGACACTCTCTACTAGCCACATTCATTCATCCTTCTCCTTCCTGGAGAGCCCTGCCAACCAGCTTCATTCTTCTTAAGCATCAGCTCACATTACAAAAAACTAATCATAATTAGAATCTATGGATAAAACAAACAAAAACAACGTTTTGCTGCCTGCAACTCAACTGATCCATTTTATCTACAACATAAGTATACAAGATTATAAATTCGACTACCTAATCTTACGATTACTTTTCTACACGTTTCTTTCACACTTCGCAACATTTGGCTTTTCATCGCTTTTGCGAAAGTTAGTTGATCTCTTTTGAGAGGCCCTCACACCTGAACAGACCCTCCTGTAAATTTAAAATTTAATTCATAAAAATCATGAACTTATAAATTATAAATAGGATAGCTCTCTATTTGAAGCGCGTTATCCAATAACGCATCATCCTAGAATCCACCTTACAACAACGTTTAGTTACATAATCAAGCGCAGGCAAAATTTCCTTATTTTTTCCTCAACCTAAGCATTAGGCTACCGGTGCATGGCGTGGGGAAAATGCGATGACAGACATCGTGGGGGAGGCTATGCGTTAAGACTCCAGCAAAGTTTGGTGGTTTTTCGCTACTGTGCTTTTGAGGCCTTATCCAATTGATCGACAAACGCATCCAGGGCGTGAAATAGAATTTGCCGAATTGGCTCAGCTTCATTGACTAAGTGATGGCGGGCTTCTGGGTGGCGATGAATCTCGGCATTGGGAAACTTCTTCTTCAGAATCGCTAAATTCCACTCCCAGTCGACGGTCAGATCCTGCTCGCCTTGAAGTATTAAGGTAGGTAAAGGGTTAGGCTCCTGCGCTAACAGCCGTGGCATCCAGCGACGCATGGCACTCACCCAGGCAACGCTTAAGTTGTCGGGCTGTAAGGGGTCATGATCACGTAGAAATTCGGTAAATTGTTCATCCGTCGAATTAGGTCGGTATTTGCGCGGCAGCTCTTTTAAAAACGGGCTGGCAATCAAGTGTAGCCAACTTGTCTGGCTCCATCCCCAAGGGCGCACCAACGGCGCTAACAGCACGAGCCCTGCCCAACCTGATTCCTCTCGGCGCGTTAGCGCATCCGTTGCCAGGATCGCACCGCCGGTGCTTTGGCCAATACCCAGCCATGGCACAGGCGCTAAACCCTGGTTTTTGAGCGTGGTCTGTAAATGGGTCAGGCAGTGCTGGTAATCATCAAAATCTTCTATTTCAGCCCGCGCGCCGCTAGAAAGGCCATGGCCGGGAAGGTCCCAGAGTACAACTCGCCAGCCCTTAACCAGCAATCGTTCCAGTAAATGACGATATAGCCCCATATGGTCAAAGTAGCCATGTACCACAAAGGCAGTCCCTACCGGCTGAGGAGGACTCCATACTTGGCACCACAGCGCAAAGCGCCCCGTATCAATAAAGCCTGCATATACTTCATGAGTATCTATTAGCAGCGTTTCTAAGCCATAGTGATGAAAATAACCTTGCATGGCATCTGCCAGCGCTTCATCCGGAAATAAGCGGGTAAGCAAATTATCGCTCGAAACATGGCGAAACAAGCCTTCCAGATGTTGGAAATCACGCATTGTTGTTTCTCCATAACGCCATTTTACTGTTGGCTAGCGCGCGGCCTTTAGGTCACGTCCCTTATCATTTGGTCGAGCATTTTGACGCTTTAGGGTCTACGCTGTTTACATGCCCGATCAGGTATGGAATTATTTTCCATAAATGTATTTTAACCCTGACCGTGGCAAACATATTTCCCACGGGCATCCTCACAGGAGAAACCCCATGAGCGAGCGTATCACGCGTCACCGTTTACAGGTGGCAGCAGATTTAGACCGTTTTATAAATGAACAGGCGCTACCGGGTACAGGCATTGATGAAAGTGCCTTTTGGGCCGGTGTTGATGCCCTGTTTCACGATTTGACCCCTAAAAACCGTCAATTACTCGAAGAACGCGACACCCTGCAAGAGAAGCTGGATACATGGCACCGGGAACACCCCGGCCCTGTTAGCGATATGCCTGCATACCGTCGCTTCTTAAAAGAAGTCGGTTATTTAGCAGAAGCGCCAGCGGATGTGAAAGCGTCCACCGCTAACGTTGACCGTGAAGTGGCCGTTCAAGCAGGTCCTCAGTTGGTCGTACCCGTGAGCAATGCACGCTACGCACTCAACGCAGCCAATGCACGTTGGGGCAGCCTTTATGACGCTCTTTACGGTACCGATGCGATTTCAGAAGAGGATGGTGCCGAGAAAGGCGCTAGCTTCAACCCAAAACGCGGTGCCAAAGTGATTGCCTATGCCCGTGGCGTGCTTGACCGTGCTGCCCCGCTGGCCACTGGTTCTCACCGCGATGCAGTGAAATATGTCATTCGTGATGAGCATTTAGTCGTTACTCTCGAAGGCGGACGCGAAACCGGCTTGAAAGATTCGGGCAAGCTAATCGGCTTTACCGGTGAAGCGGCCAAACCGGACGCGATTCTGCTGGCCAACAATGGTCTCCACTTAGAAATTCAGATTGATCCTAGCCACTCTATCGGTAAAACCGACCCGGCAGGCGTGAAAGATGTCGTGGTAGAGGCTGCACTGACCGCCATTATGGACTGCGAAGACTCCGTTGCCGCGGTGGATTCAGAAGACAAAGTCGGTGTTTACAGCAACTGGCTTGGCCTGATGAAGGGCGACCTGGAAGAGAAGATCGAGAAAGCCGGCAAAACCTTTACCCGTAAACTGAACGCTGATCGCACCTGGCAAACCACCGATGGCGGTAGCGTGACCCTGCCTGGCCGTTCGCTGATGTTTGTGCGCAACGTTGGTCATTTAATGACCACCCCGGCGATTTTGGATGAGAACGGCAACGAGCTACCCGAAGGTATCCTGGATGCGGTGATCACTTCACTACTTGCCCTTCACGACCTAAAGAAAGACGCCGACCAGCCGCGTAACTCGCGCACCGGCTCTGTTTATATCGTGAAACCCAAGATGCACGGCCCTGCCGAGGTCGCCTTTGCCAACGAACTGTTTGGCCGCGTCGAAGACATTCTCGGCATGAGCCGCGACACCCTGAAAATGGGCATCATGGACGAAGAACGTCGCACCACCGTTAACTTAAAGGCGTGTATTGCTGAAGCAGCATCACGGGTGGCGTTCATCAACACTGGCTTCCTTGACCGTACTGGCGATGAGATGCATACCGCCATGGAAGCGGGCCCCATGGTGCGCAAGGGCGACATGAAGAGCGCTGCGTGGATTCAAGCCTATGAGAAGAGCAACGTACAAGTGGGCCTCGCCTGCGGCCTACGCGGACGCGCTCAGATCGGTAAAGGTATGTGGGCCATGCCTGACCTGATGCACAACATGCTTGAGCAGAAAATTGGCCACCCGAAAGCCGGTGCCAACACCGCTTGGGTCCCATCCCCCACCGCAGCCACGCTTCATGCCCTGCATTACCATCAGGTCAATGTCACCGATGTTCAGCGCGAGCTAGAAGGCCTGGGCGAGCCAGACTATCTGGATGACCTGCTCACCGTACCGGTGGCAGAAAACGCCAACTGGTCCGATGAAGAGAAGAAGCAGGAGCTGGACAACAACTGCCAGGGGATTCTGGGTTACGTTGTGCGCTGGGTAGAGCACGGGGTAGGCTGCTCGAAAGTGCCGGACATCCACAACGTGGGCCTGATGGAAGATCGCGCGACGCTGCGTATTTCCAGCCAGCACATTGCCAACTGGCTGCACCACGGCATTATTGATGTAACGCAGGTGGAAGCGTCTCTTAAGCGCATGGCCAAAGTGGTCGATGAGCAGAACGCAGGCGATCCGACCTATACAGCTATGAGCGCTGACTTTGCAGGCTCCACCGCCTTTAAAGCCGCCTCTGACCTGATCTTCAAAGGCCGCGAGCAGCCTTCCGGCTACACCGAACCGCTACTGCACGAGTGGCGTCAGGTGCATAAGGCCCAGGTGCATAAGGCCTAGTAAATTCGTTTTATGGTTTAATCAGCCTCGAGGCTTATGCCTCGGGGCTTTTTTATAAAAGGAAAACAACAATGACTATAATGACCGCCGAACAAATCGAACATTTTTTAGATGAGGTCTTTCCCCAGCGAATGGGCAAGATAGAGAGCGTGGGTGAAATGCGCGCCACTATGCGCTTAGCGATTGGTAATGAACACTTGCGCCCTGGCCCTCGCGTTTCTGGTCCTACCATGATGGGCTTTGCTGATGTAGCGCTCTACGTTGCGATTCTTGCGCAGATCGGCCCCGAACCCATGGCCGTCACAAGCGACTTAAACTGCCATTTCCTGCGTGCCGCTTCAGGGGGTCACGATATTATCGCCCACGCCAAATTGATCAAGCTTGGTCGACGCCTAGCGGTGGGCGAAGTGCAGATTTTCTCGGTCAGCGACGAAGTACGCCCTGTCGTCCATGTCACCGCCAGCTATGCGCTACCGGCGAAAGCTTAAGCCCTAGTGGCATCTACTCTTCCAAGTATAAATAGCCAACTAGTCGAGCAACCTTTATTAGCCATCTTGATAACAAAATATAAGAAAAGCAAATAGTGAAAAATTGTTAACTACCTACTCAGCAAACAAAAACTCCATTAACCTTATAACGAAAGCGTTAACTATAAAAATAGACTTTTATAGTTAACGCTGCTCTATAAAGTTATTTAAAAAAGCGCCAATAATGCTATGCCTTCTCCCCTGTAAATCCTTCCCGCTGCAAAGCAAGGAAAATATAATAATGCCAGATGCCTCTTTCTCGAACCATATTGCACGCACCGACAGGCTCATGTGGTGGCCCCTAGGGTTTATCGCCTTCTTGTGCTTGGTCGTGAGTTTCTTTACGCAAACACTGCTGCTAGTTACCGTGGCGGGCGTCGTCACCCTACCGCTTACCTATCTTATACAGGCTAAACTGCCTGGGCAGATCGTCAATGGGTTCGTTAAGGCGGCGGTAATGATGGCCTGGTCAGCCATTTTGATCGAACAGAGTGGCGGTATGATCGAGGCACACTTTAGTATTTTTATTTTGCTATCCGTTCTCATTCTTTACAGCGATTGGCGAGTCATCGCATTTGGTGGGTTAGTAATAGCGCTCCACCATGCGTTGTTTACCTGGCTTCAATATCAAGGTTTTGTTCAGCTTTACGTCAGCATGGGCGACATGCATGCCATGGAGCACGGTGAAGCTAGTCACGGGCCTGCAGCGTTATTTTACTGTTTACTCATGCACGGTGGGGCGGTGGTTGTCCAAGTCGTTATCCTGGGGTACTTAGCCAAGGTCCTGGAAAGCATGGTGCAGGAAGGGCTTCACGTCACTCGTTTTGCCGATGCTGCAGGTGGCGGCAACTTGGACATCACCTTTAGTAAAGAAGAACAGAAGCTGCCTGCGGTACTGGCAGTTGTTAATATGCGCGACCAGGTAGCCGATAGCCTGCGTAAAACACAAACTGCCGCAAGCCATGTCATGGATTACAGCCAGCAGCTTTTCGTTGCTCAAGAGCAGTTGCGCACGCAAACAGCACGAAACAGCAGCCAAACCGAGCGCATATCCACTAGCACGACGGAGCTCGCTGCCACTACTCGGGAGAGTGCCAAGGAGTCCCAACACATACGTCAACTGGCCAACGAGGCTGAGAAAATTGCTCGTCAAAACGGTGAGCAAGTTGAGGCAATGGGCGACATGATGCGCCTACTTGATCAACACTCTAAAGCCATCCAACAGATGCTAGGCGAAATTGATAACATCACATTTCAAACCAATCTTCTCGCCTTGAACGCTTCCGTTGAAGCGGCAAGAGCCGGTGAACACGGTCGGGGGTTCGCCGTGGTTGCCAATGAAGTGCGTAATTTGTCGAAAAATACCCAAACCACGGCCGCGCAGATCCGCAACACCATTGCGGCCACCACCGACCAAGTGCTATTAGGCGTTAAACAAACCTCGACTATTGCTGAGACGACCCGACTGCTTATTCAAAGCTTTGAGCAGGTCGCGCTGCGTTTAAACAATTCGGAAAGCGTAATCAGTCAACAGCATCAAGGGGTTGAAGAACTAGAGCAAAGCGTTAACGAAATTTACAACGCTCTGGAGCTTTCACGCGCAGCGGTTGAAAACTCTCACAGAATGGCAGAGCAGCTTTCTGTAACCGCAGACTCGATGATGCATGCGGTAAGTGGTTTCACACTGCCACCCTCATCGCCTTCTACCGCGAAGCAAATGTTGATCGCATCGTCGTGAGTTTGACGTTTCCATTAACGGTAAGAAACGCGCAGCCTACTGTTATTACGCTTGTAGCGCTGCGCGGTGCTTACAGCAATCGCCGCGTCGCAAATTTATCAGTTGCCTTAAAATCAAAGACTACTGAGTTAGGCTATTGTCAAAATTAAGCCTGGGGAAGCTGGTCGAGCATGTGCTCCAATGTCATCGGATACTCACGCACCCGAACACCGGTGGCATTATAGATAGCGTTGGCGATGGCCGCTGGCACACCACAGATACCCAGTTCCCCGACTCCCTTGGCTTTCAAAGGTGATGAAGCCGCATCCTTGGTATCCAGGAAAATAACCTCCTGTTGGGGGATATCGGCGTGAGCCGCCACCTCGTAACTAGCAAGGTCATGATTAACGAAGAAACCACGTTCAAGATCGGCAGTTAGCCCCTCCATCAAGGCCGCGCCGACGCCCATGGTCATACCGCCGATCACTTGGCTACGCGCCGTTATCGGATTCAGAATACGGCCCGCATCGCATACCGCCAACATACGTCGAACACGTGTTTCTCCGGTATAGGCGTGCACCCCTACCTCGACAAAGTGCGCAGCAAAAGTGCCGATCTGCATGTCGTCTTTGAAGTCGCCAAAGTGAACCGTGTCTTCGGCGACGAGTTCTTCGCCGTCGGCGATATCAGCGAGCGCTAGATCAGTATTTTCTGCTCTCACACGGCCGTTTTCAAAATGTGCCACATCGACATCTAATCGCTTGGTGATCTGCTCTTGAAGCGCCAAGCAGGCGGCATATACGCCTGCGGTCGCGCTGGCGGCACCGAACTGCCCGCCCGAACCCGAAGAAACAGGGAAGTCACTGTTGCCCAATCTAACCTCGACGGCCTCCAGCTCAAGCCCCATGGTCTCAGCTGCCGTTTGGGCGATAATAGTGTAGGAGCCAGTACCGATATCCGTCATATCGGTCTCAACGATTAGGCGCCCTCCCTGTAAGCGCACTCGTGCCCCGGAATCCATGGTGGGCGCGCCGCGATAAGCACCCGCTACACCGTGGCCAATCAACCACTGTCCGTCCCGCGTACTCCCAGGCGTTCGGTTACGCGCCTCCCATCCAAATTTTTCAGCGCCCTGACGTAAGCATTCAACATAGTGGCGTTCGCTAAAGGGTTTTGAGGCATCTTCCGGGTCAACTTGGGTGTCGTTGAGGATTCTAAATTCGACCGGGTCCATGCTTAGCTTTTCCGCCATTTCATCCATGGCAATTTCCAGCGCGGCAAGCCCCGACGCTTCACCCGGTGCGCGCATATCCGCCGACTCAGGGAGGTTCATGTCGATAGGGTGATGAGCAACGCGACGGTTTGCACCGGCATAAAAAACACTTGTTTGTTCAACCGGATTTTCACCACTGCCGCCGGGCAGCGTATGTGAAATCGCCGAATGATCGAAGGCGGTTATCTTGCCCTGAGCGTCGGCCGAAATACGCAGGCGCTGGATGGTGCCGGAACGATGGGTGGTATTGTTGAACACCAATGGGCGTGGCAAGGCCAGCTTGACCGGACGCCCTGAGGCGCGCGAGCCAAGTGCAGCGAGCACCGCATCAGCCCGTAGCCAAAGCTTGCCGCCAAACCCACCGCCCACATAAGGGCTCTCTAAGCGGATGGTATCGGGCTTAATCTTAAACGTGGTTGCCAGGGCCTCACGCGTCCAGGCAATCATCTGGTTTGAAGTCCACAACGTCATTTGGCCGCCATCCGACCAGTCAACAATGGAGGCGTGGGGCTCCATCATGGCATGGCTTTGGGAGGCGGTGCGGTAGACTTCATCCACCGTCGCTGCCGCGTTTTGAAAAGCAGCGTCCACGTCACCGACATCCGATAATGGCTCCCCGGTGTTCTGTAACCGTTGCCAGGCAGCTTCCAAATCAAATATGCCAGGCTCCTCCTCATAGCGCACATCAATCAGCGCGGCAGCGCTTCTTGCTTGCTCAAGCGTCTCGGCCACGACAACGGCAATTGCCTGATGGTAGTGCGCAATGGTATCGCCCCCAAAAAGCAGTGCCACGTTACTTTTGGCACGCCCTAGCGGCTCAATCTCCAACGTCGTGACGACGGATACAACACCGGGGGCGGCGCGGGCTGCAGAAGCGTCCATATGGGTAATACGCCCCTTGGCAATGGTCGCACACAGCGGGTAGCCCACCAGCTGATTCGCCACCACATCATGGCGCTCGTAAGCATAGGGCGCACGCCCCGTCACCTTGAGGGTGGCGTCAATGCGCGCATGGGGCTTGCCGATAATGCGGGCGCGGTCAAACAGGTTATCTTCCGTTGATTGATTAAAGTCCATGGGTCACTCCTGAGCCAGCAGCGCGGCGAGCGTTCGCTCTGCCAAGGTAAGCTTGTAGGCGTTCTCTTGCGTCGGCCGGGCGCCAGCTAGTAACTGGGCCATCACCGCCGCCGCCCCCTGGGGCAGTAACGCATCGGCTTCATCACGACGCCAAGGCTTGGGGGCCACACCGCCGAGCGCAACACGCCCCGTTCCATCAGGGGCGTGGATAAGGGCAACAGAGACCAAGGCGAAGGCATACGAGGCTCGGTCACGCACTTTGAAGTAGGCGTGGAGGCCTGCAACAGGTGCGGGCAATACAACGGCAGTGATCATCTCGCCCTGTTCCAGCGTGTTTTCCACCTCAGGCGTATTACCAGGCAACTGGTAAAATTCATCCAGCGTCAATCGCCGCGTGTCACCGCTGGGCGTCACGGTTTCCACTTCAGCATCTAACGCACGTAGCGCAACGGCCATATCTGAAGGGTGGGTGGCAATACATGCGTCTGAAGTGCCGATAATGCCTAGCTGACGCGATGTGGCACCTTTACCCAACGCGGCACAGCCAGCCCCAGGTGAGCGCTTGTTGCAGGGCATGGCGGTGTCATAAAAATAGGCGCAGCGGGTGCGCTGTAAAAGATTGCCGCCAGTAGTGGCTTTATTGCGTAGCTGGCCCGATGCGCCAGAGACTAGCGACCGGCTCAATACCGCATAATCACGACGAATCCGTGGGTCAGCGGCCAGCCCGCTATTGCTGACCAGCGCACCAACACGTAAACCGCCCTCAATGGTGGGCGTTATATCGTTTAGCCCAGTGCCTGTTACATCAATTAAATGCAGTGGCGTTTCAATTTCATGCTTCATCAGATCGAGCAGGTTGGTCCCGCCAGCAATAAACTTGGCGCCCGGCACTTCTGCCGCACGCGCTGCCGCATGGACGGGGTCGCTTATGCGTTCATAGGAGAAGGCTCTCATGGGCGCTCCTCCGCTACCTGCGTAATGGCCTTTAATATATTGGCATAAGCACCGCAGCGGCAGAGGTTGCCCGACATCCGCTCGCGAATCTCAGCATCGGTCACCTCGATAGGCGCGGTTAAATCTGCAGTCACATGGCTTGGAAATCCCGCCTTTATTTCCTCAAGCACCGCTTTTGCCGAGCAAATTTGACCCGGCGTGCAGTACCCGCACTGGAAGGCGTCATGGTCGATAAAGGCTTGCTGCATGGGATCAAGCTGTTCGACAGCACCCATCCCTTCAATAGTCGCAATATCATCGCCCTCATGCATCACCGCCAGCGTCAGGCAGGCATTAATCCGCTGACCATTCACAGATACCGTACAGGCGCCACACTGGCCATGGTCGCAGCCTTTCTTGGTGCCATTTAAGGTTAAATGTTCACGTAAAGCATCCAGCAGCGTTGTCCGATTATCCAATTCAAGCTGGTGCCTTGCACCATTGACGACCAAAGAGACATTCGAACGCTCCGCGCTACTTTGTGAATTCATAAATAGGTACCTTCCCTGCTCATTGCGGTCACTTAGTTAATGTCCTAACGTCTTAAGCATAGACATAATTAGCGTAAGCAACCTGACTCTTCATTAACGGCTACGCTACGCTGGACATGTGCCCACAACCCCAACAAGGTCACCAATGAGATTTTTCAATGCGCGCTAGCAACGTCATCGGCTTAGTGATGGCCGCTGGCTACTCGCGAAGGTTTGGCCAGCACGACAAGCGCTGCGCCTTGCTTGCCGATGGCCGCTCCCTGTTAGCAGCCACTGTCGCTAACGCGGAGCAAGCCTTCCCTTTGCTACGCGTGGCAGTCCGCGCAGAGGATGACGCCAATTTGCTCGGTTTAGCCGAACACACGCCCGTGATTCGTCTTCATCAGGCGCACTTAGGATTGGGGGCGAGCCTTGCCGAAGCGGTAAGGGCGCTTAGCCACGATGCCCAACTGAATAGCAGCGAAGCGGTGGCGATTTTATTGGGCGATATGCCCTGGATTAAGCAGGAGACACTGTTGTCGTTACAGCGGCTAGCCACTGGCGATACTATCGTGAGGCCCTGCCATGCAGGCAAGCAAGGCCACCCTGTCATTTTTGGACGCGCCCTATGGCCAGCACTGGAAGCGCTAAGTAGCAACCGCGGTGCCAAAGACCTTGTTCGCGACAACGCCGATCGTTACCGCGCCTATGACGTGCAGGATGCTGGCACGCTGCTTGATATCGACGTACCAGAGGACTTAGTAGTGCCAGAGTACTTTACCCCTGACGAAGCGTAATGCGGGTTAGCTCAGAGGGCTTACCAAGGCGCAGAGCAAACCCAGGCCATAAGCCTGTGCCGTTATTGACGTAAAGCGTCATGCCTTGCACATCATAGAAACCCGAAACAAACCCATTGTTGGCACGCGCCACAAGCCGATCAAAGCCTAAAATCATTCCCCCGTGGGTATGCCCGGAGAGCTGCAGATCCACGCCCGCTGATGCCGCACCCCCCGCATTACGTGGCTGATGATCGAGCATAATAATCGCCGTGTTATCCGGTGCGCCTGCTAGCGCCTGATCAACATCCGGCGCAGGAAAAGCATTGCCTGCTGCTGAAAAATCCGTCACGCCAGCCAGCACTAAACTCGCACCACTATTTTCAATCACAACATGCTGGTTAGCTAATGTCTCTATTCCCAGCGTTTGGTAATGCGCCATCCACTCTGGATAGCCAAAATAGTATTCATGGTTGCCAGGAATGGTATAAACACCGTCTGGTGCTGAAAGCGCTTGAAGCGGTGCTACATCGTCACGCCGCACGTCTAGGTCGCCATCAATTAAATCACCGGTAATCACGATTAAGTCCGGCTCTAGCGCATTGGTTTGCGCAACCACTGCTTCAACCCATGGGGCTTCAAACAATCGGCTGATGTGTAGATCGGTTAACTGCACGATCTCATACCCTTCAAACTCCGCTGGCAGCCCTTGAATAGCGACCTCGATATCCTTCACCGCAGGCACTCGTGCTGCCTGGCTGACGGCGAAAGCAGCTACGCCTAACGCCAGCGCCCCCATGCTATAACGCAGCGCAGCAGGGATGGCGATACGCCGCCGCTTAACCGCCATCAACACAAGCGTTATCAGATCAACGGCTGCCTGAAGTACCGCTAGAAATAGCATCGTGCCGAAAACCCAGTTAACGGCCAGCACGATGATTCTTGGCACTTCAGGGGAAAACATGGAGCCAAATGCCAGTAACGTCAGCAAATGGTGCTGAGCAACAAACAACAGCACTATGCTGAGCAAAAACTTAAACCAGAGTGGCCATTTGAGGGGGACTAAATAGCGGAAAATAACAATAAGGCAGGGAATTGCGACAACGAAATGAAACATTCAAGGTGCTCATGTTAAGTCAGTATAAAACGCCGTGACTAGTGATTGGCCGTTAATGCTACCACGGCCAGCGCCAGCCATCCGGCCATTAGCAGTACACCGCCAATGGGCGTCACAATGCCCACACTCAACCCTGCTAACGCCATTAAATAGAGCGAACCTGAAAAGCACGCAATACCCAGCGCCCAAAGCGCCATCACCCAGCGCTGAACGGCCAGCGGCTGTACTTGGCGCCACACCAGTACGACCATAATGGCCAACGTGTGCCATGCTTGGTAGCGCACGCCGGTTTCAACAGCGCTCACCATGGCCTCGGTAGTGCGTGCCGCTAACCCATGGGCAGCATAGGCTCCAAGCATCACCATCATGGCGCCAGAAAGCGCCGCTATACACCACCACACTCTATCTATTCGTTGCATACCGCTCTCCTGCTCCACTTTTCTGCTCACTCTTCGGGGCCATTTTTCATTGGCATACATTGTGCTGATTGCACCCACGGCGTACCTTGCTTGGCGCGAAACCGCTACAATAGTAAATACCTTAAAGAACGAACTGCCACGACGAATGAGACGCGCCCATTTATGTCTATACAGATACGTCTAAACGGTGAACCCCATACGTTGTCGACCGACCTGACCGCCGCTGGCCTAGTTGAACAGCTGGGTCTTAGCGGGCGGCGCATCGCCGTCGAAATTAACGAAGAGATCGTCCCCCGCAGCCAACTCGCCACTACCCAGCTGGTCGATGGTGACCAAGTGGAAGTTGTCCACGCGATTGGCGGCGGCTAAAGGAAACACTATGACGCAACTAACCGATACATCGTCAACAGATACAGCGCTATCTGACACTCCGTTTACCATTGCCGGTCGCGATTTCCGCTCTCGCCTGCTGGTTGGCACGGGCAAGTATAAAGACTTTAACGAAACCGGCGCTGCGATTGCACAAAGCGGCGCTGAAATTGTTACGTTTGCCGTGCGCCGCACTAATTTAGGCCAGGATGCGGGAACACCCAACCTGCTGGACGTTATCTCCCCCGAGCGCTACACCCTACTGCCCAATACTGCCGGGTGCTACAACGCTAAAGATGCTGTGCGTACCTGCCGCTTGGCCCGGGAACTGCTTGATGGTCACAACCTAGTAAAGCTCGAAGTGCTCGGCGATGATCATACGCTCTACCCCAATGTAGTGGAGACGCTAAAAGCCGCCGAAACCCTGCTCGCCGATGGCTTTGAGGTGATGGTGTACACCAGCGATGACCCCATTGTGGCACGTGAACTCGAAGCCATGGGCTGCTGCGCCATCATGCCGCTGGGCTCGCTGATAGGCTCGGGTCACGGCATCCAAAACCCACACAACGTGCGCTTAATTGTTGAGCAGAGCAGCATCCCTGTATTAGTCGATGCGGGTATCGGCACGGCCTCGGACGCCGCCATGGCGATGGAGCTGGGCTGTGACGGCGTACTGCTAAATACTGCTATCGCCCATGCCAAAGACCCAGTACGTATGGCCAATGCCATGAAGCTTGCGGTAGAAGCCGGTCGCGACGCATTTTTAGCGGGTCGTATGCCACGCCGTCAATCCGCCGACCCTTCTTCACCTTTTGCTGGCCGTATTAACGGTTAATTGATTCGAGATACCATGACTGAACCCAACAACGCCGTGCCAGACAGTAATGCCACTTCCGAAAGCAACGCCGCCACCGAAGGCACCACCAATACCATCGGCCCTGAAGGTGCAGATGCACCGCTGCACCGGCGTGGCATTAAAAGCTATGTGATTCGCGCAGGCCGTATGACGCAAGCCCAAGGTCGTGGCCTAGAAGATGTTTGGCCACGCTTGGGGCTAACCATTGCCGATGGTCGTCAAGACTTGAACGCTCTATTTGGCCGCCAGGCACCACGGGTAGTGGAAATCGGCTTTGGCATGGGTAACTCGCTAATTGAACAAGCTGAAAATCATCCAGACACTGACTTTATCGGTATCGAAGTACACGCCCCAGGCGTTGGTAAGCTGCTTGATGAGGTCGATAAACGCGGCCTTACCAACCTGCGCGTTTACCGAGAAGATGCCCTGGCGGTACTTGAGCAGTGCCTGCCGGAAGGCTCGCTGACCACGCTGCAGCTTTTCTTCCCTGACCCGTGGCCGAAAAAGAAGCACCACAAGCGGCGCATCGTTCAGCCGGCATTTGTTGAACTGATCCGCACCCGCCTGATGCCCGGCGGCACTTTCCATATGGCCACCGATTGGCAAGCTTACGCAGAGTGGATGGCGGAAGTCATGGAAGCAGCACCCGGTTATACCAACACCGCCAGCGCAGAAACCGCTCCCTACGTACCGCGCCCAACATTTCGTCCGCTCACCAAATTTGAAGCCCGCGGCGAAAAACTTGGCCATGGGGTTTGGGATTTGATCTACCGTCGGGAAGGGTAAAACGTTCTATCTATACCGTTTTACCTATAAAGTTATCATCGTTATCCTCGCGACGGCCTGCATCACACCGTCGCTGAGTCATTTAGTTTAGTTTTATCTAGTTATCTCAACCGTATGAATTTCTCCTTCTCCACTTTCAAAAGCGTCAATATTCGCTAGCGTGGTTTCGGCGATATTGGTGAGTGCCTCAGTGGTAAAGAAGGCTTGGTGACCGGTGATGAGCACATTGTGGAATGTCGTTAGACGCATAAACTGATCATCATCGATGACACCATGCGACAAATCTTCGAAGAACAGCTGCTCCTCCTCTTCGTAGACATCCAGGCCTAGGCGGCCGATTTTGCCGCTTTTTAGACTGGCGATTACCGCTTGGGTGTCGACCACACGCCCACGGCCGGTGTTGATCAGCATGACGCCCTGTTTCATTTGCGCGATGGCATCGGCATCAATCAAGTGGTTGGTATCTGGCGTCAGCGGGCAGTGTAACGAGATAATATCCGACTGCGCATAGAGCGTCTCTAACGGCACATACTTCACAAACGGCGCTGCCTGTGGATTGGGGAAAGGGTCGCTGGCCAGGATGCGGCAGCCAAAGCCGTGCATAATAGAGGCAAAGATTAAGCCGATCTGCCCGGTGCCAATAACGCCCACTGTTTTACCGTGCAGGTCGAACCCCAACAGGCCGTCCAGAGCGAAATTACCCTCGCGAACACGGTTATAAGCGCGATACGTCATGCGGTTAAGGCTTAGCACTAATGCCACCGCATGTTCAGCCACCGCATGGGGCGAATAAGCAGGCACCCTTGCCACCGTCATGCCTAATCGCTCTGCGGCGGCCAAATCGACATGGTTAAAGCCCGCTGAGCGAAGCGCTATTAATGTTGTGCCGCCATCGTGAAGTTGCTGCAACACTGCCTCATCAAGGCAATCGTTAACAAAAGCACAAACCCCATCAAAGCCCTGGGCCAACGTTGCAGTCTCTACCGTTAGGCGCGCATCAAAGAAGCTCAAAAAGTGTCGTTCTGCGGTGTTGGCGCAAGTAAGAAAGGTACGATCGTAGGGCTTGGCACTAAATACGGCGATGCGCATAGCTCAGTTCTCCGTAGAAACTTAACATTGTCCCAAGTACAGCATAGGGGAGCGAAGTAACACGGGCAGCACCTTTATTACAGGAGCGAGGCTATTAAACAGGGCGGGAAAAAAAGAAAGCCGCTCTAAGGGAGCGGCAAAAAGAGCGTGACTAGCAATGAGAGGGAGAAACCATGACAGCAAACTGGCGCTGATTTTTAAATGAACAGCTGTCGTGGTTGTCAGCGGCTCATTAAACGCTGGCATCCACAGTGTCATAATTCTCATATAAAACATCAGCACGAAACAAAATGGGCGCCCACAAAAAAAGAAAGCCGCTCCAGAGGAGCGGCAAAAAGACCGTGACTAGCAATGAGAGGGAGAAACCATGACAGCAAACTGGCGCTGATTTTTTAAATGAACAGCTGTCGTGGTTGTCAGCGGCTCACTAAACGCTGGCATCCACAGTGTCATAATGCTCATATAAAAAATCAGCACGAAACAAAATGGGCGCCCACAAAAAAAGAAAGCCGCTCCATAGGAGCGGCAAAAAGACCGTGACTAGCAATGAGAGGGAGAAACCATGACAGCAAACTGGCGGTTTCTGTCGTGGTTGTCAGCGACTCATTAAACGCTGACAAACACACTATAATCATTCTCATTTACCCCGTCAATACAAATACGAATATTTTTTATTTAGATTTTGCGACCATCCTGGAATCAGCTAATTAGCCGCAACCAGAGCGGAAGGGTGACCATTGCCAACAGCGTCTGGCCGGTGATAATGGCCGCCATAAGCTCGGCGTCACCGCCAAGCTGGCGGGCTAAAATATACGCTGATGTAGCGGTCGGTAGCGCAGCAAACAGTAGCGCCACATCACGACTCACGGGATCCAACTGCAATACCCAGGCTAATAACAGCACCAGCGCGGGCATCAGTAACAGTTTTACACTGTTCGTGGCCAGTACGCCGCGATCTACCCTTAATAGTGCTGCCGGGCGTAGCGCCACGCCAACGGCCACCAACCCAAGCGGCAAGGCCGCGCGCCCCAATAGCTCAACTGTATCCTGGCTCCAGCCTGGCAAACCGATATCCGAAAGATTCAAGCCAATACCCACCAAGCAGCCCAAAATCAGCGGATTCTTAACCAACGCCATGGCGCTTTTACCTACACTGGCGCCACCCAAGGTACCCGCGGCAACAAAGCTTGCTACGCACATAACGTTCACCACTGGTACCATCAGGGCTACGGCTACCGCTGCGGTAGTCGCGCCTATGCTGCCGTGTAGAGCAGCGGCACCGGCTACGCCCACATAGGTATTAAAACGTACCGCGCCCTGGAAAACAGAAGTAAACGCAGCGGGTGACAATCTTAGCCAATCCCGCAAGCGCCACAGCAGCAGGCCAAACAGCGCCATCGCGCCCAGTAGTACTAACGCTAATCGGCCCACCGGCACCTGGCTTACATCAGCCGTGGCCAAGGTTCCCACGAGCATTGCTGGAAACAGTACAAAGTAAATTAGCCGCTCCATCTGCGGCCAAAAGGTGTCGCTGGGCCAACGCCAATAGCCAAATGCGGCACCCAATAAGATCAACAAGAACAGTGGGCCTAAGGCGCCGGTGATACTCTCCATTTGCATCCCTTTTGCCTGCGACATCCCAGCACAGCGATATCGGCTCGATTACTGTTAACATGGCGTTTACACCCCGCCTCACGGCTTGCGTAGCGATTATTCTGCCATGAAGATGATGTCAAAACCTGCACCCCCTGCGGCCTTTCCCGCATTAAGGGTATTGATACTGGTTACCGGCTTAGCGCTGGCCGCCTGTGCGTGGTATGCGTTCGCCCATTGGCTACACCGTGACAGCGATGTGGCGTGGTTTCCACCAACATCAAACTGTGACTTGCACGCTGCCCCCTGCTCGGCCACGCTAGGCGATAAAGGCCGAATTACGCTGCACGTTCATGCCAGCGGCCGAATTGATGCATTAGAGATATTACCATTAGAAGTTGAGATAGATGGGGTTGAGGCGACCAAGGTTGACGTTGATTTTGTTGGCCGAGATATGGATTTAGGTTTGCACCGCTTTGGGCTGACTGCCAGCTCACCAGGTCACTTTCAGGGTCAGGGTCAGGTGGGTATTTGCACGCAAAATGTTATGCCTTGGCGCGCCCGTGTCATACTGGAAACCGCAGAAGGTAAAGTGGGCAGTTGGTTCGACTTTGACGTCATTCGGAGTTAACGCATATGGCAAGTAAACCGTTATGGCTAGGCGCTGGGGTAGCCGCTGTACTGATTGTGGTCAGCGGCGTTGGCCTCTATCAATATGCGATGGCGCCTGATGACAACGGCATTGCTGGAGGCCCCATTGAGCTTCCCTCTACGCGGGGTGATTTTTCCCTGACCCAGCTAGAAGAAAATCAGCTGGCGGTGGTGTCGTTTGGCTATACCTATTGCCCGGATGTCTGCCCGATGACGCAAGCGGTTAAACGTCAGGCGCTGGCGCAGCTATCCGATGAGCAGAGCGACCGGGTAGTGCCAGTGATGATTACCGTGGATCCAGAACGCGATACCGTTGAGCGCATGCAGGAGTACATGAACTTCTTCGGCGACGAGTTTATCGGTGTGGTGGGCAGCCAAGAGCAGGTTGAGGAAGTGGCTTCACGTTATGGCGTGATATGGCGGCGTGTCGAAGCGCCTGATTCAGCCATGGAGTACACCATTGATCACAGCGCGACACTGTTTCTGGTCAACCGCGAGGGTGATGTGTTGCAGCGAGTACTCTACTCACCCACGCCCCACGGTTTAATATCGGCATTAGAGCACGAACTTGGCGGTTAATCGCTTTGTGGAGCTTCTTGCAAACGATCAAGCATCGCCATGAGTGCGCGGATTTGCGTACCTTCACGGGTATCGTGCAGCGGGCTTAATTGCCAAGTGCTCTCTGCAAACCCCCACCAGTCCCAGCAGCCCTGGGGATTCGCCATGCTATTTTCGGTCTGCGGATAGAGCACAATTTGCTGGTGAGACGCCGCCCAGGTATTCAAGCCAGTGTGGCGCACGAAGGTATCACCAATCGCTTCTTGGGTCATTTGGCAGCCGTGAAGTGCCACCGTTACCGGGCAATCCCCTGCTTCGCAGCCTTCAGGAATAAACACATAGCCGGTATCGGCTAAACCCTTTACCGCAAACTCAGATTGGTCAAAAGCGGTTAGCACGCCATCCTGCACGCTGCCGCCTGATGCTTCACGCTCAGGATAGAGCCAATCAAGCATTTCATCAGCAAGGTCTTCATCGCAGGCCAGCACATAACTTCCGCCACCCTGTCGGCAATTTCCCCACTCTTGGGGCGTTGGCGTTGATGCGTCAGGTAGACGCACTGGCCAGCCATGCCCGGTATCTTCACTGCGCGCAACGCGCAATTGCTCGGGTGAAGCCAGCCACCGCTCCCACTGCTCTGCTAGCAGCTCACCGAGCTCAGGCTCGACTACCTCATCGTCTTCGCCATGCCATACAAACACCCTGAGCTGGCTAAGTGCCTCGGCACTGCCCACCTGTTCAAGCGCTATATATCGGTTGTGGCGCTCTTCCAACTCATTCAGCGAAGGTGCGCCACGGCGAGTCATCATGCATTGATTAAGCGCCAGGCTTAGCGAACCTTGCGCACAGCCCCATGGCCCCGCTGACAGCACGCCTACGCCGCTAAAGCGCTCTGGCCAGGCAACCGCTACCTGATTTGCCATATAGCCGCCTGATGACAGCCCCACAATACTTGCCTGATCAATAGCAGCACCTAATGCGGGCAGATCTTCAGGCTCAGCTGTTTCGGCATGAACAATTAACGGCGCACTCACACCGATGCATAACAGCAAATAAGCCATGGAGTGGTGCGCAGCGGGAAGGGCTAAACGCATGGTTTATTCGACGCCTAGCAATTCGACGCGGAAGGTCAGCATCTCATTTGGACCGATCGGGCCTTGGCCAGCTGCACCATAGGCAAGCTCAGCTGGGATATAGAGCATCCAGCTATCACCGACGCTCATTAGCTGCAGTGCTTCCTGCCAGCCTTCAATCACTTGATTGGTCTGAAAGCTAACAGACTCACCGCGTTCAAATGAGCTATCAAATACGGTGCCGTCTAACAGCATACCTTCATAGTTCACTTCGACAGTGTCATCTGGACCGGGCGTTGCGCCATCACCAGACTCGAGCACTTCATACTGCAAACCTGAGTCAGTCACCGTGACATCTTCGCGCTCAGCGTTTTCGGCTAAAAAGGCTTCGCCTTCTTCGAGATTCATCTGCGCCATCTCTTCCGCTTCGGCTTCGCGCGCCTGCATGGAGCGCTCTTGGAAGGACATCAGTGCTTCCGTCATTTCTTCTTCAGTGAGGGCTAATTCGTTGCCTTCAAAAACGTCACTCATACCCTCGTTAAACGCTTCTAAATCAAGGTCTTCGATATCAGCCTGCATGCTTTCACCGAGGGTAACGCCCAAGCTGTAAGCTAAGCGCTGTTCATCCGTTTCTGGCGCTGCCGCTGCAAAAGGGGCTACCAAAAGCAAACCGGTCAGAGCCGTTGTGGAGAGCAGTAGTTTCATAAAAGATCCTTTTTATAGCGGCGCCGAACGCCAATCAGTGTTACTCACAGACTAACACCCACCGCCCTTGGCTGCATCTTAAGGGAGGTGGGTGTTCATAAGACCACATTATTATCGAGAGGTTTAGCAGATTTATACCACTAACGTTGGGCAGTGCGCAGCGCCAGCCACTCGCTGGGAGACGCTGCCCAGCAGTGGGTTTTTCTCACCGTTGGTACCCTGGGCGCCGATAACAATCAGGTCGCACTCCCGCTTACGGGCGAAACGTACAATGATCCGCGAGGGACGGCCCCCTTTTACAAAAGCACGCACGCTTAAGGCGTCAGCTCCCATCTCTACTGCCTGGGATTTAGCGTGAACAGCGATTTCGGTAGCGTACTCTTTCAGCGCATCGTCAGGTATATCTAACTGGCTCGGCCGTACCATCGAAAGCGACGCTTCTAGCAGACTGTGGTGTTTAAACACACACAGTAGATAAAGCTCCGCACCGGTTAGCATATGCAAACCCACCGCTTTCTCCAGCGCCTTTAGCGCGCCGGTTGAGCCATCGACGGGGACTAAAATGCGATTAAACATTCGCGTTCTCCTTATGGCTGTTTAGCGGAAAGCAACGTCACGCAGGAACAGCGCAATTTGCGGGAAAGCGATGATTAACCCTGCCGCCGCTACCAGCATAAAAATGAACGGCGGGGTGCCACGGATCACTTCCCAATAAGGGCGCTTGAAAATCGCGATGGCGGTGAATATATCGCAGCCAAAGGGCGGCGTCGCCGAGCCTATGGCAACTTGCAGAGTGATCAGCACGCCCACCAGCACAGGATCGAGCCCCGAAGCGGCAATCGCTGGCGCAAAGATTGGGGTCAGCACCAAAATAACCACGATGGGGTCAACGAACATACAGGCAACGAAGAAGGCGACCGAAATAGCGATTAAGACACCCAATGGCCCTGCTTCATTAATGCCCACTGCCTCAAGTATTGCCTGTGGAATTTGTGCAAACGAGATGATCCAGGAAAAACCATTACCCGCGGCCACCAAAATAAACACCACGGCGGTAATCAAGCCGGTTGATTTCGCAATCGTGTATATATCAGGAAATTTCAATGAGCGGAAAACAATGAACTCAAGGAAGATGGCGTAAAGTACACAGGCCGCGGCAGCTTCCGTAGGGCTGAATACGCCACCATAGATACCGCCCACAATAAGCACCGGAAAACCCAATGGCCATAGCGCTTTCTGAACCGCCACGGCCCGCGCTTTCCATGAAGCTTTAGGCTCTGTGGGCACTTTATTAATGATCGCATACATCACGCTGTAAGCCGAAAACATCAATAAAATCATCAAGCCCGGCCCAATACCGGCAATAAACAGCTCAGCTATCGAGGTTTGGGAAATAACCCCATAAATAATCATGCCGATACTCGGCGGAATTAAAAATGCGATATCGCTAGAATTGATAATCAAAGCCAGGGTGAACGAGTCTTTATAGCCCGCCTTCAGCATTCGTGGGCGCAAGGGAGACCCCACAGCGACCACGGTTGCTTGTGTCGAGCCAGACACCGCTCCAAATAGCGTACATGAAACAGCCGTACTTACTGCTAGCCCGCCCTTAACATGGCCGACAAACGTCATCACCATATCAATTAAGCGGCTAGCCGACTGCCCGCGCGTCATAATATCGGCGGCAAGAATAAACATCGGGACTGCAATGAGTGAGGTGGGGCTAATGCCTCGCATCATCTGCTGGATTAACGTTTCCATCTGCCCCAGACCGCCAAAGCTCATAAAGAAGCCGACGAAAGCCGCGGTCATCAAGGGAATCATCATCGGGAAGCCAAGTAGCAGCAGCACGATCATGATCGTAATTATAGTAGCCGTCATGAGTGGTTTCCTCGCTGCTTAGACTTCTGTTTCAGTATCTTTATAGCCATCCACCACGTGTGTCGAGAGATAGACATCCCGCGAGATCACATTGGTATAGGCCGTCAACAAATATTGAATACCCGTAATAGCGAACCCTACCGGCACCCAGATATACATCCACCACGCAGGAATACCGGTGGAGGGTAGGCTGCGCCCGCGTCCCATTACCGTCAGCATGTAATGGACGGAGTAGTAGCAAAGCGTAAACATCACTAACGCAGTAAACAGGCATATCAATATCATTAACCAGCGGCGGCCACCGGTTGGCAAAGCATCATAGATAGCTGACATGCGAATGTGCCGCCCATGCCGTGCGGCATAGCCGATACCCGCAAAGGTGACGAGTACAATCAGCATGCGATTAACCTCTTCAGAGAAGTGCAGGCTTTCCCCAAACGCAAAGCGCCCGATGACGTTCGCCATCGTGTTAATCGCCATAAGGATAATCCCGCCCGCTAAAATGACCCCTTCCGCTTTGCTAATCCAGGTGTCTAGCACGCCCAATGGTCCAGGCAGCATCGAGCGATAGTTTTTTTCCGCAATATCGTCTTCGCTCATATCCATCGCAATTGCTCCTTTAGGTTCCCCATACGTCTTCACTACCCGCATCACGCGTGGCAGCATTTTTGCACAATCACTTTCCACTGCTACGTTTCTTAACACTCTAACCAGTAAAGATTAATGACCATTCAACGCTGATTAGCCGAAGTGTTTGTCATTAGAGCTTCGCCTTGAACGAAAAAGGGGCAGCCTGTGGCTACCCCTTTAATCATCAACCCTTCAGCAAGCGATACCTTACTCGTTAGTAACGGCTTCTAGGTCTTGCTTGAACTGCTCCAGCAAGGCAGTACCGCGCTCACCGGTCATCTCAATAAAGCGCTCTTCTACTTGTGGGGCACGGTCACGGAAGGCTTGAATCTGCTCTTCATTCAAACGTGTAACGGTCACGTCATCAGACGCTTCTTCAATTTTCGCCAGAGACTCATCAGCCAAGCCTGAGATGTGCTCAAGGGTATGCTCATAAGCGGCTTCTGTCGCTTCACGAACCAGCTCCTGGTCTTCTTCAGACAAACCGTCGAAGAAGTCTTGGTTGGCCATCATCGCCGTTGTGAACCAGCCATGACCAGTAAAGATCAGGTTAGGCGATACTTCATACAGACCGCCAGACTCGATCCAGAAAATCGGGTTTTCCTGACCTTGAAGGATGTTAGTTTGCAGGCCACCGTAAACTTCGCCCCAAGGTAGCGGCGTCGGGCTGGCGCCGAAGGCGCTATACGTTTCAGCCAACAGCGGGTTGGTCATGGTACGAATGTTTTTACCACGTAACTCTTCCGGCGTTGTGATCGGCTCATCCAGCGTCAGCACCATTTCGCCTTCCGGATACATCTTCAGCAGTTCAAGGCCTTGCTCAGCGTATAGCTCGGGGAAGGTTTCATTGATCGCGGTACTAGTGTTGAAAAACTCAACGACGGTGTCAGGATCCGTCGGCAGTAGATAAGGAACAAAGAAGATCTGTGCTTCAGGAATCAACGCACCGGTAAAGCCTGGGGATTGGTTAACAAACTGAAGAATACCGGCCTGGGTCTGCTCCATAATATCGTCAGACTCACCCAGCTCACCAAAGCGATAAACCTGAACGGTATGGTCTGAATTTTCTTCTACGTGCTCTTTAAACGCTATGGCGAAAACATCTTGCACATCGCCTTCATACTCTTCGTGGGCATAACGCCAGTTATCTGCATAGGCAGCACTCGACATGCCTACTAACAGCGCGCTAACGGTAGCCGTCGTCATTAGTTTTGTCGTTACGGAGCGAGTAGAAACGAACTTGCTTGACTTCATGCGATGTTCCCCTTGGGTTGGTAAATGCCCAGTACCAGCGCAACTACCTGTTTCGAAAAATCAGCCTGTTTTAAAATCTAGCTTTATAAACCAGTTCAGCTTATGCGCTTCTCAACGCCACACTGCTATTTTGCTATCGTTTTACCCTAACAGATGTTCGCTAACTGTTGTTACTAGCCTGTTGTTACTAACGGTGTTGCTAGCAGGCAGCCATGCCACACTTGGCTACTCGCGGTGAACCCAATAATGCTTGATGTTTTAAAGTCAGCTTAAAATTAGCCTAATTTCAGGCTAGCGCGCTACTTGGTGAGGGTCAAGCTGGCAAGCAACCGTTTGCAGTGCCTGAAGTGACGCTGCTGGCATTTTGCTAGCTTCTTTAGCCACACCCTCTTCATCGGTTATAAACAGCTGTTTTCGCAACCATATCGCGGCGTTTGGCGTTTTTTCATCTCTATTTCTTAGTTTTTGCTCACTGTTTAGGGATGTCAAAATCCACCCTTGCCAACGTTGAAGGTTCTCACGCTCGGCCATTAGCTCAGCTTGTTTGATCGTCTGGCGCAGTGTTGCAACTGACTCACTGGCAGCCGCTGAGGCTTTTAAATCACGGCGTAATCCGCGCAATACCTCTGTTACGTGCTGCTGCCATTGGCAACGCTCCCTGCGTATCGTCATCACCTTTGCTGGGATCACTTCCAAGCCGCAGGAATAGAGCCAACAGTGAAACAGCAACTCACACACATCCACGTCGTTCTCATCTTGCAGCGTCAGGCATGCAGCCTCAACGCCCGGCATGGCGTACAGCGAAAGTGCAAAATCCCACAGTGATATCTGCTGTAGCCGCTGCAATCGGGTAGAATCAAGCGCAATTGAATCTCGCATCGTATGACCCACTTTTTTCGGGAGAAGGCATGATCGCACTGCGCCAAGTCGCCCTGCAACGCGGCACGCAAACGCTACTCGACAACGCGGACGTTACCCTAAATAACGGGGTCAAGGCCGGCATTATCGGGGCAAACGGCGCCGGCAAGTCGAGCCTGTTTAAACTATTGCTGGGCGAGCTTGGGCCCGACCAGGGCGATGTTGAGATGAGCGGCGGCCAGCGCATTGCGCACATGGCCCAGGAAGTAGACGCTCTCGACCGCCCTATTATTGAGTATGTACTGGATGGCGATATCGCGCTGCGCCAAGCGGAGGCAGACTTGCTGGCTGCCCGTGAAGCGGGGGAAGCCCACCGGGAGGCTGAACTGCATGGCTTAATCGAAACCCTGGATGGCTATCGCGCAGAGTCACGTGCGGCACAGCTGCTGGTGGGACTGGGCTTTGTGCAGACAGACCTCACCCGCCCGCTTTCTGCCTTTTCGGGTGGTTGGCGGATGCGAGTCAATCTTGCCCGCACACTGTTTATGCCCTCCGATCTACTGCTGTTGGATGAGCCTACCAACCACTTGGATCTGGATGCCTTACTGTGGCTAGAGCAGTGGTTAACCCGCTACCCCGGCACCCTGCTGCTTATTTCTCATGACCGCGATTTTTTGGACGCAGTGTGCGATCACATCGTGCATATGCATCATCAAAAGCTGGAGCTTTACCGCGGCAATTACTCACAGTTTGAACGTACCCGTGCCGAAAAGCTTGCCTTGCAGCAGGCCGAAGCTGCCAAACAGCAGGCACGCCGGGAAGAGATTGAGCGCTTCATCGCCCGCTTTAAGGCTCAGGCAACCAAAGCCAAGCAGGCACAGAGCCGGGTCAAAATGCTTGAGCGGATGGAGGATATCGCTGTTGCTCACGTTGATTCCCCCTTCCACTTTACCTTGCCTGCCGCTGAAAAAACCTCGCGGCCACTGTTGGTGTTAGATCAAGCCCAGCTTGGCTATCGCGGTAAAGCTGGCAGCGTGGGTGACGCAGAGAGCAGCGATAATGTTCAGTTGGATAACGTTAACATCACGCTGCTTCCTGGTAGCCGTATTGGCCTGCTAGGTCCCAATGGCGCCGGTAAATCGACGTTAATTAAGTCGCTTACCGGCGAGCTTGAGCTACTGAATGGCAAGCGTGTGCCCGGCGAACACTTGGCGATTGGCTACTTCGCCCAGCATCAGTTAGAGAGCCTGGACATTTCATCGACCCCATTTGTGCACGTTCAGCGCCTTTCTCCCGCCGCTAGCGATCAGGATATACGCAATTTCCTGGGTGGCTTTGGCTTTAAGGGCGATGACGCCTTTGGCCAAGTGGCGAGCTTCTCTGGCGGTGAAAAAGCCCGCTTAGCCCTAGCGCTAGTTGCCTGGCAGAAACCCAATTTGCTGTTGCTCGATGAGCCCACCAACCATCTGGACTTAGAGATGCGCGAGGCGCTGACCCAGGCGCTGGCAAGTTTCGAAGGCACGGTTATTTTGGTCTCCCATGATCGCCACTTATTGCGCGCCACGGTTGATGAGTTCTGGCGCGTCGCCGATAACCGGGTGGAACCTTTTGATGGTGATTTGGAGGACTATCGGGTTTGGCTTAAAGCGCGCCTGGAAGAGAGTCGGCGCGACTCACGCGGTGAAAAAGCCGAGCGCCAGAGCCAGCAACCCAGTGGAGACAGTCGCGAAGCGCGCAAAGCATCCCGTAAAGCAGCCGCCGAACTGCGCGAAAAGTTACGCCCGCTGAAAAAGCAGCGCGACCAAGCCGAAAATGCCATGGAAAAGGCCCAGCTGGAATTGGAAAATGTAGAACAAGTGCTGGCTGACCCTGAGCTCTACACCGATAGCGCCCGTAAAGCCGAACTGACCAAGACACTGAGCCTACAAGCGGAGATTAAAGCGCGCCTGGATGAGTCAGAACGGCAGTGGCTCAGCGCCGAAGAGGCGCTAGAGACAATGGAAGCCGAGCTACTGGCCAGCGAAGAAACGGTTAGCTAAACCTCGTAAGGCCCACTAGCTTTCCAGCAAAAACGTCACCGGACCATCGTTGACCAGCGCCACCTGCATATCGGCGCCAAACTCACCGGTGGCCACGTTCGGCCAAGTAGCGCGCGCTTGGCTTACCAGTAGATCAAAAAGCTCCTCTCCCTGGGCGGGGGGAGCAGCACTGGAGAAACTCGGCCGCAGCCCTTTGCGGGTATCTGCGGCGAGGGTGAACTGCGAGACAAGCAGCAGCCCACCGTTAACCTGCTGCAGGTTTTGATTCATTTTGCCATCAGCGTCGCTAAATACACGGTAATGGAGCAGCTTATGCAGCAGCTTTTCCACGGTGGCCGCGTCATCGTGTTTCTCAACCCCTACCAATGCCAGCAGCCCGTGATCGATGCTACCGACCAATTCACCTTCCACTTCCACGCTGGCGCGCTTCACCCGTTGAATCAATGCTTTCAAGGTGCCTCTCCTGCGCTAACAAATCGCCAGTGTAGCGCTGCTAGGCCGATTTTTCCTATTCAAAGGCTAACTCCCGCTTTGCATGCAGCTAAGTGAGATGCAGTCCGATTTACCCAGAAAATAGCCTAAGGAAATACTTATTATCTTCACCACGCACGGCATAGCATAAGATCGCAGTGGGGTTCACTAAGTAGCATTTCGGTTACTTGGCTGGTGTGATGAAGCTGACCACGACTGCCGATCATCACAAGGTCTGGTGTGTGGCGTTTCATATAGGCTTGCAGCACTTCGCAGGGTGCTCCCTGTTCTAGCACCAGCTCAATGTCAGGTACACCATCTAGCTCGCGCATCAGGCTATCAACTTCGCTGGTCAACTGTTCACGCAAACGTAGCACTTCATGCTCACGCCACTGGGCGTAATAGGCTTGCGAGCCTAGCTCACGTTCGCCGGGCAGGGTCCAGGCGTGCAGTAGCGTTAGCGACGCTTCAGGGAAGCGGATCAGGGCCTCTTTTAGGGTATGCCGGGCGGTCAGCGAAAAATCGATAGGCACCAAAATATGCTGCCAGGGCTGGGTTGGCTGGTAAGAGGAAACCACCACCGGACAAGGAGCACTGCGCAGTACACGCATCGCGGTGGTGCCCGCTAGCAGGTCCTTCTGCCCCCGTTTTCGATGCATGCCGAGAACAATCAGCTCAGCATTGCGCTCGTGAGCTTCGCGGACGATCTCAATATGTGGAGAGCCGGTAACAGTTTGAATCAGCGTTTTTGGCGCTTCGAGGGCGTAGTCTTCGCGCAAATCCGTTAACGTGGCGGTGATGTCTTCTACCACTGCGCGCTCTACATCCAGCAGCACACGCCGCGGTAGATACGGATCAAGTACGTGTAGAACATCTAGCTGAACGCCCTGGGTGTAGGCCAGCCGTAGGGCGCGGGCAAAGGCGGCACGATTTTCAGCGGAGAGATCGGTGGCAAATAGGATTGTGCTTGGTGAGTGAGTGCGGGGCATGGCGAAACGCTCCTTGGCTGAGCAACTCAGCCTTACAAGCCGTTAAGCAAACACTCCTTAGCATGGTGTGCAATACGCTTTCTGGCAAGCTACTTGCTGTCTAAATGCACTATGCCAAATTACCACCAAGCACCAAATTACCACCAAGCGTGAAAATGGTGCACCGGGCCGCGTCCTTTACCTACATTTAGGCGCACGCTGGCTTCTAACGCTGAATGCAGCCACTGCTTGGCATCGCTAATCGCGGCCGTTGGCGCATCAATGCCTGCATCCAGAGGCAACTTCGCCAGGCAGGCAGCAATCGCTGAAGAGAGCGCACAGCCAGTGCCGTGCAGGTTGTTGGTATCAATGCGCGAAGCGGGAAGCCACTGATGGCCGCTTGGCGTTGCCAGCAGATCAGGGCAGGTAGCGCCGCGCAAATGGCCGCCTTTCAGCACCACATAGGGCGCTCCCAGTTGCGTTAAGCCCGGCAACATGGCTTCCATAGCGTCTAAACTAGTGGGCGATGGCGAATCAAGCAGCACCGCCGCCTCCGGTAGATTCGGCGTTATCACATCGGCCAGCGGCACTAAAATATCGCGTACCGCTCGGATGCCTTCATCATTGACTAGAATATCGCCGCTTTTGGCGACCATCACCGGGTCGAGCACAATCCAACGCGGGCGGCGCTGGCGCAGCACATCGGCAATGACCTCAGCGACTTCACGGCTAGCGACCATACCGATTTTAACCGCGTCCAGTGCCACATCATCCAGCAAATGCTCTAACTGTTCGCGAATAGCCTGGGGCGACACCGGGTACACCGACGCCACACCACAGGTGTTCTGGGCGATCACCGCAGTGATCACGTTGGTGCCATACACACCCAGCGCCGAGAAGGTTTTTAAATCGCCTTGCAAACCTGCGCCGCCGGACGGATCAGAGCCTGCAATGGTGAGCACATTAGCAATAGGCTGCATACTTCCCCCTTACATCACTGACGGTAGCCAAGTGGCAAGTTCAGGGAACAGTGCAAGCGCCAATAACATGCCTAGCTGCATGATAATAAAGGGTATCACACCACGGTAAATAGCCGAGGTAGGCACGCTTTGTGGGGTAACACCGCGCAAATAGAACAGTGCAAAACCAAAAGGCGGCGTTAAAAACGATGTTTGTAGATTGACGGCAATCATAATGCCCAGCCAGATCGGATCAATCCCCATGGCCAGCAACACCGGCCCAACAATGGGCACCACCACGAATGTGATTTCAATAAAGTCGAGGATAAAACCAAGTAAGAAAATCACCAGCATGACCACCAAGGTGGCGCCGATGACGCCGCCTGGCATTGCTTCAAACATGTGCGTTACCAGCTCTTCACCGCCATAGGCGCGAAACACCAGGGAAAACAGCGCAGCACCGATCAGAATCAAAAACACCATACTGGTGACCTGGGCGGTCGAGCGCACCACTTCACGCAGCATGGTGACACTTAACCGCCGGTTGGCCGCAGCCAACAGTAGTGCACCGAAGGCACCGACTGCTGACGCTTCCGTCGGCGTGGCAAAGCCGCCCAAAATCGAACCAAGAACCGCAACAATTAACAGGACCGGGGGTATTAGCCCCTTCAATAGCAGAGGCCAGATACTGCCCGTATGACCAAGCTCGGCCTTCAGCGCTTCACGATCCGCGGCAGGTGCCACGCTTGGTTTCAGCCAAGCAACAATCAGCAGGTAAACGATATAGGCAACGACCAGCAGTAGGCCGGGCACTAGCGCGCCAATAAACAGATCGCCCACTGAAAGCGTTTTCGGACTCCAGACGCCCATTGAAAGCTGCGCCTGCTGATAGGCATTGGAAAGCACATCACCTAACAGTACCAAGGCAATCGATGGGGGAATAATCTGCCCGAGCGTACCTGTCGCACAGATAGTGCCTGTAGCTAGCGCTGGCGAGTAGCCACGTTTAAGCATCGTGGGTAGCGATAGCAGGCCCATCGTAACAACAGTCGCGCCAACAATACCGGTGGAGGCTGCAAGCAACATACCCACAATCACTACGGCAATACCCAAACCACCGCGCAGCGCACCAAAGGCCATTGCCATCGCGTCCAGCAGCGTTTCTGCCACCCGCGACTTCTCAAGCAGCACCCCCATCAACACAAACAGCGGCACTGCTAACAGGGTTTGGTTGGTCATAATGCCGTAAAGCCGATTGGGCATTGCACTCATCATGCGCGATTCAAACGGCACGGGCACGCCCATGCTTTGTAACGCAAGCCCTACCCCAGCAAAGGCCAGCGCCGTACCCGCCAACGCCAGGGCCACCGGGTAACCCAACATAAGTACCGCGCACACCGTGGCAAACAGTACCAGCGGCATAAACTCTAATACGGACGCCAGCACTAGATGATCTCCTCATGCTCGGGGGATGAACTGGGCAACTTGCCACGAATGATTAACGCTTGGCGGATCAACTGGGCAACGGCCTGCAGCAGTAGTAGCCCAACCATTACCAGGATTAACGTTTTGAGCAGGAAGACGCCGGGAATACCGCCATCAGGAGAGCGCTCCATAATGGCCCAACTGGTAGCGACATAACGAAAGCTGCTGATGGCAATAAATAGCGATACGGGAATGAGCAGAAAAAGCGTACCTAAAAAATCGATCCACGCCCGGCCGCGATCTGACCAGCGACGATAAAAGATATCGACACGAACGTGGCCATCATGGCGCAGCGTCCAAGCGGCACCCAGCATAAACACCGCCGCGTGCATGTACATCACCGACTCTTGCATCACGGTGCTGTGTATACCCAAGGCGTAGCGCATGATCACGATGGCAAACTGCACTAACATCATGATGACTACCAGCCAGGCAATGGCCCGGCCCACTCCCTCGGTCAAGCAGTCGAGCCAACGCAGTAATCGTGGCTCATGAGCATTGGAGCGCATGAAAAATGTCCTGGAAAAGAAAACGGCCCAGAATCATCGCTGATTCTAGGCCGAACGTCATCCCCATCTACCAATTAGATCCGCTCTGGCAGCATAAAACGCGGCTATTTGGGTAAATGTTGCTTTGCATTGGCCGTTTCAAGCGCCAACAGGCAAGCGGATGGAAGCGGCAAATCCAGTGCTATCGGCAGATGGTCAGAGAAAAGGTGATCAAGCACACGCACTTCAGCAGCTTCCAGCGACTGAGAAAGCAGGATGTGATCCAGCGCACGGCGAGGCTGCCAGGAAGGGTAGCTAAGCAATGGTTTTACCGGGTGTAGCGGTAGTGAAGTACAAAAGCGTTCATGGGCATGCAGCTGCTCTGGCGTGCAATTTAGGTCACCCATCACGACCACATGGCGCAGCGGTTGAATAATCTCACTTAAATAATTCAACTGCCGTACCCGGCCACGATGACTAAGCGCTAAGTGAGCAACAAAAATATGCAGTGCATCCGGGCCATCACCGAAGCGCGCATGAATGGCGCCACGCCCTGGCATTGCCCCAGGTAATCGATGCTCTTCAATCTTGCTGGGCACTAAACGCGAGAGCAGACCATTACTATGCTGGGCAATACGCCCCAGATTACGGTTCAACTGCTGAAAATGGTGGGGAAAACCTGCTTTAGTGGCAAGATACTCCACTTGGTTGACGCGGCTGGAGCGAAAGCTACCGCCATCAACCTCCTGCAATCCCACCACATCAAATTGACTGAGCACTTCGCCCATCATATCAAGGCGGTGCTGGCGCCGCGGATGGGGCAATAAATGCTGCCAACTACGGGTGAGGTAGTGATGATAAGCAGACGTTTGAATGCCCACCTGCAGGTTAAACGTCAACAGACGCAGGTGACCAGTTCCAAGTAGCGACGACTTAGTCGTTGAAGGCTCTGTCATTAAGGGCTTAACGCCCTTCATCGCGGCCTCATCACTTTCTCTCACTTCATCCCACACGGTTATTCCGTGCGCTCTGCACGCACCTGTTCAATCAGCGCTTGTGCAATTTGCGGCATATTATCAAGGCTCCCGGCGGTACTAGGCGTAACCACAAAGCGGCCATCAATTACCAGCGCTGGTACGCCCATTAAACGCATTTCACGCATGCGGCTATTGGCCTTGTTAACTTCACTGCGTACATTAAAAGCAGTCAGTGCCTGTTTGGCTTCTTCTTCGCTTACGCCATATTCAGCGAAAAAAGCAGCGATATCATCAGTCTCTGTTAACGAACGACCTTCCTGATGAATAGCATTAAAGAAATCCGCGTGCAGCTCTTCCTCAATACCTAACGACTCTGCCGCATAAAAAGCGGTCGCATGGGTATTCCAGTCGCCCCCCATGGTGGCAGGCATATGCTCTACGCTAACGTCGCCTTCCAGCGTTTCATACCACGCATTAACGGGCTCTTGCAGCCGGTAGCAGTGCGGGCAGCCAAACCAGAACACTTCGGTGACTTCAATCTGACCCTCTTCAACGTGGGTCTCTACAGGCGATGGGAGCAGCTCATAGTGCTGACCTTCAACCAGTTCCTGGGCATTGACCGCCACAGAAAGTCCTAAACCGACCACCGCTACCATTAGCGTTTTAAACATAGCGTGAATTCTCCATTGGGAAGCGAAAGCTGAGACCGCCAATAGTGCGGAGGGTTCCCTCATCCAGCCCACGCGATTAGCACTGGATGAGGTTCCAAGTTCAGCATAGGTAAGCATTGACGCTTTAAACCGTTAGTTCAGCCCTAACAAATAGTTAGCCACAGCTTCCATATCGGCATCGCTCATTTTTGAAGCAATATCGCCCATCACGTTATTGGGGCTATTGGCACGCTCACCCGATGCGAAATCCTGTAGCGTTGCCACAGTGTACTCCGCATGCTGACCCGAAAGACCGGGGTACACGGCACTGCCAATACCGACACCGGTTGGCGTATGGCAAGCGGCGCAGGCTGGAATACCCTTTGACATATCGCCAGCGCGGTAAAGTTCTTCACCGCGCGCCAGCAGATCTTCGTCTTCGTCGTTCGTTTGGCCTAGGTTAGCCTCTTGGCCAGCGAAGAATGCCGCCACATCCCAGGCATCTTGATCAGAGTAGTCATCTACCTGACCGGCCATTTGGGGAACCATACGGTTGCCGTCACGAATATCCATGATTTGCTTGGCGAGGTAAGACATTTGCTGCCCCGCCAAGTGAGGGAAGGCACCCGATGGGCTAATGCCTTGCGCGCCATGGCAGGCAGCACAGGTCTGCGCCATCTCTTGCCCGGCAGATGCGTCAGCATCGGCTTGGTAGTCCGTTTGTGCGTGGGCGGTGCCAACGGCGCCCATGGTAATTGCTAGGCTTGCCAGTAACTTTCTCATTGCTATTCCACTATGCCGTTTTATGTTTGACTGGTACGCACCCTGGGCGCTTCCCAGGCTCCATAAATTACCAGGGTTAGCTCCGCCAATACGAACAACGTATCGCGTTGGTCGCTGTCGGCTAGAGCGCGATGGTACACTAGCGCCCCAGGTCGCAGATATAAACCGCTTGCATTATAACGAATCACCTCGGCGGCGGGAATGCAAGTCCTGGTCTGCTTTAGGGGTAATTCGTCGCGGTACTGCTTTGTGCTCTCTATATCATGCTTCGCTATCGTGCTGTCTACTCTACGTGATAGTGAGGCAATAATGAGATATTAGTGCGCCGAGCTGGCCGCTTTTATGTTCGTCTTCCAGGATTAAGTCCATGTCTACCCCCCATGATAGCCCGGTCTCTCGACTGAACTACCCCACGGCGCGTTTTATTATCAGCGCTCCCACCCTGGCGCTTTGCCCGGATGATACCGGTGCAGAGGTGGCGTTTGCTGGCCGCTCAAACGCGGGCAAATCCAGCGCTATCAATGCGTTAACCCAGCAAACTGCGCTGGCGCGCACCTCGCGCACCCCTGGCCGTACACAGCTGATCAACTTTTTTAGCGTCATGAACGATGAAGCGCGGCGCTTAGTGGATCTGCCAGGCTACGGCTACGCCAAGGTGCCTGAATCAGTCAAATTAGAGTGGCAAAAACACCTGGCCGAGTACTTACGCAACCGCTTTAGCCTGCGCGGTTTAGTACTGCTAATGGACGTACGCCATCCGCTCACCGAGTTTGACCAGATGATGCTTAATTATGCTGACCAGCGCGAAATGCCGGTGCATATTTTGCTGACTAAGTCAGACAAGCTCAAGAAAGGGCCTGCCAACGCTGCGCTACAAAAAGTGCGTTCACGCCTCAAAGAGTGGGAAGATCTCGTCTCTGTACAGCTATTCTCCTCACTCAAGCGCGACGGCGTTGATACGCTGTCACAGAAACTCGATAAGTGGCTACACACGCCACCTGAATGATGTTTTTCTAGCGCCTCTTGTCTAACGTCTCCAGCACGCTGGGTAACTCTTTAATATGAGCAATACGATGCACTCGTGGGGGTAACTGTTGATCCCCTGTAGCTGACACCCATACTGCATGCATACCCAACTGTTGGGCGGGTAGTATGTCCTCCAGCCACGAGTCGCCTACATGCATCGCGCATTCGGGCGCAACGTTTAAGCGCGAAAGTGCGGTAAGAAACGATGTAGGGTCAGGCTTGGGTGCCAGCAATTCGCCAGCAGCGATGGCCACTGGAAAGTAGGCCGCCAACGGCTGACGAGCCAAATGGATATTGCCGTTGGTGATTGCCGCCAGCTGATAGCGCTCGGTTAACGCGGCAAGTAACCCTGCAGCCTCGGGATGGGGCGTCACCTGTACACGCAGACGATGGAACTCATTCATCGCTGCCGCCGCCCACAATAGCGCTGCACTGCGGGGCAGACCTTCAGCTTCCAACTGCGCCTCCAGGGCACGTAGCCGCAGCCAGGTAAAATCGCCCCGCCGCTCCGGTACTTCTCTAGCCAGCTGCTGTCGGCGCTGAAGATAATCGTTCCCGCCACCTGCCGGTGATAATCCTAGAGCAGGCTCCTGGCGTGCAGCACGCCAAGCGTTAAGCGCTTCCAGTAGCCAGCGGTAGTGCCCTTCTTCAGTACGTGCCATCACCCCATGGTTATCCCACAGCGTATCGTCTAGATCGAAGGTAATCGCCTTCAGCGTGGTCATGGCTTGCTCCTTGGGCTATTGCGTTTAGCACGCGGATGCGCGGCATCATAGCTGGTAGCAAGATGCTGCCAGTCAAGCCGGGTATAGATCTGTGTCGTCGATAGGTTGGCGTGCCCGAGCAGCTCTTGCACGGCGCGCAAATCCTGGCTTGATTCCAACAGATGACTGGCAAAGGAGTGACGCAAACGGTGAGGGTGCAGATGCTCGGGTAAACCGCGAGCCAGCGATAGTTGGGCTAAGCGTTTTTGAATGGCACGATGGCCTAGACGCGTGCCCCGCTGCCCTACAAATAGCGCAAGCTCATGCATCGGCGCCAGCACTGAACGGCAACCCAGCCACTCAGCCAGTGCCTGCTGAGCCCGGCGCCCTACCGGCACTTGGCGCGGCTTGCCGCCTTTACCAATCACTCTTACTCGACTGTTTTGCAGGTCCCCGAGATCAAGCGCCGCCAACTCTGCCAAGCGCAGGCCGCTGGAATAAAACAGCTCAAGAATGGCCTGATCCCGAACACCCAGCGGTGAGCCGTCGTGAGGGGTGTCGAGAAAGCGCGCCAGGGCGTCTACATCGACCGGACGCGGTAAGTGGCTGGGCTGTTTCGGCGTGCGTAGCAAACCCACTGGATTATCGACCAGCACGCCCTGCTTAACGAGGTAGTCGGCAAACTGGGAAAGCGCTGCTCTGCGCCGGGCAAGGCTTCTAGGCGCCAGGCCTCGGCTGCGCTCCGAGCCCAAAAACGTTCTTAATAGCGCGGTATCTAACGCCGCCGGATCGATTACTTCGCGGCGCTCAGTAAATTTACACAGCGCGGCCAGATCATGCCGATAAGCCTCTACGGTAGCAGGGCTTGCGTGGGTCGCCAGCGCGGCCAGAAATGCCTCGGCGCGCTTGGCTATGGTTATTTCAGCAGGGAGCGTTTCAACCATGATCGCCTAGACGTACCAGCAGCCGGGCAACGATATCGCCTAAATACTCGGTAAATAACGTGTCCATGCTGGCCCGGTAGGCGTCGGGGCTGGGGCTGGCTAGCAGCAGATAACCCAATGGATCTCCCGCCGAGAGGCGTGAAATGGCGCATGAACCCGCTTTGCGAGGCGCTTTAACGTGCGGCAACAAACACTTCCAATCACTGACGCTAAGTTTCACGCAGCGGCTGGTACGGCCATCTAACAGCGCGGCTAGGCGTGCGCTGGCGTGCTGATCCAGCACATGCCGGGGCGGTTGGGGCGGCGCCGGCTCCGTATCGCTTAGCGTGGCAGGGCACCACAGCGCCATAGCAGGCGTTTCAAAACGCTCGCTCAGTTGGGTAGCCAAGGCTTGCGCCAGCGCA
The DNA here is from genome assembly GCF_011050415.1 of Halomonas sp. Classification (GTDB taxonomy): domain Bacteria; phylum Pseudomonadota; class Gammaproteobacteria; order Pseudomonadales; family Halomonadaceae; genus Vreelandella. The sequence goes on from NZ_DRFS01000020.1 coordinate 215,404, forward strand.
TCGCGGTCTTGCGCTTCCACCAGCGCAATCAGCGTTTCACGCAGCCGACGGTATTGGGACTCATTATGGCGAGCGGTCTCAAGCAAGTGCTCTAGACGACCTTCTGCCGTTTCGGCGCGCTTGCGCAGATCAAACACCAAGCGTTCCAACAGCGATACCGCCCCGTCAATATGAGGATGGGGCACCTGCAACTGCTGCAGCAATCCTTCACGGCCGACGAAAAAATCGGGATGACGCGCCAGCCAGAACGCCACTTGATCAGGATCGAGCGTTTTGCGGGGTTCGGGGGCTTGTGACATCGCCGTTCTCCTCGGATTAATTGAGTACTGCTTAACTGATCGCTACACGGCCATCGAAGACGCGTGTCGCGGGCCCCACCATCATTAGCGACCCTTCAGGGTCAGGCCACTCGATGCTGAGCTCTCCACCGGGCAAGTGGACTTTCACAGGACTTTTTAACAACCCTTGGCGAATACCGCTGGCCACCGCCGCGCAGGCACCCGTGCCGCAGGCGAGCGTTTCACCGCTGCCACGCTCATAGACACGTAAGCGAATCTCACTGGGCGAGAGTATCTGCATAAAGCCTACGTTAACACGCTTGGGAAAGCGCGGATGCGCTTCCACCAATGGCCCTAGTCGCTCGACCGGCGCAGTGTCGACGCTGTCCACCTGTAGCACCGCGTGGGGGTTGCCCATGGAAACCACGCCAATCTGTAGCGTTTCACCACCCACCTCTAATGCATGTAGCGGCTGATCGCCAGGCGCATCAAACGGCAGCGCCATGGGGCTAAAGCGCGGTCGCCCCATGTCGACTCGCACCATACCATCGAGCTGAACAGTGAGCACCAGCGGCCCGCCAGCGGTTTCTACATTAATTTCGTGCTTATGGGTCAAGCGCTGATCGCGCACGAAACGAGCAAAGCAGCGCGCACCGTTGCCGCAGTTTTCTACTTCACTGCCGTCAGAATTGTAAATACGGTAGCGAAAATCCATCTCCGGATTCTGGGGTGGTTCAACGACCAACAGCTGATCAAAACCAATGCCAAAGCGCCGGTCAGCCAACGCACGAATTTGCGCTTCATCCAACCGGGCGCGCTGAGTGACCAGATCGACCATAACAAAGTCATTGCCCAGGCCATGCATCTTGGTGAAATGTAATAGCATCAGTGCCCCCCTTCAGGCAGCAGTGCCTCTCCCGCCCAAAGGCTGGCAACGGTTTCCCGCGCCCGCACCACATGACAGCTGTCGCCATCAACCATCAGCTCAGCGGCGCGTGGTCGGCTGTTGTAATTTGACGCCATGACAAACCCGTAGGCGCCCGCCGAACGCACTGCCAACAAGTCTCCTTCGGCAATCGCCAGCTCGCGCTCTTTACCCAGGAAGTCGCCGGTTTCACAGACCGGGCCTACCACATCGTAAAGGGCGCTTTCGCGCACTTCGCGAGTATCCACCGGCACAATCGCCTGCCATGCCTGATACAGCGCTGGGCGAATTAAGTCGTTCATTGCCGCATCGACAATCGCAAAATTCTTGGTTTCGCCGGGCTTGAGAAATTCCACTCGGGTCAGCATAACGCCCGCATTGGCGGCTATCGAACGACCGGGTTCAAACAGTAGCGTAAGTGCTTCGCCACCTTCCCAACGCGATAGCCGCGCCAGCAGTTGGCTAGCGTAATCGAACGGCTGGGGCGGCTTTTCATCGCGATAGGGCACGCCTAAACCGCCGCCCAAATCGAGGTGCTCGATTTCGATGCCTCGCTCACGCAGGCGCTCCATCAGCATTAGCAAACGATCCAGCGCATCCAGGAAGGGTGCCGTCTCAGTGAGCTGCGAACCAATATGGCAATCGAGCCCTTTCACCTGCAGGTTGGGCAGGCTCGCCGCAAGTTGGTAAACATCCAGCGCTTCATCGACCGGAATACCGAACTTGTTGTCCTTCAAACCAGTTGAGATGTAAGGGTGTGTACCCGCATCCACGTCCGGGTTCACCCGCAGCGACACCGGTGCAATTTTACCCAGCTCCCCCGCGACGCGATTCAAACGCTCAAGTTCTGGGCGCGACTCAACGTTAAAGCACTTAATGCCCACTTCAAGCGCGCGGGCCATTTCGTGAGCCTGTTTGGCAACGCCGGAAAAAACCACTTTGGCCGGATCACCGCCCGCTTTTAATACCCGCTCAAGCTCACCGATGGAAACAATATCGAACCCCGCGCCAAGCTTGGCCAAAAGGCCCAGCACTGCCAGGTTAGAGTTGGCTTTCACCGCATAACAAATCAGGTGCGGGTGACCGCCCAGCGCTTCGGTATAGGCGCGAAAATGACGCTCAAAGGTCGCTTTTGAGTAGACGTAACAGGGTGTGCCGTGTTCGTCGGCAATCCGTGACAGCGGCACATCTTCGGCATACAGCACGCCATCGCGGTAATTAAAATAATCCATGGTGCTCTCCTTCTGCTGCGCCTTAGGCTGGCTATTCTGACGTGGGGCCAGACGGGGCGGTAGCAGGTTCATCTTCGGGCAGATACAGCGGCCCTTTTTGCCCGCAGCCAGTAACCGTTATTAAAAGCAGCGCCGTAAAGGCCAGGATTGTCAGTGCTTTCATGCGCCCGCCTTGAGTGCGTTTAAAGCATCACGTGCCCGCTGGGCTGCAGCGCGCACCTGATTCGGCGCGGTGCCACCAATATGGTTGCGGGCGGCAACCGACCCTTCCAAGGTCAACACCTCAAATACATCCTGATCAATGATGTCGGAGAACTGTTTCAACTCTTCAAGACTCATTTCGGAGAGATCTTTTTCGGTTTTAAGACCGTAAGCTACCGACTGACCAACGATCTCATGGGCATCGCGGAAGGCTACGCCTTTGCGCACCAAGTAGTCGGCCAAGTCCGTCGCGGTAGAAAAGCCGCGCCGTGCAGCTTCGTACATGCTGGCTTTTTTCGGCTCGATAGCGGGGATCATATCGGCAAACGCTTTTAAGCAGTCGCGCACGGTATCCACGGCGTCAAACAGCGGCTCTTTATCTTCTTGGTTATCTTTGTTGTAGGCTAGCGGCTGGGACTTCATTAGCGTCAGCAGCGCCATTAAATGGCCATACACACGCCCGGTTTTACCGCGTACCAGCTCAGGCACATCGGGGTTCTTCTTCTGCGGCATAATAGATGAGCCGGTGCAGAAGCGGTCGGGAAGGTCAATAAAGTTAAACTGGGCGCTGGTCCATAACACCAGCTCTTCGCTCATGCGCGACAAGTGCATCAATAGAATGCTGGCGAAGCTGGTAAATTCAATCGCAAAGTCACGATCTGATACCGCATCCAGGGAGTTCTCTGCCGGGCGGTCAAAGCCTAGTAACTCTGCTGTTACGTGGCGATCAATTGGGTAGGTCGTCCCAGCCAGCGCGGCGGCCCCCAGCGGCATCACGTTGACACGCTTACGGCAGTCCAGTAGGCGCTCGTGATCCCGGGCCAGCATCTCTTGCCAAGCCAGAATATGGTGACCAAAGGTGACCGGCTGGGCGGTTTGCAGGTGGGTAAAGCCGGGCATGATGGTGTCAGCTTCGCGATCCGCAAGCTCAATCATGCCTTCGCGCAGACGTTTCAATTCCACTTCGATGACGTCGATCTCATCGCGCATAAACAGGCGGATATCGGTGGCTACCTGGTCGTTGCGCGAACGGCCGGTATGCAGCTTTTTGCCGGTAATGCCAATTTTGTCGGTCAGCCGTGCTTCGATGTTCATGTGCACATCTTCAAGCGGCACCGACCAGTTGAATTCGCCACGCTCAATCTCACCCTGAATCTCGTTCAGGCCGTTGATAATGGCATCGCGTTCGTCATCGGTCAGCACGCCCACGCGGGCCAGCATCGCGGCATGGGCAATGGAGCCCTGAATATCTTGACGCGCTAAGCGCTGGTCGAAAGTAACAGACGCAGTGAAGCGTGCGACAAAGGCATCGGTGGGCTCGCTAAAGCGACCGCCCCAAGACTGATTCGTAGCTTGGCTCATCGAAGGTATATCCTGCTGACAAAACGTAAAAGTCGTTACGGAAAGTGGGAGTCGTTGCGGAAAGTGTACCAGAGTCGTCGCTCAGCGAGCAGTAAACGCGGGCGGTAAGTTCAGAAACGCACAGAGAGCGCTGAGGGGCATGGGGCGAGCAAAGTAGTAGCCCTGAAAATAGTCACACTTACGCTGTTCTAAGTAGGCGAACTGCTCCGACGTCTCCACGCCCTCTACTAACACCTCTAACCCCATTTTTCCCGCCATGGCAACGACGCCATCAATAATGGCCGCATCATTGATGTCAGTGATGACATCGCGAACAAAAGAGCGATCAATTTTGATTCTATTAATCGGCAGACGCTTTAGGTAGCTCAGGCTGGAGAAGCCTGTTCCAAAGTCATCCAGGGCGATATGCACCCCTAGGCTACGCAAATCTTGCAGCGCTTGGATAGCTTGCTCGGTGTTATCCATTAGTACGCCTTCAGTAAGCTCCAGCTCCAACAGAGCAGGCGCTAAGCCGCTATCAGCCAGGACCTGCTCAATAGAGGCGATAAAGCCTGGCCGCTGAAACTGCATAGGAGAAATGTTGACCGCCATGGTGATGGGACCACCCTCCATGGCGTTTAACTGCTGAGCAGCCTGGCACGCGGTGTACAGCACCCAGTCACTGATCGGTATAATTTGCCCAGTGTCCTCTGCCAGACTGATAAAATCAGACGGTGGGATATTGCCGCGCTCTGGATGCTGCCAGCGGATCAATGCCTCTACGCCGACCACGCGACCACTCGGCGCATGAATTTGCGGTTGGTAGTGGAGCTCAAACTGCTGTTTTTCGATCGCTTGCTGCAGCGCACTGCGCAGGCTCACCCGTTGGCTAACCTTGCGATTCAAGTCTTCGGTATACCAATGGTAAGTGTTACGGCCACGTCGTTTGGCCTTGTACATGGCCAAATCAGCCTGCTGAATCAACTGGCGAGGGTTTTCTGTGCTGCCGTCATTGATGGCGATGCCAATACTGGCGGTAATGTGTAACTCACTGTCGCGATACCAGTAAGGCGGTGAAAGGCGCTGCAGCACACGCTCAACCACTTGCACCACATCACTTTCATGGGCTAAATCGGGCAGTAGAACAACGAATTCATCGCTGCCAAAGCGCGCCACGGTATCCCAGGGGCGTAGCTCGTCCTCTAGGCGCTTAGCGACCTCAATCAAAATAAAGTCGCCTACATCATGGCCGAGCGTATCGTTAATCGGCTTGAAGTCATCTAAATCAATGAACAGGACGGCTATATAGCGCTGATAACGGCGCGCCAACACACATCCCTGTTCCAAAAGCTGACTAAGCATGACGCGATTGGGTAGCCCCGTTAGCGCGTCATGATTAGCGTTATAGGTAAGCTGCGTCTGGTATTCGCGCTGTTCAGAAACATCATTCTGAACCCCTAAATAGTGGGTAACCAAGCCCATCTCATCGCGGACAGGTGAAATGTACAGATCATTCCAGAACACTGCCCCATTACGCCGATAGTTACGCATCACCACGTGCACTTCACGCTGTTCGGCAACCCCTTCACGCAGCAACTTAATCGCGGCGGGGTCAGTATCTTCGCCTTGTAGGAAACGGCAATTGCGCCCCAACGCTTCGTCACGTGAATAGCCGGTAATCCGCTCGAAAGCGGTATTCACATAGACCATCGGAAGATCGCTGCTTTGGGCGTCAACAATGATGACGCCGTTGGTACTTGATTCAACGCTACGCTCCAGCAGTTTCAGCTGGTGCTCACTCGCTTTGCGCTCGGTGATATCGCGAAAATAGACCGTAAGACCTTCAGCGGAAGGGTATACGTGCGCCTCAAGCCATAATCCCAGCCGCGGATTGTAGGCTTCAAAATGTACCGCCTTTTGTTGTCTGGCAGCGCGTTGATACTCATCATCAAAACGGCTGCCTTCTGCATCAGGAAAGCTCTGCCAGATATGTTGGCCCAGAAGCTCGCCTTCGCGGCGCTGTAAAATACGCTCCGCCTCACGATTAACGTAGGTAAAGTGCCAGCGAGTATCTAGGGTAAAGAAACCATCAGTGATACTGTCAAGCGTTGTGGTGAGTCGTTGCGCAAGCTGAGTTAAATTTTCCCGCAGCTGTTTCTGCTCGGTGATATCTTGCGACGCCCCCTGCACCTGGATAATAGTGCCTTCTGCATCGCGTACTGCTTTACCAATAGCCCGTACCCAAAGGTGCTTGCCCTGCTGAGTAATTACTTCAAATTCATCATCAAAGCTAACGCCGCGCTCACAGCAGGCATTAAACGCCTCTAAAAGGCGCTCCTGAGAACCGGGGGCATAAAAATTGAAAGCCTCTGCCATCGTCGGCTGAAACCCTGAGGGCATTCCATGAATATGGCTAAGCTCATCCGACCAAATAGGCACCCCGTCCGCCATATCGACATACCAGCCGCCAATGAGCGCCGTCTCGCCAGCAATTTGAAACAACCGCTGGTTACGCAGCAACTGCGCTTCTGCCTGTTTATGCTCCGTAATTACCCGCGCAATAATATAAATAATGTCGCCACCAGTACTTGGGGTAATTTCAATCCAGTGGGTTTCACCTGATGCCGACAGTGCGCGCACTTCAAAAGCAGCAATGACGTCCCCTTTCTGCATACGCGCCAGCGCTACCTCAATCACCGGGTGATCCTGTGGGTCTACGACAACGCCACAACGGCGACCGACCAACGCATCCGCCGAATAGCCCAGTAGTGCCTCAAAGGCAGGATTGACCTGGAGCAGCTTGCCCTCAAAATCAAGACAACAGAACAGATCCTGCGAAAGCAGGAAAAACTGATCCAACTGGCCGTGAGGTAACACTGAGGGCATAAGGCTTCCTAGGGATGAGGAACACACGCTGCGGAGACTATAATTAGCCCCTTCATTTTTACTGTGGCGCTCGGTGCTTTATGATGATAACTATCATAGCTTGACTCGCCGTGTCTGCGGTATAGGGAGAAGTACGTGCTATCTATCACAAAACTGCGCATCGCCACACGTAAAAGCCAATTGGCCATGTGGCAGGCTGAGTACGTTCGCGACCGTTTAATGGCGGCACACAGCGGGCTCGACGTTGAGCTCGTGCCTTTATCGACCAAGGGCGATAAAATTCTCGACACGCCACTTTCAAAAATTGGCGGTAAAGGATTATTCGTTAAAGAACTGGAAGATGCCATGCTGGATGGCCGCGCCGATATCGCGGTGCATTCCATGAAGGATGTGCCGATGCACTTTCCGGAAGGGCTGGGCTTGTCAGTCATCTTAGTGGGCGCCGATCCCACCGATGCGTTTGTATCGAATCACTACTCTAACATTGATGAGCTACCCGAAGGGGCGCGCATTGGCACAGCCAGCCTTCGCCGTGGCCTACAAATGCGCGAAGCCCGGCCAGATCTGCAAATTCTTAATCTGCGCGGCAACGTGCAAACACGACTCGCCAAATTAGATGCTGGCGAGTTTGACGCCATTATTCTCGCTACCTCGGGCTTAAAGCGCCTAGGTCTAGATGAGCGGATTGCCCAGGCGTTACCGCCAGAAGTGTGCTTGCCCGCCTGTGGCCAAGGCGCATTGGGCATTGAGTGCCGCCTTCACGACCCCGAGCTGATTGCGCTATTAGCCCCGTTGGATGATGCTGATACTGCAACGCGCGTGCGCGCCGAACGGGCGATGAATACGCGCCTGGAGGGTGGTTGCCAAGTGCCCATTGCGGGCCACGCCATTCTGGATACCGTTAATGAAACCATTTGGTTGCGCGGCTTGGTCGGCAACCCTGAAGGCACCGAAGTTATTCGCGCCGAAGGTAGCGGCTCAATGCACGAACCCGAGGCGTTAGGTATTCGCGTTGCTGAAGACCTGCTTGATCAAGGCGCAGGGGATATATTGGCAGAGGTTTACGGCAACGAGCTATGAGCAACGAGCCATGAGCCTTCCGGTGCTGATCTGTCGACCTGGTGAGCGCGGTGAAGCGCTGGCGGATGCCTTGCGTGAACAAGGTGCTGAGGTCGAGCAACTGGCCATCATGCAGCTTGAGCCATTGCCAGAAGACCCTGCCATGCGCCAAATCTGGCTGGATATTGATCAGTACCATAAGATAGTGGTTGTCAGCCCCTTCGCGGCACTCTGTTTGTGCGAAGCAGTAGATCGCTACTGGCCGCAGCTACCCATGGGGATTGATTATTACAGCGTCGGCAGTGCGACGGCTCGTATACTGTTTGAGCAGTTGGGGGTACGCGTTCATATCCCCCCTCCACAGGCAGGCGAAGACACTAGTGAAGCATTATTAGCACTAGCTTCGCTACGAAAGTGTGACCACCAGCGTATTCTACTGGTAGCGGGTGAAGGTGGTCGTACATTATTGACGGACAGCTTGACTGAGCGTGGCGCAAGCGTAACGCGATTAGCCACCTATCGGCGCATCTTGCAGCCACCCACACCCGCCCTACAGGCACGTCTTGCGGCGGGTAATTACCGGGCGTTAATCGTCACCAGCGGCGAACTACTAGAACATCTGGCAAAATGGTGCGACCAAGTAGCGTTGAACCAACCGCTAATCGTTTCCAGTCGCCGTTTAGCTACACTGGCCGGTACACTGGGATTTTGTAACCTCAGGGTAGCGTCGGGAGCAACGCCGGCAGCGCTAAAAGCCGCGCTGGCTTGGAACAGCCACCCAACGGGTGCCGATGTTGATCAAGGAACTTAACAAGGGCTAGCGACAGATGAGCAAACAACCAAACGATCAGGACGATGTGCAAAAGACGTCCGTCGATGCCTCTCAAGAGAGTGGAATAACGACTGACACTGCCGCGTCCACCAGCACACCACCTGGTTCAGAAAAAGCATGGGGTGATGCCGCTAAAACGCCAAGTTCCACGACGCCTCCGCAAAACGGCGCGAAAAACAGCCGTTCGCGGCGACGTGGCAAAAATGCTACTAGCACCAGCTCAACCAACGCTAGCTCCGCCAGCACCGATAAAAGCACCACAACGCCGGCAACAAGCGCCAGCGCGCCAAACACCTTAAAAGATTCCACCAGCGATACGGCGACGCCTTTGACCAGTACGACTCCCTCTACCGCTAAGCCTGCGCCTGCTGCATCAACGCACAGTACATCAGCGCCCAATAAATCATCGTCCAGCGCATCTACGCCTGGCACATCAAAGCCAGGCGCACCACCGCCTGCGTCTGATGGGGGTTCAAAAGGTACGCCGCCTCTCGCCACGACAAGCCACCAAGGCAATGGCGGCGGTAAAGGTAGCGGCTTGGCCATTGTCTTGGTGATTATCCTGGCGGTTGCACTAACGTTTATCGCTTGGCAAGGCTGGCAACGTTTAGAGAGCCAGCAACAGCGTATCAACGAGTTGGCGCAACAGGCTGAAGGTAGCGCTACCCAACAGGCAGTCAGCGACCTTGAAGCACGCTTCGACAGCGGTGAAGCTGAACGCGATGAGGCCTTACAAAGTAATCTGGATGAGCTTCGCGATGAGTTTGCCAGTTACCGTAGCGACGTTGATGACACCTTAGGCCAGGTGCTTGACCAGCTTTCTCAAGAGCAGGAAACCGACGATCGTGATTGGCTGCATGCTGAAGCCGCTTATCTGCTGCGCTTGGCCAACCAACGCCTGCAGCTAGAAGGCGATGTTGAAGGCTCCGCGGCCCTGCTGCGCACCGCCGATGCTCGTCTGGTGGATGCTGACAACCCCGCGCTAACCACCGTTCGCGGTGAAATTGCCAGTGAACTGGCAGCACTTGACGCCGTGCCCCGGGTTGATCGCACTGGCCTCTACCTAGCGTTGAATGCCCAGCAAGAGCGCATTTCTGGCTTGCGCCTCTCCCAAGAAATAGAAGAGCGTGCGGTAACTTCCGGTATCGAGCAGCCGCCTACCGGTACTTTCCAACGCCAGTTGGCTCGCTTCGGACAGGAGCTCAAAGACTTGGTGGTGATTCGCCATCACGATGAAGCGCTGGAAGCACTGGTGACGCCAGAGCAAGAGTCTTATCTACGTCAAAGCCTGCGCCTAGTATTAGAGCAATCTCAGTTGGCGCTGCTCAACGAAGAGCAGGAGCTTTATGAGACCAGCATCGACAAGGCGCTGGAACTGCTGAACGGCTATTACGACACCTCACGTGAAGAAGCGCAGAGCGTTATCTCGCGCCTTCAAGAGCTTCAACAAGCCCAGGTAAAACCAGAACTTCCGGATATCAGTGCTTCACAGCAAGAATTAGCACGCTTTATCGAGAACCGCTATGCGTCGCGTGACCAGAGCGGAGGTGACTCATGAGAAAGCTTATTCTCCTGATTGTCGCTGGCCTTGCCGTCGGTGCCCTATTCGGGCACCTGATGATGTCGGTGCCGGGCTACTGGCTTATCCGTGTTGGCGACACTTCCATGCAAACCTCGTTTTGGTTTGGGCTGGTACTGCTGTTCGCGGCGTTTATTGTGCTGCATTTTGTGTTACGTCTCCTTAGCGGCATCATTCGCCCGATGGGGCGCTTTCGCAGCTGGAACAGCCGTGCCCGTAATCGTCGCGCCATGCAGCGCACCGTCCGTGGCTTAGTAGCACTGACTGAAGGCCGCTGGAAAAAAGCCGAAAAGACCTTGGTTAATGCCGCCGATGACTCCAGCACGCCACTGGTTAACTACCTCTCTGCAGCGTTAGCAGCCCATTATCAAGGCAATTACACGAAGTCTCAGGAACACCTCAACCAGGCGCAGTTAACCACTGAAGGTGCCGATACTGCGGTAGGGCTAATGCAGGCGCAAATGATGATTGAGCGTCAGCAGCCAGAGGAAGCGCTGGCGATCCTTAATCGCCTGGATAAGAAGCTAACTAACCATCCGCAGGTATTGAAACTACTCAAGCAGGTACATTTGAGTGTCAACGACTGGGAAGGTCTACGTCGTTTGATTCCGCGTTTGGCTGCACAAAAGCTGATCACTCAGCAGGAGCGTGAGCAGTTAGAGTTTAAAGCCTACCGCGAGCTGATTATTTTTGAAGGTCAAAACCCCAGCGATATTGAACGGGTACGTGGCCTTTGGGCCGATATGCCGGACTACCTGCGCGGCAATACTGAACTGATTGTGCTCTACACAGAGGCGTTAATTCACGCCAATGAAGAGCCGATTGCTGAGCGTTTGCTTAACCATTCGCTAGATCACCACTGGGATGCACGCCTGGTAAAACGCTATGGCCTGCTGAATGTCGATGCGGCTCGCCAGCTCGTTAAAGCTGAAAAGTGGCTACAAGAGCGCCCCAACGATCCAGAGCTGCTGCTCGCCTGTGGTCGGCTTTCACTGCGCACCGGCAAGTGGGAAAAAGCGTTGGAGTACTTTGAAGCCAGCCAGCGCCAGCGCCCCAATGGCGAAGTATGCGCTGAGCTTGCCCGTCTCTATGCAAGCCTTGGCGAGCATAACAAAAGTCAGCTCTACTATCGCCATAGCGTTGAAATGTTGGCCAAATCGCTACCCTCGCTGCCTCAGCCAAGCGATGCCAACGACAGCAAAAAGCCAGAAGTTAAAAAACCAGACAGCAAAACCATTAAGAAACGCGCGTAATCACAAATGCTGCTGGTATAACGTAAAAGGGTGCCTCTTCAAGGAGGCGCCCTTTTTAGTAGGTTACCGTTTAGCTGGAGGCATACCGGGTGAAACAGTGGGTTCAACCAATGTTTCTGCCACCTCAGGCTGAGACAACGTCGCCGTACAGTGGCCGCAGCGCGTGGCTTTAATCGGCACCACCATTAAACAGTAAGGGCAAGGCTGCTCCGTAGGACTTGCTGGCGCTACTGCCTCTTCACGCTTCAAACGGTTGATAGTACGCACTAACAGAAAGACCACAAACGCGACAATCGTAAAACTAACCACCGCATTGATAAATAGCCCTAGGTTTAGCGTTACCGCCCCTGCTGCCTGCGCATCCGCGAGCGTCGCATAAGGGCCAGCCGCCGCCCCCTCGCGCAGCACCACAAACAGATTTGAAAAGTCGACGCCCCCCACTAACAAGCCAATCAGCGGGTTCATGACATCCGCCACTAAGCTCTGCACAATCAGCGTAAACGCCCCGCCAATAATGATACCCACCGCCATATCGACGACATTGCCTTTTACCGCGAACTCACGGAATTCCTGGAAGAATTTTGCCATCTCAAACGTCCTAATGTTTCGTTTAGCCAACACCCAGCACTACTTCATTCAATTAAGAGCATGGGTGACGGTGAGTTAGGCGGCAAGTTAATTTCTTAACGTAGAACCTGTACACGGCGGAATTGTGACACACGCTGATATCAACGCTTACTGCCTCACAGTAATCACACCACATTTAGCAGAGTGACTCACTTTGTGCGAGACACTACCAATGACAACACTGCCTAAATTGCTTAATCCACGGCTTCCCAACACAATCGTATCGATATCAAATGCATTAGCAGAGTCTAAAATTACCCGCACCGGATCGCCCTGGGTAAGTAGCTCTTCGATTTGCTTGGCACCTTGCTCGCGTGCCGACTTAGCAGCTTGCTGTAGCAACTGCTCGCCCGCTTTCTCCCGTTCAGCGAGTGTTGCTTCGGCATTAACAGCACCAATTCCCCATACCAGTGTGGTGGTATAGGACAGCGCTTCTGGTACGTGCAGTAAATAAAGCGTGGCATTTTCATCTAATAATTTACAAGCTACTGACAGCGCTTGCTTAGCGTGCTCAGAACCATCAATAGGCACGAGAATACGGGTATACATGGCGAGTTCACCTCTATTTATTATGTCTTTTATTACTAAAGTCTTAGACGATATTTCACTTTCTCACGCATAAACCCTGATAGCTTTGTATCGCCTCATTGGGTTAGTTAAAAAATGTGATGCATGAGAATACTAGCCAGCTTGAAATTATCAGAAACACAAAACAAATATTATTTAAGTAGCCACTCATACCTTGGAGGTATCATGGAACTACGCCACCTGAGGTACTTCTGTATTGTTGCCGAAGAGCTTAATTTCACCTGCGCTGCCGAACGTTTACACATGTCGCAGCCCCCTCTTTCGCGCCAAATTAAGCAATTAGAACAAGAAGTTGGTGCAGAGCTATTTGAGAGAAGTTCTAGAGGCTTGCGCCTAACGCCTTCAGGTGTGTTTTTTCAACAGCACGCTCTACAGATACTAGAAAAAGTAGAAGTAACGATTGAAGCTACCCGCCACATGGCGCGCAGCAAGCGTACGCTCTTCGGTATTGGATTTGTACCCTCAGTGTTTTACGGGCAACTTCCCATGCTGGTGCGTGATCTACGCCGAATGGACAATGTTGAGCTCTCTCTGGCCGAACTTACAACGGTACAACAAATCCAGGCACTCAAAGCAGGCCGCATCGATATGGGGTTCGGGCGTTTACGCATCGATGACCCTGACGTTGAGCAAGAGATCCTCTTTGATGAGCCATTAATTGCAGCGCTCTCTAGCGGCCACCCGCTAGAGGGCACTACTCCTACCTGTGAAGAGCTGGCGCGCTATCCGTTAATTCTCTTCCCGGCCAAACCCCGCCCTAGCCTTGCCGATATGGTATTGGGAATTTTCCGCCGTCAAGGATTGAAGGTCGAAGTTGTGCAGGAAGCCAACGAGGTGCAAACAGCGCTTAGCCTCGTTGCCTCAGGTATCGGCATTACCATTGTTCCAGAGCAGGTAAAGCGGGTGCAGCGTGACGGCATTACCTACGTTGCATTAGCGGATAAGTCTATTACTTCTCCTGTTATCTGCAGCCGTCGCCGCGGAGAAAAGCCCTCCGCGCTTATGCTGGAAGCTAATGCTATTTTAGAAGTCCTCGTTGAGAATCGTCGCTCTGGGCGCTACCCATAATGGTAGCAAGCCAGTAGCTCAAGGCCGCAGAACCGCCACCGGGCAACAAGCTTCGTGTAGCACTTCATGACTGACACTGCCTGCTACCACTTGCGAAAGACCACTGCGGCCATGAGTGGTCATTGCGAGCATAGTGTTATGGCTATCAGCTAAGTAGCTGACAATAGAGTCCGCGGGGTCTCCATGCAGGACTTCCCAATCAACCTCGAGTTTTTGTTCACTCTCGACACGCCGCGCTAGCGCATTTAGATAGCTTGATTCCATCACGTCGGCATGACTTAACGCCGATGGTTTTCTTATAGCGCTGTCTTCCATCACTTGTAACAGTTGCAAACGCGCACCCAAACGCTTAGCCAAAGCGGCTGCATAGGGCAGGATCTGCTCGGATAAAGTCGACCCATCCACACACACGGCTAATACTTCAACCCGCTGGTGAACAAGGCTATTATAACGTGGCCCACACAAGTAAACCGGACGAAGCGCTCGGCGCACAACGCCCGCCGTTACGCTTCCAATCAGCATTTCGGACACGGGACGACGGCCATGCGCCATCATGCATAAGCCAACATCCTCGTCACTGGCAAGCTCGCCGAGATACTCTTTAGCGCTATGATGGTTAACCACATCGAGTGTTACCGCGCCCAGGTGATGCACTGCAATGCGCGCCTGCAACGTAGAAAGCCGGGCGGCTGTATCACCCTGCGTCGGCACCACTGAAACAGCGTTTAAATCCGCTCCAAGTTGCGCGGCAAACCTTTGGCCAAATGTCAGAGCAAGAAAGGAGCCTTCACTATCGTCGATTGCTACCACTATCTTTTCCATGGTTACACTCCGGCTACCACTACAGTAGTTACTGTTATTTTTGAGTTTTCTGGTTAAGCGAGCGAAAACGTCGGTGTAATAAGTTGTAGGCAAGTGCCCCAACGATTACGCCCCAAAAGGCGGAGCCGAGTCCTAAAAAACTGATGCCCGACGCTGTAGCAACGAAAGTAAGCACAGAGGCTTCCAAGTGGCTCTTTTCGGCAGCAAATGCACTTATGTTACTGGTAATGGCGCCAATTAGTGCTAGACCTGCGAGAACTGCAACAAACTCACCCGGCAACGAGGTGAATAGCGCCACAATAGTGCCTGCAAAGATGCCACCAATCAGGTAGAAAACGCCATTCGCCACACCAGCCACATAGCGCTTGTCAGGATCTTCGTGAGCTTCCTTACTGGTGCAGATTGCCGCCGTAATCGCGGCGATCACCGTGGTAATACCGCCGAAAAAGGCGGTGAAAAAAGAGGTTACACTCGCCACGGTGACAATTGGCTTAGCTGCCGTGTTATATCCAGAACTACGCATGATCGCCATGCCCGGCAAAAACTGCCCGGTGAGGCTAACGAGTACCAGCGGGATAGCTAGGCTCAAGGTAGCGTTCCACGTCCACTCAGGGCGAATGAACTGTGGTTCGGCAAGTTGAACTGAAACGCCCTCCAGGCTTGCGCCTTCGATAAACACAGCCAAAACGATTCCCACCATCAGCAGCAACACCAAGCTGTAGCGCGGGGTTAGTCGCTTAAATAGTAGGTATGCGATGATCATCCCAATCGCCAGCGCTGGCACACTCTCCAATGAAACGAAGATTCCTATACCGAACTGGAAAAGAATGCCCGCCATCATTGCGCTGGCAATGCCCGGTGGAATCATCTGAATAATACGGTCAAAGGAGCCCGTAACACCGATGACGAAAATAATCACCGCTGCCGTCAGATAAGCACCTACCGCTTCATTGAGTGATAATCCCGGAAACAGAGTCACTAATAGTGCTGTGCCAGGCGCTGACCATGCGGTTACCACCGGCACCTTCAGCCACAGGCTAAGGAAAATACCTGATATGGCGGCACCGATAGAGATGGCCCAGACCCAAGACGTCATCATGGCGCTTGATATTTCGGCGCTTTGAGCCGCCTGGAAAAAGATAGCGAGCGGACCAGAGTAAGAGATCAACACCGCTACAAAGCCAGCGGTGATCGCTGGAATCGACAAGTCCTTATGAAATTGCATGTAACAAATTTCCTAATGTCGCTGGATTTAGCCGTTAATAGCTAACAACGCCGACAAGGCAGCCTCGTCGGCATCGTATTAGGCAACACCGAGATAAGTTTCAAGGATCTTAGGGTTTTCTTTTAATCCCTGCGAATCACCGCTATAGACCACTTCGCCTTTGACCAGTAGCAGGTGCTGCTCGGCTATATCGAGTAGGTGATCGATATTTTTATCGACGATAATAGTGGAAATACCGGTTGCTTTAATTTCACGGATGATCTTCCAAATTTCATCGCGGATCAGCGGCGCAAGACCTTCGGTCGCTTCATCAAGGATCATCAGATCAGGATTGGTTGTCAGCGCGCGGCCAATCGAGAGCATCTGCTGCTCACCGCCCGAGAGTAAGGAGCCATCGTGGTTAATACGCTGGCCCAACCGGGGGAACGTATCCAAAACACGTTCGAGTGTCCAAGGGGTTTCCCCGCGCTCGTTGGGACGCGCGGCCATAATGAGGTGCTCTCGCACGCTGATACCTGGGAAAATACCGCGCCCTTCCGGCACGTAGCCAATACCTTGACGAATCAGCTGCCAGGGACGCCGTTTGGTTGCTGAGACGCCCTTAATAAAAACCTCGCCACGCCGCGGCGGTACAAAGCCCAGAATCGACTTTAACGTAGTAGTCTTGCCCATTCCGTTACGCCCCAGAAGACTCAACGTTTCGCCGGGCATGAGAGTTAAATTCACCCCATGCAAAATATGGCTCTCACCGTAGTAAGTATGCAGCCCCCGCGCGTCAATCAAGGGAGTCGTTGTGTTTTCTGCACTCATGCGGTTGCTCCTTTATCATGACGCCCCAGGTAGACATCGCGCACCTGTTCGCTGGTGCGTATCTGTTCAGTCGGGCCGCTCTCCAAAACACAGCCATCAACCATCACTGTGATGCGATCCGCCAAGCGAAACACTGAATCCATATCGTGCTCAATCAGTACCAACGTATAACGGTCTGTTAGGCTTGCGAGCAGTTCAGTTACCTGCGCTGTTTCTTCTCGCCCCATACCGGCCATCGGCTCATCGAGCAGCATTAGCGACGGTGCTGTCGCCAGCACCATCGCGATCTGGAGTTGGCGCTGCTCGCCATAGCTCATGTCTGATGCGGTTGTATAAGCGCGATGAGTTAATTGGCAGGTATCTAGCACCTCTTGAGCACGCTCGCTCACTGCAAAGGCTTTTTGCCGAGAACGCCAACTGCCAAATACTCCCCCCATATGAATACGCGCAGCCAACTCGCAGTTCTGAAGGCAATTAAGACGAGGGAATATGTTGGTCTTCTGGTGGCTGCGCCCAATCCCCATGCGCGCGATCTGGCGCGAATTTTTACCTTGAATCGGCTGGCTGCGATAAAGCACCTGGCCTTCAGAGGGAGGAATCTCACCGGAAAGCAAATTGATGAGAGTGCTTTTACCCGCGCCATTAGGACCCAAAATAGCGTGAATCTCATTGGACTTAACATCAAAATTAACGTCGTTGACTGCCACTAAGCCTCCAAAGCGACGGGTCAAACCATGGGTGGCTAATATGATTTCATCGCTCATTGCTCAACCCTCCTTACTGTTAGTGGCGGGTTGAGCGGAGGGAGACCCTTTGGGGCCTTCGGCGGTTTCAGTAGTGGTGTGGCGCTTGCGATGCCAGGGCGGTGCAATAATTAAACCTGCAATGCCACGGGGTAATACCAATACGGCGGCAATGATGGTCAGCCCCATCAGGATCGGCCAGTGAGTGGTCATATGCTCGTAGGTAAAGAGTAGAATTTCGTAGGCGAAAGCGCCTAAAATAGGACCAAAAATGGTGCCCATGCCACCAAAAATCAGCATCATTAACACCTCGCCAGAGGTGTGCCAACCTAGCTGCGCTGGATTAGCAAAACCGTACTGCATGGCGGCTAACATGCCAGCAATAGCTGCCATCACCCCTGATATAACAAAAGCAACCAGTTTGTAGCCGCCGGTGGTATAGCCTAGGGCCTGCATACGATGCTCGTTGTCATGAATACCATCGAGCACTTGCCCGAAATAGGAGCGTGTTAGCCAGCGTAGGAATAGATAACCGATCAACAGCATGCCTAAACAGAAGTAA
Organism: Halomonas sp.; assembly: GCF_011050415.1. Classification (GTDB taxonomy): domain Bacteria; phylum Pseudomonadota; class Gammaproteobacteria; order Pseudomonadales; family Halomonadaceae; genus Vreelandella. The sequence continues at coordinate 233,435 of NZ_DRFS01000020.1, forward strand.
AAGAAGCTATAAGGGTTATCAAGATCTAGTAGCGTGCTTTCTCCTATCGCCAAGCTGGGACGGAACATAATGAAAACCCCATCTGTTCCCCCCGCAAACCGAGAAGTGCTAACGAAGTAGTAAAGCATCTGACCAAACGCCAGGGTGGTCATAATAAAGAAGATGCCTTTCGTGCGGATGACTAACACGCCGATTAACAACCCGACACAAGCAGAAATCCCCATTACCAATGGCAGCATCCACCACATTGATGCCGGACTAAAATCAGGACTGGCTAATGCCAATGTATAAGCACCCAGGCCGAAAAATAGCGCATGCCCCAGACTCACTAAGCCTAAAACCCCCACCAATAGATCCAAGCTCATCGCAAACAGCGCAAGGATCAGCATGAAAGTCAGTTTCTCCAACATAAAGTTGGCTTGATTACCAAATGCGGCTTCCCCCCAAAGAGGAAATGTTGCCACCAAAGCCGTCAATACCAGCATGATGATCGCAACGCGCTTGGGATATCTATGCAACATTTCTTATTCTCCTCACGCGAACAAGCCGCGTGGTTTAACTAGCAGCACGGCCGCCATAATCAGGTAGATCACCATACTGGCGAGACTCGGGATCAGCACGGAACCAAACGTAGTCGCCATGCCAATAATAATGGCGCCCCAAAACGCTCCTTTAATAGAACCGATACCGCCAATAACCACGACCACGAAACAGGTGATAAGAATGCTATCGCCCATACCGGGGGTGATGGAGGTGAGCGGCGCGGCGATCATGCCAGCGAAGGCAGTCAGAGCAACACCAGCGCTGAAAATGAGGGTAAAGAGCGTGCGTACATTGATGCCTAAACCTTCCACCATGTCGCGATTGACCGCCCCAGCGCGAATAATGATGCCCAGGCGCGTATGACGAATAATCCAATAAATAACACCAGCCAATGCTAAGCAGACCCCCATCACAAATAGGCGGTAGACCGAATAGCGCAGGTTGGCCGTCAGTTGGATACTGGAATCAAACGGTGCAGGTACCGGCACGCTGTGCACATTGCCTCCCCAAATAATGCGCTGTACTTCGTTGAGCACTAAAATCATGCCAAAGGTAAGCAGCACCTGATAAAGGTGGTCACGTTTGTAAAGCGTATCGAGAAACAGCCGTTCGATAATAAGGCCCAGTGCAATAGCAATGGGAATAGCCACAACAATGGCCAACCAAAAATTGCCCAGTCTCATAGTCAGGTCATAAACCAAATAGGCACCAATCATATACATGGCGCCGTGGGCCAGATTGATGATTCCCATAATGCCGAAAATCAACGTCAGACCGCTGGCAATCAAAAAAAGCAGCAGACCGTACTGCAGACCGTTAAGTAGCTGTACGCTGAAAAATGCGAGATCCATACGATCCCTCCGAGAATCATAGTAAGGGGCGGGTCATGCCCGCCCCAGGATGCCTAAAGACGTTGCTACATCTGACAGGCTTCATCGGGTACTTCTAGATTCTCGGCAGCGATGCTGACAACTTCGTGCTTACCATCGCGGATCTCGCGAAGGTAAATATTTTGAATGGGATGGTGGGAGTCTGAGAAGCTTAAAGGCCCGCGTGGACTTGCCAATTGAACATTGGCTAATACATCTATCAGCCGCTCTTGATCAGAGGTGTCACCTCCCAGTACAGAGAGCGCTTGAACTAGCATCATGCCCGTATCGTAGCCTTGTACCGCATAGGTATCGGGCATTTCACCGTAAGCACTTTCGTAGGCGGCAACGAAGGCTTGGTTCTGCTCATTTTCTAACGTCTCGGCATAGTGCAGTGTTGTCATCACGCCTTCACCCGCATCCCCTAAAGCAGCTAGGTTACCTTCGGTAAGAAAGCCGGAGCCTAACAGCGGTATGCTCTCCTTTAAGCCTGCCGCTGCATAATCCCTCACAAAACCTACTCCGCCACCGCCAGCAAAGAAGGTGTACACAGCGTCTGGTGCCAAGCTGGCTATTTGCGTTAGATAACTCTGAAATTCAGTGCTGGGGAAGGGTACTAAAATTTGTTCGACGATCTCGCCGCCTTCAGCGGTAAATGCTTCTTCAAAACCCGCGAGATCTTCTTTGCCACCGGCGTAATCCCAGGTAATAGTGACAATTTCACGATGCCCTTGATCGTAGGCCACCTTGCCCATTGGATAACTGTCCTGCCACATGCTGAAAGATGTGCGGAAAACGTTTGGCATACACAGTTCATTCGTCGCGGCACCTAGCCCAGCATTGGGAATAATCATAATCGCACCGGTCTGCTGAGCGACTCGCAACATACCCATGGCAACGCCGGAGTGTACGGGGCCGATAACGAAGTCAACCTCGTCCCTATTAACCAGACGACTCATATTTTGTGGTGCTTTAGAAGGGTCAGCCTCTGAATCAAGTTGAACGTACTCCACTTCACGACCACCCAACTGGCCTCCCTCTTGTTCAATGGCAAGTTTCAGGCCGTTAGTAATGGCTTCACCGAGCGCAGTATAGGTACCGGAATAAGGCAGCATCAGGCCAAGCTTCACTGGTCCATCATTAGCCATTACGCTTGCTGACATCAGAGTAGTAGCGCTCATCAAAGCTGCTAGGGAGGTCTTTTTAAATGTTTTCATTATTTAGTTACCAGGGTTTAGTTGTTGTTGAGTTATTTTTGGCTACGCTGTTAACGCAGTAAGTGACATCCCTGTCTTATTAGAGCTAATCAGACGTGATACACGTCGATGACTTGATGGATATAGTCGTTATTCAACTGCACGACTTTTCTTGTGATCAGCGGGGTCTCGCCCGACACGTCCAGGGTGTAGAAGCATGTGCCGAAAAAGCTGTCGGTCTTCTTGTAGCGGTGGTTGAGCGTGTGCCAGTTGAACCGCAGGGTTACCGTGTCACCCTCTTGCGACAGGATCTCAAGATTAGTCACCTGATGGGTGGTGCGCGGTTCCGGCGTACTCGCCCCGC
>NZ_DRFS01000021.1 GCF_011050415.1 Halomonas sp.
GCGTGAACCACCTGATCCCTTGCCGAACTCAGAAGTGAAACCGCTTAGCGCCGATGGTAGTGTGGGGTCTCCCCATGCGAGAGTAGGTCATCGTCAGGCACTTATACCAAAAATCCCCCAGGGCTGATGCCTTGGGGGATTTTTTATGGCTATGATTTACCTCTCACCAATCGATAGGCTGGCCATTCCAGTCCCAAAAGCTACCGCTATCCTCAGGAGTTCGCTGAGCGATGACTGCCAACAACTGCTCCGCAACAAATTTAGGCGTGAAAAGCTTTTCGTTCGGAACCCTTGATTGAAAGGGTTTGGAGAGGGCTGTATCGGTGGTGCCAGGGTGTAGGCACAGTACGACCGACTGCTTGTTAAGCCGCTTAAGCTCAATTGATGCTGTTTTGAGCAACATATTGTGCGCTGCTTTACTGGCACGATAGCTATACCATCCTCCAAATTGATTATCGGTTATAGAGCCAACCCGAGCGGAAAGACTGGCGATTACAGTAGGATGAGAGCCCTTAAAGGAGTCTTGGAGGGTAGCTAGCAGTAAAATAGGCGCAAAGGCATTGATGTTCATTACCTGTGCAAGAGTATCAGCGTTAAGCTGATCAAAGCGTTTTTCTGGCTGCAGATGAAGAGCTTCATCATGAAGGATGCCGATGGCATTGAAAAAAAAGTGGATAGGCTGTGCTGCCACTGCTTTCTTGAGTTCCAGTCGCCCTTCTTCTTTAGATACATCAACTGTAAGGTGAGTTAGCCGGTCATCATTTGATTGTAGCGTCTGGCGGCTAACCGCAATAATATGGCCAACATTTGACGAAGCAAGCAGCTGCTGGATGATGGCCGCACCTATTCCGCCAGATGCACCTATTACCAACGCAGTGTAATGAGGAGGAAGTAGACTAAGCATGAGTAACCTATGAATGCCCGTTATTTAAGGCTTCATTGAAGCGTCACGCTGGATGCTTGTCGAGGAATAATATAGCTAGTATAAAAAAATGTATCAGGCTGAGGCGTTGATTCTACCAGGTTGGGCACTGTTTCGGCCGTCTGGCTTATACAACGTTTTTTCTGCGATTTGACGAATATAGTCTAGCATTGCTTGATTGTGCTTCATACGAACAGACAGCATCTGGCCTGTAAGCTCGTTCATGCGTGCGGCCCGCTCGCTTTTTTCCAGCAAATTTTCCCAGTCGGTTTGGCAGCCTGCATCTTGCGCTGCCGATCTGGCACCTTTTGCACCATCCGCGTAGCCTAAGCGTTTTTGTACACTACGGCGAACAGACTCAATGCGCTCTAGCTCTTCTAGCAGGGCTTGTTTCTTAATGGCTACTTGCGCCAACGCATCACCGTCAACATCGCCTTTTGTTAGCAAGTTTTGCTCGCTAGCCAATAGAGATGTAAGCGCGTCGAGGCGCTGCTGCTGGTTTGTAAGTAGATTAGCAAGGCTCATTTCAAGCGCCCCTTATAAATCCTTGAGATTAGCAATCAAGCCCTCTGCGATGCGATCAGCGTGCATTTCAAGACGCCCTTCGCGAATAGCATTGCGAATTTCTTCTACTTTAGCGATATCAATGTCCTGAGTCTCATCAATGCTTGATTGGCTCAGCTGAGTGGATTCGCGAGCAGTGCCGCCGGATATGGCTGGCGTTATGCTATTAGCTTTTTGCGTTTCATCACGCTGCTGTGTTTGGTTTGATCGTAATAGCGAATTAATGTTATCAATTTTCACGTTGTCTGCCTCATCGTCAACGTCGATGCGCTTGGCGCTAGTATAGCTTGCTAAGAAATATATCGGCAGCGCTGGACATAACTTTAGGCAAAGCGTTAAAAATCCACCACTAAAACACCTTGATCAGAAACGCGTGCCGTCATGATTTCACGTGAATCAAAACGCACCCTGACACGATCACCTAGAGCACCGTTTTCAAGGGCTTCACCTTCCCGTGAAACACGAAAGGAAGATCCTTGTGCTATGACCGTAACGCGTTGTCCGCGTTCCACTAAGTGAGGAGCCTGTAAGAATTGCGTTAAAAAAGTGCTCCCGCTACGAATAGGCCGCTGGGCTATTTTACCCACGATATCGTTCTCATCTGTTAGCGTCTGAGCAGCAAGTTCGCCTAGGTTCCCGCCGCGCTCACTAAGCATCTCAGCGGTAATCAGCGTACCGCGCTCAATGTCCCTTGCTGCAACAACATAGCTACCAATAATATCAATTTGAGCCTGCAAGTAACGGACTTGTCGACTGTCAGCACCACAACGTACTCCTACAGAGACGCGACCTAGAGGCGCCTGGCTTGCATTGGGCAGAAAAGGCTCAGGCTGAACGCAAGTGGGTAAATGAGGAGAGGGGGGGCGTAAATCAATGACAACTTCTTCGCCAAGCAAGCGTGTTTCTTCATACAAAAACTGATGTACCTGCTGAAGAAGTTCATCATCATTCGCTTGGGCGTTATTTAAAGAAAGGGTAAATAAACCTACCAATATGCCAAGTATTTTGTAGCGGCATAGGATGGTGAGAGGAGCAAAGCGCTTTCGTAGCATTAGGAAAAGTCACTTAGAGGAGAAATAACCAGGAGAACCACCCAGCCAGTTTACCGAAAAGGGGTGAGATGTATCACGTGAAATACTGGTAGAAACGCAAGCTGTTCCATGCTTTAGGCTGACAGGTACAGACGTATTCTTCATCATCAACAAAATCCATTTTATTTTTTTCCTCAACATGAGGCTTGGCATGATTGATCAACTGGAATCTGCCTTTAATTACCACCAAAAAGCACTGGGCTTACGTCAAGCGCGTCATGAAGTGCTGGCGTCGAACATTGCTAATGCTGACACGCCAAACTACAAAGCGCGTGATATCGACTTTGCAAGTGAGTTGAAAAAAGCCGTAGACGGCACTCCTGGGACTGCTAGCAATGCAGGGGGAGGCCTAACATTGGCGCGCACATCTGGTAACCATATCGCCGGAGAAGGCCCTGCATGGCGCGGCGTGGGTAGCGCTGATTTACTTTACCGGATTCCTGATCAGCCAAGCCTAGATGGAAATACGGTTGATATGGATCGTGAGCGCACACAGTTTGCTGATAATGCTGTTCGTTATCAAGCCGGCCTCACCATTCTCAACAGCCGTATACAAGGGCTTAAAAATGCGATGCAGCCTGAATAATCCAGGCTAGTGTCGTAAGGAGATAAAAAGATGTCGATGTTTTCCGCGTTTGATATTGCTGGCTCGGCAATGAGCGCTCAGTCCCAGCGAATGAACGTTACCGCCAGTAATATGGCAAATGCTGATAGCGTTGCAGGACCTGATGGCGAGACCTACCGGGCAAAGCACGTCATGTTTGAAACGCAGGCCCAAAGCACGCGCTACGGCGTGGGTGGTGTGCGCGTGACGGAAGTAGTTGAGGACGATTCCCCCCTTCGCATGGAGTATATGCCTAACCATCCAGCAGCAGATGAAGATGGTTATGTAGCAAAACCTAATGTTGAGCCCGTACATGAAATGGTCAACATGATCTCCGCTTCACGTTCTTATCAGGCCAATATCGAAGTTTTTAATACCAGTAAGCAAATGCTAATGCAGACGCTTTCCCTGGGTGAGGGTTAAACCATGAATATCGATACCAACGTATTGAGTAACGTCAACGGCGGCGGCAGTAATGGCTTGTCTGCCCGCCAATCTGATGAGTTGCGTGAAAGCTTTATGACGCTGCTGATCACCCAGTTACAGAACCAGGATCCGCTTAATCCGATGGACAATGCTGAGATGACCTCTCAGTTGGCGCAGATCAATACGGTTAGCGGTATCGAACAGCTAAACGACACTTTAAATGGTATTACACAGCAAATGGATGCTGCTAAAACACTTCAGGCGGCGGGGCTGATTGATAAAGCAGTTCTGGTGCCTGGAAACAATGTCATGGTTAGCGTTGACCCTGAAAATGGTACTTACGCAACGCCATTCGGCATCGAGCTAGCCAAGCCTGCTGAGAACGTCGAGGTGACGGTTACCAATCGCTCAGGTGAAGTAGTCTATACCCGGGATTTAGGTCCGGTTGCTGCGGGGGTTGAGTCATTTAGCTGGGGGGGCGTGACCAATGATGGCGGCTCTGTGGCGGAAGGTGCGTACCGCGTTAGCTTCAAGGCGACTGATGCAGAAGGTAATGCACTTGAAACACAGGCATTGAATTATGCACTAGTGCAAGGTGTATCTCCTGGGGCTGGGGGCAGCGATGTACGTCTGGACTTGGGCGCTATCTACGGCCAAGTCGGTCTCGATCAAATTAAACAAATTCTTTAATTATTAATTAAACACAGCTTTCTCAGGGGAACATTATGAGCTTTTCACAAGCACTCAGTGGTCTAAGCGCTCAGCAACAAAAGTTAGGTGCAGTGGGCAATAATATTGCAAACTCACAAACCGTCGGATTTAAAAGCTCCAACGTGCAGTTTGCCGATGTTTATGCAGAGTCGCGCATAGGGCTCGGGGTGCGTACTTCAACTGTTTTGCAGAATTTTAGTCAAGGTAATATTGAATCCACGAACCGCAATATGGATTTAGCGATTGCGGGCGAAGGTTTTTTCCGCTTTCAACAGACAAATGGTGAGGTTGGTTACTCGCGTAACGGCCAGCTAACCATGACGGCAGATGGGCGTTTAATTAATGCACAGGGGGCTCAAATTATGGGTTACCCAGCAGATGCAGAGGGCAATGTGCTGGCGGGTGGTAATGTGCAGCCGATGCAAGTGCCACCAGCTGACTTACAAGCTAACGCAACCACTGAACTAGATATATCGTTAAATTTGGACTCAGGTGAGAGCGTTGTACTTGGTCAAGATGGAAATCCTTTGCCAGCTCCCACTGCAGAAGATTTGGCAAATGATGGACTTAATGCCAACCAATATTCTTATTCAACTAATGCCACAATTTATGATTCGCAAGGTAATGCAAGGAATCTGACGCTGTATTTTACAAAGACTGAGCAGAACCAATGGCGTGTTGATGGGCGCATTACTGGTGGGCCAAATGATGCTGATAATTATGGTTTAGCTAATATATCTACACTAACATTTAATCAAAATGGCATTTTAACGGGTGGTACAGAACCCGAGTGGGAAATCAATACAGGTGAGTTTGATGGCGCATTACTCGCCAACTTGGAAGTTGCAATGAACTTTGCTGGTACGACGCAGTTCGCAAATAGCTCTTCTGTTAATAATACTACTCAAGATGGTTATACCTCGGGCGCTTTAGTTGGGATCACCATCGAAAATGATGGCACCATTATGCGTAACTATTCTAACGAGCAGTCTCGCGCCGCAGGGCAAATAGCTTTGGTGAGCTTTCGCAATCCAGAAGGGCTTCGGCCAGTGGGAGACAATCTGTGGACAGCTACAGGTGCTTCAGGCCAAGAGTTAGTGGGAGCCGCAGGAACTGGTTTGCTTGGGATGATTGAGGCGAGCGCCATTGAAACCTCCAATGTTGATATGGCCCGTGAGTTAGTGGATATGATCATTGCTCAGCGTGCTTATCAGGCTAACTCACAAACCATTAGTACTCAGGACGAGCTCCTGCAGACCATTATTAATCTTTAATAATCGGTCTTTTTTGTGAGGAGTAAGTACTGTGGATCGAATGCTCTATACCGCCATGAGTGGCGCCAAGAACAGTATGGACCAGCAGTCGGTGGTGAGTCATAACCTTTCGAATGTGACCACTGCCGGTTTCCGTGCGCAGTTGCAAGCTGCGCGTTCGGTTCCCGTTCAAGGGGAGGCATTGCTCGCTACACGTACATCGGCCGTAACTACCACACCGGGCAGTGATTTCTCCCAGGGACCCGTTGAGTTCACTGGTCGTACACTGGATATCGCCATGCAAGGCAATGCCTGGATGGCGGTGCAGGCTGATGATGGTACTGAAACGTATACACGACGTGGTGATCTGCAGATTGATGCTGATGGTGTGTTGTTAAACGTAGGGCGTCCAGTAATAGGCGAGGGCGGCCCTATTGCTATTCCTCAAGGTGCGCAGGTCTCCATTGGCGCTGATGGAACTATTAGCGCCATTCCTGAAGGAGTGGGGCCGGAAGCGTTAGTCGAAGTGGGTCGTATCAAACTGGTAACGCCTGAAGATGGCGCATTAATTCGTGGTGATGACGGCCTTTTTCGTGCACCACCTAATGATGAAGGTGAGCCTGGGGCTTTACCCGCTGATCAGAACGCCACGTTAGTCAGTGGAGCGCTTGAAGGGAGTAACGTCAGCGCTGTTGAGGCAATGGTTTCGATGATTGATGTTGCACGTCGTTACGATATGCAGATGAAAGTACTCAGTACTGCTGACGAAAATGCTCAACGTGCTAACGGCATACTATCTATTCAAGGCTAATGCTGGCCACTTATGGTTGATGTTGGTCAGTCGGTCAAGGGAACATAATTATGATTAAGTCGTTGTGGACAGCTAAAACTGGTTTGGAATCACAGCAAACCAAGTTAGATGTGATTTCTAATAACTTGGCCAACGTTAGTACCAATGGTTTCAAACGCTCACGTCCGGTTTTTGAAGATCTTTTATATCAAAATATGCGTCAGCCTGGCGCTCAGAATAATATTCAAGATCGCCTGCCTTCAGGTATGCAGGTCGGTACCGGCGTGCGTGCCGTCGCTACTGAGCGTTTGCATACCCAAGGTGGGCTAGAGCAAACAGAGAACTCGCGTGACCTTGCGATCAATGGAGAAGGCTTTTTCCAAGTATTGTTGCCGGATGGCACTGTCGGATATACCCGTGACGGTAGCTTCCAGCTAAATGAAAATGGCCAAATGGTAACGGCTAATGGCTATCCCGTTGAACCCGCTATCTTTTTACCTGAAAACGCCTTGTCAGTGAATATCGGTGAAGACGGCACCGTCAGTGTTCGCCAGCCAGGCATTGCGATTGATAACGAAGTAGGTCAGATAACGGTTAGTACCTTTATAAATCCGGCGGGTTTACAAAGCATCGGCGGTAACCTCTATCTGGAGACGGGTGCCTCTGGAGCGCCAAATGAAAATATGCCCGGTATGAATGGTGCAGGACGGTTGTTCCAAGGGTATGTTGAGACCTCGAACGTGAATGTGGTGGAAGAGATGGTCAATATGATTCAGACCCAGCGAGCCTATGAAATAAATAGTCGGGCAATTTCTACCAGCGATGAAATGTTGGCGCGTTTAAGTCAGCTGTAATCCCTTACTTACAGGTCGCATTATGCTGGAATTGCACCACACAACACGTCGTATTGCCTTAGTAGCACTGGCGATTTTTATGCTGGTGATCGCTGGCTGCGCTCAAGTCCCCAGAGCTTCCGTGGTGGGAGAGCAAGAGCAGATCAATATTGTAGATCGCCCACCACCAATACCGAATGGTTCCATTTATCAAGCCAGGCAAGGCTATCAGCCTCTTTTTGAAGACCGCCGCCCACGTGCGATTGGAGATATTCTCACCATCATGATGGATGAGCAGGTGAGTGCAAGCCAAAACTCTCAGTCCAGTGCTAACCGCAGCGGGTCCGCTGGGCTGGATATCGCTCAAATTCCAGACATTATCGACTTTTTAGAAGATTTTGGCTTTGATGTCTCGTCAGATAATGTTTTCGCTGGCGGTGGCAGCACCCAAGCTACCAACACTATGACTGGCACGATTACTGTCTCAGTTTTAGAAGTAATGAATAATGGCAATTTGCGTGTTCGAGGCGAGAAACAGATTGCGATTAATCAAGGAACAGAATTTATTCGTTTTTCAGGGGTGGTAAACCCACGAACTATTACCGCGCAAAACACGGTACCTTCTACCCAAGTCGCTGATGCCCGAATTGAATACGTAGGTGATGGATACATCAATGAGGCGCAGCATATGGGATGGCTACAGCGTTTCTTCTTAAACGTATCACCGTTCTAGCCCCCTGGAGAGCTAACAATGTCAGCAGTATCATCATGGATAAGAGCGCTGGGCTTAGGCGGGTGCCGATCCACACAAACATGGCCCATTCAGCTCGGTGTTTTGGTACTGATGTGCCTGTTAGCTTTTCCTGCTCATGCAGAACGCGTCCGTGAGCTGGCTAGCTTTGCAGGGGTGCGTGATAACCAATTAGTGGGTTATGGCTTAGTCGTGGGTCTTGATAGTACGGGCGACCAGACGACCCAAGCGCCGTTTACCAGCCAAAGCTTGACCAATATGTTATCGCAGTTAGGCGTCACCATTCCCGCTGGCACCAATTTACAGCTACGCAACGTGGCGGCCGTGATGGTAACTGCCGATCTGCCGCCGTTCTCACGGCCTGGCCAACGCTTAGATATCGTTGTTTCATCGATTGCTAATGCGCGTAGCTTAAGAGGCGGGACGTTACTCATGACGCCGCTTAAAGGTGCTGATGGCGACACCTATGCGATAGCTCAAGGGAATATGTTAGTGGGTGGCGCGGGTGCCCAGGCTGGAGGTAGTAGCGTTCAAATCAATCAGCAGGCATCAGGGCGTATTCCTAACGGCGCTTTAGTTGAGCGAGAAGTGCCGCTTAATTTAGGTGGTAACGGTGGCATACTTGAACTGCAGCTCAACGATACCGATTTTGGCACTGTACAGCGTATGGTCACCGCCATTAACAACGAGTTTGGACAATCAGTTGCTTACGCCCGAAATGGGCGTGTGATCTCGCTCGATGGACCGGCTGATGATAACGCGCGGGTCAATTTTATGGCCCGTGTAGAGAACGTGCAGGTAACACCTATGGATGCACCTGCACGCGTTGTATTGAATTCGCGCACAGGCTCGGTCGTGATGAATAGCGCCGTTACGTTACGCCAAGCGGCAGTCGCGCACGGCAGTTTATCCATCATGATTGATACCCAGTTTGGGGTTAGCCAACCGGCACCCTTTGGGCAAGGTGAAACAGTTGTAGTGCCTAACGCGGACATAGATATTGAACAACAAGAGGCTTTTTTGCAGATCGTAGAAGGCGCTCAGCTTAATGAAGTGGTGAACGCACTCAATGCATTAGGTGCGACGCCACAAGATCTAATGTCGATCCTTGAAGCCTTAAGAGCATCAGGTTCATTGCGTGCTGAGCTGGAGGTCATTTAATGAGCGCGAATGACATGACTAGCCAGTTTGCGCTAGATGTGAGTGGTTTTCAGCGACTTCAGCACAATGCACGAATCGATCCTGAAGCGGGTGTTCACGGCGCTGCACAGCAATTTGAAGCGTTGTTTATTCAGATGATGATGAAGAGTATGCGCGAAGCAATTCCCAGCTCAGATCTCATGAACAGTAGCGCGACAGATACATATCAATCGATGCTTGATCAGCAGTGGTCCCAGGTGATGGCTTCGCGTGGTATTGGCCTTGCTGACGCGCTTGTTGAGCAGTTAGAGCGTCAGGGGGCTATTTCCCGGGGCGAGTCAGCAGCAAACGCAGACCATGAGCTACAGGCATTGATTGCAGGTATTCCGCGCGGTACGCCCCGCGTGATTGACGACTCACTACAGACGAATCGAGAAGGTGGTGCAGCATCACCTCAAGGCAGTGGGCGCTTCTTGGATGAGTTAGAAGCTATTCGCCAAGGCATGGATAAGCGTAATACGGCCGAAGAAACCTTGTTAACTCGGCAAGGTAATACACGTGCAATTGATCATGTAAGCCAGTTTGTCCAAACACTGTCGGCTCCTGCTCAAGCAGCTAGTGCAACCACCGGCGTTCCCGCCGAGCTGATTTTGGCCCAGGCAGCGCTTGAAACAGGCTGGGGGCGTCATGAAATTGCCACACGCAGCGGACAAAACAGTCATAACTTATTTGGTATTAAAGCGGGTAGCCATTGGCAGGGTAAAACAACCGATATTGTCACCCATGAATATATTAACGGGCGACGTACGCAAGTGGTTGATACCTTCCGGGTATACGATTCGTTTGAGCACGCATTCACTGACTATGCCGGTCTGATCGGTAACAACCCACGCTATGCTGGTGTGGTTCAAGCGGCTACCGCAGAGCAAGCGGCACGGGAGCTTCAGCGCGGAGGGTATGCCACAGATCCACGTTATGCTGAGAAGTTAGTGGCAGTAATGAATACCATGGGCCCGCTTAACGCCGAAAGTAATTTCTTGGCAGATTCTCGCTAGCCCTTTTCTCAAGTTTTTCTGCGCAGTGCCGATATTTATAAAATAGATAGGTATCGTCCTAAGGAATTGAACCATGAGTATGTTTTCGATCGGCTTAAGCGGCCTTAATGCCGCGCAGAATGCCCTGAATACGACTAGCAATAATATTAGCAACGTCTATACGCCAGGCTATAATCGTGAGCTTACCCAGCTGGGTCAAGGCAGCTTTGGCACCGGCGGTGTTAAAGTCAATGACATCGAAAGGCAGTTCAATACCTACGTTGCCAATCAGTTAAACAGTGCTAAAACACAGTCAAGCGCGCTGGCCACCTATTACAATCAAGTTACGCAGATTGATAATCTGTTAGCTGATCGCGCAGCAGGATTGGCGCCCTTGATGCAAAACTTTTTCTCTTCGTTAGAAGATTTAGCCAGTGCGCCGTCTGATCCCGCAGCGCGTCAAGGTGTGTTGGGTACCGCTAATACGCTGAGTGCTCAATTCCGCTCGTTTGATGGCTATCTGCAAGATATGCAGAGCAATATTAATAACCAGATTGAAGATGAAATTACCCAAATTAATAATACCGCTGAGCAAATTGCGGGTTTAAATAAAGAGATTGCCCTGGCGCGTGCACGCACTGGAGAGGCACCCAATGGCCTTCTCAATCAGCGTGACCACCTAGTGTCTGAGCTCAACGAGCGTATGGATCTGCGCCTGAATGTACAGGATGGAAAAACCTACAATATCAGTTTGCCCAATGGGCAGCCGCTAGTCACAGGAACGAACTCATTCCAACTTGAAGCGATGCAGGCTGATTATGACCCTCAGCGTACCGTCGTTGGTTACCGCGATGGCGGTGGTAATCTGGTTCAACTAGATGAGTCGACTATCAAAGGCGGCGCATTGGGCGGATTGATGTCATTTCGCTCAGAAACGCTAGATAAAACCCAGAACCAAATTGGCCAGTTGGCTGTATCGCTTTCAGTTGCGTTCAACGAGCAGCATAAGCAGGGTGTCGACTTGGATGGCCTTCAAGGTGAGGATTTTTTTAACGTTCGTGCTCCCCAGGCTTATGGCTATGCTAACAATAGTGACACTACAGTGGCATCTGCAACGTTTGATGCTGCGATGATAGATCAGCTACGTGCAACAGATTACACCGTTAGCTTTACTGGGGGTGTGCCCATTGTTCAGCGTAATGATACAGGGGCAGCCGTTGATATCGGGGATGGTTGGGATGATGCAACCAATACGCTGACTTTTGGTGGCATTAACTTAACATTTAGCGGTGCACCTGAAGACGGAGACCGTTTTGAAATCCAGCCGGTACGCCGTGCGGGTGCTGGCATGGAAGCAAATATTGCAGATCTAGATAAGATTGCAGCGGGTAGCCTGGCCGATATTCAAGGTGAATTAAATATTGGGCAGGTAAGTATTGCAGCAGGCGCTTTTGATACAGAAGATGAATACGCATTTGACGTCGCTGCAGATGGTAGCGTAAGTAATATTCAGCCAGCGATGGCTGCCATGACTGTTAACGGCGAAGACTTTGATCCTAATAATCCCACTTCTCAACTGGTGATAGGGGATCGCATCCAAATTGGTGGCATTTCGTTTACTCTAAATGAACTGCCTGGAGTTGATGGAGCAACTCTTTCTATTAGCCAAGCGGACGCTAGTTCTGGTGATAACCGCAATGCTCTGGCAATGCAGAACTTACAAGCTCAATCTATTGTAGGGGGGCGTGCCTCGGTGAGTGGTGCCTATGCAGCTATGGTTAGCGATGTTGGTAATCGCACTAATATCACAGAAGTTAATTTAGACGCTCGTCAAGGGCTGACTGATCAGTTGCGTGCCGTACAGCAGTCAGAGTCCGGGGTTAATCTAGATGAAGAAGCTGCGAACTTGATCCGTTACCAACAGTACTATCAAGCCAATGCGCGTGTAATTGACACCGCAGGAATGCTGATGGATACCATCTTGAACCTGCGCGGTTAATTCGGGAGCTTAAATTATGCGTATTAGTACCGTTACCATGTTCGAGCAAAGCACAGCGTCGATGAACCGCCAGCAGAGTGACCTGATGAGAGTAAGTCAGCAAATTGCCAGCGGTAGGCGTGTGGTTAATCCTTCAGATGACCCCCAAGCAGCTTCACGAGCAGTGGGAGTTGACCAGTCACTGGCGATTAACGAACAGTATACAGATGCCCGTACCTCAGCACGTAACTCATTAGCCCAAACAGAGAGCATTATCAATAGCGTCAGCGATGCCATAACTAAAGCTAAAACATTGTTGATTCAGGCCTCAAGCGATACGCTGAGCGATGTTGATCGTGAGTCCATCGCCAGCGAGCTAAAGGGCGTTTATGAAACGTTGCTAGGTCAAGCGAATGCTACCGATGGTAATGGTCGCTACCTGTTTGGTGGCTATAAAGATAATGCACCGCCTTTCGTGAAAGATGCCGATGGCAACGTACAGTATCAGGGCGATAGCAATGCGCGTGAGCAGCGAGTCGACGCTTCGCGCCTAATGCCAGTCGCTGAGAATGGTGAGACTATTTTCAAGAGCGTCCCTAGTGGAGCGGGCTACGTAGCGGAGTCAGTGAAGACTGATGATAGCGGAGAACGTTTGATTGGAGAGAACGGTAGAAATGATGGCAGTGTCACCTTTGTTGGCCCTCAAATAACGAACGTTAATGCTGAAGGATACGGCGATAGTTATCGTATTGTGTTCGCAGAAAATACTGCTGTTGATGCAGAAAGCGAGTTTGTTTTTCAAGTACAGCGCTTCGAAGATGGTGGCTGGCTTGATGATGTAGCAGGTGAATATACGGGTGATGGGCAGCAACTGTCATTCGGTGGAGTAACTATTACGTTACAAGGCGAGCCGGCGGTTGAGGATCAAATCCTATTGGCTAAATCAGGCAGCGATCAGCGTGAGCCAGATCTGTTTAGGACAATGGAAGCAGCAATAAGGGTGCTTGAATTCCCAGCTGATGATCCCGCCAAAAAAGCGGAGCTGCGCAATACCTTGAATACTTCTATGCGCGACTTGGATAACGCGTTTGATAATGCATTAACGGTGCGTGCTTCAGCTGGCGCGCGTTTAAATGAGCTAGATGTTATTGATGCTGTTGGAAGTAACCGTAAGATCAACTACACCCAAACGCTTTCCGACTTAGTGGATCTTGATTACGCTGAAGCCATCTCTGAGTATAGCTTGCGCCAGGTAGGCCTTCAGGCTGCTCAGAAAGCGTTCGTGGATATTAAAGGCTTATCGCTATTTAACTATATGTAACTAGCTGTAAATCTCTGTTTAACTCGCTTTCAAACCCCATGCTTTTTCAAAAGTATGGGGTTTTTAGGTTAAGGGTGCCATCGTTTCAATTAGCCCCTGCATAAATGCTAAGCCTTGGGAAAATAAACGCTGCAAAAAACGACCAATGTCGGTCATTAACACCATCATTAATATCAGGCCTACAATGAGAGAGGTGGGAAAGCCGATGTTGAAAACGGTAAGCTGAGGCGCAGAACGGTTAAGGATCCCCAGGGCTAAGTTGATCGTTAATAGTGACCCCACCAAGGGGAGCGCTAGTAACATACCTGAGGCAAAAATTGTTCCTGCGTAGCGTGCGAGAAGCTCAAAAGCACCCGGGTTAAAAGTACCAATGCCAACAGGCAGTGTCTGAAAGCTCATAATAAGCGTTTCCAGCACCATTAAATGACCATTCAAGGCTAAAAACATCAGCAGCGTTATCATATAAAGAATACGTGATAACACCATGATGTTGGTGCCGCTTGAAGTATCAAAAAAACTCGCGAACGCTAACCCCATCTGCAGACCAATAAAGTCCCCCGCCGCTTGCACTACTGCAAAGATAATATGCATCACAAAACCGATCGCTAAGCCGATCAGAATTTGCTCAATCATGATACCTATCCCTGCCCAAGACATAACCGCAATATCAGGCATGGCCGGAAGTATCGGTGCAATAACAATCGTAACAAGGGCCGCTAACCCAACTTTTGCTTGATTAGGAACGCTTGAGTGCCCCCAAAGGGGTGAAACGGCTAAAAAAGCAGTAATTCGGGCAAACGGCCATAAAAAAGCCACCAGCCAACCTTGCAGCTGCGCAAAAGTGACTTCCACCATAACCTTACATCACCATATTGGGGATGTTGGTAAACAACCGATGGGTAAAGTCGGTGATTAAGCCAATTAACCAAGGGCCCGCAAATACCAGCACGGCAAAGACGGCCAAAATTTTGGGGATAAAAGTCAGTGTCATTTCATTTATTTGAGTCGCGGCTTGAAACAAGCTGATGATAAGGCCCGTAAATAGCGCAGCCAGCAGCATAGGGCCGGCAAGAAAAAGCGTTACACGCATGCCTTGGTAGGCAATGCTCATCACCATTTCAGGTGTCATATTGGAGTCCTTTGCGCGGTTAATACGACGCTATATCATGTAAAAGCTTTCCGCCATTGAGCCAATAATCAGCTGCCACCCGTCTACTAAAATAAACAGCATCAATTTAAAAGGTAGGGAAATGGTAATCGGGGGCACCATCATCATACCCAACGCCATCAACGTACTAGCCACCACGAGGTCAATGATCAGAAAAGGAATGAAAATAGTGAAGCCGATTTGAAAAGCAGTTTTTAGCTCGCTCGTAACAAAGGCGGGTAGCAATACACGCATAGGTAAGTCTTCAGGCCCTTGCATGGGGCCTACCTCTGCCAAACGAACGAATAGTGCTAAATCTGGCTCACGTGTTTGTGCGAGCATAAACTCACGAAAGGGCACTTGGGCGAGCAGTAAAAACTCTTCAAAATTGATCGTTTCATTAGTAAGTGGCACCCAAGCATTATCATAAACCTGTGCCAGTACCGGTGACATAATAAAAAAGGTCAAGAATAACGCCACGCCGAGCAGTACCTGGTTCGGTGGGGTTGCTTGGGTACCCATTGCCGTACGTAGCAAGCTCAACACGATGATGATGCGGGTAAAGCTAGTCATCATCAGTAACATTGAAGGCAAAAAGGCCAGCGAGCTTAGAAATAGCAGTGTTTGTAGTGAAAGCGACCACTGCTGGCCACCATCATCTAATGGCTGTGAAATAATGCCAGGTAGCTGCTGGGCATGGGCAGGACCCGCGATGACTAAGCAAAAAACGCAGACAATAATCAGCCATAACCATGGCTGACCATGGCACTTTGAACTACTGTGCTTAAACCCATCGGGCTTAAACCCATTAGACTGAAAACCGTGGCGCGTTGAAAAACAGGGCCAAGAAAGGTGCATCCTTTGCCTCATGGCGTCTGATGTGGGTCGGAAGACGTGGATGCGTCACTGCGGCGACGAGCGGCAAGCGCTTGTGATAAGCGCTGTGAAAAGCGTGATGGGGGGTAAGAAGTTGATTCTGTAGAACGTTTCTCTGGTGCCGGCCGTTCATGCAACTTAGTGATACGTCCTCCACCAACACCTACCACTAACCAGGTATCCTCGACCTCGACGATAACGATGCGCTCTCGATTGCCCACTGCCGTGCTACCTACGATACGTAGGTTAGCGCCGTGGCGAGTATGCATGTTGCTCCAACGCTTTAAAAGCGATGTGCATATCAAAATAATTGCAATGACCAATGCCAATGCAGCAGCTGTTTTGCCTAAAACGGCCATCCCTACTAACGCATCGCCACTATTTCCGAGCGCATCTAGCGAGCCATTTTGCGCTGAAGGGGTTGCGACGCTCATCGGTTCAATTTGTGAATGCGTTCTGAAGGCGTGATGATTTCGGTAATTCGGATACCATACTTATCTTCAACCACCACGACTTCACCTTGAGCAATTAAGTAACCATTGATTAGAATATCCATTGGCTCGCCAGCAAGGCCTTCCAGTTCAATGACCGAGCCTTGGGCTAATTCCAGTAGCTGTTTGATGGTTAACTTTGTACGCCCCAGTTCCACGGTGAGTTTCACCGGGATATCCATGATCATTTCTAGCTCACGGGCCTGAGAAGTACTGTTATCGGGACTTAAAGGTCGAAAAATATCGCCACTAGCAGCCTTTGCAGCCGGTGCTTGTGCCTCAGGGGCTACCTTTTCTTCTTCGCTTTCTTCAGCGGCTTCCTGTTCAGCCATAGCCGCTGCCCAGGGGTCTTCCTCTTCACTAGCAGCATCGGCACTGGATGTTGTTTCTTCTTGCTCAGACATGGCATCCGCCCAATCGTCTTCAGAGACGTTCTGATTAGGCTTATTGGGATCAGTCATGCTTTGGATTCCTTGGCTTTCTGTCGCGTAGACCCTTTGATAAAGTCCTTGGACGATACGTTATTCATCGCGGCATGGTCGATCATGTGAAGCACACGCAGAGCATGCTGTTGACGTTGACTGCCATACTCACACTGCATTACGGGTACCCCATCGACACGCGCTGTAATAGTGCTAGGGATATCTAGCGGTAGCACGTCGCCTTTTTTCAAGCCCATGACATGAGCAATACGGCTAGGTATTTGGGCAAACTCGGCGACTAATTCCACTTCTGATTGACGTATTTCGCTTGCCATTCGCCGCGACCAGCTACCGTCTTGGTCATGATTGCTGTCATTGATCGGATTAGCGAGTAAATCGCGTAATGGTTCAATCATCGCGTAAGGCATGCATATCTGAAAATTGCTAGATAAATTACCCACTTCAATATTGAATTTGGTATTAACGACTATTTCATTGGGGGAATTGGTAATATTAGCAAATTTCGATTGTACTTCTGAGCGCAAAAAGCTGACATCCAGCGGATAAACGACTTTCCAGGCTTCTTGATAGGCATCCAAGGCTAATCTAAGCAAACGTTGGATAATTCGCTGTTCTGTGTTTGTAAATTCACGACCATCTGACTTGGTGACGAAGCGCCCGTCGCCGCCAAAAAGATTATCGACCACCATAAAAACGAGGTTAGGTGGAAATACCACTAACGCCGAGCCACGCAGAGGCTTCATAGACACAATGTTTAAGTTAGTCGGCACCGGCACATTGCGAGAGAACTCGCTAAAGCTTTGATAGCGAACCGACTCGACAGTGATATCTGCACTACGGCGTAGCAGGTTAAACAGCCCATTACGAAAGTAACGAGCAAAACGCTCATTGATAAAGTCCAGGGCATGTAAGCGCTCACGAATCACTCGGTGCTGGGTAGCAGGATCATAAGGCCGAACGCGTGACTCATTTTGCGCATTAGAGGATGAGACCGATGGTTCATCGTCTCCACTAACGCCCTTCAGTAGGGCATCAATTTCTTCCTGGGACAGTAGATCGTCCTGTGACATGAACGGCTCCAGTTCCCGAGGTTATTGCACAATAAATTCAGTGAATAAGACTTCACGCAAATCAAGCGGCGGCTGATTTTCAGTTAACGGAACATTTAGCCGGTTGATGATCGCTTGAGCGAGCTCTTCTTTACCTTCAGGGGATGTGAGGTCACTCGCCTGTTTGCCAGAAAGTAGCATCAGTAAGCGGCTGCGAACCTGGGGCATATGCTCTTCTAAAATCTGTTGGCTTAAATCGTTACCAACGCGCAGCGTGACGCCAGTGTAAAGTAGGCGCGACCCATAGCGGTCATCGGCAAGATTGACAGTGAAAGGCTCAATACGCATAAAAATAGGTGACTGACGCTCAGCCATTTGCTGTGTCGCGCCTTCTACCGTATCGCCGCCACGCTGGTCAATGACCATATAGATAGCCGCCGCCGCTCCTGCAGACGAGAGCAATACCAGTATAATCATTACCCAGAGCAGTTTTTTAGACCCGCCACTTGTTGCTGCCATTTGCGATTCCTGTGAACTCTATGCGTGCCGCTAGCGAAGTATTATGCCTAAAGCGCATGCGAATGATGAAATGAACAGGCTCACTAGGTAAGCCTATCTTTTGGTTTAGTTATTAAGCGTAAAGGTCGACCCGTCCATCTAAAGAAACAGAATCGCCTCCTAACCTTGAGATAGAGGCTTCATCTGCCATCAAAACGCTATCGCCATCCTCTATGTCCGTCCCTTGCTGCCTGCCAGATTGGGCAAAGGCTTGTGCATTAGGATCGCGTTGCTCGCCAACGGAAGTCTCGCCTAGTGAAATCCCTTGTTCTGCCAAAGCTTCTCTCAATTGAGGCATCGCTTGTTCAAGCACCTGCCGTACCTGTGCACTGGCCGATAAGAAGTGTGCTTGAGCACCTTGCTCACTAAATTTCATTGAGATAGAGAGCGGACCCAATTCGGCGGGGTTTAACTGCATTTGGATATGTTGCTCGCCCCCGCGCTGGGAAAACTGTACAAGCTGTTGGCCTAACTGTTGAGACCATGCAGGACTGTTGATTGGGGCGCTTAATACGTTTTGTGTCGGTGATGCTATAGATGTAACACTCAGTGTCGATTGAGCAGAGGCTAATAGAGGCTGCTGATTGGTATTTAATGCGCTTGACGGTGAACCCGGTAGTGAGGGCTCGCCCACTTGGCTAAATTTTGGCATACCCTCTACCGTTAACAGCGACCCCATCAACGCCTCGCTGCTAACCTGCGGTGATGAACTTTGGGTAATGGTATGGCTCAAAAAATTATCTGCCTGAGGACGCTGCATCGCATTAAAATCTACGGGCAGGGGACGAATGCTTGCTGGAGTCGCTTTATCAGTAAACAAAGGTTGGGCGCTTTGATTCTGCACGACCAGTGCACTTAAAGCAGAAACAAGATGTGCGGCTTCAGTCGGGTTGATACTAAGATGCTCAGCGACAACCTCTAATGCGACAGGTGAGTCAGTTGGTAATGAGCGGCTATCTTCCGAAAACGACGATATTAGTGTAAGACGAGCAGCAATTTCATCCAGAGGCGGTGTGCCACCTATATCAGTGTTCGGTAGGATTTCAGTCGTTATTTCAGGGGTTGGCATTTGCAACTGCGCTAATAACTCAGATAGCTCTGGCCCACTGACATTAATGCCCAGCGCCTCTAATGCTGCACTCAAATCTTCATTGTTACCTATTAAACCCTCTGCTAAACGGTCGCCGAGCGAACCAGCCTGGGCTAGGAGAGATGAGGGGGGCGCAAAGCCTGTCCCATTGGCTACGTTTGCAGATGAGCTTTGAGAGCCAGAGGCGTTTAACAGCGCCTGCTTAAAAAAACTATTAGCAGAGCTTTGTGGACTGAGACCGCTTTGGCTCTGCAACTGAGGTGAACCTGGGCTAGTCGAAAGTAACTGATGAATATTCATAATACGTTCCCTGGCACCGCTACTGCGGAGCGTCGTTGTGCTGACGAGCCAAGCGGCTGGTCACCAGATCATCGTTAGTTTTTTGCTCATAGCGTTCGCTGCGACGGTGCTCTTCTAATAGTCGACGCGATGCCAGTGTATCGTAGGAGGAGAGTTTTCGCTGCTCTTGTTGCCAGTTCTTTTGGCTCTGTTGAACGCTTGCCTGCTGTGCCGCTAATGCTTGACGGGCACGGCTCAATGCTGCATCTAAAGAGGCCAAAAATTGCTGATAATTGTACATGGTAGCGGGGTCGATACCCTCGCTCATCGCCTTCTGTAAACGTTCAGCATACTCGGCACGGTAGTTTAAAAGCGACTGTAGCTGAGCAGTGGTTTGTTGCTCCGACCGTCGCTCTTGAGCGAGTACTTTACCTGCTTGATCACGGGCGCCTCTCGCTAAATCCGTTAACATTTCTAGCTGTGATGTGCTCATGTACGTCCTCCCACCAGTGCGTGTAACGCTTGGCGTGATGCGTCCAGCGTCGCACACTCATCAATATTTTGTTGTAGAAAACGCTCCAGAGATGGGAAGCGATTGACCGCCTCATCTAGCTGAGGGTCGTGACCAGGGCTGTAGGCGCCTACGCTAATTAGGTCACGGTTGCGCTGATAGCGAGAAAATAACTGCTTGAAAATGCGTGCTTCCTGCAATTGCTCGGGGGTGGTAATGGATGTCATTGCTCGGCTAATGGAGGCTTCGATATCAATAGCTGGATAATGACCTGCTTCTGCTAATGTTCTCGATAAGACAATATGGCCATCGAGAATGGCGCGAGCTGAATCAGCAATAGGATCCTGTTGATCATCACCTTCTGTCAGGACGGTATAAAAAGCGGTGATAGAACCACCGCCCCGCTCAGCATTACCTGCACGCTCAACCAAGCTGGGTAGCTTGGCAAAAACGGACGGTGGATAGCCTTTTGTTGCTGGCGGCTCACCAATGGCAAGCGCTATTTCTCGCTGTGCCATGGCATAACGGGTAAGCGAATCCATAATCAATAAGACGTTGCGGCCTTCGTCGCGAAAGCCCTCTGCTAAGCGCGTTGCATAAGCGGCGCCTTGCAGCCGTTGAAGCGGTGAAGTGTCGGCAGGCGCTGCCACCACTACGGCGCGTCGTCGCCCTTCAGGACCTAAAATGTTGTCGATAAAATCCTGTACTTCACGGCCCCGCTCGCCAATTAAGCCCACCACAATGACATCGGCCTTGGTATAGCGTGCCATCATCCCCAGCAATACTGATTTACCTACCCCCGAGCCGGCAAATAGCCCCATTCGCTGGCCTCGACCTACGCTGAGCAGTGCGTTAATAGCGCGAATGCCAACATCAATTTGTGCCTCAATGGGAGCGCGAGACAGTGGGTTTAGAGGAGGTGAACTAAGCGTGGTTCTGGGAATTTCTTCAATACTTTCTCTATCGTCAAGCGGGTTACCATTGCCATCAAGTACTCGGCCCAACAGCCCTTCACCCATAGGGAAGCGTCGTGCGCTACTGCCATTGCCCTCGTCTAGAGGAGACACGCGCGCCCCTGGCATTAGTCCCGAGACCTCTTCAAGTGGCATAAGAAACAGCTTGTCACCAGAAAAGCCGACCACTTCAGCCTCAGCATGTTTATCACTGTCGGATAAACGACCATCGCTACCCGGTAATTCAATGCGGCATGCACTGCCGACCGCGACCCGCAGACCAACTACCTCAATCACCATCCCTGTCGCGCGTATTACCCGGCCACTATTACGGTAGCGAGGCAAATGGCTAATACGCTGCTGTGTGCGGCGTAATGCTTTGTGCCAGCGATGTCGATGGGGACAGGTGGTATCTGCCATAGCATATCTGCCTAGGATGAAGAAGCGTTAGTGGGCGGTTGAGAAGTAACCCCCCTTTTGCGTGATTGGGCTTGAATGGTGTGCCAGCGGCTTTCAAAAGTGGCGTCAATTTCGCCTTGCGCACTGGTTATCCGGCAGCCGCCACGGGCAAGCTGGTCATCTGGCTGTAGTTTCCAATTGGCTGCCCGTAGCTCATTGCCCAAGTGCTCCTCAACCAGCGCGTGATCATTTGGATTGAGCCAAAGACGCTGCTGGCCTACCAAGGGTGGCTCGGTATGTAGTAGCTCACGCACAACGGTTAAAATTTGCTCGGGAGTTTCCTTAAGCGCATCGAAAGCCAGCTGCTTGCCAGTCGCCAAGGCTAATTCAACTAAATCGTGGGCAATGGTGTCATCGATGCGCTCAAGCGCGTCAGAAAACTGTTTTGCTAGCGTATTCAAGGGTGTTACCGAAAGCCGAATGTGCTCTTTTAGCTCTTCTTGAGCCCTGGCCTCACCGTCTTCTAAGCCCTTGGCAAAGCCCTCTTGCTGACCCCTTTCAAAGCCTGCTTTATAGCCTTCGTCTTCGGCCTGCTGGCGGATTCGCTCATACAGCTCTTGGCGCTCACTCTCTTCACGCTGGCGAGCCTGCTCGGCAGCGCGCTGTGCTGCTTGAACTTTGCGCTGTTGAACCGTCGGCACATTGCTGTCACTGGCGTGACTGCTTGAGGTGGCTAGTTCATCCATCTTCCAGCGGCGCCAATCCCCATGGGGATCAAACGTGGGGGAGTGAGTATTAGACATACTCATCATCTCCACCCGCTAGTACGATTTCGCCTGAGTCCGCTAAACGCCGCACAACCTGTAGAATCGCTTTCTGTTCTGTCTCAACTTGAGAGACACGGATTGGCCCGCGGGCTTCCATATCTTCGCGCACTAAATCCGCAGCACGCTGGGACATATTGCGTAGGAACTTATCCACCAGAGCGTCTTGAGCGCCTTTAAGGGCCACCACCAGTGAGTTGGTATCGACTTCTTGCAGCACCATTTGAATAGCACGGTTGTCGAGATCGAGTAGGTTCTCGAAGAGGAACATTTCGTCAATAATTTTCTGCGCCAAGTCTTCACTGTGCGCACGCACGGTCTCGATTGCGGTTTCTTCTTGAGCAGAATTCATCAAGTTAAGAATTTCGGCTGCCGTCCTTACGCCACCCATTTTGCTGCGTTTCATATTCTGACCATCCAGCATGCTGGTTAATACTTCAGTCAGTTCTTGTAACGCCGCTGGTTGCACACCACTGAAGGTAGCGATACGAAGCACCACGTCATTACGCAGCTTCTCTTCGAATAGCTCAAGAATGTCAGACGCTTGATGGCGCTCCAAGTGAACCAGTATCGTTGCAATGATCTGAGGATGCTCATCGCGAATCAACTCAGACACCATGGAAGCTTCCATTAGGTTGAGAGCGTCAATACCTGAGTTACTGCCGGTCGTTTCGAGAATGTCCTCAATGAGACTTGTTGCGCGCTCACTGCCCAAAGCTTTGGTCAACACCGAACGAATATGGTCGCTGGAGTTAAGATTCAGTGCTACAAACTCTTCGCTCTCTTTATGGAACGCTTCAAGCACTGCTTTCATATCTTCATGGGAAACCTGATTTAGCTTGGCCATTTCCATGCTGATCGCTTGCACTTCACTGGCACCGAGGTATTTAAATACCTCGGCTGCACTATCCTCATCGAGTGCAAGTAATAAGATGGCGCTCTTACGAGCACCGCTCATTTCGGCAATTGAACTACTCATGGTTATTCATCCAGCTGCGAATAATCATCGCGACCATGCGAGGATCTTCCTGGGCCATTTCACGCAGATCGTTGAGATTGTGCTCGTAGAGCGACGTTTTACGCCGACGCTTAGGTTTGCCGTAAGTCTCATCTCCTTCGTCGAGGGCTTCTTCACTTTCGTCCTCATCATCACTTCCAACTCGCGTCTCAAGCGTGCTGCCGGGCATTGCTGCTGCCATCATCGGTGGCTGCGTGTAGCGCTTGATAAGAGGGCGAAGGATCAGCAGATAGAGCAATAAAATAGCAAGTGCTACCAGCAGGTAACGACCGACATTGCCAGCCATTGAGAGCGTATTGGGGTCTTGCCACCATTCAGCATCAGTTCTCTCATCAACACTGCGTGCAAAAGGAGTGTTGACCACTTCTACTTCATCGCCACGTAGTTGAGAAAACCCCATTGCCTGGCGGACTAATCGTTCGATTTGAGCGACTTCATTATCCGTCAACGCAACATCGATCCACTCACCTTCTTCATTCATTTCTGAGCGGAAGTTGACCACCACTGCGGCGGAGAGGCGCTCAATCTGACCAAGGCGGTGCTGTATGTGCTCAATGCTACGATCAACTTCGTAGTTGACGACATCGTCTTGGCGCAGGTTACGCAATGCTTCGGGGGGCGCTTCCTCTTCTTGCCCATCGACGGCTACTTCATCTTCTGGCTGATCAATGGGTGAAGGTAGTGTGCCGGGGGGGGTGTTGCTAAGCGCTCCGGGTATTCCGGTCGCTAAAGGGTTTTCCCCGTCATAAGCGAGGCTAAGCTGGCGACTGCGCACTGCTGCTTCATTAGGCGGCTGATTGGGACCATAGCGTTCGGAAGTTTGCTCGCGTCGCGAAAAATCTATCTGCGCGGCCACTTGAGCGCGTACATTATTGCTCCCTAAAATAGGTGTCAGAATATGCTCAATGCGTTGCTGGTAGGAGCGCTCAACTTCAGCAATATATTCAAGCTGTGTGCCATCAAGATCATTACTCCTGCGCGTTTCTGCAGATAGTAAACGACCATCCTGATTGACTACGGTGACATCTTCAGCGGCCAGTTCTGGAACGCTGCCGGAGACCATATGAACGATGGCGCTGACCTGACCTTCACCTAATACACGGCCGGGCAAAAGGGTCAGCACAACAGAAGCTTTAGCCGGCTCGCGATCACGAATGAAAACGGATGGTTTCGCCATAGAGAGGTGAACGCGTACATTTTCAACGGGGCCAAGCGACTGAATTGAACGCGCGAGTTCGCCTTCAAGGCCTCGCTGATAGTTAATCTGCTCGGCAAACTGACTGATGCCAAAGGCTTGGCTATCCATCAGTTCCAAGCCAAGGTTACCACCGCGGGGCAGCCCCTGTTCCGCTAGCTGAAGGCGTAACGTATGAACTTGGTTGCTAGGCACCATTAACGCTTGGCCGCTATCGCTGAACCGGTAGGGTATACCCCGTGTATCCAGTTCATTGATGATGCTGCCACCATCTGCTTCGCTTAAATTGCTGTAGAGCACACGATACTCGGGGCTACTTGCCCACATGAACAGTGCTGCCACGATCGCAATAGAAGCCGCACCGGCAATCAGCAGTGCAACAAGAGGGTTACCTCGGAGCTGTTTCAGCGTGCGCTCAACAGTCGAGCCGCCTGCGTTATCGCGCTCTGTATTGGCACTGCCTGAGTTTCCACTGCCGATATTTCCACTGCGGGGAGTGGTTTGAGTCGTGCTATTTTGACGGCCTGCCGTTGCACCGGTTTCGCTCATGCGTCCCTCCGTAGGGGCAGGCAAAACTGGCGTCGGCCCAGGCGCATCACCAAAGAAGGCATAGGCTATATCCGTCAATCGCGGTTATCCGCCGAAAAGATCAGGCGGAATTATGATGAACGCCATTATCCGGTGACTAGTCGAGCCTAAAGGAAAGATAAGCTTGGCTTTTTGCACGTATTTGTCCGTATGAGTCGTTGCTCTTCAATGGTAGGCTTTAGGCATTAGTATTTTTTTGCAAATTTGAGGTGGGCGTATGAGCACTCCCGCAATACAGTCTGCATTGCAGCAGATGCAAGGCATGGCAACTCAGGCGGCTTCCGCGCCATCTCTTAGTGGTGCCCAGGCGTCGGCGGTGGTGGGGCAAGGTGGGTTTGGTAGTGAGCTGCAAGCTTCAATTCAGCGTATTAATCGTCTTCAGCAGACAGCTAATACTCAAGCCATGGCTTTTCAGGCGGGCGATCCTAATTTAGCGCTTAATGACGTGATGGTTGATATGCAGAAAGCCAGCGTTGCGTTTCAAATGGGGCTTCAGGTGCGTAATCGCTTAGTGTCTGCATATCGAGATGTTATGAACATGCAAGTGTGACGCGTTTTCTTGGCTTGGCTAACAGGCCAGCTAAAGGCAGCATGATTAAACGACTGTGCTGCTACATTTATAGTAACCCAAAAAAACGGCTAGCGCTTAACGTGGACTTTGTCGGCTGGCGTGTTAGGTATCAAGCTTCCAGTGAAATGATTTGTCCCTGCAATGTCTCAAGTCTCTCTGCAATTCTTACTACTTCTTCTGGAGGAATTTCGCGAATTACATCGCCGGACTCTCGGTCTATCACCCGAGTGATAATGCGTGAGGTTTCTTCGCTTAGCTCAAATTCCAGGCCTCGTGGGCGCATTATATCGTTAATTTTCTGTATGGGTTCAACTAGCTCGCTGCTAGCAATTGGCTGATTATCCGCTTCCGTTGCTACTAATTGACTATTTTTAGTAGTGAGTTGGTCTAGCGTGCTTTCAAGCTGCTGCCTGGGGCTTAAGTTGGATAAGGAAGACGGCAAAAGCGTCATTGCTGATTCGATTGGCAGTGTACTCATGGGGCTTGCTCCTCTTGGAAGGTTTAGCTCCGGCGGCCAATTTGATACTACAGCTAGGCGGCAGCCACAGCTCGATTTTTATGTTTTTAACCTAATCTTCTAAAGTTCTATCGGCAGCGTCCAGAAAAACTTTACCTTGTTCGATATGGTTTTCTACTGCTCGTTAATAGTGCTTATGTTGAGCATGCTTTTGCTTAAGCTCTTTCATTATCATCGCTACATTAAGCCTTGGTTTAGCGGCTTATTATGCATACGTCATGCTAGCGGCATCTGATATGCTTCTTCGCTTTGCGGTTAGCTAATTAACGCATTTGAGCAAGTGAGGCGAGAATGGTAGCGCAGCAGGATGAGTATGAAACAATAGTAAATACAACCGTGATTGAATCTCTGCTAAACACGCTTATCGAAACGGGAGGCGTGTCGCTTTGCCTTGCCACCCCTGATGCACGCCCCGAGCCCATTGTGTTGATGGAGCAGTATGTAGGGCAAGCATTAGTGATGAATCTTTCATCCGTCGATTACTTGCTGCACCACCTTCAGGGGGGCGCAGCTTTTTATTTGCGCGGCCAAGCTCAAGGGAAAGTAGTCAGAACTCCGCTGCTGCACTTGACGGAGACGCGCCATAGTGGCGGGCGTTTTTTATGCTGTAGCGATTATCCCGAAGCTCTTGATGTGCTTCAGCGCCGTGAGTCCTTTCGCGCTGAACTGCGGATGGGGATGGTAGTGCTTGTTGGCCTGCATGGTGGTAATACCGCTATAAAAGGGGAGTTGCGTGACCTTTCGCAGGATGGCTGTCAGCTTGAGCTGCCCATGGCCGCTAGTGGTGTTTTGTCAGAAGCATCAGGACCACTAAAACTGGCCTTCACTTTCCCTGATGGCACTTATTTTGAGGTGCTAGGGAATGCTCGCCACCGTAAAACAGACGCCGAGCGTCATTTGCTGCGTGTGGGCTTTAACTTTGTTGAGGGCGGGGCAGAGCAAGAGCGGCAAATTTGGTATTTTGTATGTGAAATAGAGCGTGAAGCTGCTCGTTATAAAAAAGAAGACCAAGGCGACCGCCAGCCCTCTCCTTTGTTTGCGCTGCCCGGTAAGCGTGACGGCGCAAGCGAGCTACTCGGTCGGCGCGATGTTAAGCGCTACGCGACTCCAATGGCGCGTCGATTAGTCAAAGTCGCGGCTTATTTAAATGCACAACTGCTGGCGCTGCAGCAGGGTAGTGATATAGATGGGCGGCAGCTTTCTCGCTATTCAGATCGCATACTGGACCTGCATGAGGAGGATCGGGAAGCGTTGTTATTTGCCTCTCGTTGCCTGTTTCCAGAACCATTGGTAGTGCGCCACGGTATTGCGGTAGCGATCCATCTTCTTGATTTGGTAGGTGTTAGTATGCCGCGCGAGCTGCGTAAGGCAATCGTCGCTAGTGGCTTAATTCATGATTTAGGCAAAGCGCTGGTTCCGCAGGTGTTGTTTAAAGCGCCTCACTTTGAGGCGCGGCATCGAGAGGCGATGAGCGAGCATGTTCAATTGCTACTTGATCGCCTGAATAACTGTCAGTGGCTCTCGGCCAGTATTGCCCAAGCCGTCATTGGTGGTATCAATGAACGTCTTGATGGCAGTGGTTACCCGGGTGGCCTTAGTGGTGCAGACCTTAATGAATTGTCGAAAGCGAGCGCCGTTGTTGATGTGGTTGAGGCGATGCGCCGTGATCGCACTGATCGACCAGCCAAGACTGTGCAACAAATTTACCGCCATTTACTGCAGCATCCTAACCAGTTCGATATGCGCTGGATTAAGCGTTATATCGAGCACTTTAAGGGGTTGCCGGTCGGTTCGTTGGCGCGCTTTTCAAGTCAGCAACAGGGCTGGATCCTGCGGCTAGACGCAAAAGGCAACCCTACCGAAGTGCTTCTTGCGCCTCAGGCAGAGCCGCCCATGCGAGACAATGTGGGAGCTATCGTGCAAGGTAATGTTACGGAGCGCCTTGGGCGTACCATTGGAGAGGTTGCTATCTCAACCTAAGTAAATTGAGCGCTATGGTATTGATGAGAGACTGGCGTGCCTTGGCGGCTCTAGGTTTCGTACTTAAAAGCGGCGTGGCGCGTTAAAGTCTGCCCAGCTTGCGCCGATAAGATAAATAGCTGAGTACAATTCGCACTCATTTTGAAACATTTAATATTCGTGGTTTTCCTACTGTAGGGAAAAATGCAACCACGTATAGGAGTTCCGCTTATGACTTACTCTCGCGGTAGCGCCGCCTACGGCCGAGGAGCAAATGCTTATGCGCGCGTCGGCGTAGAAAGTGGAGTGATGTCGGCAGACCCTCATCAGCTTATTGTGATGTTGTTTGACGGGGCTCAGGCTGCCATTCGCGCTGCACGCATTCATATGCAAGCAGGTAATACGCCAGAGAAAGGCAAGTCGATATCGAAAGCACTGGATATAATTAATAACGGCCTAGCGGCTGCTCTGGATCATGAAAAAGGTGGTGAAATCGCTGACCGCCTCGCTTCACTTTATGATTATATCGTACGGCTATTATTGGCAGCTAACTTGCGCAACGATGAAGAGAGCTTGAATCAGGCTGAGCGCTTGCTTGAAGATGTTGCTTCTGCATGGCGTGATATTGGGCAACAGCAGAGTGCGTGAGGCAATAATGTCAGCTTTGATACCCGCTAGTAGCGAAAGAGCTCAACAAACGTTGATAGAAAGCTACGCAACGCTGTTGGCTAGCGTTGAATATATGCACGAACTTGCCAATACAGAGCAGTGGGCAGAGTTGATTGATCAGCGTACGAACTATGTAGTACAGGTTGAAAAGCTGCGTGAGTTAGATGCTCATGTCGTGCTTGATACTGCTAGTCAACGCCGTAAGGCAGAGCTGCTGGAGAGTATTCTTGAGCACGATGTCAACATTCGTCGTCGTTTGGTAGCGCGCCGTGACGAGTTAGGTAAGCTCATTGGGGTAACGCAAAGGCAGCGCGATCTACATCGCGCTTACGCTCCTCAGCAAGGGGCTGCGGTGCCCTTTGATGCGGATGATGCTGACTCAACGAGGTCGTCGTGAGTGGGATCAATCCCCTCATTGATACGCTCTTGCATCAAGTGTTAGGGCGCCAAAGTGACGCGTCGTTGCAACGGGCATTCAATCAGCCTGTAAAGCCTATTCCGCCAGGTGAAGGGCCACGCGCCATACTTGGTGATGCTAATTTGGATGGGCGTGCATCGACCGCACCGTTAGGCGACTTAAAAAGATTGCCGTTGCCGCTAGAGGGCGGCAAGGCTCCGCCGCGAGGTGAAGCGCCACCCTCTTCACCTGGGTCAACTCAGACTCACTTTAGCCCAGCAGCGCGGACGATCGCTGACGTACTGCTACGTTTTCCCGCCCCTCCTTCGGTAATGCGTCCACAGGCGCCCCTTATAAGTAATGGAGAAGCGCCAGGGGTGAGCGCCGTTGCGTCACGTTTAGAGGCGAGTATCCGCGATAGCGGACTATTTTATGAATCACATTTAAAACGTTGGTTTCAAGGACATAGTCCTCGCCAGCAGCTACTCAACGAGCCACAAATGCAACCTGGGCCACGTCCGCTGGCTCCTTCGATGCCCGGTGGTTTGGGTGTGGCAACTTCCCATACCGGGTTGGCTCCTTTAGTGGCATCGCCAGGATCACAGCCTAGTAGCCAGGCAAATATGGCTATTCTGCCGAACAGGCCATTAATTCCAATCACCAACGATAAAGTCCTGGATCGTCCGGTTAGCATGGTCGCTACTACCACTCCTAGTTTGCCAAATGTCGCTGCGCCTGTAGGGGGGGAGGGGCGGGAAATTAGTCAGACACGAGTAGATGTGAGTCATGCAAGAGAAGTAGCAGAGCTAAATGCTAGCCGCCCTGCTCGTGAAATTGTTCATGAAAGCTTGCAAAGCCTAGTGCGTCAGCAGCTAGAAATGCTGGTTATGCCTACCATTCGCTGGGAAGGCGATGTTTGGGCAGGTATTTTTATGGCGCTAGTGATTAATTTGCCTGTTCGTGAGGAGGGCCAGGAGGAGCGGCAAGATCAAGGAGAGTCGGATGAAGGCTGGCGCTCTGAAATGCAGTTAGATGTTCCTCATTTAGGTGCATTTAGTGCTTCCATGTGGCTTTACCGTAACGTGTTAAGTATAGATTTTACATCAGAAAGTCTTCATGCATATCAACGACTCGACGCCGGGTTGCCAACGTTAGAGCAGCGTTTGAGCGCACTGGACTTACAAAAAGTGCAGTTACGGGTACGCTACATTGAGACAGATGAAACACATGTCAACGCCGGGTGAGCGCCGCCGCCAAGCGGTCGCACTGGCTTACCAAGAAAACGACCGTGCCCCCCGCGTAGTGGCAAAAGGGTATGGCGATTTGGCTGAGAGGATTATGCTTGAAGCCAAGCGGCAAGGTATTTATGTACACGATGCACCTGAGCTTGTAGCACTTTTAATGCAGCTGGATTTGGATGCTGAAATCCCACCCGGCCTCTATCAAATTGTCGCTGAACTGCTGGTATGGGTGTTTGAGCTTTCCGAGGAAGGGCTAAGTCATCGTGACATGCCTGAGTAGCCAATTATGGACGTTGTGTGCAACCATGAGGACAGGTAATAAAAAGTCATTAATGGCGCCAGTAAAATGGTTACAACATCGCGCCTGAGCCGTTCAATGGGACATCATGAGTCAAACCAACTTTCTCGATGAAATTCAGGAAATAAACTTAGCGTATCTGCTTCTGGCGCAACGCTTACTC
The DNA here is from genome assembly GCF_011050415.1 of Halomonas sp. Taxonomy (GTDB): domain Bacteria; phylum Pseudomonadota; class Gammaproteobacteria; order Pseudomonadales; family Halomonadaceae; genus Vreelandella. Next base: position 30,655 of record NZ_DRFS01000021.1, read on the forward strand.
GATGAAGACCGCGAGGCTGCCATGTTTCGCTTAAAAATTGGCAGCGATGTCGCCGAGCTGATTGTGTCACTCAATGCTCGACAGCTGACAAAATTGGCCCGTACGAGCCAGTTGCTGTGTCGATTTAGTCAAACAAGCGCTGAACGCCTTCGGCAGCTCACTGATAATCCTCGTGACCAAGGGTTGGCGGGTTTGCATGCTTCGCTTTTGCTTGCCTGTGAGCCGTTTGAGCCAATGCCGTCAGGAGAGGTGAAGTGAGCCAGAAAAGCTTGGTCGATGAGATGCACCAAGTGCAGCTGGCTATAGAACTGATCGAGCTAGGCGCGCGGTTGCAGGTGCTTGAAACAGAAACTGAATTGAGTCGCACACGTTTAATTAAGCTGTATAAGGAAGTGCGTGGCATGTCGCCGCCAAAGGGTATGCTGCCCTTCTCTACCGATTGGTTTATTACTTGGTTGCCTAATGTTCATTCGTCACTGTTTTATAACATCTATGTCAGCCTGAAAGATGCCTCTGGCTGCGAGCGTATTGATGCATTCGTCAAAGCATATCGTCTTTACGATGAGCAAATGTCACTTGAAAATGTGGAGCCAGTACTAGGATTAACGCGTGCTTGGACATTGGTGCGCTTTTTTGAGAGTGACTTGCTTCAGCTTAATCGATGCACGCGCTGCAATGGTCAGTTCGTTGCCCATGCGCACAGCCCTGCTCAACACTATGTATGTGGGATATGCCAACCCCCTTCAAGGGCTGGCAAAACGCGCAAAGCACAGGGCAATAGTGAAAAAATGTAACAGCACCTTCTTGTAGCTTACTAACGGTAGGGGATGAGGTATAAGACGTAATGGTCTGTTGTTAATTATAAAGCATGAGTGCATTGGGTTAGATAGCTACAAAATTCAGCGTTGCTTTTTCATTAAACAGCAGCTTAGCCCTAGTATAATGAGGCTAAGTTGTGCTGGGTGTGGAACACCTCTTAAACATCAGAACTGATGGCTAAGATTTGGTTCGCCTACTTACTTCTGAAATATCGTAAGGACTTTGCTTGTGCTGATACCTCTAGGCTATGTGGTCGTATTGCTTTGTGTGTTTGGTGGTTATGTGCTGGCAGGTGGCAGCCTAGGCCCTTTATACCAACCGCTAGAGCTGCTTATTATTGGCGGGGCAGGTGTTGGTGCATTTATTGCGGCTAACAACCTAAAAGCGATCAAGGCGACATTTAAGATACTGCCCAGGCTCAAGCGAACCAAAAAATATAACAAAGCCTTTTATATGGAAGTCATGGCGCTGCAGTACAAGTTGCTGTCGAAAATTCGTCGTGAAGGGATGTTGGGTATTGAGCGAGATATTGATAATCCGCAAGAAAGCCCGCTATTCCAAGAGCACCCCACCGTCTTAGCAGATCCTCATGTCATGAATTTTATGACTGACTACTTGCGCCTAATGGTAAGTGGCGGCATGGAGCCGATGGAAATTGATGAGTTGATGCTGCATGAGATTGAGGTATTTGAGCAAGAGGCTCATATTCCCATTGATGCCATCGCCAAAGTGGGTGATGCCATGCCTGCTTTTGGTATCGTGGCGGCGGTAATGGGGGTAATTAAAGCTTTGACCTATGCTGATGCCAGCCCCGAACAGATGGGAGAAATGATCGCCCATGCTCTGGTAGGCACCTTCCTGGGTATTTTGATTGGTTATGGCTTTATCAGCCCTATCGCTAGCTACGCGGGTCGCCAAGCGCAAGAAGCAGAAAAAATGCTGCAATGTATTCGTATAACGCTGCTCGCAAGTTTGCACGGCTACGCCCCTCAATTGGCCGTTGAGTTTGGTCGTAAAGCACTCTACACCGCCGAGCGCCCCAGCTTTACGGAGTTAGAAGAGTATGTGAGGGATGCAAAAAAGGCCGGTAACGCATGAGTAAGGGTGGTGACAAGCGCCCGATCGTTATCCGGCGCAAAAAAAAGGTTCACGCCCATCACGGTGGCGCTTGGAAAATTGCATTAGCGGATTTTATGACCGCGCTAATGGCGCTGTTTCTCGTTATGTGGATTTTGAGTGTATCTAGCGATGCAACGCGACAAGCGGTCGCTGATTACTTTAGTACGCCTCTAATGACCGTTATTACCGGTGGAGACCGTTCTGGGAGTACACGGGTGATTCCTGGTGGCGGCCCAGATCCGACGCATAGTGACGGCGAGAGGGCGCGCATTGATACCCTTCAACGTACCCGGCCTAGCATGCAAGAGCGGCGCTTCTTTATGAATGTTCAAGAGCGTATTGAGAGGGCCATTGACCTTGATCCAGAACTACGTCAGTTACGCTCGCAAATGCGCTTTGACTTGACCCATGAAGGGCTGCGTATTCAGCTATTTGACACTGACCAGCGGCCGATGTTTGAGCTGGGTAGTGATCAAGTCGCGCCCTATATGCGCAGCTTACTACGCACCATAGCGCCATTACTCAATGAACTCCCTAATGAGTTAAGCATAAGTGGCCATACGGATAGCGTTCCTTACGCTGGCGGCTACCGTGGCTACAGTAATTGGGAACTTTCAAATGACCGCGCCAACGCTTCGCGACGCGAGCTCATTACAGGAGGGTTTGATCCAGGTCAACTGCTGCGCGTATCAGGCTTTGCGGATCGTGTGCTGTTACCTGAGACTGAGCCCACAGACCCTGTCAACCGGCGTATTGAGCTGGTGGTGCTGCTGCCGGAAATTGCCGAAGCTATTCGCAACCCAGCCGTAATGGGAGCTGATGTTTCATTGCCGGATACGTCAGTCGAAATGCCAGCAGAAATACAACAAGACGAGCCTCTGGCGCCAGACGCAGAGTGACCTAAGCCTTTCATAAAAGCGACGTTAAGGGTGGAGCGGTGAATGGATATAGCAGATTTTTTTGACACCTTTTTTGAAGAGGCTGAGGAGCTGCTGTCGGATATGGAGCAGCATCTGTTGGAGCTGGATGTTGATGACCCCGACAGCGAACAGCTTAATGCTATTTTCCGAGCCGCCCATTCTATCAAGGGGGGCGCCGGAACCTTTGGTTTTACCGTATTACAAAAAACCACGCATATTTTGGAAAACCTTCTCGATTACGCACGTAAAGGCGAATTAACGTTGCGGGCAGATCTTGTAGACACCTTTTTAGAGGCTAAAGACATCATGCATGAGCAACTCGATGCCTATCGCAGCGAAGAGGAGCCAAATCAAGAAGCATTCGAGCGAATTTGCCAAGTGCTGCAACAAATTGCCCTGGATGAAATTGGAGAGCAGTTAGACGCGCCGGCAGTGACCGCCGCTCAAACAAAAGCATCTCCAGCGCCTGCTGATAGGGATGATGCAGAGTCCAGTGAGGGTGCACATCTTCTGGTTGCACTACTCAATGTCAACGAAAAAGACCGCATCTTGTTGGTTGAAGAGTTAGAGCAGTTAGGTGACGTGCTAGCGCAGTCCGGTGATGAGAAGCGTTACGAGGTGACACTCAAAAGCAGCGACAGTGCTGACGATATTGAAGCGGTCATGTGCTTTATTATCGAGCCAGATCAGATATCAATTACTGCTATCGATAGTGCTGGTCCAGCCCCTAGCGCTGCGCAGCCAGACGTTTCTCAGGCGGATGCTCCTGCAGATGTGGCCGAAAAGCCTGCAGCTTCTACCTCTAAAGCGTCGTCTCAGGCGAATTCAGCCAACAGCAGTGCTAAAGAAAAGCCCAAAAAAGCCGTTGCCGAGTCCTCATCAATCCGTGTATCGGTTGATAAAGTTGATCAGATTATCAACTTGGTCGGTGAGCTAATTATTACCCAGTCGATGCTTGATCAAACGGTCAGCGACCTGGAGGGGCAGTCGGTGGGCAATAGCTCGCTGCAAAATGGCATGAGCCTATTGCAGCGTAATGCCCGCGACCTTCAAGAAGCGGTCATGTCAATTCGCATGATCCCCATGGAGTTCGTTTTCAGCCGCTTCCCCAGAGTTGTGCGCGACACGGCCGGAAAGCTGGGTAAAGAGATTGAGCTGATTACCGAAGGTAAGTCGACCGAGCTGGATAAAAGCTTAGTTGAACGGATTACGGATCCGCTGACACACCTGGTACGCAATAGCCTAGACCACGGTGTTGAAATGCCTGATGTGCGAGAGGCTATCGGCAAGCCGCGGGTGGGCAAGCTGACGCTGTCGGCGCGGCATCAAGGCGGTAACATTCTGATTGAAGTGCGTGATGATGGCGCGGGCATTGATCGTGACCGGTTGCTTGCTAAAGCACGCGAAAACGGCATGAGCGTGTCGGACAACATGTCTGATGACGATGTCTTCCAGCTTATTTTTGCCCCTGGCTTCTCAACCGCCAAAGAAGTGACGGACGTGTCCGGCCGTGGCGTCGGTATGGATGTGGTGAAGCGGAATATTCAAAGCATGGGGGGGCGGGTCGAGATTCAGTCGAAGCTGGGTGAAGGCACTAATACGCGTATCGTATTGCCGCTTACGCTAGCGATTTTGGATGGCATGTCCATCAAAGTCGGCGGCGAGACATTTATCCTGCCACTCTCCACCGTGCTTGAGTCGCTTCAGCCCTCAAAAGACGAAATGTACGCTATGGCTGGCGATGACGTGGTAATCAAAGTTCGCGATGAATACCTGCCGGTCATTGCTATTCATGAAGTACTGGATGTCGAAAATGCCATTACCGACCCGACCAAAAGCATTGCCGTCATTGTACAGGGTGAAGGTCGACGCTATGCCATGTTGGTGGATGAGTTGGTCGGCCAGCAGCAGGTAGTAGTTAAAAACTTGGAAGATAATTACCGCAAAGTGCCAGGCATCTCGGCCGCTACGATTTTGGGGGACGGTAGCGTTGCGTTGATTCTAGATATTACTGGTTTGCATCGCTTAAGTCGGTACAAGAAAGAAGCGGGTAAAAAAGTAACCAACCATCACAATTTTAAGTTTTATAAGGAGGCGGAGCCGTCATGAGTCAGGCCAATAGTGGGGCGGTATTAGCCGCAGAAGCCGAAAACCGTGAGTTTCTGGTGTTCTCTTTGGGCGATGAAGAGTACGCCATTGATATCCTGAAGGTGCAGGAAATTCGTGGTTATGAAAATGTAACACGCATTGCCAATGCACCTGATTTTATCAAAGGGGTCACCAACCTACGTGGTGTCATTGTACCTATCGTTGACCTGCGTATTAAGTTTCACCTGGAGAACGTCGAATATGGCGGCCAAACGGTGGTTATCGTGGTCAATGTCGCTGACCGAGTTGTTGGTATCGTCGTGGATGGTGTTTCTGATGTAATGACGTTAACCCCCGATCAAATTAAGCCCGCCCCGGAATTTGGTGTGACGCTCTCTTCTGATTTCTTGAGCGGTTTAGGCAGTTTAGACGACCGTATGTTGGTACTTGTGGATATCGATAAGCTACTGACCAGCGAAGAAATGGCGCTGGTAGAGAGTACGAGCAGCCACTAATTTGGTCAGTGCCTTGGCACAGGGAAGTATGCTAAAAATACTTAAAAAAGCATTCTCGCACTAAGGAAAGTGCTCGGGAGTGTTGGTTGTGTGTGGGGAACGGGGTGTGACACAGCGAATGCGGCAATTGATGAATAATATGACGGTGCGTCTTAGTTGGGGGTTAGTGCTAGCAACGCTTTCGATACTTGTACTGATTGCCTGTGGTATCGGCCTTTATGCGCTGCATCATGGCGCTGCCATCGTACAAGCATCTAGCGATATGCAAACCCAACAAGCAGCCTTCAGTGATTTTGCCGCGACGATTCGTTGGATGCTACTAGGCATTGTGTTTATGACCGTGGCAACCGTCATTGTGGTTATTTGGGGTGTGACGTCCAATGTGCTACGCCCGCTGGATCGGTTGGTGGGGTATTTTGAGCGCATGGCTCAGGGTGATTTAAGCCAGCGTATTGTGTCGCCTGGGAACAATGAAATAGGACGTCTTTACACGGCTATGGCACATATGCAGAGCTCGCTCTCTCAGACGGTCGGCGTCGTGCGGACTAGCGGTACGTCTATCTATGAGCGCTCTCAACAAATAGCCAGTGGCAATAACGATCTCTCTTCACGCACGGAACAACAGGCCTCCTCTCTGGAAGAGACTGCTTCGAGCATGGAGCAGTTAGCTTCGACGGTCGGACATAATGCCAATAATGCACTCCAAGCTAGCCAATTGGCTGGGAGTGCTACTGTGATGGCCCGTCGCAGTGGTGAGGAAGTTAGCGATATCGTTAATACGATGCAAGATATTAGTGCGAGCTCTCACCAAGTGGCTGATATTATTACTGTTATTGATAGTATCGCGTTTCAGACCAACATTTTAGCACTTAATGCTTCGGTGGAAGCGGCTCGCGCTGGCGTACATGGCAAAGGCTTTGCTGTGGTAGCTCAAGAGGTGCGTAGCTTGGCAAGCCGAAGTGCCACTGCGGCTAAAGAGATTCGTACGTTAATTGATGCCTCGCTGAGCAAAGTCGATACCGGCACGCAACGCGTCAACCAAGCCGGTCAAACGATGCAAGACTTGGTCGCCGCTGTGCAGCGGGTTAACGACATTATGGATGAAATCGCTGCAGCGTCAGAGCAGCAGAGTAGCGGTATTGGGCAAGTCAATCAGGCCGTCGCGCAGATGGATCAAGTGGTGCAACAAAATGCCCAGTTAGTTCAGCATGCGGCACGCAGCGCCAACGAGCTAGAGAGTGAAGCTGCGCGTTTACGTGAGGCGGTAGAACGCTTTCGCGTAGATGAACAGTTAAGTATTCGTTCGGCCCCTTCCTCTGCTTTGCCTTCCGCTACTCTCCGTCCAGAAACAAGCATTAAAAAACCAGCGCGACAGGCCGAAGAGTGGGAATCGTTTTGATTTGTCTGGTAGGGCAGGCAAGCTTTTTCTGAATAATAAAACATTAAAAAAGGCAGAACATGCGCAATAATCAGCCAGTCACTCAGCGTGAAATCGAATTAAAAGAGGATGACTTCTTAGTTTCACGTACTGATACCAAAGGGCGCATCACGTATGCCAACCCTGCGTTTATCGATATTAGCGGTTTTGAACACTCAGAGCTGATAGGGGCGCCGCATAACTTAATTCGCCACCCTGATATGCCGCCTGGCGCCTTTGAAAACCTTTGGAAAACCGTGCAGGCGGGGGATACGTGGCGCGGGCTGGTTAAAAATCGCTGTAAAAATGGTGACCACTACTGGGTCGATGCCAGCGTGACGCCGATTGTTGAAAATGAGCAAGTGGTTGGTTATGCCTCGGTACGTGTCCAGGCAGCACGTGCTGCGATTGAGCAGGCAGAGCGTGCTTACGCTGAGATACGTGGTGGGCACAGTAAGCATCTCTATTTAGATAAAGGCCGTTTACGTCAGAAAGGCATATTTAAGCGCTTGGCACGGGTTCGCCTCAATACTATTCGTGCAAAGTTGGCCGGCATGATTTTACTGGCTGGATTATTGCTGCTAGTGAGTGGTGGCTTAGGCTTATACGGCTTGAATGCCTCTGGTGAGCGATTGGGCCAGTTGAACAATGATGGACTGCGTGACGTTATTCGCTTACAGCAAATTGATCAGACCATCGCTCAAACGCGACAAGCGATGATTGAACCCGAGCGGATGGAGCTTATTAACCAACGCTTTGAAATGGGTGAACGCTTTGAAGCAAATGCTGAGCAGGTCGCGGCTGTGTGGCAGGAATACTACTCCCGCGACGTAAATGCGACGGCACTTGCGGCGGAGTTCGACGAACAGTTGCAGGCGTTTCTGTTAAACGGTATGGGTCAAGCGGCTAGCGTTCTTCAAGCGGAAGAGACGTATCAGGCTTTTACCGGTTTGGATGCGGTCATCAGCGTAATGACCAATGATGGCCGCGCGCTATCCAGTATGGTCAATCAACTGATTGCACAAAAGCAGCAGGCGGCTGAGGTGATGGCTGGGGATGCGGAACAAGGCCAAACCGTCATGATAGGCGCTCAAGCGCTGGTGCTGGGCATTGGCTTGCTGCTGTTGATCTTAATCGGCGTGGTGACCCTCCGCGCTATTGTACGGCCATTAAATAGTGCCGCACGGTTTACGCTGCAAATTGCCGGTGGCAACTTGGCCGCAAAAGTACCTGCCCGGCGGCGCGATGAAGTGGGCCAGTTGATGGATTCCCTGGACACCATGCGCAAAAGCCTCAGCAGTATTATTGCCGATGTCAAAGGGGGGATCGATGTCGTCACCCCTGCTGCGCAAGACATCGCCAGCGGAAACGAAGAGCTATCGTCGCGTACCGAGCAGCAGGCAGCGTCTTTGCAGCAAACTGCTTCCAGTATGGAAGAAATGACCGCAACGGTAAGACAAAACAGCGATAACGCTCAAGAAGCCCGCCGGTTAGCCGATAACAATGCCATTCAGGTGACAAATACCGGCGAGTTAATGACCCAACTGGTCGATAACATGCAGCGCATTACCCAAAGCTCGCAGCAGATGAGCGACATTATCAATGTGATCGACTCGATCGCGTTTCAAACCAATATTTTGGCGCTAAACGCATCGGTAGAAGCGGCGCGCGCTGGCGAGCATGGCCGCGGTTTCGCCGTGGTGGCTGAAGAAGTGCGTAATCTGGCTGGACGCAGCGCTGGCGCTGCGCAAGAAATTCGCGGTCTGATTGACAGTTCGAATCGGGAGGTGGGGGCTGGCGCCGGTTTAGTCAAAAAAGCCGAAGCGGCGATAGCCGAAGTGGCTGAAGCGGCCCGCAGTGTTACGCAAATTATGCATGAAATATCGGAGGCTTCTGAAGAGCAAAGTAGTGGTATTGCTCAGGTCAATCAAGCCGTCGCCGAAATGGATCAAGCCACTCAGCGTAATGCCGTACGAGTTCAAGACACCGCACGCGCTGCGGTATCGCTTGAGCACCAAGCAGGACTTTTAGCACTGTCAGTGGAAGCGTTCCGACTAGATAGCAACGGCGCACTACGCTCTCCTATGAGAGCAGGCCCAGCCCCCGTTGTGGCAACGTCCAATAGGCTCGCTGCTCCACCGCATAAGGCCACATCGGCTAATCTGCCTGTGAAACGGCAAACAGCCTCAGTAGAGGAGTGGGAAGCGTTTTGACCGAACAACGTGAACGGGTTGTTGATGGACAGTGGGCATCTGGCAATCAGATTGAGCGTGATCTGATTCTTACCGATGCCGATTTTTCACGTATTCGCGAGTTGATCTATCAACGGGCGGGTATTGTGCTGGCCGAGCACAAGCGAGAAATGGTTTACAGCCGCTTAGCAAAGCGCCTACGACACCACGGCATGACGCGATTTACTGATTATTTAGCGCGTTTAGAGCGCCAGCCGGATGCGAAAGAGTGGGAGGCGTTTACCAATGCGCTGACCACCAATCTCACCGCTTTTTTTCGCGAATCGCACCACTTTCCGCTGCTGGCTGAGCATATTAAAAATAAGCAGGAGCCGGTCACTATTTGGTGTTCGGCAGCATCCACGGGTGAGGAGCCTTACTCCTTGGCCATGACGCTACTGGAAACCTTGGGCGCTAAAGCGACACAAGCCAAGGTCATTGCCACCGATATTGATACCGACGCGTTAGCAAAAGCGCGTGCTGGAGTCTACCCCCTTGAACAGGTTCGTAAACTGGATGAAGCGCGGATAAAACGCTTTTTTCAGAAAGGTACTGGCAATCATTCGGGATTTGCACGTGTACGACCCGAAGTCTCGGCCCTTGTCGAGTTTCTACCGCTGAATTTGCTGGCACCACAATGGCCTATTAAAGGACCGTTTGACGCCGTGTTCTGTCGCAATATTATGATTTATTTCGATAAAGAGACTCAATCTAAAATTCTAAAACGGTTTGCACCATTGATGAAACAAGACGGTTTACTGTTTGCAGGGCACTCAGAGAACTTCTCGTACATTAGTGACGCATTCAAACTGCGTGGCCAGACTGTCTATAATCTGGCAAAAAAATGAATAATAGTCGTGTCTTTATGATCGTTTCAGGCGCGATGGCGCAGGCGGTTGCAATCACACATCAGGCGTCTATAGCAAGAGGAGGCGTGCTTTGAGCGCAGCCAAGATCAAAGTACTTTGCGTCGATGATTCGGCGTTAATTCGCGATTTATTAACCGAAATTATTAACTCCCAGCCTGACATGGAAGTCGTCGCGGTAGCGCCAGACCCCATTGCTGCCAGGGATTTGATCAAGCAGCACAATCCTGATGTGTTAACCCTCGATGTCGAAATGCCCCGCATGGACGGCTTGGATTTTCTTGAGCGTTTAATGCGCTTACGCCCTATGCCAGTGCTAATGGTCTCGTCGTTAACGCAGAGCGGTTCAGAGATCACCCTGCGTGCGCTCGAGTTAGGCGCACTTGATTTCGTCGCCAAACCAAGTCTTGGTATTCGCAATGGCATGATGGAGTACGCTGACGAGATTGCTGAAAAACTGCGTGCCGCAGCACGCTCACGGCCTCGTCAAGCACGGCATAAAAATACCCCACCGCCAACGGCTTTAAAAGCTCCACTCGTTACCAGTGAGAAACTGATTATTATTGGCGCCTCAACAGGCGGTACCGAGGCGATTCGTGCGGTGCTAGAGCCTTTGCCCGCAAACGCCCCGGCCATTTTAATTACTCAGCACATGCCCGGTGGATTTACCCGTTCGTTTGCCGAGCGGCTAGACCGGCTGTGTCGAATTACAGTTAAAGAGGCCACCGACGGGGAGCGTATTTTGCCTGGTCATGCCTACATTGCGCCAGGCGATCAGCACCTAAAATTAGCGCGTAGTGGCGCTAACTATGTGGCACGTTTAGATGACGGGCCACCCGTAAACCGTCACCGTCCATCGGTAGATGTGCTGTTTCACTCGGCAGCCCAGCATGCCGGGAAAAATGCTGTTGGCGTGATTCTTACCGGCATGGGTAAAGATGGGGCGGCGGGTCTGCTTGAAATGCGCCAAACAGGTGCTCCCACCATTGCCCAGAATGAAGAGACCTGCGTGGTTTTCGGTATGCCGCGTGAAGCAATCGCTGTAGGGGGGGCGGTAGAAGTCGTTGCGCTTGATGATATTCCTACCCGCATGATGGCGCTGATTGCTGCTTCAGGCCGCGCGCAGCGCGTGTAGTGACCTCTATAAAAATTCAATAAGCTCACAAGGGAATTTCCAATGAATCGTTTACTGCGCAATTTGAGTATTCACGCCGCTGTGATTGCGGCACTCGTCTGCTTCGTCGCCCTGATTCTAGTGATTGCAGGATTGGGGTTTGTGTCTGACCGCAATGCACAAAATAACTTAGCCACACTCAGTCGTATAAGCGCTGCGCAGTTAAATGAAATCAATCGCGCCGATTCATTGTTAAACGAAGCCATGCTGGCCATGGAGACCGCCTCTAACTATTTGATGGTAGGTCAAACGCCTCAATCCAATCAACAGGCGGCGATTGCCGGTGATCGCATCGAACGATCCGAGGAGCGTTTTGAGCGCTTTGCTGCAACCCCACGCACTCTGCAAGGCGAACCGCTGGGCGCTGTGTTGATAGAAGATTTTCGCACTGTAACGGCGCTGGTGAAGCAGCAGCACGCCACTTTTGAGTATATGGACCTTAATGGCTACAACAATTTACGCGAAGAGCTGATGGAGCCACTCGCGAGTCTTGCTGCTAGCATGACCGCGTTTGTGGACTACGCCTTTGATCGAGTAGAGACCATTCAAGCTGATGCAGAGGCGGAAGGTAATCTCTTCACCATGATTAACGCCGCCGTAGTGATCTTTGCGCTACTGATGACACTGGTCATTTACATAGGCTTACGCCGCACGGTCATTGCACCGTTAAAAGGCGCTGTGCAGCGCCTGGATGCCATCGCTGAGGCTGATTTGACCGATCCGCTGCCGGAAGCGGGCAAAAATGAAATTGGTCGACTATTTGGTGCCATGGGTACCATGCAGCAAAATCTGACTAATATCGTTAGCCGAGTACGTGAAGGCAGTAACGAAATTCATCACGGCACCCGAGAAATTGCCAGCGGCAACGCTGATCTCTCTTCGCGTACCGAGCAGCAGGCCGCCTCCATTCAAGAAACGGCGGCAAGCATGGAAGAGATGACTGCGACGGTTAAACAGAATGCCGACAATGCCCGTCAAGCCAGTACCTTGGCTGCTGATGCTTCTACTACGGCTGAGCGCGGCGGGCAAGTGGTGGCGCAAGTGGTTCAGACCATGCACGGCATCTCTACCAGCTCGAAAAAGGTAGCTGATATTACCAGCGTTATTGATTCGATTGCTTTTCAAACCAATATCTTAGCGCTAAATGCCTCGGTAGAAGCCGCACGGGCGGGCGAGCAAGGCCGAGGTTTTGCGGTAGTGGCGGGTGAAGTGCGTAATTTGGCCAGCCGCAGTGCCGATGCTGCTAAAGAGATTAAAACCCTCATTGATGCCTCAGTGACCCAGATTCAGCAGGGTTCGACGTTGGTTGAACAGGCGGGTACCACGATGTCGGATGTAGTCACCGCCGTACGCCGTGTGACCGATATCATGGATGAAATTTCCGCTGCCTCTCAAGAGCAAAGTGACGGTATTGAGCAAGTCAGTCAGGCGGTTGGTCAGATGGATCAAGTGACCCAGCAAAATGCGGCATTGGTGCAAGAAGCCTCTGCCGCCGCTGCGTCCCTTGAAGAGCAGGCAAATCGCTTAGAGCAGGCAGTAGCCGTTTTTAAACTGTTAGGCATGCAGGCGGCATCTCATCAGGCGCTGCCTTCTGGATCGCCGGTCGCTGCTGCGTTACATGCACCCAGGGCCGATCAGCAGCAAGCCCGCCGTCCTGCTGTACAGCATAGCAGTCACGAAGAGTGGGAAGAGTTTTAAGTAAGTTTTTTAATCAATCGTTTTAACTGCTAAACCATGACTGTACTTTTCAGTCGCCCCATGCGCCATGAACTGAATAGAGGATGACCGATGGCAGATAAGAATATGAGCTTCCTGGTTGTAGACGACTTTCCTACCATGCGTCGGATCGTGCGTAGTCTGCTTAAGGAGCTAGGCTTTACCAATGTAGAAGAAGCAGAAGATGGTCAAGACGCGCTAAATAAGTTGCGGGCGGGTAATTTCGAGTTTGTGGTATCCGATTGGAATATGCCGAACTTGGATGGTCTGGAGATGCTCAAGGAGATCCGCCAGGATGAGGCATTAAAGGGTCTTCCCGTGCTGATGGTGACCGCTGAAGCAAAGAAAGAAAACATTATTGCGGCCGCTCAAGCGGGCGCAAACGGCTATGTCGTCAAGCCGTTCACCGCCGCTACCCTGGAAGAGAAGCTCAATAAGATCTTCGACAAAATGGGTAAATGAAGCGGCTAGGCCTCTGTGCCTGGTTAGCGAGGAGACATCATCATGAGTCAGAATGAGCAGGCCACTTCTGCCCAGCTGTCCGAAGAAGCCGCTGAAGACCTAATTCATCGCATTGGTAAGCTGACGCGGATGTTACGCGATAATATGCGTGAACTGGGGCTAGACAAAGAGATTGAGAAAGCGGCAGAAGCCATTCCCGATGCACGCGACCGTTTGCACTATGTTGCGACCATGACGGAGAACGCAGCAGACCGTGCACTCAATGCGATTGATCGAGCACAGCCGATTCAAGATCAGCTAGCGGATCGTGCGAGCGCGTTGGATAAGCGCTGGGCTGAGTGGTTTGAAGCACCCAAAGAGTTGGATGAGGCGAAGGCGTTAGTTAAAGAGACGCGTACCTACTTGGGCGAGGTGCCCGATATGACCTCGGCGACCAATAAAGAGTTGATGGAAATCATGATGGCACAGGACTTCCAAGACCTGACCGGCCAAGTGATTAAGAAGATGATGGATGTGATCCAAGAGATCGAACATCAACTGGTACAGGTGTTAATTGAAAATGCACCGGGTGCCCATGCACGAGAAACGATGCAGCGCAAGGCCGAGGATCAGTGGAAAAGCGACAATGCACGGCGTAACGAAGAGCTTTTGAATGGACCCCAAGTGAAGGACAATGCTCCTGATATCGTCACTGGGCAAGACCAAGTAGACGACCTATTGGACGAGTTAGGCTTTTAAAACACGCAATTAAAAGCCCGATTAGTTACTAAGTTCGCCGTTCAGCCGTCCCTTTGGACGGCTGAACACGTGGTAAGCTTCGCACCACCTGGCCGGATAACCGTATGGCAGATAACGATAGCGACCAGGAAAAGACTGAAGAGGCCACGCCCAGACGTAAGGAAAAAGCGCGTGAAGAGGGCCAAGTCCCTCGCTCGCGCGAGTTGACTACGTTTATGCTCTTATTGGGCGGCGTCATTGGCCTATCGAGCATGGGTAGTATGCTTTATAACCAGTTAGGCATGGTGATGGAGCAGGCATTTCTGTTTGAGCGTCGCCAGGCAATGGAAAGTACCCCCATGCTGGTGAATGCGCTTGATCTGGGCCAGCGAACGCTTTTCGCCATGATCCCGCTGTTTTTACTGCTGGTTGTGATCGCATTAATTGCCCCTGCGCTTTTGGGAGGCTGGTTAGTATCGGCAAAATCGATGCAGCCTAAGTTTTCCAAGCTAAATCCCATCAAGGGTATAAAGCGCATTTTCTCCTCTCAGGCACTGATTGAATTGGCAAAAGCAATCGCGAAGTCGGTCTTAGTAGGGGGGGTGGCCGCTACTTTTTTGTACTTCAACGTTGGCAGGTTTATGGCGTTGATGGATCAGCCTATCCAGCAAGCGCTGACCAATGCATTAAGAATGGCGGCGCTTGCGGCAGGGCTGATGGTGCTCGTGCTGATCGTGGTGATTTTAATCGATGTACCTTTTCAGCTGTATAGCAACGCGAAAAAGCTGCGTATGAGCCAAGAGGAGGTTAAGCGTGAGCACAAAGAGTCAGAGGGTGATCCGCACCTGAAAGCGCGTATTCGCCAACAGCAGCAGGCGATGGCGCGCGGGCGGATGATGAGTAAAGTACCTCAGGCAGATGTGATCATTACTAACCCGACCCATTATGCGGTGGCGCTGAGTTATCAAGAAGGCAGTATGGGTGCCCCGCGGTTGGTAGCGAAAGGCGCCGATAGGGTGGCTGCACGAATTCGCGAGATCGGTGCAGAGAGTGGCATTCCGCGTTTGGAAGCAGCGCCGCTGGCCCGTGCCCTGTATCATCATGTGGATCTTGAGGCGGAGGTGCCCGCTGATCTGTATACCGCAGTGGCAGAAGTCATGGCCTGGGCCTACCGACTCAAGCAGGTAGCACAACAAGGAGGCGAGATGCCCCCAACCCCTGATAACTTACCGGTACCCCCGGAAATGGAAAACCCCGGCCGTGGTTCCGGTGGTAATGAGGCGCAACCATGAAAGGCTTAAGCCAATTGATCGGTCAGCGCGACTGGATGGGTGATGTGCGCATGAAGCTGCTGGTCGGGCCGCTGCTCATCCTGATGATTTTGGGCATGATGATTGTGCCCTTGCCCCCTTTCGCTCTCGATTTACTCTTCACCTTCAACATAGCTCTGGCCATTATGGTGTTAATGGTCAGTATGTTTACCCAGAAACCGCTCGACTTTGCGGCATTTCCGGCAGTGTTGCTGTTCACTACGCTGCTGCGCTTGTCACTTAATGTCGCCTCCACCCGTGTGGTGTTAATGGAGGGCCATCAGGGCGGCGCTTCAGCGGGTAAGGTCATTGAAGCCTTTGGCGCGTTTTTGGTCGGCGGCAATTTTGCAGTTGGCTTGGTCGTCTTTCTCATTCTGGTCATCATCAACTTCATGGTTATCACCAAGGGTGCCGGGCGTATCGCTGAAGTGGGTGCGCGTTTTACGCTGGATGCCATGCCCGGTAAGCAAATGGCGATTGATGCCGATCTAAACGCCGGTCTAATCGGTGAAGAGGATGCTAAAAAACGTCGTGCAGAAGTCGCACAAGAAGCTGACTTCTTTGGCTCCATGGATGGTGCGAGTAAGTTTGTACGCGGTGATGCCATCGCGGGCTTGGTCATCATGGTCGTCAACATTATTGGCGGGCTGATGATTGGTATGCTGCAGCACGACATGAGTTTTGGTGCTGCAGGCCAGACTTACATGCTACTGGCGATTGGTGATGGCCTGGTAGCGCAAATCCCGGCGCTGGTGATTTCCACCGCAGCGGGTGTCACGGTATCGCGTGTCAGTACTGACACGAACGAGGATATTGGCCAGCAAATGCTTAGCCAGCTCTTCGTTAATCCCCAGGTACTCATTTTGGCGGCGGTGGTAATGGGTCTACTGGGTATGGTGCCTGGCATGCCCAACTTTGTATTCCTCTTCTTTACCGCATTGCTAGCCGGATTGGCGTGGCTGTTGGTGCGTCAAAAAGAAAAAGCCCTAGTTAAGGAGGAGATTGCTACCGCACCTGCGCCAATACAGGAAACGCCTGAAGCAAGTTGGGAGGATGTGCAGCTCGTTGATACGCTCGGTCTGGAAGTGGGACACCGTTTAATACCTTTGGTGGACTCACGTCAAAAAGGTGAGTTGCTTGGGCGAATTAAAAGTGTGCGCAAAAAGTTTGCTCAAGAGGTCGGCTTCCTGCCGCCAGTCGTGCATATCCGCGACAATTTGGAGCTGCCACCGAATGCCTATGTGCTCTCCATGAAAGGCGCGGAGATTGGCCGCGCTGAGGCACAGCCGGGCAAATGGTTGGCCATTAACCCAGGTCAGGTCTCCGGTGAGTTGCAAGGTACCCATACTCAAGACCCGGCGTTTGGTTTGCCAGCCGTCTGGATTGATGCCAATCAGCGCGAGCACGCTCAGGTCTATGGCTACACCGTGGTGGATGCCAGTACGGTGATTGCAACCCATCTAAACCATCTGTTGCACCGTCACTCGCCGGAGATGTTGGGGCGTCAGGAAGTCCAAAAGCTGTTGGATAAAATGGGTGATGATCAGAAGGCGCTCGTCGAAGAGGTAATCCCCAAGGCCATTTCGCTGACGGTGCTGCAGCGTATTTTGCAAAACCTGCTGGATGAAGACGTCTCCATTCGTGACATGCGCACCATTTTGGATACCCTGGCAGAGTATGCTACCCAGCAAAAAGATCCTAATGAGCTGACGGCGCTAGTCCGCGTTTCCCTAGGACGGGCCATTGTTCAGCAGTGGTTTGCAGGCCAAGAGACGCTTAACGTGATGGGCTTAGACGCCCAGTTGGAGCAAGTGCTTGTTCAAGCAATGAACGGCAACGGTGCCATGGAGCCTGGTTTGGCGGAAACACTGATGACGCAAGCGCAGCAGGCGTTGGAGCGTCATGAAGGCGCCGGCGAACCGCCGGTGCTGGTGGTGCAACACTCGCTGCGGGCGGTACTTTCACGCTTCTTACGCCGTCGACTACGCCATATGTCAGTGCTATCTCAGGCCGAGATTCCTGACGATCGAACGTTAAAAGTTACCACGCTAGTGGGCGGGCGCTGATGAAGGCACGCCGTGATAGGCTAGTGGCGACCATTTCTAGCATAGGCAAGGGTAAGTCATGAGCGTTAGACGTTTCGTGGGAGCCAACAGTCGTGATGTCATGCGCCAAGTGCGTGAGACGCTTGGTGAAGACGCTCTTATTGTGGCCAATCGGCGCACTGAAGGGGGCGTTGAGATTCTGGCTATGGCCGATGAAGCCATTGATCAGTTTGAGCCCTCACCTGAACCGCCACCCCCCGAAACAGCGTCAGCTACCGCCGTGCAAGATCCTGTGCAGGCGATGAGCGAGCGGTTGCTGCATGAAATGCAGGAGATGCGCCAGCTGTTAGCCAATAACCAACTGGGAACAGCGCCGCTGCCACCTCAAGCGGTGCCTGCGGGAGCGACCGCACGACTGCGTCAATTGCTCTGGAACGTTGGCTTTAGCAGCGAACTTAGCGATGAGGTGCTGGCGGGATTACCCGAGCCCTTGGCCGCATCAAGCAGCGATAGCGATGCCCCGTTACAGTGGCTACGACAGCAACTGATGGAGCGCCTGAGCGTGCTCAGCGATGAGCCAAGTTTCTTCGACCAAACCGGGATTGTCGCGCTGGTGGGGCCAACAGGGGTGGGGAAAACGACTACCACCGCTAAACTGGCAGCCCGCTTTGTTATGCGTCACGGTACGCGCCCGGTAGCGCTAGTCACAACTGACAGCTTCCGGATCGGTGCCCACGAACAGCTGCGTATTTATGCGCGCCTGCTGGATACGCCCATGTACGCGCTGGATGCAGAGCAACCCATCGACGATTTGCTGGGTCGCCTGCAGGGCAAACAGTGGGTGATCATCGACACCGTCGGCATGAGCCAGCGTGATCAGCGTGTTATTGAACAGATTGCCCACCTTCAGGGCGGGCGCTCTCGGGTGCGCTTGGTGTTGCTGCTCAATGCGGCCAGTCAGCCGGAAACCCTTGAAGAGGTGGTACTGCGTTATCGCCAGGCCGCGCGTGCTGCGGGCGCTGAATTAGATGACTGTATTATTACCAAGCAAGATGAAGCGGGTCGCCTGGCCCCTGTACTAGACATCGTTATGCGCCATGGCATGCGGGTGCTGTTTGGTTCAAATGGCCAGCAGGTGCCTGAAGATATGGCGATCGCCGCTCCTGATGCGCTTGTTAACCAAGCGCTGAGCACTGTTTCACCGCAGCGCGAGCGAGTCCAAGGTGCTGACGCCCCGATGGGAATGCCGCGTTGGTCGCGAGATGTGTTGGGTCAAGGTCGGCGTTTATCTTCACTGCTGGCACGGCTGCGCCAACGTATAACAGGGTTTGCCGCATTAGAAGAAACCTGGAATTTAGCCTCGCTGCCAAGGCGGGTGCAAGAGCAGCGTTTAGACACCTTGCTCGCAAGCTACCCCCCAGCTGATAGGACGCTTGGCATGGCGTGGGCTGCGCGGCGTAATGAACGTGGTTGCGACTGGGCGATGCCTGATATTGGCCTTGATACGCAGGGTGCATGGTTGGCGCTACCCTGGTTACAGCACCGCCATGCCGCCGGCTGGCAGCCTAGACTAGCCGCGATCACAAAAACAAGCGGTGTTGCCGTTCATTTATTGCCCCGTTTACCCGAACCTGATGCGTTAACATGGCTGGTAACAGAGCATTTGACTTGGATCAGCCAAGCGGCCCCTAGTCATAGGGTACTCTTTCACCATGAGCGCCAAACACTACGCCAGCTGTTTAATGACAGCGTGCTGACGCACCATGTGGGCGTACGTTTTCGTGGTCAATCGATGCAGCTGTGGACGGCTTACGCCGAAGTTCAGGATGCTAGCGGCCTTGCGCTTCTTGGCTGGTACGGGGAGGTGCGCGACCCAGAGAGTGCCAAAGTGGTGGCGCGCCGTTACTGGCTAACGCCTGCTCGGCTGGGTGCCGAGGTACTCTCTTTGCTACTAACTCAGCTACAAAGTGAAGGCTTGGCTGGCTTGACGCGCAGGGCTTGGCAGCAGTTAAAAGAGGCTGATAGCGGAGAAGTAAATACCGATGTGCGTCTATTAATGGCTAGCGGTGTAGCAGCCGTGGCCGGGTATCTTGATAATGCCGACGACGAGGAAGCGCAGACGCTGCGCGGAGAACTGCTCAACCTATTAGGCGCAAATCGCCGTCGTCGTGATACCGCTATGCTTGATGCGCTGGTTTACGCCTTTATGGCGCGCGATGCGATTCGCCAACTGGGCAGTGTGAGTCGAGAGGGAGTGGCGTGAGCGGACAAGATCAAGCGGCTGGCTTACGCAAGTGGGCCGATCTCCAGCGCCAACAGCAGCAGGCTGAAGTGCCGCTTGATGTGGCAGCGGCCGAGCATGTGCCCGAACAGCACGCCTCATCGCTTCTCGCGCCAGCGCCAGAGGCACCCAGCGAGCCAGTAGCGGAAGCTTCTCCCCGGCCTAAGATCCCCTTGGTGGTTGTCGGGCTGCCTGGTAGCGGTGTCTCAAACGTGAATAAAGTTAAAGCGCGCCTTGAGCAGTGGTCTACCTTGGGTCGACGTTGGGCAGGTGAACCAGGGGATTGGGAGGTGCGTATTGTAATGGCGAATGCGACCAACCTTTCCCAATTGCGTAACGAATACAGTCGGTGGGCGCTGTGGATCAACAGCGATGCCGATGCCTTCGCCGCTATGTATCGCACACTATGCCAGCTAAGCGAGAATGGCGGACCTAACCGTTTACTGGCGCTTCACGAGCCCCACTTGCCGCGCCAGGGGTTACTCGATAATTTGCGAGGAGCTGCCGAGTACTACTTAAAGATGGAGCTTCTGGTACTTGCACGATGAGCTTACTCGGCCGAGGATAACAAGCATGCTAAGCTGGCCTTTCAAATTGCTATGGGCAGTGATCCTATCAGTACTGATGAGTAGTGTTTATGCGGCTCCAGGCAGTTGGAGCGCTCAGATACCTGGCCTGATGGTAGCAATGAGTGACCGGGCGAGCGCCAGCCAACCTGTCGGCCCGCCTGAGGCTGCTAATGTTCAAACGGGCCAACTCGGACGCGTTCAGTGGCAGTTTCAACACCCTGCCGGGGCACAGTTAAACGCTTGGCTTTGCCACCCTGAACAGTGCGTTGCGTTAACCAGTATGCGGGGTAGCACTACCGCACTCGCGGGGCGAACAGCGGCGGCACCGTTGCATTTCCGCTTCGCTTTACGCCCAGGCCAGCGCCCGGTTCGTGTGCAGGGGCTGCAAATGATTGTGAACTATCAGTGAAGGCTGTATAGCCGCGAGGCGATAAGATGTACACAGCACAGGGCAGAATTAAACAAAATGAGCTATTGACGCAATACATGCCGCTGGTGCGACGTCAGGCCTTGACGCTACAAGTCCGTTTGCCAGCCAGCATTGAGCTCGATGACCTTATTCAAGCCGGTATGGTCGGTCTGCTGGAAGCACTAGGTCGCTTTGATGCGACCCAAGGTGCGACGTTCGCCACCTTTGCTAGTCAGCGTATTCGCGGCGCGATGATGGACGAGCTGCGCACCCGCGACTGGTTGCCACGCAGTGTTCGCCGCTCTGCGCGTGCGGTGGATCGTGCCGTTCGTCAATTAGAGCAACAGTTAGGGCGGGCACCGGAAGAGCACGAAATTGCTCACCATTTAGAGATGCCGTTGAGTGATTATCAGCAGCTACTCAACGATACCAACAGTGGCCAACTATTGCCTTTTGAGGAACTGGTGGCCGAGGGCAGCGAGCCAGTAAGCCATGAGCCGAACAATTCCCCTTTTGAGCAATTACTGGATGGCCAGCAGCGCCAAACGCTGATCGAGGCCATTGAAGCGCTGCCTGAGCGTGAAAAGCTATTGATGGCGCTGTATTACCAAGAAGAACTCAACCTCAAGGAAGTAGGTGCTGTGTTGGGTGTAACGGAATCGCGTGTTTCTCAACTACATAGCCAAGCCGTGAGTCGCCTACGCGCGCGTTTACACGACTCAGCATAAAATCCCCCTTTTGATTACTCACTTGTGACCGGCAAGGAGCCGTGGATGAATCCTTCGACGCTGATAGGCATATTTGCCAGCATATTACTGTTGGTCAGTGTGCTGTTTTTTACCGCAGAGTCCCCTGAGAGCTTTATCAACTTTCCGGGCTTGGCCATTGTGATTACCGGCACATTGGCGGCTACCTTTATTAGCTATCCGCTAAAAGAGGTGCTCCGCGTTGTGCGACTGGTGGGGCTGGTGTTTCGGCGTGAAAATACCTATATGCGTGACGATATCCGTGAACTGGTGGATATGTCGCGTCTATGGTTCAAAGGTGACGTTAGAGCCGTCGAGCGTGAACTTGAGCACACCCGTAATCCCTTCCTTCGCACCGGCATCCAGTTAGTGATTGCCAATACCAAAGAAGATGAAATTTTTGACATGCTGCGCTGGCGTATTGCGCGCCTGAAAGCGCGGGAGCATGCGGAAGCGCAAATATTTCGCACCATGGCGACCTATGCACCTGCGTTTGGCATGATCGGTACCCTAGTAGGGTTAGTGAATATGCTGGAAGTCATGGACGCTGGTGATCTTCAGGTGATCGGCCCGCGTATGGCGGTGGCCCTGCTCACTACCTTTTACGGCATTTTATTAGCCAACTTGGTCTTTAAGCCGATTGCGGTGAAGTTGGAGCGCCGTACAGAAGAACGGCTAATTACCATGAATATGGTCTTGGAAGGTATTTCCCTGATCACCAAGCGCCGTTTGCCGTCTTTTATTGAAGAAACTCTCAACTCCTTTGTAGCCAACTATCACGATGAAATTCGTGACAATAGTGTCAAGCCCAGGCCAGCTCCTGTAAGTTCAGCAACAAAGGGATAACCGCCATGCTAGACCGTGATACGCGTCATGCGCTGGAAATACCTGCCTCGCTAGGTGAGGGTGATGAAGGCTGGCTAACCAGCTATCTTGATGTTCTGACGCTGTTAATCACGCTTTTTGTACTCCTGCTGGCATTAACGCCACCCGGAGGTGGTGAAGCTAGTGATAGCGCTTTTATGCGCACGGCTAGCGCTGTATCATCACTGCCGCTGGCGACCCTGGCAACCGGCGTTCAGCCACGTCATGAGGGATTGCAACCGCAGCTTGCCGGGCTCAATATTCCCGGCGTTAATGTTTCTCAAGGGCGGGAAGGGGTTACCCTGCGCATTAATGACAGCCTTCTATTTGCCAGCGGCCAAGCCGTGCTAACCCCTCAAGGGCGTGGTGTGGTGGAAAGCCTGATGGACGTACTGGCTAGTTTTGATGGGCAGATCTCGGTGGAAGGCCATACCGACAGCATGCCTATTTCAACAGTGCGCTTTCCGTCTAACTGGGAGCTTTCGTCAGCGCGGGCGATTGCTGTCGTGCGGCATTTAGAGCGCCAAGGATTCAATATTTCTCGAATGCGGGCTGTTGGCTATGCCGACACCCAACCCATGGAAGCGAATTCGACCTCGGATGGGCGCGCAGCCAACCGACGCGTTGAGCTGTTGCTAAGGCAGCAGAACGAAGGGTGAACCGACTCTTGAGGTCACGTTCGTGTCCAATGACCACTCGCTACTGCAGTCGTTTGGTGCACTTCTGGTATTAGATGCCGATAGTCGGCGTATCCTGGCTGTCAGCACTAATTTTTCACGTTTGACCGGCATTCCTTCTTTTGCGGGGGGAGAGTTAAGTCTTGCCTGTGTGTTAGGTAAACGGCTTAGTCAGCGGGTGCGTCGTGAGCTCCAGGGGGAGCAACGGCTGCCTGGGCCGTTGGCGTTTATTCGCCCAAAACATAGCAACGTGCGTTTTCAACTACATGCCTATCGTGCGGATGAGCAGGTCATTGTCGAGATTGAGCCGCTTAATGCTCTGGGCAAACGCCGCTTGCTAGGCACGGTGAATGAGCGGCTGATGCATTTAGCGGAAGCGACCCATCAGGAAGAGTTACTCGATTCGTTGGTGAATGCTATTCAACAGCTAACCGGCCATGATCGCGTCACCGTGTGCCATTTCGATAGCGATTGGCACGGGCTGATGGTTGCCGAGGCCCTGGGGAAAAATTTGCCATCGCTGTTGGGGCAACGCTTTCCCGCCAGTGACTTTCCTGTCCCGCTACGCCAAACCTACGAAATTCATCCAGTACGCTTAATCGAAGACGTTAATGCACCCCCTGAAACCCTCATGCCCGAGCGCCAGACGAGCCTTAGAGGCAGCTTTTTACGCGCGCCTGCCCCTGAACGTCAACGCTATTTAAAGCGCATGGGAGTGCGCGGCTCGCTCAGCTTGGCAGTGCAGGGAGATAATGCCGGTTTGTGGGGGCTGGTTTTTTGCCACTCGGCTAGTGCCCACCCGGTTGAACCACCGGTACGTGATGCGGTACGCACCTTGGTTCAAATGGCGACCCAGCGCATGCTGTTATTGCGGGCACGTCAAGAGGCACGCTACCTGCAGCGCGTGCAGGATAGTCTGGTGCTGCACACTCAAGAGTGCAACGAGCCACAGAGTCCGCAGCAGATACTGTATGAACAAGCGGCTACTTGGATGAAGCTGTTCCGTGCCCATGGCGTGGTACTGTGGGTGAATGGAGGCGCTTATCAAGCAGGCGTGACGCCTGCCCCAGAAGCCTTGAGCCAGTTTGTCTTACGCCTTGAAAGAGTTCATGAACATAGTGGCCCCTGGTGCACCCGGGAACTCGCTAAAGAGCCATTAACCTGCTCGCTAGCTATGCCTGATCAGTGTGGGGCCCTAGCCGTACCGCTACCGATGAATTCAACCCAACGTGCATGGCTGATCTTTTTTCGACCCGAGCAGGTGGAAACGCTGTATTGGGCGATGCAACCTTCTTCAATTCCCCAGCCTGCGGTGATAGCGCCTCCGTCAGTCGCTTGGTATGAAGAGGTCGTTGGGAAGAGTGAAGCATGGCAGCGGGTCGAGCGTTTAGCGGCAGTAGACCTAGGTGAAGACCTTACGCTAGCCATTTCAGCCTATGAAATTAGATTGCTTAATATGCACTTGGAGCGCGAACGCCAAGCGCTTGCTGAGGCCAATCAGCGTTTAGAGCGGTTGGCGCATTTTGATCCATTGACCAAGGTCTGGAACCGTTACCGTATTGAAGAGGCCATTAATGCTGAGCTAGTGGCTGCCAGCCGCTATGCAGCTACTTTTGCCTTATTGCTGTTTGATGTGGATAACTTTAAGCAGATCAATGACACCCATGGCCATAGCGTAGGTGATGATGTGCTCGTGGCGTTGGCGCGTTTAGTAGAAAGCTCGCTGCGTGGCTGCGACCACTTAGGCCGTTGGGGAGGTGAAGAATTTATTGTATTAGCAACACACTCTGCTGCAGATGCCGCCGTTGGCCTTGCAGAACGGTTACGTATGCTTGTAGCTGAACTGCGCATTGAGGGGCTTGAGCAAAGCGTGACAGTGAGCATTGGGGTGGCGGTCTGGCAGGCCGGGGATAGCTGTAAAACATTAATCTCGCGTGCAGACGATGCGATGTATCGGGCCAAGCATGGTGGACGCAACCGCGTAGAAATGGCGCTTGAACCCATGTTACCACTTCATTAAGGGGTCGGCTTGATACAGCCGTGGTAGGCTCAGCCGCTTTCACACTGAGCCAGCATCCGGGTAATCGCTGCATCGGCCCCTTCCAAGCTGAATGTCATGTACCACGGCTCTCGCTCCTCTTGATCAAAACCAAGAAACAGCTGCTCGCCCTGGCGCATATCCGCCATCAGCGCTTCCATATCGCTGAGATAAAAATGGGCATAAAAGCCGTCATCGCCACGCTCGGTTATAAATTCCGCCATCGTATCTATCACGGGCTGCTCATCAATGCGTAGGCGTGCGGGCACTAGGTTGACCGCGCGACTTTCACCCTGCTGTTGCTCAAGTGTGACGCGCATCTCCAGCCAAGGTAAATCGCATACGCCTTGAGTAGTGTTTAGGCTCAGCGTAGCGTCAGAGTAGCTATGGGTTTCTACCGCACGATAATGCCGTTCGCCGCCAAGAGTAAGCGTCAGCGATTGCCAATGATTGTGGCTATCTACACCATCAATATTAAATGTGGCGGCACTCGCCACGGACGCAGCGACCAACGAGGCAGCGGGCATCACGGTAGCGATTAACGTACGAATACCCAGCGGGTAAGTAGCGGAAAAAATCTGAGCCATCTAACCAAAACCCCTAGGCTATCAACGGAAACCTCAGTTTATAGCGTGTTGTGGGTTGGCAAAAGAGTAAGGCGCTGATTTTCCTATATATGGTAGAAAATCCTCAAAAAAGTGCCTCATATAGTGGGAAGTCAAGTCTATACTTCACTCCGATGCCACGTATAATCGCCCTCATTTGAGCGCTATATTCACCCCGTTGTGAAGGAGTTTTGCGATATGAGCACCGCTGCTAAGGCTATGAAGACCTCTAATGATGTCCCGATGCAGGCCCCTTCGCGGGAGATCTGGGACGCAAAATATCGCCTCAAGGATCGCCATAGCCAACCCGTTGACCAAGACATTGGTGCGACATTTGAACGGGTGGCGCGTGCCCTTGCAGCGGTAGAGGGTGATAACGCTAAAGAGTGGCTGCCGAAATTCCGCTGGGCGCTGGAAAACGGCGCTATTCCAGCCGGTCGTATTCTCTCCAACGCGGGCGCAGAAGCTTATAAGCCAGCGGTGAGCCTGATTAACTGCACTGTCTCGCGTACCATTCGCGACTCCATGCGCGATATTCTCGACTCCGTCGTAGATGCGGGCATGACGCTGAAGTCGGGAGCGGGTATTGGCTACGACTTCTCTACGCTGCGCCACAAAGGCGCGTTTGTATTTGGCGCGGGCGCGGGCACCAATGGCCCGCTGGCGTTTATGGATATCTACGACAAGATGTGTTTCACCGTGGCCTCTGCCGGTGGCCGCCGTGGCGCCCAGATGGGTACCTTTGATGTGGGTCACCCGGATGTGCGTGAGTTCATTCAAGCCAAGCGAGAAGCGGGGCGCCTGCGCCAGTTTAATCTTAGCTTGCTGATCACCGATGAGTTCATGGAAGCGGTCAAAAACAATACCGATTGGCCGCTGGCGTTTCCGCTCCATCCCGGTGAAAAAGACGATGTGAAAGCGGAAGATCTGCTTTACCGTGATTGGCCAGTGATCGAAGAGGGCTACACCGTTGATGCTGAGGGCCGCGTTGCCTGTCGCATTGTGGAAGTGATCAAAGCGCGCGAGTTGTGGGATACCATCATGTCCTCCACCTACGACTACGCCGAGCCAGGCTTCATTCTGATCGACCAAGTTAATCGCATGAACAATAACTGGTTCTGTGAAGATATCCGCGCCACCAACCCCTGCGGCGAGCAGCCACTGCCGCCAGAAGGCGCCTGTCTGCTGGGCTCTGTTAACCTGACCAAATTCGTCATCGACCCCTTTGGCGCCGAGCCACGGTTTGACTGGGAGCGTTACTGCAAAGTGGTCGCGATCTTCACCCGCATGCTCGACAACGTGGTGGAAATTGCCGGTCTGCCGCTGCCCCAGCAGCAGCGCGAAATCGAGGCGAAGCGCCGCCACGGCATGGGTTTTTTGGGCCTAGGGTCAACGCTTACCATGCTTAAAATTCCTTACGGCTCTAAGCAGTCGCTGGTGTTCACCGATGAGGTTAGCCGCCATTTGGCAGTCGAAGGCTGGAAGCAAGCGCTGGAGCTCTCTTTAGAGAAAGGCATGGCACCGGTGCTTGAGCAGGAACACACCATTACCCCTAAAATGCTGCGCGAACGTCCGCAGTTGGCCAAAGACGGCTACGAAGTGGGCGATAAAGTGCCAGGGCGCATTCTGCACGCTCGCTATAGCCAGTATATGGCCCAAGTGGCCGAGCTTGAGCCGGAGCTGGTGGCGCAGCTGGCCGAGCACGGCGCGCGCTTTACCCACCACAGCTCGATCGCGCCTACCGGCACGATCAGTCTGTCGATGGGTAACAACGCCTCTAATGGCATCGAGCCCTCCTTCTCGCACCGTTACTTCCGCAATATTATCCAGTCGGGTAAGAAGACCAAAGAGCAGGTTGAAGTCGTCTCTTTTGAGCTGGCCGCCTACCGCCACTTTATCGCCGCCGACGCGGTGGATAGCGACCTGCCTGACTACTTTGTCACCGCTGACGCTATCTCACCAGAGCAGCACGTTGCCGTTCAGGCCGCCGCCCAGCACTGGGTAGACTCGGCGATTTCGAAAACGGTCAACGTGCCTACCGACTTCCCCTTTGAGCAGTTCCAAGACCTCTATTTGCAGGCCTACGAGAGCCGCTTGAAAGGGTGCACTACCTTCCGTTTTAACCCCGAAGCCTTCCAGGGCGTGCTGGTACGGGAAGATGATCTTAAAAACACCACCTACGTATTCGAGCTGGAAAACGGTGAGACGTTAGAGCTAACCGGCGATGAGACGGTCATTTACGACGGCGAAGAGCACAACGCTGCGAATCTTTTTGATGGTTTAAAAGAAGGCACCTACGGCAAATGGTGATGCCGCGCTAAGCGCCATTTATAAACTCACGCACACCTTTGCTAAACGGAGAACCCCCTATGGCTGTTGAAATTACCTCCAAAATTGTCGGTTACCGCATCAAACAGCAAGAGTCGGCCGCGCCTGCTCCTGAGCTACAGGATGAAAATCCGCTGACGGTGCGCATTCCGTCACGCCCGGAAGGCACCTTGGAAGCGGTCTCAGAAAAGATCTCTTACGTAGGCGCGGAAGGGCGCAAGAAGGTCTATCTACTGGTGTCGTTTATGCCGGTCGAGGGCGTTATTGGCGGCAGGCGCGTGGTGATTGAGCGTCCGGTGGAGTTCTTTTTCCCATCGGGCCAGCTTTCCAGCGAGCATCAGTGGATCACCGCGACCATGCGTAGCCTCTCATTGGCCGCACGCGGTGGTTACGTTACTCAAGCCGTGGCGGATCTGCGCAAAGTGGCCTGGGATAAGGGATTGGTGCGCTGTGGTATGAATCGTTGGAAAAAGCCGATGTTTCACGATTCGGAAGTGGCCGCGATTGCTTGGTCAATCCAACAAATTCTCTATCGCCGTGGCTTTTTGGATCAGGATGGCAACCAGGTACCGGTTGAGCAACTGGTCGAGCGCTATGCCCATCGTATGACCCACGGCCATGCATGGCAGCCGAGTGCGGAAGAAGAGGTCGGTGATGCCCCTGTTGAAACAGGTGCGGTAGAACCCATTAGCGGGAAGGCAACAACGGAAAAAAAGTCTGAAGGCAGTGGCCCCGCCACGGTGGGTAACTGCCCCGAGTGCCGCGGCGAATTGATCATGATGGATGGCTGCCCCACCTGCTATGCAGGCTGCGGCTGGTCCAAGTGTGGTTAATCTGGCTTAGCGCCTGTTTGGTTCTGAATAACCGCGTGCTTACTAGCACGCGGTTTTTTTATGCAGGGGCGCTTAACTCAGGCAGATTCGCCTAACAGGGGGCGGACGTTGTCGGTGAGGTAGCAATCGTCAAATTGGCCTTCGTAGCTAAGCGCGTCCAGGTCTGGAATTGTCAGGTGATGGCGGTCGCGAAACACCAAGCCGTCTTCACTAAGTGCCGTAAAGGTGCGGCTTACGTGCACCGGGCTAAGGCCAAGCACATCCGCCAACTGCTCCTGAGAGAGCGGTAGCCGGAATTGATTGCTGATATCCGGGTTGGTTTGACGCAACCTTAAATACATCTCGTAAAGAAAATGGGCCATTTTTTGACGGGCACTGCGTCTTGCCAGGGTAACCAACCGCTCTGTCATCAGCGCCTGTTGGCGGCTGCCAATAGCAAACATGACTGATGTGAGAGGCAGTGACTGGCGGAATATGTCTAGCATCCGCTTATGCGGAAAGTGGCAAATCACGCCGTCATCAATCATACGCACATTCTCAAGGCGCTCTGAGAAAGCAAACTCGCGCAGACCAATAATGTCGCCTGGCAAAAACACTTCCAGAATTTGCCGGTCACCGTTCTCTAAGTGACGGTAGGAGTAGGCCCAGCCACTTTTCAGCGTACAGAATTCATTGGCTGCATCACCCATTTCCCACAGTATCGTGCCGGATTTTATATCGGTTGGGCTCTCTTCAAGCGAAAGGAGCAGGTTTTTCTCCTCTTCCGATAAGGAGCAATAGTGGCTAAAGTGTTTGATAATACAGCTTTTTTCTTCATTCATGACTTATGCCTCTAGCAGAGGTGTACATAATACTTCGAACTATTATCTGCCTACTACAATATATATTATGGTCGCGCACTGTGTAGCCAAATGCGCTTCGCATCATGCTTATTCAGTGTGGGGCGCGTAGATACGCGCCCCAAAGCGTTAGCGCTTGGTTGCGCGGTTTCCCCTCGCCAGCAGTGGCGCTAAGAAATGGCCGGTATGCGAGACCTTCTGCTTGGCGATTTGCTCGGGTGTTCCCTCTGCAATAATCTGCCCGCCGCCGGAGCCGCCTTCAGGCCCAAGGTCGATAATCCAATCGGCGGTTTTGATCACATCCAGATTGTGCTCAATCACCACGATAGTATTGCCGTGGTCCCGCAGACGATGGAGCACGGTCAGCAGCTGGCGAATATCCTCAAAGTGCAGGCCGGTGGTCGGCTCATCAAGAATATACAGCGTCTTACCGGTATCGCGTTTGGCCAATTCACGGGCAAGCTTGACCCGCTGCGCTTCACCGCCTGAAAGCGTGGTCGCGCTTTGACCCAGACGGATATAGGAGAGCCCTACATCAAGCAGCGTCTGCAAACGACGAGCAATGGCAGGCACCGGGCTGAAAAATGCCAGCGCGTCTTCCACGGTCATGGCCAGCACTTCGTGAATGGTTTTACCCTTATAATGAATATCCAGGGTTTCACGGTTATAGCGTTTGCCCTTACACACGTCGCAGGGCACGTAAATATCGGGTAGGAAGTGCATCTCTACCTTGATCATGCCCTCGCCCTGGCACGCCTCGCAGCGCCCACCCTTCACGTTAAAGCTAAAGCGGCCCGGCTTATAGCCCCGTGAACGCGCCTCCTGAGTACCCGCAAACAGCTCACGAATAGGGGTGAAAATGCCGGTATAAGTGGCCGGATTGGAGCGCGGCGTGCGTCCAATGGGACTCTGATCAATATCGATCACTTTATCAAGCTGATCAAGCCCTTCGATCTTCTCATAGGGCGCAGCGGTCAGCGTGGTGGCGCGGTTTAATTCTCGCGCTGCGATTGGCATCAGCGTGCCATTAATCAGCGTCGATTTACCCGAGCCGGAGACACCGGTAATGGCGATAAACAGACCCAGCGGCAGGCTAAGCGTCACATCTTGAAGGTTGTTGCCGGTAGCGCCACGTAGAATCAGCTGTTTTTCAGGGTTACCGGGAATGCGGTAGGGCGGCACGGCGATTTCCCGGGTGCCAGAAAGGTACTGGCCGGTCAGCGAATTGGGGTTGTCCATGACATCTTGAGGCGTGCCCTGGGCGACAATTTCGCCGCCATGAACACCTGCACCGGGGCCGATATCCAGTACGTGATCAGCAGCGCGAATGGCGTCTTCGTCGTGTTCAACCACAATGACCGTATTGCCCAAGTCACGTAGCCGCTCAAGGGTTTTCAGCAGTCGGTCGTTGTCGCGCTGGTGTAAGCCAATCGAGGGCTCATCGAGAATATACATCACCCCGACCAAGCCCGCGCCAATCTGGCTGGCTAAACGGATACGCTGGGCCTCGCCGCCGGAGAGCGTATCGGCACTGCGTTCCAGATTGAGATAGTCGAGCCCCACGTTGACCAGAAACTCCAGCCGGGCGTGAATTTCGTGGACGATTTTATCGGCGATCTCGCCTTTACGACCCGGCAGTGTCAGGTCGGCAAAATAGCGCCATGCTTCACCAATCGGGAAACGCACAATCTCGGCGATATTGTGATCATCAACGAAGACGTGGCGTGACTCTTTGCGCAGCCGCGAGCCGCTACAGGTTGCGCAAGGTTGCACCGCGATGTACTTAGACAGGTCATCGCGCACCATGTTCGATTCGGTTTCCCGATAGCGGCGCTGCATATTGGGTAGCACGCCCTCAAAGGCATGCTCACGAGTCACTTTGCGGCCGCGATCCCCCACGTACACAAACGGAATTTTCTCGTCTCCGCTGCCGTTCAAGATGACTTCGCGTTCGTGGCGGGCAAGTTCATGCCAGGGAGTTTCCAGTTCAAAGCGGTAGTGCTGAGCCAGTGCCTGAAGCTGTGTAAAGTAGTAAATGTTGCGCCGATCCCAGCCTTTGATCACCCCTTCGGCAAGCGAAAGTTCCGGGTGGCTGATCAGCTTGTCGGGGTCAAAGTACTGCTGTACGCCTAGCCCGTCACAGGTGGGGCAGGCCCCCGCTGGGTTGTTAAACGAGAACATCCGCGGCTCAAGCTCCGCCAGGGAGTAGCCGCACACCGGGCAGGCAAAACGTGACGAGAACGCAATATCGTCGCGTTCACCGTCCATAAAGTGAATCATGGCGGTGCCGTCGGCGAGGTTCAGCGCCGTTTCAAACGACTCCGCCAAGCGCTGGGCTAGGTCGTCGCGCACTTTAAATCGGTCAACGACCACGCTGATATCGTGCTTTTTGCGCTTATCAAGTGGGGCAACGTCGTCCAGCTCCAGCACTTGGCCGTCGATCAGGGCGCGCACAAACCCTTGAGCGCGTAGCTCGGCTAACAGCTGCAGGTGCTCACCTTTGCGGCCTTTGACCACGGGTGCCAACAGCATCAGCTTGGTGCCCTCGGCGAGGTTCATCACCTGATCGACCATTTGTGAGATCGTCTGGGCCTCAAGGTCTTCGCCATGTTCAGGGCAGCGGGGAGTACCTGCACGGGCAAACAGCAGGCGCAGGTAGTCGTAAATCTCGGTGATGGTGCCCACGGTCGAGCGTGGGTTGTGGGAGGTGGACTTC
Source organism: Halomonas sp. (assembly GCF_011050415.1). Taxonomy (GTDB): domain Bacteria; phylum Pseudomonadota; class Gammaproteobacteria; order Pseudomonadales; family Halomonadaceae; genus Vreelandella. The sequence continues at coordinate 62,959 of NZ_DRFS01000021.1, forward strand.
TGCTCAATGGAGATCGCAGGCGAAAGCCCTTCAATGTGATCCACATCGGGCTTTTCCATCATCGATAGGAACTGGCGCGCATAGGTGGAGAGTGACTCTACATAGCGGCGCTGTCCCTCAGCATACAAGGTGTCAAACGCCAGCGATGATTTCCCCGAGCCGGATAGGCCGGTGATCACTATTAGCTTGTTACGGGGCAGCTCCACATCGATCTGCTTGAGGTTGTGGGTGCGGGCACCCCTGACCAGAATGCTGTCCATCAACACCTCGAATCGCGCGGCAAAAGCGTGATTATACGTTTGTCCGCCCCCTCCCGGCAAAACAGCTTTAATAACCTGCGGCAACTCGTGGCGTTTCCAGCGACAGTCCAAACCGCTAGAATGGAGGATTGGCTCAAACGGTGGTGCTTATACACGCCATGTTGATCCTCTACACACTTACTCTTCACCACATGCTTCTCCACCATACAAAAGGGCATTATGCGCAAGGTTTCCGCACTATTGCTGGCCTCTGAACGTCGTGCGATCAGCGGCTTGGCTGGGCTTTATGCATCGCGCATGCTGGGGCTCTTTATGGTGCTGCCGGTGTTGGCGCTGTATGCCGATACGCTGGAGGGTTCAACGCCCCTATTGGTAGGGCTAGCATTGGGTATTTATGGCTTAACCCAAGCGACACTGCAAATTCCGTTCGGTCTGCTCTCAGACCGTATTGGTCGCAAGCGGGTGATTGCTTTAGGGCTCGTGATTTTTGCGTTAGGCAGTACGGTGGCGGCACTTTCCGACAGCATGGCGGGGGTGATCGTGGGGCGTGCGCTGCAAGGCTGTGGCGCTGTAGCAGCCGCCATTATGGCGCTGCTGGCTGATCAAACTCGAGAGGAAGTGCGCACCGCCGCCATGGCGACTATTGGCCTGTCGATCGGCGTATCCTTTGCGATTGCCATGGTACTAGGGCCTTGGTTGGCCGCCTGGGCAGGATTGGCGGCCATTTTTTGGTTCACCGCGCTGCTCTCTTTAATAGGACTGCTGGTGTTATGGCGCTGGGTGCCCGCAGCGCCGCGGCGGCGCCGTCATCGTGATGTAGGGATGGATCGGCAACAGTTTAAAAGTGTGATCACTAGACCTGATTTATGGCGTTTGGATGTGTCGATTTTTGCTCTGCACTTGGTGCTCATGGCGATTTTCGTGGCCGTTCCCTTTCGTCTATTGGATGCCGGTGTGGCGATTGAGTATCACGGGCTGGCTTATCTTGGCATTATGGCGCTCTCGTTTGTTGCGATGGTGCCGCTGATTATCGTCGGGGAGAAAAAGCAGCGCATGCGCTTGATGTGTCTGCTGGCGATCAGCGCTATTGTGGTCAGCCTAGCGGGGCTGGGCTTGCCACTCTCTGCTGGGTATTGGCTATTTGTATGGCTATTTGTGTTCTTCACCGGCTTTAACTTGCTGGAAGCCACGCTACCTTCCATGCTCAGTAAACTGGCGCCTGCAGGCGCGAAAGGTACCGCCATGGGCGTGTACTCCACCAGTCAGTTTTTAGGGGCCTTTTTAGGCGGCACGCTGGGCGGGCTGCTCGCTCATTACGGCGGGCTTGATGCGGTGTTTATTGGTTGTGCTGGGTTGGCGTTATGCTGGTGGGTGGCGATGTGGTGGATGCCCGCGCCACCGCACCTCTCCAGTGAAGTAGTGGCACTGCATGAAACCCATGCAGACGCCTTAGATTTGTTGATGGAACATTTAGCTGATGTGGTCGGCGTTGAAGATGTGATGGTGGTGCCAGAAGAGCGGTTAGTCTATTTGAAAGTAAATCGTCAACAGCTTGATCAGGCGGCGTTGACGAGGCTAATAGCACCTCCAAAATCTTAACTGAGTCCGATACTAGCTTAGTTGGATATTAACTCAGTGGGATATTACCTCTGCCGAACCGAAAGAGTGACTTCGGTGGGCAACTAACTCTATGTGACAGCTATAAAAGGAGCGTCTTATGGCTCGCGGTATTAACAAGGTCATTTTGATTGGTAACCTCGGGCAGGATCCTGAGGTGCGTTTTACGCCTAGCGGCGCGGCGGTGGCAAATCTAAATTTGGCTACTACCGATACCTGGATGGATCGTCAAAGCGGCCAGCGCCAGGAGCGCACCGAGTGGCACCGTGTGGTGATGTTCAATAAAACCGCTGAAATCGCCCAGCAATATCTGAAAAAAGGCTCTAAGGTCTACATTGAAGGCCGTCTGCAAACCCGCAAATGGCAAGACCAAAATGGCCAGGATCGTTATTCGACGGAAATCGTCGCCAACGATATGCAGATGCTGGATGGCCGTACCGGTGATTTCCAAGGCGGCGGAGCTCCGCAAAATTATGAGCAGAACAGCTCTGCTCAGAACAATCCAGCTCAGAACCACCCTTCGAATAATAACCAGGGCGGTGGTTATCCACAGCAGGGTGCTCAGCAGCCCCCGCGTGCGCCTCAGCCAGCACCACAACAGCCTTCGCGTCAGGGTAATCAAGCGCCCCCGCCAAACCAGCAGAACAGTAGCTATGGTGCGCCGGATCCGGGTAACTTTGATGACTTCGACGATGAGATCCCATTCTGAGGACGCTACTAGCGGCGTACTTTAGGGCTATGCGTGACGAGGAGAGGCTGTCTTGAAGCTGCTGATACTGGATGCCGGGCACTGTTTAAGCCTGGCATTGGCTCGCGAGGCGAGCCGCCGTACGGATACCGAGTTAGTCATTGAGCAGGGTACGACGATGTCGTCGGCAATGCTTCAAGCGATAACTCCGGATGCCGTAATTATCCCGCCGTTGGCTCAGCCATTGAGTATGACTCCAGCAGATGTGACAGCGCACGCCGATGCGGTGGATGCCTGCTTGGATGCGTGCGCTACCCATCAGGTGGCATTGGTATGGTGCGTCTCAGATCAGCTCTACGAAGATGGTTTGGAAGTGCCCATTGATGAGCATGTGGTGCCCACACCACGGGATGAGAGCCTGCGCCGTTTAGTACAGACTGGTGATCGTATCCGGGCGCAATTTCAGCGCCATTTGATCGTCCGCTTAGGCCCGCTGTTTGCTTTAGAAGGCAGCCATGCTTGGCTGAACGAGATCATCAATAGTCTGGTAGCCGGTGAGGCTGTACGCGCCGCAGAAGACGTGATTTTTTGTCCTACATCAGTCGATGCCGTTGCGATGGCGCTGATTGGCATGCTGCAACAGCAAGCGTGTGGTGCAAATACCTGGGGAGCTTACCACCTTGCGGGCACTGAACCGGTGAGCGCCTTCACGTTTACCTCCATGGTGCGCACCCAGTTGTTGACACACTTGGAAGGCCGGGGGGAGGAAGTTGCTCTGGGAGAGGTACAGCCGCTCAAGCACCATCATGATGCCAAACTGCGGCGTGTTTTAAATTGCCGACGCGTGTTAGATGTTTTTGGTGTTCATCAAAAACCGTGGCGCTTAGAGGCAGGGCGTATGCTCGATGCCTGGTGTTCGACTCGTGAGCCCAGTCGTGGCAGTGACACAGGAGCATCGGTTTGATAAATGTGGTTCGCAGCCTGGTATTTTATGCTGGCTACTTTTTGGCCATGCTGATGATCGGCATCCTATTTCTTCCTATCGCTCCCTTTCTCCCACTGGCTGGCCGCTATCGTTTACTCAACTTGTATAATTACTTTTTGATGGTCTGGTTTCGTATTGCCTGCGGCGTACGCTATGACATCCAAGGGCGAGAAAACCTGCCTAGCGGGCCGTGTGTGATTCAGGCTAACCATCAGTGTGAGTGGGAAACGGTGTTTTTGCAGGTAATGAAGCCGCCGGTATGCACCGTACTCAAGCGAGAGTTACTGCGCCTACCGATCTTTGGATGGGGCTTAAGGTTGCTGCGCCCCATCAGTCTGGATCGCTCTAAACCCGCACGGGCAATGAAACAGGTGCTTACTCAGGGAGTGGAACGACTCGGTACGGGGTTATCAGTACTGATTTTTCCTGAAGGCACACGGGTGGATCCTGGGCAGCGGAAGCGCTACAACAAAAGCGGTAGCGTGGTTGCTTGCCGTGCTGGGGTACCGGTCTTACCGGTTGCTCATAATGCAGGTGAGCGCTGGCCAGGGCGCCATTGGGTTAAGCGGCCCGGTGTGTTGCGAGTGCGCATTGGTAAGCCGATCGAAACGGCCGGCCGTATGCCCGATGAAGTGCTGGCGGAAGTGGAGGTGTGGATTGAGGCGCAGCTGCAGGAGATATCAGAGGTGCCGCGGCCTACCACCCGTTAAAGGCTCAGCCTCGTTTAACCTGTTGCACTTTAAATCTTAGTAGCCAAAAACGGCGCCCATTGGGCGCCGTTTCTGTATAGCACAACAATGCGAGTAGTCGTAGCGTTAGTCGTTAAAGCGCTGGAAGACTAAGCATGCATTGGTGCCGCCAAAGCCAAAGCTATTGGACAGCGCTCGCTCGATTGTTACGTCATCTCGGCGTTCAGTCACAATATCAAAGCCATCTGCCTGCTCGTCCAGATGCTCAATGTTGGCGGAAGCCGCTACAAAGTTGTGCTGCATCATCAGTAGCGAATAGATCGCTTCCTGAACACCAGTGGCGCCAAGGGAGTGACCAGTTAGCGATTTGGTTGAGCTCATCGCCGGTGTTGTATTGCCGAACACAGCACGAATCGCTTTTAGCTCGGCAACATCACCAACCGGCGTGGAGGTGCCGTGGGTATTAATATAGTCAATTTTACCCTCGACCGTGGCCATTGCCTGGTGCATGCAGCGCATCGCGCCTTCACCGGAGGGGGCCACCATATCGTGACCATCGGAAGTAGCGCCGTAGCCTACCAGTTCACCATAGATCTTGGCACCGCGCGCTTTGGCATGCTCAAGCTCTTCAAGTACTAGCATGCCGCCGCCGCCTGCAATGACAAACCCGTCGCGCGCTTTGTCATAAGGACGCGATGCTTTCTCAGGGGTGTCGTTGTAGTGAGTCGAGAGGGCACCCATGGCATCAAACAGACAGGAGAGTGTCCAGTGCTCTTCTTCACCACCACCGGCAAACACGATGTCCTGCTTGTTCAACTGAATTTGCTCCATTGCGCTGCCGATACAGTGTGCAGAGGTTGCACAGGCAGACGAGATAGAGAAATTGACGCCTTTAATTTTGAAGGGCGTGGCCAAACATGCAGAAACAGTACTGCCCATCGTGCGAGTAACCCGGTAAGGGCCAACCCGACGTAGACCTTTTTCACGCAGAACATCGGCTGCTTCAACTTGGTTGGCGCTTGACGCACCACCCGAGCCTGCAATAAGGCCGGTACGCACGTGAGAAACCTGCTCTTCGCTTAACCCAGCATCTTCAATGGCTTGCGCCATGGAAACATACGCGTAGGCAGCAGCATCGCCCATAAAACGGCGCAGTTTACGGTCGATAAGTGCATCAAGGTCGATATCGACACTGCCGGCTACATGGCTACGAAAGCCGCGCTCGGCATACTCTTCCTTAAAACGAATACCGCTACGCCCAGTTTTGAGCGCGTCCAGGACCTGTCGTTGGTCATTGCCAAGGCACGATACGATGCCTAGGCCGGTGACTACCACTCGTCGCATGGGAGCCTCCTGTTCAGAAATTCGCAGTGGAGGTGAATAGGCCAACGCGCAGATCATTAGCCTGGTAAATGTCGCGTCCGTCAACGGATACTGTTCCGTCAGCGATACCCAAAATGAGGCGTCGGGTAATAATACGCTTAATATTAATACTATAAGTCACTTTTTGGGCATCAGGCAGGATCTGTCCGCTGAACTTCACATCGCCACAGCCAAGTGCACGCCCGCGGCCAGGGTGGCCTAGCCAGCCTAAATAAAAGCCAACTAATTGCCACATGGCATCTAAGCCTAAGCAGCCTGGCATAACAGGATCGCCGGGGAAGTGGCAGTCAAAAAACCACAAGTCAGGCGAAATATCCAGCTCGGCAATGAGTTCACCCTTGCCATGCTCGCCGCCTTCTTCGTGAATATGCTTGATGCGATCAAGCATCAGCATATTAGGAGCAGGAAGTTGGGCATTGCCAGGGCCAAATAGCTCGCCGCGCGAGCAGGCCAGCAGTTCTTCGCGATCAAAAGAATGTTGCTTGGTCACTGAATCGTTCCGAGTTTCAAAGTGGTGGTTGGCCTAGTCTACTTCCCGAAACCGCTGAATGCACGTAACTGACCATTTATCATCGCAATCTACAGATGTCGCTGATCAGGCCGATAGCGTTATGGTGGGTAATAAGGATCGGTAACGGTCGTTTATGCACAATAAACGTTTTCTTGACGTAATATGCGCTATCCAAGCTTTTTATTAGGCGGCATGATAAGCATGGCTCTCAACGCTATTTTTTATCTAAGTTAATTTTGTATGGGGTGTAGCGAATCGCCATGTGGCTTCCCGTGTCTCTTAATCGCCCATTAATTTGGGTTGCACTTACCGCGCTGCCTGCCTGCGTATGGATTCCCGATTCTGCACTCCGCTTAGTAGCTGCCGTATTAATTGCAATCGGTCTGTGGGACGCCTGGCGGCAAGTCCGTCAACAGCGACTACGCTTGCGATTAACGCAAGATGCATTAGGACTGGCAAACGATGCCATGGTGATCAGCGATGCGCAGAATCATGTCATTTCTGTTAATCCTGCGTTTACCGAAATTACCGGCTACGCAAGCCAGGAAATACTAGGGCTTAAATTAGACACTCTGGCGGCGCCTCGCCACGATAAGGCGTTTTATGAGTCCTACTGGAATACCTTAAAAAGTACCGGTCGCTGGGAAGGTGAGATGTGGAATCGCCGCAAGCATGGTGATGAGTATCCAGAGTGGTTAAAAGTACGCGCGGTGACCGATAAACGTGGCAAGATAACCCACTATATTAATCTGTTTACCGATATCTCTGCACAAAAAGCCCGCGAGCAGGATTTACGCCGTATTGGCTACGAAGACCCCCTTACCGGCCTACCTAATCGACGTCGTTTACACGACCTACTTGCTTCTCGTTTGCGCCATTTACGCGCTGGCGAGAGTTTGGATATGGCGTTGGTAGATATCGATGGCCTCAAGTCGGTGAATGACAGCTTAGGTGTCGAGCAGGGAGATCGCTTGTTAGCTCGCTTTGCTCAGCGTTTAACCGGCTATGTGGCAGGCAGTATTGTAGGGCGTTTGGGGGGGGATGAATTTATGGTGATCCGCACCACTACCTTCGATGATCATGATAAATGGGTCGCCACACTGCGCGAACATATGAGTCGGCCGTTTGAAATTAATGGGCAATCTTTGCGCTTGGGCCTCACCATCGGCAGTTGCCGTGTCCCTGAGGATGGTAACGACTCAGGAGTCCTGTTTCAGCGCATAGAGTCGGCGCTCTATAGCGCTAAACGACTAGGGCGTAACCATAGCCAGCGCTTTCGGCCAGCGCTGGATAAGCAGGATAACCCTCAGCTAGCGCTAGTCAGTGATCTGCGTGCGGCACTTATTTCCGGTGACCAACTGGAGCTTCACTTTCAAACTCAGCATCGGCCCAGCGATGGCGAATTAGTGGGGATGGAGGCGTTGCTGCGCTGGAGGCACCCCCTAGATGGGATGATTTCGCCAGGCGACTTTATTCCCTTGGCAGAGCGTCATGGATTAATGACGCAGTTGGGCGCCTGGGTCATTGAAAAAGCGTGTGCGCAGCAAGCGCACTGGCGCAATAGCGCAATCCCTAAGCTCACAATGTGGGTCAATATTTCAGCTCTGCAGCTTTTTCAAGGCGATCTGGAAAGCCAGCTATCCACCTGCTTGAAGCGCTACCAACTGGAACCTTCACAGATTGGCTTGGAGTTAACGGAGTCGGTGTTGCTTGATGAGCGCGCGGGAGATATGGGACCTCGGTTGCAAACACTTCGCGATCAAGGCTTTGCGATTGCGATTGATGATTTTGGCACCGGCTATTCGTCGTTGGGCTACTTAAAGCGCTTGCCGGTGGACAAAATAAAGCTTGATCGGGCCTTCATAAAAGATCTACCTCACGACCAAGCAGATGCCTCCATCGTTAAGGCCGTACTGGCCATGGCAGAAGGCATGGGGCTAGAGGTAGTTGCCGAGGGCGTTGAGACCAAAGATCAGTGTCAATTTTTAGTCAATGCAGGTTGTACAGCGGTGCAAGGCTTTTACTTTGCAAGACCACTGCCTGCCGCTGAGCTGGAAAAGCGGCTGATATCGGCATCACTCGCCAGCACTATCTCTTAACTTTAGCCAGATGATGGCTTTGTGGCAGCGATGCTTACATATCGACTAATACCTACGCAAAGTGCCGCCCAAACTAAACCCTGTACGGGGAGTAGCCAAGGGGCGATGCTAACCCCCGCTAATAGCGCGCCACCATAGTAAGAGAGCGGGCCGCTGACCGCCCCACACAGCGCTGCCAGTAGGGGGTAGCGCCACAGCCATGCCAACGAGTGATAAACCAGCGTGGCAAACAGTGGCCATAGCATCCATAGCCACAACGGTAAGAGGCCCGCGACTAGTGTTTGATTGCCGAAATCAAATCCTCCCAGTAGATGCAAACCACCGTCGATTGCCAGTCCGAGCAGCGCAAAGAGAGCGATAAAGCGCCACTCTCCAGGTAAGCCGCTGCGCCATAAATGCCACGTTAACAAACCGCCCCCTGCTACGGCAGCGACCCACGAGCCTCCTAAAACACATAACAGCCAGCCGGCTTCGAAGCGCAGCGCGTTTACCAGCAGGGATTGCCAACGGCGTGTTGTCATTTAGAGCGCGCCTGTCAGTGGTATCGGCTTGGCCGCAGGTTTCGCCAGAAGCAGGTGGCAAGTACCGATAGAACGCTCGATAAAGCCGCCTTCGCAGTAGCACAAGTAGTAGCGCCACATGCGTATAAACCGTTCGTCGTAGCCTAGCTTGCGCACCTGTTCTAGGCTGGCCTCAAAGCGGTGGCGCCATTCACGTAATGTACGTGCGTAGTGCTGGCCAATTTCGTCCAACGCCACCACATTCAAGGAGGTTTTACGCATAAGACTACTGAGCATGGCGTGGTGCGAGGGTAAAAAACCGCCTGGAAAGATGTAACGTTTAATAAAGTCCATATCGCGTTTAGCGTCTTCAAAGCGTTGATCACGAATGGTGATCGCCTGAAGCATCGCCTGGCCATCATCTGTTAGTAGGCTATCCAATTTGGCAAGGTAAGTATCTAGGTACTGATGCCCAACCGCCTCAATCATTTCAACAGAAATCAGCCGATCAAAGCGACCGGTTAATTCGCGATAATCCTGTTTAAGCAGTGTGATTCTATCGCTAAGGCCCTCTTCTTGGATGCGCCGCTGGGTATGGGTGTACTGCTCTTCCGAGATAGTGGTGGTCGTGACATGGCAGCCGCGGGTTTTCGCCGCGTGTATTGCAAGCCCGCCCCAACCCGTGCCAATTTCCAGTAAATTGTGCCCTGGCTGCACATCAAGCTTTTCCAGCATCAGGTCAAGCTTGTACGTAGAGGCTTCTTCTAAACTGGCTTGCGGATAGGGAAACACGGCACTTGAGTACATCCAGTGCAAACGATCCAAAAACGTTGAGAAAAGGTCGTTGCCGATATCGTAATGGGCGGCAATGTTGCGCTTCGAGCCGCTTAGGCTATTGCGCTGAAAGCGATAGGCGGCCCCCAACAGCCAACGGGCAGCGCGGGCGCTGCCGTTCTCCATCTTGCCATTCACCTGTTCAAGGTTAGAGGCGAACAGACGTACTAACGCAACGAGGTCGTCTGCATCCCAATCACCGTCCATATAAGATTCAGCAGCACCTACGGTGCCACCAAATGCAAGGCGTTTCCAGGCTCGTGAGTGGCGAATCACGACAGTCACTTGCAGCGGTCCTTCCTGCCCTAAGTGGTGGCATTGATTACCTTCAATGAGCGTAATACGGCCACCACGAAAGGTATCTAGTTGAGCCATCAGGCGCGGTTTGAGCCACTTGGTTAAGCGATCTTGTGCGGCTGGCTGAATATTAGGAGGCGTAGAACGCAGGGTGGTCACTTTGAAGTCTCCTTGCGCTTAGGGTGGTTATAAACGGGGATGCGTTTAAGCCATAGCCTTAACGCTTCAAAATGAATGCCCGCGATGGTTTTTAAACTCATCCATGGCTGGCGCGCCAAGGTTTTGATCAACACGCTGCGGGTTGCCGGTTTAGCCTCAAGCGTCAGCGTGGCATCAAAATGGCACTGTTGATCTCGCCAGTTCTCCATATGTAAATAAAGCGTTTCGCCTGGGGCATTAAATTTCCAGCGATAGGTCATGTCCATCGGGTTAAACGGCGACACGTGGAGATCTTTAGTAAAGTTAGCCTGGTGACTGTGGCGCGCAGGATCCACGATGCTTGCGTAGCGCGTGCGCTCACGCCACGGCATGTTAGTCACTTCGCTTAAGACCGCGGCCAGCCGACCCAAATGGTCGTAGGCGTAATAGACCGAAATAGGATTAAACATGCTGCCTAACGTGCGCAGCTGCGTAAGCACACAGATAGGCCCATTGGGGGCGCTGCCAAGCTGACGGACCAGCTCTTCACGTACGGCGGTTTTTAGTGGACGATCAGTAGGGCCGAGATAATCTTCCCGTCGAAAACTTGCCAGCGCCGGGCGGCGGGCGCTAAAGGCAGGCACCTTATCGAACAGCTCCGGTAGCTCGTCAAGATCAAGCCACGCCATCCATACCTGATAACTAAACGTATGCGTCTTTGGGGTAAAGCGGCGATGTCGCAAGGTGCCGCGATAAATGCGCGAGCGCGGAGTGGCGTTCATCCCAGCCCCTCAACGCTTTGTGGTGACACCAGCTCATGTGCGGGTAGCGTGGTTGGAGCTTGAGGCGGTTGAATAGCCTCGTCACAGCCGAGATGGTGGGCCACCCGCAGTGCACTCCAAACACCATCTTCATGGAAACCGTTGCGCCAATAGGCGCCGCAAAAGTGAGTGCGATAGGCCGCCGATGATATCTCGGCGTGACGAGCTTGAGCGGCTTGACCGGCTAGCGTGAACTGAGGGTGCGCATAGCTATAGCGACCAAGAACTTTACTGGGGTCAATGCTAGCGCTGTCGTTCAAGGTGACGCAAAAAGTGGTGTCACTCTCTATCTGCTGCAGGATGTTCATATCGTACGTCACTGATACGCGCTCTTCGGCATTGCGCTGATCCAAGCGGTAATTCCAGCTTGCCCAGGCACGGCGTCGGCGGGGTAGCAGAGCGGTGTCAGTGTGCAGCACCACCTCGTTCTCTTGATACGGCATGGCTCTGAGCACTTCCTGCTCAGTGGCACTTGCATCACCCAGCATCGCCAGTGCTTGGTCGGCGTGACAGGCCAGCACTACGTGATCAAAACGTTGGGTGCCGGAAGGCGTTGTAATGTTCACACCGGTGTTGTCACGGGTAATGCGCGTCACTGGGGTGTTGAGGTGAATGCGCGATGCATAAGGCGCAGTCAGACTGGGGATATAACGATTGGAGCCACCTACCAGGGTGTACCACTGCGGGCGGTGGTTCACCGATAACAGCCCGTGATTGCGAAAGAAGCGTACAAAAAATGCCAGCGGAAACGCGCGTAAGTCGCTGATACTGGCTGACCAAATAGCAGCCCCCATGGGCAATAAGTAGCGTCGCTGAAAGTCGCGATTGTAATGGTGTTGGTCTAAGTACTCCCCTAAGGTCATGTGCTCGGGAAGCTCTTTACTCTCAAGTGCTTTGGTGGCTTGTTTATTAAATCGCAGAATATCGCTTAGCAAGCGATAGAAAGAAGGACTCAATAGGTTGCGCCGCTGGGCAAACAGCGAGCCTAAGGTATGCCCGTTGTACTCAAAATCTCGCGCTGTTTCATGCACGGAGAAACTCATTTCAGTGGCCTGAGAGGCGACCCCTAAGGTTTCTAGCAAGCGCTGAAAATGCGGGTAGGTCCAGTCATTGAAAACGATAAAACCGGTATCAATGGCGTAAGTGCGCCCTTCGACCTCTACATCCATCGTCGCGGTATGGCCGCCCAGGCGTGAATCCGCTTCAAAGAGTGTGACCTCATGATTGGCTGACAGGTACCAGCCAGCGGCCATGCCGCTAATGCCACTGCCGACAATAGCAATGCGCTGCGATGCTATCGAGCTCATGAGGGCTCCTTTTGGGCACGCGTCATGCGCAGGCCAATTTGGCGGCGTAGGGCAGGAGGCAATATGCCCAGCAACTTGACGATATAGGTAAACCGGCGTGGAAAGTGGATATCTAAACGCCCCTTCACCAGCCCCGCGATAATCGCATCGGCTGCTTGCTCTGCGGTGACCTGCATGGGCATCGGGAAGTCGTTACGGTCGGTGAGCGGCGTTTTCACAAAGCCTGGGTGAATAAGGCTGACATCAATGCCTTCTTGATCTAAATCTAAGCGTAAGGATTCTAAAAAATAAGTGACTGCCGCTTTAGAAGCCCCATAGGCTTCCGCACGCGGTAGCGGTAAATAAGCAGAGGCACTAGAGGTTGCCGCCAACCGGGCAGGTAGGCCTTGCTGGCGAGCAGCGCGGAGTAGCGGTAATGCCGCTTCAACGCCATATAAGGTGCCAAACAGGTTGGGCTTAAACACCCGTTCCACCAAGTCCATATCGAACTGCTGAGCATTCAGGTACTCGCAGGTGCCAGCATTAAACAGGGCTAAATCGAGGGCGCCCAAACGCTCCCGAATAGCCTCACCTGCGGATAGCACTGCTTGGCGGTCACTGACATCTAATGGAAGGGCGTAAGCGTGAGGATGGCCCTGGCATAGTGCCTCCAGTGCCTCAGCGTTACGTGCGCTAAGAACCACATAATGGCCTTGGGCGATGAGTTTATGCGCGAGCGCCTCACCAATACCGGATGTCGCACCAGTTAACCATATTCGTTGGGGCGTTTCCCATGTGCTCATCAAGCCTCTCCTCGTGCGCCCCGTCAGCACATTTCAGCAGTGTGCGGTTAGACGAGGCGTTTTTTTAACCAGCGGATGGCGCTTCCCATCAGCGGTAAATGTTCGTAAAGCATGGCGCCAGCATCAAAATAGTCGTGATGACGCGCTACACGCCCATCGTCTGCAAAGGTTAGGGCGCTACAGCCTTCAACCTTTACAGGCTTGCCACCTGCCAAGCGAGGATGAATGAACATCATGGTCCACGTCACAAAACCCTGGTTACCCTGTAGCTGGTGGGTGTGGTAAGTAAATTGACACTGTTTAACGTGTTCATACATGCTTGAAAAATAGCGCTCTAATGCTACGCGCCCCTCAATATGGTGGAGCGGGTCGCTAAAAATCACTTCTTCAGTATATACCTCGTATAGCTTTTCTGTACAGGTATTGTCTAGTTTGTTGAAAAAGGCGCAGAACGCCTCAAGCGCCGCAGGCTCCGTCATAACGGCCTCCTTAGGTGAGTATCAGCAGAGTTTATTTAGAGAGCGCTTTAAATGCGTCTAGCGCGCGCAGACGGGCCGCTTTGTGATCGACAATCGGCGCTGGGTAGTTCAGATCGGTGATTAAATCCTGAGGTGGCGCATGGCGTGCCTTAGCGGGCAACTCCGCCAGTTCGGGTAGCCAATGAGCAATAAACTCACCCTCGGCGTCGAAGCGGGTGGATTGAGTGGTGGGATTAAAAATTCGGAAATAGGGCGCTGCATCCGTACCGGTTGATGCTGCCCATTGCCAACCGCCGTTGTTGGCACAGAACTCCCCATCCACTAGGTGTTGCATAAAAAAGGCTTCGCCACGCCGCCAGTCAATCAGCAGGTGTTTGCTTAAGAACATCGCAGTAATCATACGCAGGCGATTATGCATCCAGCCCGTGGTCACTAATTGGCACATGGCGGCATCAACAATTGGATATCCTGTGCGTCCTTCACACCATGCGTTGAAGCCATCGTCATCGTCTCGCCAGGCCAGCTGTTTAGTGTGCTCTTGAAAGGGCTGATAACGGCACACTTCCGGAAAGCCAACCGCGACATGCTGATAAAACTCGCGCCAGATCAGTTCGTTAACCCAGATAGTGAAGCCAAGGTCGCCATCGCTTAGGTGGCCACCGTTTTCTGCCATGACCGCTTGCAAGCACTGGCGGTGCGAGATCATGCCCAGCGCAAGGTAGGGTGACAGCTCACTGGTACCTTTCACCTTAGGTAAATCGCGCTGAGCCTTATAGTGCCGACCACGAAAGCGTAAAAAACGCGCTAGGTTATCACCCGCTGCCTCTTCTCCGGCAGGCCATCGTTGGCTATCGACAGGCTGGCTTTCAAACTCGGGCAGTGCAGGCAGTGGGTCGCTTTGAATCTCCAGCGCTGCCTGTACCTTTGGCGTATCGCGCAGAGCGAGTTGATCAGCGGTGATCTGTTTGTGCCACGCTTTGGAAAACGGTGTAAAGACCCCGTAGTAGTCGCCCTTGCCGGTGAGCAGGCTGCCGGGGGCAAAGGCGATGGCATCGTGATAGCCATGAGCAGCAATGCCGGCGTGATTAAAGGCGTCCAACACGGCTTGATCGCGACGCTTTTCATTGAGCGGATATTCGTAATTAAAATGCAGCTGCTCAATGTCGTGCTCACGGGCAATGTCGAGCAGTGTTTGTGGGGCCTGATCAAAATAGCCAATATCACGATGTAACAGCGGAATGTTGAGACCGTTAAGAGCACTCTTCAGCGCGGCCACGCCTCGTGCCCAAAAATCGAGTTTGTTGGCACCGTGGCCGTGCTCCTGCCACTGAGGAATAGTGCGCAAAAATACCGCTATCACAGGGCCTTTGGCCGCAGCAGCGGCAAGGGCGCTGTTATCATTAATGCGCAGGTCGCTGCGCAGCCAAATCAACTGCCGTTTCATAAGCTCTCCTGTTATAGGTGGGTCTCCGGCGGCACAAAAAAATGGCCGGTCACCGGAGGGCGAACGGCCATGATGAGGCAGCGTTAATTAGAGTACGCCAGACTCGCGCAGCAAGGGTCGCAGGCGAGCAATCGCTTGAGGCAAGTCGTCGCCTAGCATATGCACCGGGCCGTCGCGCAGGTCGGTTTCGCGTAAGCGAGCGACTTCACCGCACACGCCAACAGGCACATTCAGCGCTTCAGCGACGCTGGGTAGTGCGTGAAGGATATAGCTATCGCTCTCCCGCTGGCCGCTGGAGAGCAGTACCATTGAGGAGTGCAGCCGCGCCACGGCCTGAGACAAATCCTCTAGTGGCAGTGAGCGGTCAAGCATCTGTACACGGTAGCCTTGCTCGCTGGCCATTAGTGCCGACATCAGTACCCAGAGTGGGCCAGGATCATCAGGCATGGCATTAAGCAGAATCAAGGGCCCACGGGTGGTCTGATTGGCGTAGTGCAAGCGAATGCCGACCTGGCTGCGTAAAAAAGCTTCCAAGGTACGGCGTACTAAATAGTCCGCTTGAACGGCCCACTTCGCCTCTAAGCTTAAAATAACCGGCTGCCAGAGCTCGTTGATCGCAACGCTTAATGGGTAAAGCGCCAAGCTCTGATGATAAAACGCCTCTAACTTGGGTAAATCTAATGCTTCAATCGTGGTTTGCAGATGCTGGCGCTGGCTAAACCAATCACCTGCATTTGGAGTAGGAGTTTCAATCGTTTCTGGCTGGTCAAGCAAGTCAACGACCTGACTGACCGGCACACCACGATTGAGCCACTGCAGGATACGTTCGATGCGTGTGATATCGTCCTGAGCGTAAAGCCGATGCCCTTTTGGAGTGCGCTGTGGGCGAATTAACCCGTAGCGTCGTTCCCAAGCACGAAGAGTGACCGAATTCACACCGGTAAGGCGAGAAACTTCTCGTATGGGGTAGAGCGGTGTATCGGGCGGGTGGGTCGCCTTGAGACTCATGGGTGCCAGTACCTCATAATTAACGTAAACTTAATAAAAAACAGTTTAATTAACAACAGTATTGTTGTCTGCAGCACAGCGCTAAAGGAGGGTATTAGCGTCCGCTGCGGAGAAGATAATGCATGTTCCATGTGAAATTGCCTGATAATGAGCTAAACATTAGCATGATACTGTATGCCCATTTGTACAACTTGTCGCTACCCGGTACAACCTTTATAAGAATCCTTCTTACTTCTAAAATTACTGCGCTGTTAGACCGACCGGCCTATTAGTGCTTCGCCCAGGCGGTGACCCGATAGCCAGGCATCCTCTACTCGCCCTTCGCGAAAGCTATCACCGCATAGGGCCAAGCCGCTCTCAGTGTACAAGTATGTGTCTTTACAAATGTTGGCAGGCTGGGCATAGCGCCAGCGATGGGCCCCCATTTCAATTAGGCTAGGTAATGCTCCCGATGGGACAAAGAGGCTTTTCAATGCGGCTAACAGTTGCTCTGCAATCTCATCGGCCCTCTGTTCTAAATGAGCTTCGCTCCAATCAAGCTGGGCTAGCAGGCTAATGCTTTCAGGCTGAGCCCCGCGGCCCGGTTTCGTTTGATTGCGGGAGACTATATTCAGTACTGGGTGGTCCACCCGTGCCATCTGCCAGTCTGAGGCAACATCGGGTATAGCGGGAAGCGGCTCTTCAAAAATGGCCCATGCTGCCCAGCAGGCACGCTGTTTGCGCTCTGCACACACGGCAGTAAGCGCATTATCCCACGGGGCGACTAATAGCTGGGCTTGGGGCGGCGGCGCGCTGATAACGACCCGATCATAAGGACCATGGCTAGTGCCTTTCTTATCTACCAATACCCAGCCAGCCGCTGTTTGCTTGAGTGAGGCGATAAGAGTGTTGGTCAGAAGTGTGACGTTGGGGAGTACGGTCAGCGTATCTGACAAATGACGTGTCAAAGCGCTCATTCTTGGCGCACCAGTGTAGCGCTGTTGTCCATCGTTATGCGTTAGCCAGCCACTTGAACTAGCCTGATAGGTACTTGTTGGCCAGGGAGCGATGCAGCCAACGGTTAACCATTCGTCCACGGTGGATTGAAAGTTGCCATCGCGCACGCTAAATGCCTGAGCACCGAGATCAAGCGTTGCGCTAGGCCTGCGTTTACTCGACATACGCCCGCCTGGGCCGCGCGCTTTATCAAAAAGCGTGACGTGAACATTGCTATTCGCCACCACTTGGCCGCAGGCAAGCCCGGCGATGCCTGCCCCAATGATGGCAACAGAGTGATTATCAGAAAGCGTCGGGGGCTTGCTCGGTGTAGCCATGATTCCTCAAGGCGCTTAAAAGAGATTGAATTAACCCAGATATGATCGCATTGTATTATTTGTGTATAAATTTAGTACAGCTTGGCTACTGCTTTGCTTGTTTTCCGGCTTGGTGATCAATCGGCCGAGGAGGCGACACCCATAGACGGTATCAACAGGAGTGACACCATGCGCGTATTAGTGACCGGCGGCAGTGGTTTTGTCGGCCAGCGGCTATGCCGACAGTTGAAGGAGCAGGGCCACGAGGTGCAAGTAGTATCCCGCACTCCTCACAAAGTGCGAGATATGCTGCCAACCGGCTGTGATATTCGTGAGAGCGCCCAGGCTTTTATTGATTCACCGCCGGATGCGCTGATTAATCTGGCGGGCGAGCCAATTGCTGCCAAGCGCTGGAGCGATGAGCAAAAAAACAAGCTGATTAACTCGCGGGTGGCTGCCACGCAACAGCTGGTAGCACTGTGTGAGCAGCTCAAGCAGAGCGACCAGCCGCTGCCGAAGGTAATGGTGTCGGGCTCGGCGATGGGCTATTACGGCGATCAGGGTAAGCGTGTGGTGAGCGAAGAGACCATGCCTAACGATGAGTTCGCCCATCGTCTTTGTAAACAGTGGGAAGCCGCCGCAAAACCGATTGAGGCTCTAGGGGTGCGTTTAGCGATTTTACGTACCGGGTTGGTATTAGAAGCGGGTGGCGGCAGCCTACAGAAGATGCTGCCACCGTTTAAGCTGGGCTTAGGTGGACGTTTTGGCAGTGGTGAGCAGTTTATGCCGTGGATTCACCGCGACGATCTTGTCGCGGCGATCCTGTTTCTTATCCATGAAGAGAACTTGAGCGGCGCCTTTAATGGCAGCGCACCGCACCCGGTAACCAATGCCACGTTTACCAAAACCCTGGCCAAGCAGATCAATCGACCCGCTATTTTCCCAGTGCCCGCTTTTGTATTAAAAGCGGGCTTCGGAGAAATGTCGCGGTTACTGCTCACTGGGGCGGATATGCGCCCCGCGCGCCTTGAAGCGACAGGGTTTAGCTTTAAGTACCCCACTCTCGACAAGGCGCTTGAGGCGATCCTTTAAGCAGCCCTGATTAATGGTCGGCATCAACGGTGATAATCACGCGCACTGAATCAAGCCGCAGGCGAGTATTTTCGATAGCCTCGCTAAGTGCCTGGCGCTCATTTTTTAGCGCATCGATTTCAGCGCTGCGCACCGCCGGGTTGTGCTCGGCTAGCGCGGTCAGGCGGGCAAGCTCGGCGTCCAACTGACTGCGCATGCGCGCCTCGGCGTTTTCGACAATGCTGGGTAGCTGGCGCTCGGCTTCGCCTTCGCCCTGGCTCAGCAACTCACGCAACTGATCATGGCGGCTTTTAATCAAGTCCCGCGCCAGCGACTTGTTGACCTTCTGCAGGTTCTTACCCAAGCCCGTGAAGGAGATTTTGCTGGTCAGGTTAGCCCCTGATTCATCCAGCAGCACACGCACGGCGGTGGGCGGCAAGAAGCGGTTTAAGTGCAGCTTTTTGGGTGCCGGGCAGTGGGTGCGGAATACCAGTTCGGCCATTAATCTGCCGCCTGGAATGGAATCATGGCGCAGCAGGGCCAACGCCGAGTTGCCCATGGTGCCATCCAGCACGCGACCCATCATTTCACGCAGCAGCGGGTGCTCCCAGGAGAGCCGCTGGACATCGTCTCGCGCCAGTGCTTGGGAACGGCTAAGGGTGGCGGTAAAGCCCTCTTCGCCTTTGACTAAACCAGGTAAACCATCAAGCATATGCTGGCTGGGCTGCAGGTGCATAAGGCCCTTGCCGATCTCCTGGCTGTCCACCCCGAAAATATCCAACGCCCGCTCAAGGTAACGCGGTAGTGCGGCGTCTTCGTCCAGCTCACGCACAGCATCGATGACCTGCTGGGCGCGCGCAGGGCGACAGGCGTTGAGTTCCAGCAGGCGATTACGGCCCGCATCGTGTTCAGCCAGCTTAGCCCTAAACATAGTGCGCGTTTCGGCAATAATCTCTTCCAGGGTTTCGTCATCCAGCAGGGCGTCAGCCAAGGCGTCACCAAAGGCTTCAAACAGATCACTGCCGACGCCATGGGGGGCACTGAACGCGTCCATGCCTTCGTTATACCAGCGCAGAAGACGTTCGCCAGGGCTGCCCTCAAAGGTAGGAATGTGTAGCTCAATGGCATGGCGCTGGCCGATGCGATCCAAACGGCCAATACGCTGCTCTAGCTGATCAGGATGCTGGGGCATGTCTAACATGACCAAGTGGCGGCAGAACTGGAAGTTACGCCCCTCAGAGCCAATCTCCGAGCAGACCAGCACCTGTGCGCCCTCTTCTTCGTCGGCAAAGGCAGCCGCTGCCCGGTCACGCTCTACCAGGGAGAGGCCTTCGTGGAACACCGGGGCGTGATAGCCGCCCAGCACCCGCAGACCTTCGGCCAGGCCTTCGGCGGTGGCCCGGTGGTGAGCAATCACCAGCACTTTATCGTTGGCAAAGCCGCTGTCGCTATCATCGCTAAGCTTTTCAAGCAGCCAGTTGACCCGTGGATCAATATGCCACCACGCTTCAGTGTTGAGCGGGTCGTCGGTAAGCTCGCGATACACTGCATCGGGATAGATCAGCACATCAGGGTGATCCATGCCGGTCTCGATCAACAGCTCATCGAGGTAGTCTTCGTCCCGCTCCAGGCGGCGTACTACGCGGCGATACGCTGAAGGCATCGCAAGCGGGGCTAAGTTTAAGCGCCGCTCAGGGAAGCCCCCGACGTGGCGGCGGCTATTGCGGAACATCACGCGGCCAGTGCCATGGCGATCCAGCAGCGCTTCACTAAGCTGAGCGCGAGCAGTGTCTTGCTGCTCTTTACTTGCTTCCTCATTACACAGGGTGGCCAGCAACGCTTGGCTGTCCCGATCATCGGCTACGTTGGATACGTGAGCGCTGGCAGCGGGGTCGCCCGGCAGCGCGTCTAATGCATCAATAGCGCGAGCGACGTCGGTGTAGTGGCTCTCTTCGGCTTTAAAGCGCTCCAGGTCGTGGTAGCGCTCAGCGTCCAGCAACCGTAGCCGGGCAAAGTGACTCTTAATACCCATCTGCTCGGGGGTCGCGGTGAGTAGCAACAGGCCGGGTATCACCGCGGCGAGCTGCTCAACGCACTGGTAGCCAGGGCCACTGCCATCCTCGCTCCAGTCCAGGTGGTGCGCTTCGTCAACAATCAGTACATCGAACTGGCTGGCCAGCGCCTGCTCCTGACGATGCGGGTTAGCAAATAGCCAGCCTTGGCTGGCCAGTACCAACTGAGCGCTTTCGAAGGGGTTGGCGCTGCCGTGGGCTTGGCTTTGCGTCTCATCTAATAGGGAGACGTTGAGCGAGAAGCGCCGCAGTAACTCCACCAGCCACTGGTGAGTGAGGCTGTCGGGTACCAAAATCAGCGCGCGCTCAACGCGCCCATTGAGCAGCAGGCGATGAAGAATCAGGCCCGCTTCAATGGTTTTACCAAGGCCTACTTCGTCTGCCAGCAGTACCCGTGGGGCATGGCGGTTGGCAACTTCATCGGCAATATAGAGCTGGTGAGGAATTAAATCGATGCGCGGGCCAGAGAAACCCAGTGCACTGTGCTGCTCAATACGCTGATAGTGGTGCAGAGTACGAAAACGTAGGTCAAACCAATCGTTGCGGTCTACCTGTCCTGTCAGCAGGCGGTCGCGGGCCTGGTCAAACTGCATGGTATCGGCAAGCTTAGCTTCTGGCAGTTCGCGCAGGTTACCCTCACTGTCTTCACCGATATAGGTGATCAAACCGCGAGACTCTTTGCTGTCGTCGACGATCATCTGCCAGCCATCGGCGGAAAGCACGCGGTCGCCGCTGCCGAACATTACGCGGGTGAGCGGGGCTTGGCGGGTATTGTAAGTACGGGTTTCCTGACTGGCACTGAACAAAATGGTAACGCTACGGGCGTCGCAGTTAAGCACGGTGCCGAGCCCAAGCTCAGCTTCGCCGTCACTAATCCAGCGCTGGCCGGGAGAAAAATCGCTCATGATGCCTCGGAGGAGTCTGCAAAACGGGTCGTATGCCGCCGGGGGAAGCATCGGCGGCAACAGGGCGGGGGATTCTAACGCAAAGCAGCGAGGGGATTAAGGTGTATCAGCATCAATCTTGTAACCAGCGATCCAGATGCGCGCGAGTCAGCTCGCCCACATGCACATCCAAGGTGTTCCCCTGGCCGTCAAACAGCACCGTAGTGGGCAGCCCCGGCGCTTCAAAAAGCACCATAAGCTGTTGATTAGGGTCGCGCAGTGCATAGCGAAAAGCGAGCTGCTGCTCATCTAAATAACGCACCATGGGCAGCAGGTCTTCGCCCTGGTTGGCAACCACCACGCTGACACCTTCACGCTGGGCGGCCTCTTCGAGCAGCGGCATTTCACGCAGGCACGGCGGGCACCAGGTAGCCCATAAATTAACGATGATACGTTCGCTGTCGGCTGCCAAGCCAGGCAGATGAATCTCGTTGCCATCCACATCTTCAAGGGTGACATCGGGCAGTTCGCTGACCGCAAAACTGTTGCCCAGGGGGGCTAAGGTCACGATCACCAGCCACAGGCTAGAGGCGGCAACGAGCATAAGCATGGCACCGCCCATGGCCAGCAAACGCGCACGTAGCGTCCAGGCTGTCCAGACCAAACCTGCTGCCATCCCCCACAGGCCGTGGTAGCCGGGCTGCCAGAGTTTTAGCGCTTCAAGTGGGTCGGCGCTATAGCTATCGAGATGAAGTATGATATGCCCCGCCCGTGCGCCGACTAACCAAACCACGATGAGCCCGGTAAACCAACGCTGCTGAGCCAGGCGTGGTAGCCCTAATAAATAGCGAGCGCTAATGAGCAGTAGTAGCGCGCAGCCAACGGCATAGAGACGGGGCAGCGAAATTAGTAGCGGGCCGAGAGCAATCGCGTTCATGGGTTTCCAGTTCTGGTTTCCGTTCAGTCTTACAATACGGGTTTTTAATTCAGGTTTCCGGTTAAGCATTCCGTGAAACGGGTACACTGGCAAACCTTACCATGCGAGCTGAAAATTACGGAGACGTTATGCCCCCACCCGCTTTCGATAAGCTGCGCGCGTTAGCGATCGGCTCCCAAGCGATTGGCTTGATACTTATTATTACGCTGGAAACCATTATGGGTAATGCGGCCCGTCCCTGGCAGGGGGTAGTGCTTGGCGCCATGGTAGCCACCGCGCTAATCATCGCGCTAGTGCGCCTTTACCGCCGCAATCTTGCTCGTAAGCGCTGGGCCGAACGACTGGACGACAATGATAATGACGACGCCTAGTGCTGGCCGTTGGTCTCAATGGCTGAGCTTACTGATGTTGTATGGTTTGCTTGCGGGTTGTACCCATGCAGTCGTCCGCGAGCATCACACTGCACTGACCGTACTTGAAGCACGCGACACGTGGCTGGGCGAGCAGGTCCATCAGGTGCTGGCGGAACAGTCAGAGCCCGATGGTTTTGCACTGCTCGCCAATGGGCAAGACGCCTTCGCTGCCCGCGCAGGCTTGATCCGCCAAGCAGAACGCGAGCTGGATATTCAAACCTACCTACTAGGGGATGGCCAAACCACACGCTTGATTTTGGCACGCCTGCTGGATGCCGCGGAAGAGGGCGTTCGGGTGCGTCTGCTGGTCGATGATATCGGCGCTATTGGTCAGGGTGACCGCTTAGCGGCACTGGCCAGCCACCCGCGTATTCACGTGCGCGTTTACAACCCGCTAGCCGCTGGGCGCGGGCATATCGTGACACGGGTGTTGGCGTCGGTGGTCAATCCCGCTCAGCAGCATCGCCGAATGCATAACAAATTATGGGTCGCTGATAACAGTGTCGCAATCGTAGGTGGGCGCAACCTGGGTGATGAGTACTTTGATGCCAACGATTCGCGCAACTTTGCTGATTTGGACTTTGTCACCATTGGCGAGGTGGTGCCAGAACTCTCGCGTAGCTTTGATCTGTATTGGAATCATGGCCTCGCTCAGCCGATTGAACGCTATCACCAAGTGGACGATAACGCCTGGCAAACGCTAAAAAGCGACCTTGAGGCTTGGTTAGATGATAACGCTGACTCGGAATACTTTACCGAGCTACGTCGGCAGGCGCGCACGGCGCCGCCTTGGGAAACCCTGCATTGGGGTGAGGGGCTGGCAATGTGGGATGCCCCAGGCAAACTGGCGGCGGGTACACCCGAAGTGGTCGGACACTCTGCTGGGCGATTTGACCGATGCCACCACGCTTGAAGAGCGCCTGGTAATTATTTCCGCCTACTTTGTGCCCACCGAGCAAGGGGTGAAAAGCCTGACGGATCTTGCCGACCAAGGCATCGCCGTTGAAATTATTACTAACTCTTTGGAGTCAACAGACGCTGCTGTTGTGCACGGTGCTTACGCGCCTTGGCGTGAAACGTTGCTTCGCCACGGCGTTGTTCTCTACGAAATGCGCCCTGAGCAGGAAGCCGGCGGCAGTGAGGATATGCGTGTCCCCGGCGCATCGGCGTCAGCGTTGCATATCAAGGCGCTAAGTTTTGACGATCAGCTGTTTGTGGGTTCGTTTAATGTTGATCCGCGCTCTATCTACTGGAATACCGAAATCGGCGTGCTGGCGCGTAGCGAGTCGCTTATGCAGGCATTTAACGAGTTGCTAGCGGTAGGACAAGACCCGACGTTGAGCTACCAAGTCGAACTTACCCCTGAAGGTGAGTTGAACTGGCACCTGGAGCGTGATGGAAAGATGGAGGTATTAACCTCAGAACCAGGTAATTTTTGGCGTCATTTCAACGCCTGGTTAAGCCATACGCTTAGGCTAGAGCGTTTGCTGTGACGACTGATGCAAAGTAGCGTTAGAAACGGGTGCTTGTGTTTTTGGCGTTCCAGTTCCAAATTAATAGCAGCCTTAACGTTTGACCGCTGGGGCACACTAAAAAGCACAACCTGTTATCTCATTGGGAGCGACAAATAATATGATCAATAAGCGCGCATTAGCCACTGCTGTGGCGGCCTCAACCCTGGCAATGACTGGACTGGCTCAGGCTGAGGTCAAGGTTGGCTTCTTGGGCGGTTTTACGGGTGGCATTGAGAGCTTAACGCCGGCGATTTTTGAGGGTGCCCAGTTAGCCGTTGAGCAGATTAATGAGCAAGGCGGTATTTTAGACGGACAAACGTTGGTGATGCCGTCTGGCGACACAACGTGTTCTGATGCGTCGGCTGCCTCTAACGCCGCCGACCGTATGGTTAACTCTGAGAATGTCACCGCTATTGTTGGCGCGCTATGTACAGGTGCCACCATCGCTGCTGCTAATAACGCGGCGATTCCTGGCGGCGTGTTGATGGTATCGCCTGCCTCGACCGCACCGGCGGTATCAGAGCTTGATGACAACGACTTGGTGTTCCGCACGGTTCCTTCTGATGCCTTCCAAGGGGAAATTCTGGCTAAGCTGCTGCTGGATAAAGGCATCGATGCCGTCGCGGTGACCTATGTCAACAATGACTATGGCCGTGGCCTGTCTGACGCCTTTAGCGTTGCCTTTGAAGCGGGTGGCGGTGACGTTGCCGAGAATCTGGCCCATGAAGATAACCGCGCTGACTATCGCTCGGAGCTAGGCTCGCTTTCCGCCAGCGGCGTCGAAACGCTGGTAGTACTGGCTTACGCGGACACTTCTGGTCAAACGGTGCTTCGCCAGGCCTATGAAAGCGGCATGTTTACCCAATACGTAGGCGCGGATGGCATGGTCGGCGACAGCCTTATCAATGCCATCGGTGCTGATGTGCTGGACGGTATGATCGCCACTCGCCCCGGTAGCCCTGACCTTCCAGGCACCGAACTCTTCATCGAAGCCGCCGAGGCCGCCGATTTAGACCCCAGTGCCGTATTTGCGGCCCAAGCCTATGACGCCGCTTTCCTGATTGCGTTGGCGATTGAGCAAAACGGCAGCGCTGACCGTGAAGGCCTTTCTGAAGCACTGCGCAGTGTTTCCAGCGCACCGGGCGAGATCATTCTTCCTGGCGAGTGGGAAAAAGCCGTTGAGCTGATTGCTGCAGGTACTGAAATCAACTACGAAGGCGCGTCTGGCTCTCACGAGTTTGATGAAAACGGCGACGTCCCCGGCGTAGTGGTAGAAATGGCGGTCGAAAATGGCACCTTTACCAGCAAAGGGCAGGTCGATCTTTAAGCCTTACGCTAAGCGTTAAAACAAAATGCCCGGCTTATTAAGCTGGGCATTTTTTTATGGAACAACAATTACGTGTTCAGCCGTGGCTTTTGATCTTCTCTGGCAGCAGGCCTTTGGGGGCGAAGCGCAGTACCATGGTAATCAGCAAGCCAATGACCAGCACCCTTGCCTGTAGGGCGCGGCTATCCATATTGCCAGGTGCATCCCAGCCGAACGCGCCTTCGCCGAATGCTACTGCTAACTGCATTAAAAACAGCGCCAGCGGCTCCGACATAATCCAGATGATATACACCGCGACGGCGCCAAAAATGGTGCCTAAGTTATTACCTGGCCCACCGAGAATCACCATCACCAATACCAAGAAAGTATGATTCAGCGGCAAGTAGCCTTGAGGGTCGAACAGGCTGTTAAAGGTACCCAGCATACCGCCGCCGATGCCCATCAATATGCAGCCCAGCACGAAGATTTCCAGCCGCCGCTTGTTGATATCTTTACCCATGGCCGCCGCAGAGACTTCGTTATCGCGAATCGCCCGGATCATGCGTCCCCAAGGGGCGTTATAAGCGCGATGGAGCAGAAAGAAGATCGCGGCAATCACGACGGCCGTGACCGAAAGATAAATCGCGCGGGCCAGGGTAAAGCCCAGCTCTGCAGGGCCGGGTGTTGGCCATGGTAGCGGGGACACCGTCGCGGTACCGCGGGTTAACCAGTCCGAGTTTTTCAAAAAGGCCTTAATGATTTCCGCAATGCCTAAGGTGGCAATCGCCAGGTAATCACTGCGCAGGCCCAGGCACACATGGCCGATAAAGTAGCCCACGCCGCCCGCGAGTGCCCCGCCGACAATCCAGCCCGTCCAGGCGGGTAGCCCAAAACCGCCCACAAAGCCCGCCCTGGACTGAATTTCGCTGGTCACTTCACGCAGCAGACTAATGATGACTAAGTAGAGCACCAGCGCCAGAATCACGGCGATAAAGGTGCGTAGCTTTTTCGGCACGCCCAGGCGGTCAAGCTTGGTGGCTCCCACCACGACCAGAATGGCTGCCAAGCCGTAGAGCAACACGCGGCCCAGTTCTCCAGGCAGCTCGGTACCCCAGAACGCATCGTTAACCGGTACGCTGAACAGCATGGCGCAGAAGCCGCCCAGGGCCACAAAGCCCATGACACCGGCGTTGAATTGGCCAGCGTAACCCCACTGAATGGTTAAGCCCAAGGCAAGGATCGCGTAGCACGCGGCTTCGACCAGCATGCGGGTGCTATAGGCCGCGCCCATAATGGCGTACACCGCCAGCACGGCGACCAGCAGTACGCCAAACAGGATTAGCTCACGTAGCGGAAAGCGACGTTGTTGGGTGGCGTCACGGGGGGTATAGGAGGGATTGAGGTTAGACATTAGATCACCTTGCCCTTAAAGAGTCCGGTGGGACGCCACACCAAAATGGCTACCAGAATGAAAAATGGCACCACGATTTTGTATTCGGTACCCACAAACGCCAAATTCGACGGCAGCTCAAGCCACGTGGGCAAGCTATCGCGGAAGGGGCGTAGCAGAACGTTCCAATTGAACACCGCTAGGGTTTCTGCAAAGCCCACCACAAAGCCCCCGGCGATAGCGCCATAAGGGTGGCCCACACCTCCTACAATCGCTGCAGCGAAGATGGGCAGCAGCAGAAAGAAGCTTAAGTCGGGTTTGAAGGTAACGTCTAGGGAAAGCAGCGTTCCAGCAATGGCAGCCAGCCCACCAGCAATCACCCACGTCACAGCCACAATGGTATTGGTGTTAATGCCTGAGGCCTGGGCAAGTTCGGGGTTATCTGACATGGCGCGCATGGCCTTGCCTAACCGTGAACGATTGAGGAAGAGATGCAAAGCAACAACGGCTACCAGCGTAATCACAAACAGATAAATTTGCGGTTCGGTAATCACAATAGGCGCCCGGGCGCCCTCAAACGGTAAGGCGATGCGGAAGATTTCCTTGCGATCATCGACGTATAAACTTTGCCCACCGGTGCCTGCGAATAAACGAATCAAACCCTGCAGGATGAGGGTGACGCCCAGCGAGCCAATCACCAGCACAATAGGTTTGACCCCATGGGCACGCAGTGGCTTATAGAACACTTTATCGACGCCTACCGCCAAGCCTGCAGTCAATAACATCGCTAGTGGGAGCATTAATATTCCAGTAGGGACGCCAACGCTTGCCCCCGCTGCGGGGAAGGCGGTCGTTAGCAGAAGCACCATAAAGGCACCGAAGGTCATCATGTCGGCGTGGGCGAAGTGGGCGAAGCGCATAATGCTGAAAATCAGCGTTACCCCAATCGCCCCAATGGCGTAAATGGAGCCCGTGACGCTGCCCGCAATCACCACATTATTGATGAAAAAAACCAGTTCGTTCACACGTTTCTCCCTGGGGCTAGCCGCCCAAAAAGCTTTTAGCGACATCGGGGTCAGCGAGAAGGGCTGCACCCGTATCGGTAAAGCGGTTTTGGCCAGCGGCCAACACAAAGCCTTTGTCGGCAATCGCTAATGCTTGTTTTGCATTTTGTTCCACCATCAAAATACCTACGCCTGCGGCGTTGATCTGTTTGACGCGGTCAAAAATTTCATTCATGTAGAGCGGCGACAGGCCAGCGGTGGGCTCATCAAGTAGCAGCAGGCTGGGTTCGGCCATCAGCGCACGGCCCATGGCAACCATTTGGCGCTGGCCACCGGAAAGCTCGCCTGCCGGCTGGCGGCGTTTCTCATAGAGTGGCGGGAAAAACTCATACACTTGGGCCAGCATGCGCTTGACGTTTTGCGGCTTTAAAAACGCCCCCATCTCCAGGTTTTCCTGTACTGAAAGGCTGGGAAAAACGTTTTTCTCCTGGGGAACAAAGCCCATACCTCGCTGCACCAATTGATTAGGGGGCAAGTTCTGAATGGGCTGACCGTGGAGCAGAATTTCGCCCTGATTGACATGCAGAAGGCCAAATACCGCTTTCAGCATGGTCGATTTGCCTGCCCCGTTAGGGCCGACGATAACACCGACTTCATCGGCTTCTAGCGTCATGTTCACCCCGTTAAGGATGTTCATGCCGCCATAGCCGCCGTGCACATCGCGTGCGTCGATCAATGGCATATGGACATATCTCATCAAGGTCGCTTAGAGCGACATCATTGTATTAATTAGTTGATCGTATTAATCGATTAGTAGTGAAAATGACTCTCTTAAGCCGCGTCGGTGCCAAAGTAGGCTTCGATCACCTCAGGGTTATTCTGAATATCACTAATGTGTCCTTCTACCATTACGCTGCCCTGGGCTAGCACAATCACCGGGTCACACAGGCGTGCAATCATCTCCATATCGTGCTCAATGACTAAAAAGGTGTAGCCCATCTCGCGGTTTAAGCGCTCGATATTTCCGATCAAATCGCCCAGCAGCGTGCGGTTGACCCCCGCCGCGATCTCATCCAAAAGCACCACTTTGGCATCGGTCATCATGGTGCGACCCAGTTCCAATAGCTTTTTCTGGCCGCCCGACAAATTACCGGCGAGCTCATTACGCACATGGTGAAGGCCAACAAAGTCGATGACCTCTAACGCACGACGGCGTACCTCTTCCTCTTGTTGGCGCACCAGGCTGGGTTTTAGCCAAGCGCTAAACAGGCTTTCCCCCGCTTGCTGGGGCGGTACCATCATAAGATTTTCCAGCGCGCTCATCTGACTGAACTCATGAGCAATCTGGAAGGTGCGTAGCAACCCCTTATGGAAGCGCTGGTTGGCGCTAAGCGAGGTAATATCTTCACCGTCGAGCAGAACGCGGCCACTATCAGGTATTAAGGCACCGGCAATCAGGTTAAAGAGTGTCGACTTGCCCGCGCCGTTGGGGCCAATCATGCCAGTAATAGAGCCTTTCTCCACTTGAATGGAGCAGTCATTAATCACCTGCAGGCCGCCAAACGCTTTGTTAACGCGCTGCACTTCAATAATAGGGGTCATGGATTCTCCACGCGATGCAGGCGGCTAATAAGCCGCCTGCGTACTGTTATTAAATTGTTTGTCGTGGTTTTTTTAGCCACCGCTGGCTGGCCGCAAAGGTGCCAATAATTAGCAGTGCACCCAGGGTGGGGATGAGATAGCCATCCACTTGGGGAATCGTACGTAAAAAGACAAAGGCGACCGCGGCAGGGGCGACAAAGCGCACCAGCAAGCGCCAGCACTTAAACCAAGTGACATTGGTGCCCAACTCTTTCATCACTTCGCTCTGGGTCAGCGCCCAGCCTGCAAACAGTGCAATCATCAGGCCACCCACCGGCATAAAGATATTGGTGAGTAGCTCAATGAAATCAAACGCACTGCGCCCAAATAGCGTATGGAAAATCGTCCCTTCGGCCCAGATGTTAAAGCTAACGACGGTTAATAGACCCATTGCCCAGGCGGCGATGACCATTATTACGACTGCTTGAGGGCGAGTCATATCGAAGCGTTCGACCAGGAATGCCGCAACGGGCTCAATCAGCGAGATTGAAGAGCTAATCGCGGCGCCAAGCACCAGAATAAAGAACACACCACCGACCAGGGCGCCAAACGGCATCTCAGCAAACGCCAGTGGCAGGGTAACAAACATTAGGCCAGGGCCTTGGCCCGTTTCTAAGCCTGCTCCAAAGACCAGCGCGAAGATAGCTAACCCCGCAATCATGGCCACAGCGGTATCCACAATGGCGACCGCAAAGGCCGTGCGGGTCAGCGACACATCGCTAGGCATGTAAGCACCGTACGCCATGATGGCACCCATCCCTAAGCTCAGCGTAAAGAACGATTGGCCCATGGCTTGTAGCCAACCCTCTAAACTGAGGTCGGCGATATTGAAGGTAAACAAGAAATTAGCGGCGGCGCCTACATCACCGTTCACAACGCTATAGGCCAACACCACTAGCAGAATCACAAACAGCGCGGGCATCATAATGCGCAGGCCCGACTCGATACCTTTATGGATACCCATACCGACGATCAACGCAGACGCCGCAATGAAAAGTGTGTGATAAAGCGTCATCAGCCCTGGGGCGGCCAGCAGTGCGTCAAAGCCTTCACTAATGGTTTGCGCATCGGCACCAACCAGGGAGCCGGTCAGCATTAATCCAGTGTAGTGAATCGCCCAGCCGGCAATCACCGAATAGAAACTCAATATTAAGAAAGCCGACGCCGCGCCCAGCCAGCCAATGGTTTCCCAGGCGCGCGATGTACGGTGGGTTTTGGTGAGATGGCGCATGCCCATAATCGGGCTTTGACGGCTGGAACGCCCGAGCATGATTTCGGCAATCAAAATAGGGATACCGACGGCAAAGATCGTAAGCGCATAAACCAAAATAAACGCGCCACCGCCGTTCTCCCCGGTGAGGTAAGGAAAGCGCCATAAATTACCTAAACCGACTGCGGAACCAACGGCGGCGAGAAGAAACGTACCTTTATGCGTCCAGACGTTGTGACCGCTCATGGGTAAGAGTGTCCATGTTTAGGTGTGTGGATGGGGTAGGTATCCAAACACTTGTATGAATATAGGGGTGGCAGCGTGCCTTGGACGCGCTGAATTTGCCTACTGTGCGATAGAATGCGCCGCCTTTCCAGCCTATTAGCGTTTAGGCTGCGTTTAGTAGTGCAACTTGGCAGCGAAACAGAGCAGGGGTGTTAAAGAAAAACAGCGTGCTAGCGAACAAAAAAAACCCGCTTGCGCGGGTTTTTTCAGACAGCTAACTGCTCAGCGCGTATTACTTCTTGCTAAAACGCTTGCGCTCGGTCTCTTTAAGCAGCTTTTTACGCAGGCGGATATGCACCGGCGTGACTTCCACGAGCTCGTCGGAGTCGAGGAACTCGATCGCCTGTTCCAGCGAGAACTTAACTGGCGGCGTTAGTACGATGTTCTCATCGTTGCCGGTAGAGCGCATGTTGTCGAGCTTCTTGCCTTTTGTGGGGTTAACCACCATGTCGTTGGCACGGTTGTTGATACCGATCAGCATGCCTTCGTAGACTTCCGTGGCATGATCGATAATCAGCTTGCCGCGCTCTTGCAGCGCATACAGCGCGTAGGCAAGTGCTTTACCGTCGACCATTGACACCAATACGCCGTTACGACGCTCGATAGAGGCTTCAGGCTTCAGCGGGCCGTAGTGATCAAAACGACTGGTCAGGATGCCGGTGCCCGAGGTCATGGTCAAAAACTGACCACGGAAGCCGATCAAGCCACGCGCAGGAATAATGAAGTCTAGGCGAACCCGTCCTTTACCATCCGGCAGCATGTTGGTCATTTCACCTTTACGGTAGCCCAACTCTTCCATGATCGAGCCTTGGTGCTGCTCTTCACAGTCGATAATGACTTCTTCGTACGGCTCTTGTTTCTCGCCGTCGATTTCCTTAATGATAACTTCCGGGCGGCCAACAGCCAGCTCGAAGCCTTCACGGCGCATGGTTTCAATCAGCACCGAAAGGTGTAACTCACCACGGCCAGACACCTTGAACTTCTCAGGCGTTTCGCCCTGTTCAACGCGCAGTGCCACATTGTGAATCAGCTCTTGCTCAAGGCGATCCTTGATATTGCGGCTGGTCACAAACTTACCATCTTTGCCCGCGAACGGAGAATCATTGACCTGGAAGGTCATGGAAACAGTCGGCTCGTCGACAGAAAGCGGCGGTAGTGCTTCGACTTTTGCCGGATCGCATAGCGTGTCAGAGATCGACAGATCGTCGATGCCTGTAATACAGACGATGTCGCCCGCCGTTGCTTCGGTCGTTTGTACGCGCTCAAGGCCCATATGGGTCATGACCTGACCGATTTTGCCCTTGCGTACATTGCCGTCAACGCCGATCACTGATATCTGCTGATTCGGTTTGACTGCGCCACGCTTGATGCGCCCGAGGCCGATAACACCCACGTAACTGTTATAGTCCAGCGCGGAAATCTGCATCTGGAAGGGGCCGTTGAGCTCAACCTGAGGCGGCTCAACGATATCGACGATGGCTTGGAACATGGGATCCATGTTGTCTGCCAGCTCTTCAGGATCCATACCGGCAATGCCGTTGAGGGCAGAGCAGTAAATGATCGGGAAATCGAGCTGCTCGTCGGAAGCACCGAGGTTGTCAAAAAGATCGAAAATCTGATCGATAACCCAGTCAGGGCGAGCGCCGGGACGGTCAATTTTGTTGACCACCACAATCGGCTTCAGACCCTGGGCGAATGCCTTTTGGGTAACAAAGCGCGTTTGTGGCATCGGGCCATCAACGGCGTCTACCAGAAGTAGTACCGAATCGACCATCGACATGACGCGCTCAACTTCACCACCGAAGTCGGCGTGCCCAGGCGTATCAACAATGTTGATGTGGTAGTCGTTGCCATGGCTATCTTTCCATTGGATGGCCGTGTTTTTGGCCAAAATGGTAATACCACGCTCTTTTTCCTGATCGTTTGAGTCCATGATGCGCTCTTGACCTTCTGCTTTACGGTCAAGGGTGCCGGACTGGCTCAGGAGTTTGTCGACCAGAGTGGTTTTACCATGGTCAACGTGGGCTATGATCGCGACGTTGCGCAGGTTATTAACCGCGCTGGAGTTTTGCTGGTTTTGCATGCTGAGAGAGAACTCTTGTGAACACCCGTTTGTCCACGGGTCGGAAAATGCGGGTCGCAAGGGCTGGCAATTTGCCGACCATCTTGGCTCAGGGCTTGCGTCCAATAGATATTCTACCATGTCGAAGGCTTCGCTGATATTACTGGAACGCTTATCGACCTTCGTCGCCCCCAGGAAAGTTTTCGCAGGCAACCTCGATCCGCTAGAATAGCGCTTTTCCCACTGGGGCAGGAGCATGACCATCGGCAACCTGATGCGTTTGTTAAGCGATGGCGAGGTTCACTCTGGCGAGCAGCTGGGTGAAACGCTGGGTATTTCTCGTGCGGCGGTGTGGAAGCAGTTAAAGAAACTAGAGGCGCTCGGGGTTGAGCTCGTTGCCGTTAAGGGGCGTGGCTATCGACTGGCGCAGCGTTTAGAGCCTTTAGAAGGCGCAAAAATCGTTGAGCGGTTGCCCGCCCAGGCGCGTCACTACCTTGCGCGTCTGTTTGTTGAGGATCAGCTGCCTTCTAGTAATGAGTATCTGCGCCAGCGCTTTGAACAGGGCGCAGGGCACGGTGAAGTGTGTCTGGTAGAGCTGCAGACCGCGGGCCGCGGTCGGCGTGGTCGCGTATGGTCGACGCCCTGGGGGCAGAGCCTAATGCTCTCATTGGGCTGGCGCTTTGAGTCAGGTATTGCGGTGCTGGAAGGCTTGAGCCTGGCGGTGGGCGTGGTGGTTGCGCAAGTGCTTGAGCAGCACGGCGTGGCGCCTAAGCTCAAGTGGCCAAACGATATTTTGCTCTCTGAGCAGGGTGATGCCGCGAGCGACGAGCTGGGCAAGCTGGCCGGTATCCTTATCGAAGTCACCGGTGATGCAGCAGGTCCCTGCGAAGTGGTCATTGGCATAGGCATGAATTTGTGGCTCCCTGATGCCCAGCGTGCAGCCATTGATCAGCCCGTCGCGGCGCTTTTCGAGCGCTTGCCTGATCTATCACGCAATCAGCTAGCATCCGATGTGGTGGCGGGTTTGTTGGTTATGCTGGCTGATTTTGAGCGGGATGGCTTTAGTGCATGGCGTGATGCCTGGAACGAGCGTCATGCTTATGCGGGCTTACCTATCCGCGTTATTCAAGGCCAGCAGACCAGCGATGCAATAGCGGGTGAAGTGGATGAGAGTGGTAACCTGTGGGTTACCGAAAATGGTCACTCGCGACGCCTAGCCGGCGGTGAGATCAGCGTACGTAGGCGTTTATGATTCTGGATCTTGATATCGGCAACACGCTGTCTAAATGGCGGTTGAAAGATGCCGTGAGCAGCGAGATACGTTCGCGTGGCGCGGTATGGACCCGCGAAGAGTGGCGTCCTGGGGCGGATATCCCCGATCTTGATGTGGTCGAGGCAGTACGCATTTCAAGCGTCGCCAGGGCGGCAGTATTGGAAGAGACGGTTGCGTTGCTGCGTAAGCGTGTGCGGCATGTGCACGTGGCGCACTCCACGCATGAGGCACTGGGCGTGGTTAACGGCTATGAAGAGCCTTGGCGCTTAGGTGTTGATCGCTGGATGGGGGCGCTGGCAGGCTATCAGTTGGCAGGCGGCTGCTGTGCGGTGGACTGCGGTAGTGCCATTACGATTGATTTTGTATTGCCCGGCGGGACTCACCTGGGTGGCTTTATTATCCCCGGCTTACGCTTAATGAAAGAGAGCTTAAAGCTCGGTACTCGCAATGTGGCCATCGATCCCGAGAGCGAGGCCGATGAATTGCTTGAGCCAGGGCGGCGTACCGTGGATGCGGTCAATCACGGTATCTATATGGCCGCCGTCAGCGCTATTAATCGTATCTACAGCGAGGTGTGTGATCAGGAGAGCGTGGCGCTTCCGATGTTGCTAACGGGCGGAGACGCGCGAGTGGTGTCACGGGGTGTCCAAGTGCCCCACGCAGTGTGGCCGGACATGGTTTATGGCGGCTTAGAGGCGTGCTTTCCGATGACCTTCGCCGAACGTGCGGGCAAAATGTCCGGCGCACCACGCGTGCCGGAGCCCGTCTCGTTAGAAAAGATTCGTGCGGGGCTTGCATTCTCAATGCTGCTTTGACAGAATACAGCGCGTTCCATGGCGAGGCGTAAGCGCCTTGCAATGTTTCAAGTGTTGATAGTTAAACGTTTAATTGCCTAAGTTTATAATACCGGGGCATTTGTTGCACTTGACACATTCTTGAAGGCTGGCATAATATGCCGCCACGTTGGAGAGATTCCCGAGTGGCCAAAGGGAGCAGACTGTAAATCTGCCGCGAAAGCTTCGAAGGTTCGAATCCTTCTCTCTCCACCAAAATTAAATGGCAGCGATCTATGTCGATGCTATTGAATGAAAAGCCGGTAGCGGGCATCGTCTACAAGGCGACGCAAAGCGCAGCGGATTGTCATTCAGGCAAGGTGCTGCGGGCGTAGTTCAAAGGTAGAACCTCAGCCTTCCAAGCTGATGGTGCGGGTTCGATTCCCGCCGCCCGCTCCAGTTGTTGTGTTTGGCTCATGTAGCTCAGGGGTAGAGCACACCCTTGGTAAGGGTGAGGTCGACGGTTCAATTCCGTCCATGAGCTCCATATTTGCAATAAGAAAGTTGCTGTATGAAGTTGCAAGAAAAGAGTTGCGAAAAAGCGAGCGAAGCTCGCTTTTTTTGTCTCTAGTGTTTAGGTGCTTGCTTTGTAGGCCCTGATCATTAAGAAAGGGTTGTCAGGAGTGGTTTTCTCCGCTACCATGGCGCCCGCTGTTGTGTAGGCGTATTAAAGCGCGTTTATGCACATGACGATACAGGCCAGTAGCTCAATTGGCAGAGCAGCGGTCTCCAAAACCGCAGGTTGGGGGTTCGATTCCCTCCTGGCCTGCCAACCTTCCCCAGGTTGGTATGTCTTTTTCCAGAATTCTTTTATCGTTCGCCGCACCCTGAGGAGTCTCGTTTTTATGAAGCCTGGTTCTGTAAAACATGGCGCCGAGGTGCAACAGACGCGCCATGACGGGCTCAAGTGGGCGGCGGTCGTAGCGCTGCTTGTCGTTGCTGTTGTTGGTAATACCTATTTCGCCGATATTGGCCTGCTCTACCGCGTGCTTGGTGTGGTGGTGTTGTGTGTGATCGCAGGTTTGATCGCACTGACCACTACCAAAGGTCGTGATTTAGTAGAGCTTGCCAGAAGCGCCAAGAAAGAGATTCAGCGCGTTGTATGGCCGACCCGTCCCGAAACTATTCAGACCACCGCCATTGTGCTGGTGGCTGTTTTGGTGGTTGGGTTGATGCTGTGGTTGATCGACACTCTTCTTGGCTGGGCAATGTCCGGCGTCATTGGTTAGGAGTCTTCATGTCCAAACGTTGGTACGTCGTTCACGCTTATTCTGGTTTCGAGAAGCATGTCATGCGTTCGCTTATCGAGCGTGTGAAAATGTACGGTATGGAAGATCGCTTTGGCGAGATTCTTGTGCCAACAGAAGAAGTCGTCGAAATGCGTGACGGCAAGCGTCGTAAGAGTGAGCGCAAATTCTATCCCGGCTATGTTTTGGTCGAGATGGAGATGGCCGACGAAACATGGCACCTCGTCAATGAGACGCCGCGTGTTATGGGCTTTATCGGTGGTACAAAAGAGAAGCCTGCACCAATTACTGCCCGCGAAGCAGATGCAATTCTGATGCGCGTAAAAGATGGCACTGATAAGCCGCGGCCTAAAACGATGTTTGAGCCGGGTCAGTCAGTGCGTGTTGTCGATGGGCCGTTTGCTGATTTCAATGGCGTTGTCGAAGAAGTGAATTATGAAAAGAGCCGTCTGCAGGTCAGCGTGCTGATCTTCGGGCGCTCTACGCCTGTTGAGCTCGAGTTCTCGCAGGTTGAGAAAGAGTAACGGGTGAGTAGTAAATAGTTAGTAGTGACTAGTAAGTAAGCTGTAAGTTTTAATTCGTGTGAAATGGCTGGTTCAGTTGTTTCGCTGGTACCGGGGAGCCTTCGGGCGTTATCACCCAATTGGAGTGTTAAAAATGGCCAAGAAAGTACAGGCTTATATCAAGCTGCAGGTTGCTGCAGGTAAAGCCAATCCAAGCCCGCCGGTAGGCCCAGCACTGGGTCAGCACGGCGTGAACATCATGGAATTCTGTAAGGCGTTCAACGCCGCGACTCAAGAAATTGAGCCGGGCTTGCCGACGCCTGTCGTGATCACTGTCTACTCAGACCGTAGCTTCACGTTCGTTACCAAGACGCCGCCTGCTGCCGTGCTGCTGAAGAAAGCCGCTGGTATCAAGTCTGGTTCTGGTGAGCCGAACAAGAAGAAGGTCGGCACTGTGACGCGTGAGCAGCTCGAAGAGATCGCTAAAACGAAAGAGCCTGATTTGACGGCTGCAGATCTTGACGCCGCTGTGCGCACCATTGCTGGCAGCGCTCGCAGCATGGGCCTAAACGTGGAGGGTCTCTGATCATGGCTAAACTGTCTAAGCGTGCGAAAGTTATTCGCGAGAAAGTAGACACTACCAAAGCTTACTCTATTGAAGAGGCCGTAGCGCTGCTCGCCGAGCTGTCTACCGTTAAATTCAAAGAGTCTGTTGATATCGCTATCAACCTCGGCGTTGACCCGCGTAAATCTGACCAGGTTGTGCGTGGCGCGACTGTTATGCCTAACGGTACTGGTAAAGATGTACGTGTTGCGGTCTTCACCCAGGGTGCCAATGCCGATGCCGCTAAAGAAGCGGGCGCCGACATTGTGGGTATGGACGACTTGGCTGAGCAAGTGAAAAAGGGCGTCATGGATTTTGACGTTGTTATCGCTTCGCCTGACGCAATGCGCGTTGTTGGTCAGTTGGGTCAGATCCTAGGTCCGCGCGGCCTGATGCCTAACCCAAAAGTGGGTACCGTAACGCCTGACGTGGCAACCGCTGTTAAAAACGCCAAAGCCGGTCAGGTGCGTTTCCGTACCGACAAAAACGGCATCATCCACACTACCCTGGGTAAAGTGGACTTTGATGCTGCAGCTATTAACGGCAACCTGGAAGCCCTCGTTGCTGACCTGAAGCGCCTCAAGCCGAGTGCGTCGAAAGGCATTTACTTTAAGAAAATGACCATGTCCACTACCATGGGCCCAGGTCTGACTATCGATCACTCCTCTTTCGTGTGAAGTGAGAGGTCGTTAGCGTTAAAGTAAGAGAACCGAGCAAGAACTTTGCGGTCCCCCGTTTGGTTAATAAAACTGCCGGGGCATCGTCAAAGACCGCAGGTGCCGCGCTTGATCAGTATGATGTTTTGTACTCAACAAGGGCGGCTTAATTGCCCATAAGCGCCTGCGCAGATGGTGTGGCCGCCAGTTGGTTAAGCTTAACGGCTTTCTGGTGAGCACCATCCCTAAGGCTTCTCGTTTTGCACTGCTGTTGCTTTGCAGTAAAGAGCGGGAAGAGATGGTAACCACCGGAACCTTCCTGGGTTCCGGCACGAAGGAGTGATCACTGTGCCACTAGCACTTGAAGGCAAGAAAGCGATTGTTGCCGAGGTCAGTGAAGCGGCCAAGGGCGCACTCTCCGTCGTAGTTGCTGATTCTCGCGGCGTCACGGTTGGTAAAATGACCGATCTGCGTAAGCAGGCGCGTGAGAATGGTGTAGAGCTGCGTATTGTTCGTAATACGCTGGCTCGCCGCGCTCTCGAGGGCACTCAGTGGGAGTGCTTAAACGATAGCTTCGTTGGTCCTACGTTGTTGGCTTTCTCTACTGACCATCCGGGCGCTGCTGCTCGTCTGTTCAAAGAGTTTGCTAAAACGGACAAGAACTTCGAAGTAAAAGCGTTGGCCTACGAAGGTGAGCTGATTCCGGCTGCTGACATCGATCGTCTGGCAACCCTACCGACTTACAACGAAGCAATTGCCAAGTTGATGTCGGTAATGAAAGAAGCCTCCGCTGGCAAGCTGGTTCGTACTCTGGCCGCACTGCGCGACCAGAAGCAAGAAGCAGAAGCTGCTTAAGCAGCGTTTCTTGCAGGCGGCGTGAACGATCTGATCGATACGCTGCCTGAACTGAGCAATGAATCCTGAGTTCTCGGCTGACCGAGACTCCCGCAAAGTTAGGAATGAAACAATGGCACTGTCTAAAGACGATATCATCAATGCTGTAGCCGACATGTCCGTAATGGAAGTTGTCGAGCTGATTGAAGCAATGGAAGAGAAATTCGGCGTTTCTGCTGCTGCTGCCGTTATGGCTGGCCCGGCTGCTGCTGGCGAAGCTGCTGAAGAGCAGACTGAGTTTGACGTAGTTCTGACCGCTGCTGGCGACAAGAAAGTTAACGTGATCAAGGCAGTTCGTGAGATCACTGGCCTTGGCTTGAAAGAAGCTAAAGGTGCTGTTGATGGCGCTCCTGCGACCATCAAAGAAGGTCTTTCTAAAGACGACGCTGAAGCAGCTAAAGCTAAGCTGGAAGAAGCGGGCGCAACCGTCGAGCTCAAGTAATTCTTGTGCGGACGGCTTTACGCGCTGCGTAAGCTTCCACGGCTGGCGGCGGGATATCCCGCTGCCGGCCTTTTTCTGTTGTAACTGATGTTCAATAGCAGCAGTGCTGTTTGCAAACAGCGGAAACGATAGAAACGTAGAAAATGTGTATCTACGACAGTGTAATCGACGACTGAGTTATCGAACTAGATTTTCGACAGCGAGCTACCGATTTGAGGGGCTTGCTGTCTGCGTCTGACGAAGCCCGCCGGGCAGCGATGACCACGCATCGGTCACCCATGGTGAACAAGCTGGGGAATACAGATGGCTTACTCATATACTGAGAAAAAACGCATCCGCAAGGATTTCGGCAAACTGCCCCAAGTGATGGATGTGCCTTACTTGCTGGCGATCCAGCTTGATTCCTATTACGACTTCCTCCAGCAAGATCGTTCGCCCGACGAGCGTCACGAGGTCGGACTACACGCGGCGTTTAAGTCCGTGTTTCCGATTGAGAGCTTCTCCGGTAATGCCGCGCTTGAGTATGTCAGCTACCGTTTCGGAACGCCGGCGTTCGATGTTAAGGAGTGCCAGCTGCGCGGCGTGACTTACTCCGCCCCGCTGCGTGTTAAGGTTCGCTTGATCATCTATGATCGCGACTCCTCGAACAAAGCAATCAAAGATATTAAAGAGCAGGAAGTCTACATGGGGGAAATCCCCCTGATGACCGAGAACGGTACCTTTGTTATTAATGGTACTGAGCGGGTTATCGTTTCCCAGCTCCACCGTTCGCCCGGTGTGTTCTTCGATCACGACAAAGGTAAGAGCCACTCCTCTGGTAAGTTGCTCTACTCAGCCCGCGTGATTCCTTACCGTGGCTCCTGGTTAGACTTCGAGTTCGATCCTAAAGACAACGTCTTTGTACGTATTGACCGTCGCCGCAAACTGCCGGCCTCGGTGCTGATGCGTGCGCTGGGAATGAACACCGAAGAGATTCTTGCTGAGTTTTTTGAAACCAGCGTCTTCCACATCGAGAAATCCGGTTTCTCTGTGGAGCTAGTACCGTCGCGCCTACGCGGCGAAACGGCTACTTTCGACATCAAAGATGGCGAAGGTAATGTGATCGTTGAAGAGGGCCGTCGGATTACCCAGAAGCACATTCGCCAGCTTGAAAAAGCCGGCCTTGAGCGTCTGGATGTGCCGATGGAGTACCTGTTCGGCAAAACGCTGGCCAAAGACCAGATCGACACCAAAACGGGCGAGTTGATCTGTCCTTGCAACACCGAGATCACCCCGGAAGTACTTGAGCGTATGGCCCAGGGCGGCATCGCGCTGATTGAAACCCTGTATACCAACGATCTTGACTGTGGTTCTTTCATCTCCGACACCTTGCGTCTGGATGCGACTAACTCCGCGCTTGAAGCGTTGGTCGAAATCTACCGCATGATGCGTCCCGGTGAGCCGCCGACCAAAGAGTCTGCCGAAACACTGTTTAACAACTTGTTCTTCTCTGAGGACCGCTACGACCTGTCGGGCGTTGGTCGCATGAAGTTCAACCGTCGCCTGCGTCGTGATACCGACACTGGCTCCGGTGTACTGGATCGCAAAGACATCCTGGATGTGCTGCGCGAGCTGATCAATATCCGTAACGGCTTCGGTGACGTTGACGATATCGATCACCTGGGTAACCGTCGTATTCGCTGTGTAGGCGAAATGGCCGAAAACCAGTTCCGCGTTGGTTTAGTGCGCGTAGAGCGTGCGGTGAAAGAGCGTCTTTCCATGGCGGAAAGCGAAGGACTGATGCCTCAAGATCTGATCAACGCCAAGCCGGTAGCGGCGGCGGTGAAAGAGTTCTTTGGCTCCAGCCAGCTTTCCCAGTTCATGGATCAGAACAACCCGCTTTCCGAGGTTACCCACAAGCGTCGTGTGTCCGCACTCGGCCCCGGTGGTTTGACCCGTGAGCGTGCTGGCTTCGAAGTACGTGACGTACACGCCACGCACTACGGTCGTCTATGTCCAATTGAAACGCCAGAAGGCCCGAACATCGGTCTGATCAACTCGCTGGCAACCTACAGCCACACTAATAGCTACGGTTTCCTAGAAACGCCGTACCGTAAAGTGGTTGACCGCCAGTTGACTGACGACATCGTTCACCTCTCGGCGATCGAAGAGGGCGACTTTGTTATCGCCCAGGCGTCAGCAGCGGTAGATGAGTCCAACAAGCTGAGTGATGACCTCGTGCAGGTGCGTCACCGCGGTGAAACGACCTTTATGCGTCCTGAGCAAGTGACGCTGATGGACGTATCGCCACGTCAGGTCGTATCGGTCGCGGCGGCATTGATCCCGTTCCTTGAGCACGATGATGCTAACCGCGCCTTGATGGGTTCGAACATGCAGCGTCAGGCAGTACCGACCCTGCGTGCTGAGAAACCGCTGGTGGGTACCGGCATGGAGCGCTTTGTTGCCCGTGACTCCGGTGTTTGTGCGGTTGCTCGTCGTGGTGGTCTGATCGACTCTGTTGATGCGCGCCGTGTCGTTGTGCGGGTTAATGAAGATGAGATCATCGGCGGTGAAGCCGGGGTTGATATCTACAACCTGACCAAGTACACCCGCTCGAACCAGAACACCTGTATGAACCAGCGCCCCATTGTGCGCCCAGGTGACAGCGTAGCGCGCGGCGATATTCTCGCTGACGGCCCGTCTGTTGATATGGGTGACCTGGCGCTTGGCCAGAACATGCGCATCGCCTTTATGCCCTGGAACGGCTACAACTTCGAAGACTCGATTCTGCTTTCCGAGCGTGTCGTTCAAGAAGACCGTTTCACCACCATCCACATTCAGGAACTGACCTGTGTGTCTCGCGACACCAAGTTAGGCTCAGAAGAAATTACTTCTGACATCCCGAACGTGGGTGAGTCTGCGCTCTCCAAATTGGATGAAGCGGGCGTTGTTTACATCGGTGCTGAAGTCGGCCCCGGCGATATTCTGGTTGGTAAGGTGACGCCGAAGGGTGAAACCCAGCTCACGCCAGAAGAGAAGCTGTTGCGTGCCATCTTCGGTGAGAAAGCGTCTGACGTTAAAGACACCTCGCTACGTGCCCCTACCGGCATGAAAGGCACCGTCATCGACGTTCAGGTATTTACTCGTGACGGCGTTGAGAAAGATTCACGTGCCCTGACGATTGAGCGCATGCAGCTTGATGAGGTGCGTAAAGATCTTCAAGAGACCTACCGTATCGCCGAAGACGCCACCTTTGAGCGCCTGCAGCGCACCCTTGATGGCCAAGCCGTCAATGGCGGTCCAAACCTCAAGAAAGGCGATGTGCTGGACGAGGCTTACCTCGCAGAGCTGCCGCGTCAGCAGTGGTTCAAACTGCGCATGCAGGATGAGTCTTACAACGAGCTGCTGGCTCAGGCCGACGAGCAGCTGGAAAACCGTCGCAAAGAGATGGACGAGCGTTTCGAAGATAAGAAGCGCAAGCTGACCCAGGGCGATGACCTTGCGCCGGGCGTACTAAAAATCGTTAAAGTCTATATGGCTGTTAAGCGTCGCATTCAGCCCGGTGACAAGATGGCCGGTCGTCACGGTAACAAAGGTGTTATCTCGGCAATTATGCCGATCGAAGATATGCCGTTTGACGAGAAGGGCGAGCCGGTCGACGTGGTGCTAAACCCGCTGGGTGTACCGTCACGTATGAACGTTGGTCAGATTCTTGAAACCCACCTGGGCATGGCTGCTCGCGGTTTGGGTGTCAAGATTGAAGCCCTGCTGCGTGATGCACGCGGCCAGCAAGTCGCGGAAATTCGTGACTTCCTGGGTCAGGTGTACAACACCCCAGGTACGCGCATTGAGGATCTCGACTCGCTGACCGATGAT
The DNA here is from genome assembly GCF_011050415.1 of Halomonas sp. Classification (GTDB taxonomy): domain Bacteria; phylum Pseudomonadota; class Gammaproteobacteria; order Pseudomonadales; family Halomonadaceae; genus Vreelandella. The sequence goes on from NZ_DRFS01000021.1 coordinate 106,189, forward strand.
GAAATCATCGCGCTGGCGAAGAACCTGAAAGCGGGTGTGCCGATGGCGACGCCGGTGTTTGACGGTGCTAAAGAGCACGAAATCAAGCATCTGCTGAAGCTGGCGGATATCCCCGAGTCGGGTCAGATGGCCCTATTCGATGGCCGTACCGGTGACGCCTTTGATCGTCCGGTTACCGTCGGCTACATGTACATGCTGAAGCTTAACCACTTGGTAGACGACAAGATGCACGCGCGTTCTACCGGTTCTTACTCGCTGGTTACCCAGCAGCCCTTGGGTGGTAAGGCGCAATTCGGTGGTCAGCGCTTCGGTGAGATGGAAGTGTGGGCGCTGGAAGCATACGGCGCTGCGTACACGCTACAAGAGATGCTCACCGTCAAGTCGGACGACGTCGAAGGCCGCACCAAGATGTATAAAAACATCGTGGATGGCGACCACACCATGCAGGCAGGCATGCCGGAATCCTTCAACGTACTCGTGAAGGAAATCCGCTCGCTGGGCATCGATATCGAGTTAGAGAGCTAGGAGCCGTCACATGAAAGATTTGGTGAAAGTACTCAAATCGCAGTCTCAGTCCGAAGAGTTTGACGCGATCAAGATTACCCTCGCGTCGCCGGACATGATTCGCTCCTGGTCGTTTGGCGAGGTGAAGAAGCCTGAGACCATCAACTACCGTACCTTTAAACCGGAGCGGGATGGTCTGTTCTGCGCCAAGATTTTTGGCCCGGTAAAAGATTACGAATGCTTATGCGGCAAATATAAGCGCATGAAGCACCGCGGTATTATCTGCGAGAAGTGTGGCGTAGAAGTGACCAAAGCCGCCGTTCGCCGTGAGCGCATGGGGCACATTGAGCTAGCCTCGCCGGTGGCTCACATTTGGTTCCTGAAGTCACTGCCGTCGCGTATCGGCATGTTCCTCGATATGACCCTGCGTGATATCGAGCGCGTGCTCTATTTTGAAAGCTTTGTCGTTATCGACCCAGGCATGACCACGCTTGAGCGCGGTCAGCTATTGAACGACGAGCAGTACTTCGAAGCGCTTGAAGAGTTCGGCGATGACTTCGACGCCCGTATGGGTGCCGAAGCCGTTCAGGAACTGCTCAAAGACATCGATCTGGAAGAAGAGATTAACCACCTGCGTGAAGAGATTCCGCAGACTAATTCTGAAACCAAGATCAAGAAGCTGTCCAAGCGCCTGAAGCTGCTTGAAGCCTTCTACCACTCCGGTAACGCACCGGCGTGGATGGTCATGGAAGTGCTGCCTGTGCTGCCGCCGGATCTGCGTCCGTTGGTACCGCTTGACGGTGGCCGCTTCGCGACCTCTGATTTGAACGACCTATACCGTCGTGTGATCAATCGTAACAACCGCCTTAAGCGTCTGCTCGATCTCAATGCGCCGGATATTATCGTGCGCAACGAGAAGCGTATGCTTCAAGAAGCGGTTGATGCGCTGCTGGATAACGGTCGTCGCGGCCGTGCGATCACGGGCTCTAACAAGCGCCCGCTGAAATCGCTTGCCGACATGATCAAAGGTAAGCAGGGCCGTTTCCGTCAGAACTTGTTGGGTAAGCGCGTCGACTACTCAGGTCGTTCGGTAATTACCGTGGGCCCGACCCTGCGTCTGCACCAGTGTGGTCTGCCGAAGAAAATGGCTCTTGAGCTGTTCAAGCCGTTTATCTACTCCAAGCTGCAGTCGCTGGGCTACGCCTCAACGATCAAAGCCGCCAAGAAGATGGTCGAACGCGAGCTGCCTGAGGTGTGGGACATCCTCGCCGACGTCATCCGCGAACACCCGGTACTGCTTAACCGTGCGCCGACGCTGCACCGTCTGGGTATCCAGGCGTTTGAGCCGCTGTTGATCGAAGGTAAAGCGATCCAGCTGCACCCGCTGGTATGTGCCGCCTACAACGCCGACTTTGACGGTGACCAGATGGCGGTACACGTACCGCTGACCCTGGAAGCCCAGCTCGAAGCCCGTGCGCTGATGATGGCCACCAACAACGTGCTGTCGCCCGCTAACGGCGAGCCGATTATCGTGCCGTCCCAAGACGTTGTACTGGGTCTATACTACATGACTCGGGAAAAGATCAACGCCAAAGGCGAAGGCATGGTGTTCTCTGACCTCAACGAGGTCGAGCGCGCCTTTGGAACGCAGTCAGTATCGCTGCACGCCCGGGTCAAAGTACGCCTGGACGAAATCGATATCGAAGAAGAGAGCGGCGAGCGTAGCTTCCACCGCCGTATTTACGATACGACGGTAGGCCGTGCACTGCTGTTCCGTATTCTGCCCGAAGGTGTGCCCTTCGAGCTGATCGACCAGCCGATGAAGAAGAAGGCGATCTCCAGCCTGATCAACGAAGTTTATCGTCGTGCCGGCCTCAAACCGACCGTCATTTTCGCTGACCAGCTGATGTATACCGGTTTCCGCTTAGCGACCTGGTCCGGCGCCTCAATCGGTGTTAACGACTTCGTTATCCCCGAAGCCAAAACTGAAATCGTTGATGCAGCGGAAGCCGAAGTTAAAGAGATCGAAGACCAGTTCTCTTCTGGCCTGGTAACAGCGGGTGAGAAGTACAACAAGGTTATCGATATCTGGTCCAAGGCCAACGATAAAGTCGCCAAGGCGATGATGGTGGGTATCTCTAAAGAGACCGTCATTGATCGTGATGGTAACGAAGTTGAGCAGGACTCGTTCAACAGCGTCTTCATCATGGCCGACTCCGGTGCCCGGGGTAGTGCCGCTCAGATTCGTCAGTTGGCGGGTATGCGTGGCCTGATGGCCAAGCCGGACGGTTCGATCATCGAAACGCCCATCGTCGCCAACTTCCGTGAAGGTCTGAACGTACTTCAGTACTTCATCTCTACCCACGGTGCACGTAAAGGTCTTGCGGATACGGCCCTGAAAACCGCCAACTCCGGTTACCTGACCCGTCGTTTGGTAGACGTAGCGCAAGACCTGGTCATCACTGAAGTCGACTGTGGTACCGAAAATGGCTTGACCCTGCACCCAATCATCGAAGGCGGCGACATTATCGTACCGCTTTCCCAGCGTGTGCTGGGTCGTGTTGTCGCTCAGGATGTAGTTCACCCTGGCAGCGGTGAAGTATTGATCGCTAAAGGCACCTTGCTCGACGAGAAGTGGTGTGCCGAGCTCGACACCATGGGTGTCGACGAGATCATCGTACGCTCGACGATTACCTGTGAGACCGCACACGGCGTGTGTGCCTCCTGTTACGGCCGTGACTTGGCCCGTGGCCATCAGGTCAACATCGGTGAAGCCGTCGGCGTTATCGCCGCACAGTCCATCGGTGAGCCGGGTACCCAGCTGACCATGCGTACCTTCCACATCGGTGGTGCGGCATCGCGTTCGTCAGCCGTGGATAGCGTACAAGTGAAGCACGGCGGTAAGGTTCGTCTGCACAACATCAAGCACGTTGAACGTGCTGACGGCAAGCTGGTGGTGGTATCGCGCTCCAGTGCCCTGGCCGTTGCTGACGACCATGGCCGTGAGCGTGAGTACTATAAGCTCCCTTACGGTGCTGAGCTTTCTGTACGCGATGGCGACGTGGTCGACGCTGGTGCGACAGTAGCCAAATGGGATCCGCACACTCACCCGATCGTCGCCGAAGTAGAGGGTAAAGCGCAGTTCATCGATCTCGACGAAGGTGTCACCATGCACCGCAGCGTCGATGAGATGACCGGCCTCTCCTCCATTGAGGTGATCGAGTCCGCAGCACGTCCCATGGCCGGTCGCGACAAGCGCCCCATGGTCATGCTGCAAGATGCTGCTGGCGAATACGTATCTGTGTCTGGCTCGAATACGCCAGTACAGTACTTGCTGCCTGGCAACTCGATTATTTCGGTCGACGACGGTGTCACGATCGGTGTGGGCGAGGTGGTTGCCCGTATCCCGGTTGAGGCATCCGCTAACAAAGATATTACCGGTGGTCTGCCGCGGGTTGCTGACTTGTTTGAGGCGCGTAAGCCCAAAGAGTCTTCTATCCTGGCCGAAATCAGTGGTGTTATTAGCTTCGGTAAAGAGACCAAAGGTAAGCGTCGTCTGACCATTACCCCGGAGTCTGGCGATCCGTTTGAAGCGCTGATTCCGAAATGGCGTCAAATTGCCGTCTTCGAAGGCGAAACTGTCGAGAAGGGTGAGGTAATTTCCGATGGGCCGAGCAATCCGCACGATATCCTGCGCTTGCTGGGTGTTGAGGAACTCGCCAAGTACATCACTGCCGAAGTGCAGGACGTTTATCGTCTGCAGGGCGTAGGTATCAACGACAAGCACATCGAAGTGATTGTGCGTCAGATGCTACGCAAGGTAGAGATTACTGATTCGGGCGACTCTGACTTCATCACCGGCGACCAGGCTGAACTGGTTCGCGTGCTGGAGCAGAACGAACGCCTTGAGAAAGAGAAGAAATTCCCGGCCAAGTATCAGCGTATGCTGCTGGGTATCACCAAGGCCAGTCTGGCCACCGAGTCGTTCATTTCCGCGGCCTCCTTCCAGGAGACAACCCGCGTACTGACCGAAGCAGCGGTGACCGGCAAGCGCGATTACCTGCGCGGCCTGAAAGAAAACGTGGTGGTTGGTCGCCTGATACCGGCGGGTACAGGTTTGACTCACCACGCAGAGCGTCGTCGCAAACGCGAAGACGTGGAGCAACTGTTCAATCCTTCGGCTACCGAAGTCGAACAGGAGCTGGGTGCTCAGTTGACCGCTCTCGACTCTGACGATGAGCTGTAGGTCAGGCACCTAAAGCGGTAGGTAAAATGAGTAAGTAAAACGAGTAGCTGACCTGAAAAGCGACACCTTGCCGGTAAAACCGCCGGCAAGGCTTGACGCGACCTAGGGTCAGCCTTTAGAATGCGCAGCCTTTAACAGTGGGGTGGGTGCGCCCGCATCCGCTGCTTGTATTTGTTAATAGGCCAAGGCAACCATTGGAGTCAGCTAAACACCATGGCAACGATTAATCAGCTAGTGCGCAAGCCGCGCAAGCGCCCCGTCACCAAAAGTGACGTGCCAGCGCTGCAGGCCTGCCCGCAAAAACGTGGCGTTTGTACGCGCGTTTACACCACCACCCCGAAGAAGCCTAACTCGGCTCTGCGTAAGGTTTGCCGTGTGCGCCTTACCAACGGCTTTGAAGTGTCTTCTTACATCGGTGGTGAAGGTCACAACCTTCAAGAGCACTCTGTCGTTTTGATTCGCGGCGGTCGTGTAAAGGATTTGCCAGGTGTGCGTTATCACACCGTCCGTGGCGCCCTTGACACCTCCGGCGTACAAAACCGTCGTCAGGGTCGTTCTAAATACGGTACTAAGCGTCCTAAGTCCTAAGGGATGGGGTTGCTGTACAGCACGGCCACGTTAGTTGGGTGTGTTGAGTAACGATTATCACGAATTTGACGGTCTGATAAGAGTAAGGTCGGGCAGCGCCTGTCGTATTTGAATAGCGTACACAGGCTGCAAGAGTTCCGGGTTTACCTGAAAGATCCTTAATTGAGGGCTTATCATGCCTAGAAGAAGAGTAGTAGCTAAACGCGAGATTCTGCCGGATCCTAAGTTCGGAAGTGAGCGTCTGGCGAAGTTCATGAACCACCTGATGGTCAGCGGCAAGAAGTCCATAGCTGAGCGTATCGTCTACGGTGCGTTGGACAAGGTTGCCGAGCGTAGTAAAGAAGATCCGCTGGAGATCTTCGACAAAGCGCTGGAAGCTATCCAGCCGATGGTCGAAGTGAAGTCGCGCCGCGTAGGTGGTGCGACCTATCAGGTGCCGGTTGAAGTACGTCCGTCACGCCGCCAGGCGCTAGCCATGCGCTGGCTGGTAGACGCGGCGCGTCGTCGCGGTGAGAAAACCATGGTGCAGCGTCTAGCTGGCGAAATGCTGGATGCAGCCGAAGGTAAAGGTTCTGCTGTTAAGAAGCGCGAAGACGTGCATCGCATGGCAGAAGCCAACAAGGCCTTCTCGCACTACCGTTTCTAAGGGCAGCGTTTCTAAGATCGGCGTTTCTAAGTACGGCGTTTTTAAGTACGGCTTTATGGTTTTTATATGCACGTTGTTCAGCATGGCAAAGTGTTTGCTGAGTCGCGTTGTTGCAGCAAATTAGTTGCAATACCTAGCCGCTACCCTGCACGGGTAGCGGCGGGCGCATAAGCCTCACTTGCATACGCCGCTAAATTAACGAGCATCGCCAACAAACGGGAGTTTCACCGTGGCACGCAAGACTCCACTAAATCGTTACCGTAATATCGGTATCGTCGCTCACGTCGACGCGGGTAAAACCACGACGACCGAGCGTGTACTGTTCTACACCGGCCTTTCCCACAAAGTGGGTGAAGTCCACGACGGTGCTGCGACCATGGACTGGATGGAGCAGGAGCAGGAGCGTGGTATTACTATCACCTCAGCTGCGACTACCTGTTTCTGGCAGGGCATGAACAAGCAGTTTGATGAGCACCGTATCAACATTATCGACACCCCGGGGCACGTTGACTTCACTATTGAAGTAGAACGTTCTCTGCGCGTACTTGATGGCGCGGTCGTTGTACTGTGTGGTTCTTCCGGCGTTCAGCCGCAAACCGAAACAGTATGGCGCCAGGCCAACAAGTACGAAGTTCCGCGTATGGTCTTCGTCAACAAGATGGACCGTACCGGCGCTGATTTCTTCATGGTTGTTGACCAGTTGAAAGAGCGCCTGGGTGCTAACGCTGTTCCGATCCAGATTAACTGGGGCACGGAAGAGGACTTTAAAGGCGTTATCGACCTTATCCAGATGAAGGCTATCCTGTGGGATGAGGAAAGTCTGGGTATGTCTTACGATCTCGTGGATATTCCGGCGGAACTGCAGGAAACCGCTGAGAAGTATCGTGAAGAGATGGTCGAGGCGGCTGCTGAAGGCTCTGACGAGCTGATGGAGAAGTACCTCGAAGGCGGTGAGCTCTCGATTGAAGAGATTAAAGCAGGCCTGCGTGCGCGCACCCTGGCTAATGATATCGTTCTGGTTACCTGCGGTTCTGCCTTTAAAAACAAAGGCGTGCAAGCGGTACTGGACGGTGTTATCGAGTTTATGCCTTCGCCGACGGAAGTTAAGGCGATTGAAGGCGAGCTTGACGATAAAGATGGCACCGTTGATACCCGTGAAGCTGACGACAGCGCACCTTTTGCGGCTCTGGCATTTAAGATCGCTACCGACCCCTTCGTTGGTACGCTGACCTTTATCCGCGTCTACTCGGGTGTTCTGAAATCTGGTGACGGTGTGTACAACTCCGTTAAACAGAAGAAAGAGCGCGTTGGCCGTATCGTACAGATGCACGCCAACTCCCGCGAAGAGATCAAAGAAGTTCTGGCGGGCGACATCGCTGCTTGTATCGGTCTGAAAGACGTCACCACGGGTGATACCCTGTGTGACATCGATAACAAGATCGTACTTGAGCGTATGGAGTTCCCTGATCCGGTTATCTCGGTAGCCGTAGAGCCAAAATCTAAGGCAGACCAGGAGAAAATGGGCGTTGCTCTGGGCAAGCTTGCTCAGGAAGACCCCTCTTTCCAGGTCAAAACCGACGAAGAAACCGGCCAGACGATTATTTCTGGTATGGGTGAGCTTCACCTCGATATCCTCGTTGACCGTATGCGTCGCGAGTTTAAAGTTGAAGCTAATATCGGTAAGCCTCAGGTTGCCTACCGCGAAACTATTCGCGGCAGCATTGAGCAAGAAGGCAAGTTCGTACGTCAGTCCGGTGGTCGTGGTCAGTATGGTCACGTTTGGCTGCGTATCGAGCCGCTGACAGCAGAAGAGAAGGGTGAAGGCGAAGACGAACTGTTCTTCAAGTTCAACTCAGAAATCGTGGGTGGCACGGTTCCTAAGGAATACGTACCTGCGGTTGAGAAGGGTGCTTTTGAGCAGCTCAAAAACGGCGTCATCGCGGGTTACCCGATGATCGACGTTAAAGTAACGCTGTTTGATGGCTCCTTCCACGACGTGGACTCTAATGAGACTGCGTTTAAGATTGCTTCTTCTATGGCAGTAAAAGAAGGTGCCAGGAAGGCCAAGGCCGTGCTGCTGGAGCCGGTGATGAAGGTCGAAATCGTGACCCCCGAAGAATTTATGGGTGACGTCATGGGTGACCTGAGCCGTCGTCGCGGCCTGGTGCAGGGTATGGATGACTCCTCTTCTGGTAAAGTCATTCGTGCGACGGTGCCATTGGGTGAGATGTTCGGTTATGCAACCGATCTTCGCTCACAAACCCAGGGCCGTGCGAGCTACTCCATGGAGTTCTCGAAGTACGACGAGGCGCCCTCCAGCGTCGTTGAAGCCGTCATCAATCAAAACGGTTAACCGTTAGCTAACGTAAAGAGGTTATAGCAGTGGCTAAGGAAAAATTTGAACGTTCCAAACCGCACGTCAACGTCGGCACCATTGGTCACGTCGACCACGGTAAAACGACTCTGACGGCGGCCCTGACCCGCGTGTCTGCTGAGGTTTTCGGCGGCGACTGGCGTGAATTTGATACCATCGATAACGCTCCTGAAGAGCGCGAGCGCGGTATCACGATCGCTACTTCTCACGTGGAATATCAGTCTGAAGAGCGTCACTACGCTCACGTTGACTGCCCAGGACACGCTGACTACGTCAAGAACATGATCACCGGTGCTGCGCAGATGGATGGCGCGATCCTGGTATGTTCTGCCGCAGATGGCCCGATGCCGCAAACTCGCGAGCACATCCTGCTGTCTCGTCAGGTTGGCGTACCGTTCATCGTTGTGTTCCTGAACAAAGCGGACATGGTCGATGATGAAGAGCTGCTCGAGCTGGTAGAAATGGAAGTTCGCGAACTTCTAGACCAGTACGACTTCCCGGGCGACGACACGCCGATCATCACTGGTTCTGCGCTGATGGCGCTGAACGGTGAAGATGACAAGGGCATGGGTACGACTGCCGTTGCTAATCTGATCAAAGCTCTGGATGAGTACATCCCTGAGCCGGAGCGTGCTATCGACCAGCCGTTCCTGATGCCGATCGAAGACGTGTTCTCTATCTCTGGCCGCGGTACTGTTGTTACCGGTCGTGTAGAGCGCGGTATCGTTAAAGCGGGCGAAGAAGTGGAAATCGTGGGTATCCGCGACACCACCAAAACGATCGTTACCGGTGTTGAAATGTTCCGTAAACTGCTCGACGAAGGTCGTGCTGGTGAGAACGTTGGCGCCCTGCTGCGTGGTACTAAGCGTGATGACGTCGAGCGTGGCCAAGTACTGGCCAAGCCGGGCACCATCAACCCGCACACTACCTTCGAAGCAGAAGTTTACGTACTGTCCAAAGAAGAGGGTGGTCGTCACACGCCTTTCTTCAAGGGCTACCGTCCGCAGTTCTACTTCCGTACCACCGACGTAACGGGTACTTGTGAACTGCCGGAAGGCGTTGAAATGGTCATGCCGGGTGACAACGTTCAGATGGTTGTTACCTTGATCGCTCCGATCGCAATGGACGAAGGCTTGCGCTTCGCTATTCGTGAAGGCGGCCGTACTGTCGGTGCTGGCGTTGTGGCCAAGATCGTCAAGTAAGCAGCATGCTTGAATGATGAAGGGGGCTCTGATGAGCCCCCTTTTCTGCGCACCAACAGCAAATGTTTGACATGGGCTTTTGGCGTGCCTATAATGCGCATCCTTTGAATGCGTGGGTAGACGGCTCGCGCCGTCGACATCCATTGGAGTTTAGGGCAAATGCAGAACCAAAAGATTCGCATTCGGTTGAAAGCTTTCGACCACCGCCTGATCGACCAGTCCACAGCGGAGATTGTTGAAACCGCTAAGCGTACTGGTGCTCAGGTTCGTGGGCCGATTCCGCTGCCGACCAACCGCGAGCGTTACACCATTCTGATCTCGCCGCACGTCAATAAAGATGCGCGTGACCAGTATGAGATTCGTACGCACAAGCGTGTGCTCGACATTGTTGAGCCGACCGAGAAAACTGTTGATGCATTGATGAAGCTCGATCTCGCCGCTGGCGTAGACGTGCAAATCAAGCTCAACTAATTACACTAGTCACTTTGCGGCCCAGCGCTCATCGCTCAATTTAGCGAGCTAGTATGAGCAGCAGCCGCCGCGCCGTGAGGCGCCATACAATGTGCTAGTGGAATGCTCTGGAAAGGGCAGCCATAGCGGGTGATAGCCCCGTACACTATAGGAGACTGAGTATGACTATCGGTTTAGTCGGTAAAAAGGCCGGGATGACCCGTGTCTTTACCGAAGACGGCGCATCAGTGCCCGTAACCGTTATTGAAGTTGATCCTAATCGTGTTACACGCGTTAAATCTGTCGATTCTGACGGTTACGCAGCGATTCAGGTCACGTCTGGTTCTCGTAAAGCTAAGCACCTCACCAAAGCGCAAGCGGGTCAGTTTGCCAAGGCGGGTGTTGAAGCTGGTCGTGCGCTGATGGAATTTCGTCTTGCAGAAGGCGAAGAGATTCCTGAGGTTGGCGGCGAACTCACCGTATCCCTCTTCGAAGCTGGTCAAATGGTTGATGTGACTGGCACCTCTAAGGGTAAAGGCTTCCAGGGTGCTGTTAAGCGCTGGAACTTCCGTACCCAAGACATGACTCACGGTAACTCTCTGTCGCATCGCGCGCCGGGTTCTATCGGCATGTGTCAGACGCCGGGTCGCGTTTTCAAAGGCAAAAAGATGGCCGGTCAAATGGGTAACGCCCGTTGCACCGTGCAGAGCCTTGAGATCGTCCGTGTCGACGCCGAGCGTAACCTGCTGCTGATTAAAGGCGCCGTACCGGGTGCTCCCGGTAGTGACGTTATCGTTCGCAGCGCCGTGAAAGCAGGCTGAAGGGGATAATTACCAATGAATCTGAATCTTGCTGCAGGCACGGGTACCGTTGAAGTAGCCGACGCCACTTTTGGCAAAGAATTCAACGAAGCGCTTGTTCACCAGGTTGTCACTGCCTATTTGGCAGCTGGTCGTCAGGGAACCCGCGCACAAAAGAGTCGTTCCGACGTTCGTGGCGGTGGTAAGAAGCCGTGGCGTCAGAAAGGCACCGGTCGTGCACGTGCCGGTACCATCCGCTCTCCGCTATGGCGTAGTGGTGGCGTAACCTTCGCGGCGCGTCCGCAAGACTACACCCAGAAGGTTAACCGCAAGATGTACCGTGCAGCGATGCGCTCCATCTTGTCAGAGCTGGTACGTCAAGAGCGTTTAGTCGCGATTGAAGAGTTCGTCGTTGATGCGCCTAAGACCAAGCAGGTAGCTGCCAAGCTAAAAGAGCTCAATCTTGAAAAAGTGTTGATCGTTACTGAAGAAGTTGACGAAAAGCTCTATTTAGCCGCGCGCAACCTTCCCCACGTAGATGTGGTGGATGTCGCGGCAGCTGACCCGGTAAGCCTGGTAGCCTTTGATAAGGTGCTGATTACCGTCTCCGCCCTGCGTAAATTCGAGGAGAAGCTGGCATGAACCAGGAACGCGTATTTAAGGTTCTGCTTGGGCCGCACGTGACCGAAAAGGCCGCGATGGCAGCCGAGCGCAACCAGTACGTTTTCAAGGTGGCATCTGATGCTACCAAGCCCGAGATCAAAAAGGCCGTTGAAGCACTCTTCGGCAAAAAGGTCGGCAGTGTTCAGGTGCTGAACATGAAGGGTAAAACAAAACGTACTGCGAACGGCGTTGGCCTGCGTAAGGGTTACCGCAAAGCGTATGTGACCCTGGCTGCGGGTGAAACGCTCGAAGACTTCTCTGGCGCCGAATAAGGGCAGGAGTACGGATAATGGCAATCGTCAAGACCAAACCCACTTCCGCCGGTCGTCGCCACGTCGTTAAGATCGTAGGCGAAGAGCTGTTTAAGGGTCGTGCCTATGCACCGCTTTTAGAAAAACAGTCCAAGTCCGGCGGCCGTAATAACTACGGTCGTATCACCACTCGCCACGTTGGTGGTGGTCACCGTCAGCATTATCGGCTGATTGACTTCAAGCGTATCAAAGATGGCATTCCAGCCACCGTTGAGCGTCTGGAGCACGATCCCAATCGCAGTGCGCACATTGCGCTGCTGAAGTATGCCGATGGTGAGCGTCGTTACATCATTGCACCGAAAGGTGTCAGCGCGGGTGACGTGCTGGAATCTGGTGTTAACGCGCCCATCAAGAAAGGCAATGCCTTGCCGCTGCGTAACGTCCCGTTGGGTTCTACGGTGCACTGCATCGAACTCAAGCCGGGTAAAGGTGCGCAGATTGCACGCAGTGCCGGTACAAGCGCCCAGCTGGTTGCTCGTGAAGGTAACTACGCCACGCTACGTCTTCGCTCCGGCGAAATGCGTAAAGTGTTGGCAGAGTGCCGCGCGACCTTGGGTGAAGTGAGCAACTCTGAGCACAGCCTGCGTCAACTTGGCAAGGCCGGTGCGAAGCGCTGGAGAGGCGTGCGTCCGACTGTTCGCGGTGTTGCGATGAACCCTGTCGATCACCCACACGGTGGTGGCGAAGGCCGCACCAGTGGTGGTCGTAACCCGGTTACCCCATGGGGTGTGCCGACCAAGGGTTACAAGACGCGTAAGAACAAGCGCACCGACAAGCTGATCATTCGTCGCCGTAATAAGACGCGTTGATCTAAATTGCCAAGACATTAAGAGGTAACGGCTGTGCCACGTTCACTAAAGAAAGGTCCCTTCATTGACCTTCATCTTTTGAAGAAGGTAGAGGCTGCAGTGGAGAAGAACGATCGCAAACCGATCAAGACTTGGTCGCGTCGTTCTATGATCCTGCCCAATATGGTAGGCCTCACTATCGCGGTCCATAACGGTCGCCAACACGTCCCGGTGCACGTATCCGAGGAAATGGTTGGCCACAAATTGGGCGAATTCGCTGCTACCCGCACTTATCGTGGGCATGTGGCGGATAAGAAAGCCAAACGGTAAGCCAGAGAGGATTGAGAGATGGAAGTCACAGCTAAGCTGCTTGGCGCTCGTTTATCCGCCCAGAAGGCCCGTTTGGTGGCTGACCAGGTGCGCGGTAAACCTGTCGCCGAGGCACTCGACCTGCTGACCTTCTCACCGAAGAAGGCTGCCAAGCTGGTTAAGAAGGTGCTGCAATCCGCGATTGCGAATGCGGAAGAAAATAACGGCATGGATATTGACGAGCTGCGTGTCTCGACCATCTGCGTCGATGAGGGCATGACGCTCAAGCGTATCAAGCCGCGTGCCAAGGGGCGTGCGGATCGTATCTTGAAGCGCACGTGCCACATCACCGTCAAGGTAGCCGAGAAGTAGGAGTCGACCGATGGGTCAGAAAGTCAATCCAACAGGCATTCGACTGGGCATCGTCAAAGACCATGCTTCTGTCTGGTATGCTGAGCGCGGCGCTTACGCCGATAAGCTCAATAACGATCTCGAAGTGCGTAGCTTCCTGGAAGAGCGTCTTAAAAGCGCTTCCGTAAGCCGCATTCACATCGAGCGTCCGGCGAACAATGCCCGCATCACCATTCACACTGCCCGTCCGGGTATCGTGATTGGTAAGAAAGGTGAAGATGTCGACCGTTTGCGTCGCGATCTCACTCAGATGATGGGTGTCCCGGTGCATGTGAACATTGAAGAAGTTCGCAAGCCCGAGCTGGATGCCAAGCTAGTCGCTGCTAACGTAGCGGGTCAGCTTGAGCGTCGCGTGATGTTCCGTCGTGCTATGAAGCGCGCGGTACAGAACGCAATGCGTCTTGGCGCTGGTGGCATCAAGATTCAGCTGTCAGGTCGTCTTGGTGGCGCTGAAATCGCACGTACCGAATGGTACCGCGAAGGTCGCGTTCCGCTGCACACGTTGCGTGCGGATATCGACTACGCCACTTACGAAGCTCACACCACCTATGGCGTTATCGGCGTCAAAGTGTGGATCTTCAAGGGTGAAATCCTCGGCGGTATCGAGGAAGTACGTGCCAAGGCCAAACAGCCTGCCGGCAACGCGCCCAAGAAGAAAGGTTCCAGGTAAGGGGAGAGCGAGTCGATGTTACAGCCCAAGCGTATGAAATTCCGCAAGATGATGAAAGGCCGCAATCGTGGCCTGGCGCATCGCGGAAGCAAGATCAGCTTCGGGGAATACGGCCTAAAAGCTACTGGTCGCGGCCGCATCACTGCGCGTCAGATCGAAGCAGGCCGTCGTGCGATCACACGTCACGTTAAGCGTGGCGGTAAGATTTGGATCCGCGTCTTCCCTGATAAGCCGATCTCCAAGAAGCCGCTCGAAGTTCGTATGGGTAAAGGTAAAGGTTCTGTTGAGTACTGGGTTGCCCAGATCCAACCGGGTCGGGTCCTGTATGAAATTGAAGGCGTGTCGGAAGAGCTTGCACGTGAAGCGTTTGAGCTTGCCGCACAGAAAATGCCCTTATCCACCACCTTTGCGAAACGGACGGTGATGTGATGAAAGCCCAGGAAATTCGTGAAAAGTCCGCAGGAGAGCTCCAGGAGCAACTCCTCGAACTCCTCCGCGAGCAGTTTAACCTGCGCATGCAGAAGGCCACTGGCCAACTGAGCCAGACTCATCTGCTCAAGCAGGTCCGTCGGGATATCGCCCGCGTTAAGACTATGCTCAACGAGAAGGCAGGTGATTGAGATGGCCGAAGAAAAAACAACGCGTACGCTCACCGGTAAAGTGGTGAGCGATAAGATGGACAAGTCCATCGTCGTTATGATCGAGCGGCGCGAGCGTCACCCGATCTACGGAAAATACGTTAAGCGCTCCACCAAGCTGCACGCCCATGATGAGGCGAACCAGGCTAAGGCAGGCGATACGGTTTCCATTAAGGAGTGCCGTCCGCTTTCCAAGAAGAAAGCCTGGACGCTGGTCGAGGTGGTTGAACACGCCAAGGGTTAATCCCAAGGCTGTCCAATCGTGCAGTCAGATTAGGTTTGGAGAAAACCGATGATTCAGACTCAGACAATGCTGGATGTCGCCGACAACAGCGGAGCGCGCCGGGTGCAGTGCATCAAGGTGTTAGGCGGTTCACACCGTCGCTACGCTCGCGTTGGTGATATCATCAAGGTCACGGTTAAGGAAGCGATTCCGCGTGGCAAGGTCAAAAAAGGCCAGGTGCTCAAAGCGGTCGTGGTCCGGACCCGTAGTGGCGTCCGTCGTCCCGACGGTTCGCTCATCCGTTTCGATGGAAATGCGGCAGTTTTGTTGAATAACACCAACGAACAGCCCATCGGTACCCGTATTTTTGGGCCGGTGACTCGTGAACTTCGTAATGAAAAGTTCATGAAGATCATTTCCTTAGCGCCTGAAGTGCTGTAAGGAGCGAGGCGGATATGCAAAAGATCAAACGTGACGATGAAGTCATCGTCATCGCCGGGAAGGATAAAGGCAAACGTGGCACCGTTAAGCGGGTATTAGAAAACCGCTTTTTGGTGTCCGGTGTGAACATGATTAAACGTCACACCAAGCCAAATCCCATGGCGGGTAATCAGGGCGGTATCGTCGAGCGTGAGGCTCCGATTCACGCGTCCAACGTAGCCATCTTCAATTCGGAGACCGGTAAGGCGGATCGCGTCGGCTTCCAAGTGAAGGAAGACGGTACCAAGGTACGTATCTACAAGTCGACGCAGACGCAGATCGACGCCTAACGCGAGTCGGGTAGCAAAATGGCGAACTTGAAAGAACGTTATCAAAACGAGGTAGCAGCTGAACTTAAAGAACAGTTTAGCTATGCCAACGTTATGCAGGTACCCCGGATCACGAAAGTGACTCTGAATATGGGTATCGGCGAAGCAGTCAACGATAAAAAGTTGATTGACAATGCCATCGGCGACCTAGAGAAGCTCTCTGGTCAGAAACCGTTGGTGACCAAAGCACGTAAGTCCATCGCGGGCTTCAAGGTGCGCGAAGGTTGGCCCATCGGCATCAAGGTGACCCTACGCGCTGAGCGCATGTGGGACTTCTTGGACCGCTTGGTTTACATCGCGATTCCTCGTGTGCGTGACTTCCGTGGTCTCAACCCGAAGTCCTTTGACGGTCGCGGCAATTACTCTATGGGTGTGCGTGAGCAGATCATCTTCCCGGAGATCGAGTATGATAAGATCGATCGCATCCGGGGGTTGGACGTCACTATCACTACGACCGCCAACACCGACGAGGAAGGTCGTGCGCTTTTAACCGCGCTGAACTTCCCGTTCAAGAAATAAGGGTTGGATCATGGCTAAGAAAAGTATGATAGAGCGTGAGCTTAAGCGTACGCAATTGGTGGCGAAGTATGCCACCAAGCGTGCCGAGCTCAAGAAGATCATATCAGACGTTAACACGACTGAAGAAGACCGCTTCGAGGCGACGCTGAAGCTGCAGCAACTGCCGCGCGACTCAAGCCCGGTTCGTCAGCGTAACCGCTGCCGTATTACCGGTCGTCCGCACGGTTTTTACAACAAGTTCGGCCTTGGCCGTAACAAGCTGCGTGAAGCCGCCATGCGTGGCGACGTTCCTGGACTGAAGAAGTCCAGTTGGTAACGCCACGTAGAATCATCAGGAGCGCACATTAAATGAGCATGCAAGACACTCTGGCGGATATGTTTACGCGTATCCGCAATGCGCAGATGGCCACCAAGGAGACGGCAACCATGCCGTCCTCCAAGCTGAAAGTGCAAGTGGCCCGAGTGCTAAAGGAAGAAGGCTACATTACCGACTTTACGGTAGCAGAGGGTGCTAAGCCTGAGCTAACCGTCACTCTCAAGTACTTTGAGGGCAAGCCGGTAATTGAGCACATTCAGCGGGTTTCCAAGCCGTCCCTGCGCCGTTATATGGGTAAGGACAACCTGCCTAAGGTCGCCGATGGTCTCGGTATCGCGATTGTCACCACATCCAATGGTGTCATGACCGACCGTGCCGCGCGCCAAGCCGGTGTCGGTGGCGAAGTCATCTGCACCGTATTCTAGGAGGCTGGAATGTCCCGCATAGCGAAATATCCGGTTAAAGTGCCTGCCGGCGTTGAGATTAAAATCAATGCTGACCAGCTGACCGCCAAAGGCGGCCAGGGCACGCTATCTATGACTATTCACTCTGATGTAGTGGTAGCTCAAGAAGATGGCCAGCTGACCTTCGCCCCGAGCGAATCTGCCAAGAGCTGGGCAATGGCCGGTACTACCCGCGCCTTGGTTCAGAACCTGGTGACGGGCGTATCCGAGGGTTTCACAAGGACTCTCGAAATTGTTGGCGTCGGTTATCGTGCCCAAGCTAAGGGCCAGACGCTCAATCTTTCACTGGGCTTCTCGCACCCGGTCGACTACGAACTGCCTAAGGGTGTTACAGCGGAAACGCCGAAAAACACCGTGATCGTGCTGAAAAGCGCGGACAAGCAGCAGCTCGGTCAGTGCGCCGCGGAAATCCGCGCTTTCCGTCCGCCCGAGCCGTATAAAGGCAAGGGTGTCCGGTACGCCGACGAGCAGGTGCGTCGCAAAGAAGCCAAGAAGAAGTAAGGCAGGGTTATGAACGCGAAGAAAGAATCTCGTCTCCGTCGTGCCCGCCGCGCTCGCGCAAAGATCCGCGAGCTGGGCGTGTATCGCCTGTGCGTCAACCGTACCCCGCGTCACATCTATGCGCAGATTATCTCGCCGGATGGTGGCAAAGTGCTAGCCAGTGCTTCTACGCTGGACAAAGCACTGCGCGAGGGTGCGACCGGCAACTCAGATGCGGCCTCTAAAGTAGGTGCTCTGATTGCCGAACGCGCTAAAGAAGCAGGCATCACCCAGGTGGCCTTCGACCGTGCTGGCTTTAAGTATCACGGCCGCGTCAAGGCGCTGGCCGACGCCGCACGTGAAGGCGGCCTGGAATTCTAAAGGGTTTTACGATGGCGAAGAACGAACAGCAAAGCGGTGATCTGCAAGAGAAGTTAGTGCAGGTCAACCGCGTCGCCAAGGTGGTCAAGGGTGGTCGTATTTTCGGCTTCACCGCACTGACCGTCGTTGGTGATGGTAAAGGTCGTGTCGGTTTCGGTCGTGGCAAGGCGCGTGAAGTGCCGGTCGCAATCCAGAAAGCGATGGATCAAGCTCGTCGCAACATGGTCAAGGTGAACCTTGCTGGCCATACGCTGCAGTACCCGGTCAAAGCCCGTCACGGTGCTTCCAAGGTGTACATGCAGCCGGCTTCTGAAGGTACCGGTATCATCGCCGGTGGCGCCATGCGCTCTGTATTAGAGCTTGCAGGTGTTCACGACGTACTGGCCAAGTGCTACGGTTCCACCAACCCGGTTAACGTGGTGCGAGCGACTGTTAAAGGTCTCTCCTCCATGCAAGCACCGGAAGACATTGCCGCCAAGCGCGGCCTGTCTGTCGAAGCGATCACGGGGTAAGGCACCATGGCAGCAACGATCAAGGTTACCCAGATCCGCAGCACCATCGGCATTATGCCCAAGCACAAGGCCACGATGAAGGGCTTGGGTTTACGTCGCATCGGTCATACGGTTGAACTGGAAGACACCCCTGCCGTACGCGGCATGATCCACAAGGTAAATTACCTTGTGCGCGTTGAGGGAGAGTAATCCATGAAGCTTAATACCCTAAGCCCGGCTCCGGGCTCCAAACACGCTGCAAAGCGCGTTGGTCGTGGCATCGGCTCCGGTCTTGGTAAGACCGGTGGCCGTGGTCACAAAGGTCAGAAAGCACGTAGTGGTGGTAGCGTTAAGCCCGGTTTCGAAGGCGGTCAGATGCCTTTGCAGCGTCGTTTGCCGAAGTTCGGCTTTACGTCTGCAAAATCTCTGGTCTCTGAAGAAGTACGCCTGGCTGAGCTGGCTAAAGTAGCCGGTGGCGAAGTCACTCTGGCGTCTTTGAAAGAAGCCAACGTGCTGAAGGACTCTACGCTACACGCGAAGATTATCCTTTCTGGCGAACTGAAAACGGCGGTTACCGTTCGTGGAATCAAGGTCACCAAAGGTGCCCGTGAAGCGATCGAAGCCGCTGGCGGCAAGGTAGAGGACTAAATGGCCAAGTCAGGAAAAATGCCGGCGACGGGCAGCGGTCTGAGTGAACTGTGGGCGCGTTTGCGCTTCGTGCTCCTCGCCATCGTGGTGTACCGTATTGGTGCCCACATTCCCGTTCCCGGTATCAATCCTGACCAGCTTGCTGCCTTGTTTAGGGAGCAACAGGGCACCATCCTGGGCATGTTTAACATGTTCTCGGGTGGCGCCCTGGAGCGCATGAGCGTCCTCGCGCTAGGCATCATGCCTTATATCTCAGCGTCGATTATCATGCAGCTCATGACTGCGGTCTCCCCTCATCTTGAGCAGCTCAAGAAAGAGGGTGAGGCTGGCCGCCGCAAGATTAGCCAGTACACCCGCTACGGCACAGTGATACTGGCGTTTGTCCAGGCTGTCGGTATGTCCGTCGGTCTGGCCAGCCAAGGCATCGCGTACACTGCAGACTTCAGCTTCTACTTCACCGCCGTGATTACGTTTGTGTCGGGTGCGGTGTTTATGATGTGGCTAGGTGAGCAGATTACCGAGAAAGGCATTGGCAACGGTATTTCGTTGCTGATTTTTGCCGGTATTGTTGCTGGACTGCCCAGTGCCGTGGGTCAAGCCTTTGAGCTTGCCCGTAATGAAGGGGCCTGGAATGTTCTGCCACTGTTAGCGCTGTCAGTGTTAGGTGTTGCGACTGTCGCTTTTGTGGTTTTCATTGAGCGCGGTCAACGCCGCCTCAAGGTTAACTACCCACGGCGGCAAGTGGGCAATAAGATGTACGCAGGGCAAAGTAGCTACCTGCCTTTGAAGGTCAATATGGCCGGCGTTATCCCGGCGATTTTTGCCTCCAGTATCCTGCTCTTCCCGGCCTCTATTGGTCAGTGGGTTGGCGCTGGTGAAGGTATGGAGTGGTTGCAGCGTGCATCACAAGCGTTAGGCCCCGGCCAACCGCTTTACATCTTGCTTTTTGGCGCGGCGGTGGTATTCTTCTGCTTCTTTTACACAGCGCTGGTCTTCAACCCAAAGGATGTAGCTGACAATCTTAAAAAGTCAGGTGCTTTCCTGCCGGGCATTCGCCCCGGCGAGCAGACCGCTCGCTATATCGACAAGGTCATGACACGTTTGACCCTGTTCGGTGCCTTGTATATCACTGCGGTTTCCTTGATGCCCCAGTTCTTGATTGTGGCGTGGAACGTGCCGTTCTTTTTCGGCGGTACCTCGTTGTTAATCGTAGTCGTGGTCATCATGGACTTCATGGCCCAGGTGCAGTCGCATCTCATGTCGCATCAGTATGACTCAGTGATGAAGAAGTCCAACCTGAAAGGCTACGGTAGCGGCGGTATCATGCGCTGAGGCGCCGTCCACCCTACTTAGTTAGAGAGGGCGCGCCGCGAGCCGGTTTTTGGAGAAAGATCGATGAAAGTTCGAGCTTCCGTAAAGAAAATGTGCCGTAACTGCAAGATCATTCGTCGCAATGGCGCTGTCCGCGTCATCTGCAGCGAACCACGGCACAAGCAGCGCCAGGGTTAATAAGCCTGGGTTGTATTAAGCGGGTGCCAGCATACCCCTTGCCTTAGGGCAATTAAAGGGGTATGCTGTTGCGCCTTTTGTAGATGAATAAACGAGCAAGCCGCTCAAATTTCGGAGTAAGCTGATGGCCCGTATTGCAGGCGTCAATATCCCGGACAACAAGCATGCGGCGATCTCGCTGACCTATATCTTCGGGATTGGCCGTACCCGTGCTGAGCACATCTGTGCTGCAGCCGGTATCGCGCCTACTGCCAAGATCCAGGATCTGTCTTCTGAAGAAGTCGACACCCTGCGTTCTGAAGTTGGCAAATATACCGTAGAGGGCGACCTTCGCCGTGATGTCACGCTTAACATTAAGCGTCTCATGGACTTAGGCTGCTACCGTGGTCTGCGTCATCGTCGTAGTCTTCCGCTGCGTGGTCAGCGGACTAAGACTAACGCGCGCACCCGTAAGGGCCCGCGTAAGCCGATCCGCAAATAACACGCAGGCTCTTTAATAGAGAGCCGGCGTTAAGACAGGAAGAAACATCAACATGGCTAACCCGCGTAGTAACCGTAAAAAGGTTAAAAAGCAGGTAGTGGACGCAATTGCGCATATCCATGCCTCTTTTAACAACACGATCGTGACGATCACAGACCGCCAGGGCAATGCTCTTTCTTGGGCAACTGCCGGTGGTTCGGGTTTTCGTGGTTCTCGCAAGAGCACCCCGTTCGCTGCTCAAGTGGCAAGCGAACGTGCAGCAACTGCTGCAGCCGAGTATGGTGTGAAAAACGTAGACGTACTGGTTAAAGGCCCAGGACCCGGTCGTGAATCCGCCGTGCGCGCATTGAATGCCGCAGGCTTCCGCGTGCAAAGCATCGTAGACGCGACGCCCATTCCCCATAATGGCTGCCGTCCGCCGAAGAAACGCCGCGTTTAAGGAGACAGATTCATGGCTCGTTATATTGGACCGAAGTGTAAACTGTCTCGTCGTGAAGGCACCGACCTCTTTTTAAAGAGTGGTGTGACTCCCTTCGAGAAAAAGTGTAAATCCGAGCAAATCCCGGGTGTACACGGCCAGCGTCGTCAACGTCTTTCAGACTACGGCTTGCAGCTTCGCGAGAAGCAAAAAGTTCGTCGTATGTACGGCGTACTCGAAAAACAGTTCCGTAACTACTACAAAGAAGCCGCTCGCCTTAAAGGTGCGACCGGTGAGGTATTGTTGCAGTTGCTTGAATCCCGACTGGATAACGTCGTCTACCGCATGGGCTTCGGCTCGACTCGCTCTGAAGCGCGTCAGCTGGTAAGCCACAAGGCGATTTCCGTGAACGGCCGCACCGTTAACGTAGCTTCCTACCAAGTGAAGCCGGGTGACGTTGTTTCCATTCGCGAAAAAGCGAAAAACCAAGCACGTATCCAAAGCGCGTTGTCCATTGCGGCCAACCGTGGCGATATTGCTTGGATCGAAATCGACGCCAAGAAGATGGAAGGCACTTTCAAGGCTCTGCCTGAACGCGGTGACCTGTCTGCCGACATCAACGAAAACCTGATCGTCGAGCTGTACTCCAAGTAAGCAGTAGTCTGTTTCTTGTCGGTCTGGTGCCGGTTTAATACCAGCACCAGACCGTACCGAGTACCAAGTATCCGTTTGGCAGCCTGAAAGGTGTTCATATGCAGCGTTCAGTGACAGAGTTTCTCCGTCCTCGCGACATCAAGGTCGAAGAAATCAGCGCACATCACGCCAAAATCGTGCTCGAGCCGTTCGAGCGTGGCTTTGGTCACACCCTGGGGAATGCACTGCGTCGCATTCTGCTTTCGTCTATGCCCGGCTGCGCCGTGGTAGAGGCTGAAATTGCTGGTGTCGAGCATGAGTACAGTGCGCTCGAAGGGGTGCAGGAAGATGTCATTGAAATCCTCCTGAACTTGAAAGATGTTGCGATCAAGATGCACGGCCGCGATGAGGCGGTGCTCACGCTGAACAGGCAGGGCCCAGCCGTCGTCACTGCTGGCGACATTGCGCTTGATCATAGCGTCGAAATCGTCAACCCGGACCACGTCATTGCTCATGTCAATGAAGGTGCTGAGCTGAAAATTCAGCTTAAGGTTGCGTTGGGTCGTGGCTACGAACCGGCTGACGCGCGTGGCTCTGATGAAGAGACTCGTGCCATTGGCCGCCTGCAGCTGGATGCCACCTTCAGCCCTGTCCGCCGTGTTTCCTATTCGGTTGAAGCCGCTCGTGTAGAGCAGCGCACCGATCTCGATAAGCTAATTATCGATCTGGAAACCGACGGTACCTTGGATCCGGAAGAGGCTATCCGTCGCAGTGCGACCATCCTGCAAGAGCAGCTGGCCGCCTTCGTCGACCTGGAAGCTGATAAAGAACAGGAAGTCGAAGAGGAAGAGGATCATGTTGATCCAATTCTATTGCGCCCCGTAGACGATCTTGAGTTGACCGTTCGCAGCGCGAACTGCCTAAAAGCCGAGAATATTTACTATATCGGTGATCTTATCCAGCGCACAGAAGTTGAGCTGTTGAAGACACCGAATCTCGGTAAAAAGTCTTTGAATGAAATCAAAGATGTATTGGCGGCGCGCGGCTTGTCCCTCGGTATGCGGCTGGAAAATTGGCCACCCGCTAGCCTGAAGGACGACAAGGCCTCCGCGTGAGTGTCGACTTGAGTCCCAGTTTGGTAAGGAATTACAACCATGC
Source organism: Halomonas sp. (assembly GCF_011050415.1). Lineage (GTDB taxonomy): Bacteria > Pseudomonadota > Gammaproteobacteria > Pseudomonadales > Halomonadaceae > Vreelandella. The sequence goes on from NZ_DRFS01000021.1 coordinate 129,319, forward strand.
GTCATCGTAAGAGTGGTCGTCATCTGAATCGCACCAGCTCGCATCGTCAGGCCATGTTTAAGAACATGTCTGTCTCGCTGGTCGAACATGAAGTCATTAAGACAACCCTGCCTAAGGCCAAGGAATTGCGTCGCGTTATCGAGCCGCTAATTACCCTAGCCAAGCAGGATAGCGTTGCAAACCGTCGTCTGGCATTTGCTCGTACGCGCTCTAAAGAAGCCGTCGGCAAACTGTTCAACGAGCTAGGTCCGCGTTATGCCGAGCGTCCGGGTGGTTACATCCGTATTCTTAAGTGCGGTTTCCGCACCGGCGACAATGCGCCCATGGCATTTGTTGAGCTAGTTGACCGTCCCGTTGTTGAAGAAGCTGCAGCAGAAGAGTAATCCTCTGCCACTTACTTATTTAATAGCGAATGAAAGCCGACCCCTTTGTGGGTCGGTTTTTTTATTCCATTTAAGCAATCTTTTACATCTCCGCTGCATGTTCTCTTTTTCTACGCTTAACTAGGTATATACTCTACGTACTATAAATCGTGTACGTGCTACTTTATCGCTATGGGAAAACCTTGCGTGGGCCTTGAGTGCGGCACGTTAGCTAAGCAGTGGGTCACGTTAGCGCATTGATAAACAAGCAAGGGGCACGTATGTATGCGAGGGTAAAAAGCGCAGTGGGTAAAGCGTCGTTTATTTGGTCGATGGGGTTGGTTTTGCTGCTACTTATCGCGGCCACCAGCGCTCAGGCTAACCCACGCTACGCGGGAATCGTGGTGGATTTAGACAATGGCGAAATATTATACGCCGAAAATATTGATGAGCAGCGTTATCCCGCTTCCCTCACCAAAATGATGACCATGTACTTAATGTTTGAGGCCCTTGAAGCGGGCACGATGCGCATAGATCAGCCTTTACCTGTATCACCCTATGCTGCTGCCAAGCCCGCGGTGAAACTATGGCTTGCCGCCGGTAGTACTATTCCCGTTGATACTGCCCTGCGTGCACTTGCGGTACGCTCAGCCAATGATGTTGCTGCGGTTGTTGCTGAAGCATTAGGCGGTAGCGAAGAGCGCTTTGCGCAAATGATGACAACTAAAGCGCGCGAGTTAGGCATGCCCGCGACCACCTTTCGTAACGCATCAGGCTTGCCGGATGATCGCCAGGTCACCACTGCCCGGGATATGCTCACACTGTCGGTACGCGTGAGGCAGGACTTCCCCCAGTACTATCACTATTTTGGGCTTCAAGAGTTTACCTTCCGCGGTACCCGCCACACGAGTCACAACCGGCTGGTGCGTGACTATGCCGGCGCAGATGGACTTAAAACCGGTTTTATTCGCGCCTCAGGTTTTAATGTTGCGACTACCGCAGTACGCGGGGATCGACGGTTAGTCGCTGTTGTAATGGGTGGTTTTTCGGCCCAGTCACGTGATACGCATATGGCTAATTTGCTAGATCGAGGCTTTATGCGCGCGTCGCTGCGTGATCAGCAGACCTGGATGGCCAATACCAATGTCGCTCAGGAGTTTATGGCGTTTGGTCCACCTGCGCTTGCCCCAACACAACCTGCCGCACCATCTCAGCCTGTGCAGCGCCAGCCACTGCTTGCGGTGGTTGAAACCACAGCGCAATCTTCTCCGAATACGCCGCCGCCTTCGGTTGATCTGGAAGAGCAATTGGCCAATATCGCGGTTATTCAGCGCCCCGAACCAAGCAATGCCATGGCAGAGCCTGATCCACTGCGTGCCTTTATTGAGCGGGAGCGCCAGTTAGCCTCAGTGCCTGATACTGGTGGCAGCTGGGGCATTCAGGTAGGCGCTTTTAGCCAAGAGATGCAGGCACGCCAGCTAGCTCAGCAGGCTGCCAATCGCATCGGGCAAGGTGTTGGCGGTCGCGTTGAAGTAGATACCGTCCAAGGGCAAACCCCCGTTTATCGCGCCCGCTTAGTCGCGCTGGATGAGCAGCGCGCCCGGCAAGCCTGTCGAGAGCTTCACTCTCAGGGAATGGACTGCATGGTGGTCAACGCCAGCTTATAAGGTGGCGTTGTGAACACACCCCGCCAATCACGCATTGGCGGGGTTTTTTTGCCTCTGATGTTAACAAGGAGATAGCAGTGACGACGTCGCTGAAAGGCATTCTCAGCATGTGTATAGGCGTGCTTTTCCTGGCCCTTGGAGACGCGGTTTCCAAATGGCTGGGGGAGTTTCACTCACCGCTGCAGATTATCTTTTTCCGCGCCTTGATCTCCCTGCCACTGATTGCGCTACTGGCCCATTATGCGGGTGGGTTACGCAAGCTGCGCACCAAACGCCCTCGCGTACATCTAATGCGTGGGCTGCTGCATACCATCACCATGGTGTGTTTTATCCTCGGCTTAACCTTATTGCCATTAGCAGAGGCGACAGCGATAGCCTTTGTGGCTCCCTTGTTTGTGACGCTACTCTCGGTGCCCCTGTTGGGTGAGCGTATTGATACCCCGGTGCTCATTGCATCGATAGTAGGGTTTATTGGCGTGCTGATTGTGGTACGTCCTAATGGCGATGCCTTTAACGTGGGGGCATTGGTGCTGGTGGCAGCCGCCTTTTTTTATGCCTTAATGCTGATTACTGCTCGCCGTTACGGTGCCCGTGAGCACCTCTGGGCCATGCTGTTTTATATGACCTTAGTACCCCTGGTCGTGACTGCCTTCACGTTACCCTGGGTGTGGCAAACCCCTGAACCATGGCACTGGGCCGGCTTTTTCGCCTCAGGCGTGCTGGGAGTTGTCGCCACCGCCTTTATCACCCTGGCATTTCGGTTTGCACCTGCCGCCATTGCGGCCCCGTTTGATTACACCGCGATGCTGTGGGCAGTGCTGATGGGCTGGTGGATCTGGGGTGAGATGCCGGATATCTGGGTGTGGGTGGGCAGTGCCTTGATTATGTGCAGTGGGTTAGCGGTGGCTTACCATGACCGCAGAACCACCCTTAAGCGTCGTCCCACGGCCTAGTCAAAAAAAGCAGGTTGTTTAATGTTTCTTTAGGCGAATTGATAGACGTCCATTGCCAGCACGCCGTGCTCCACGCTGTGATGTAGCTGAGTTGCTTGACCACCAGCCCCCATGGCCACCAGTAAGGGTAAAAAGTGTTCAGGTGTGGGGTGGTTTTTCCGCGCATTAGGCGCGCTTTCCCAGTTAAGCAGCGCTGCGCGATGGTCACTGATAAGCTGATGATTAACCCACTGCGCAAAATCATCTACCCAGCCGGGTATCGAGCTATCTTGCGGCATAAGTTCATACAGATTATGGGTCAGGCTTCCCGAGCCAATAATCAAAATGCCTTCTTCCCGCAGTGCCGAGAGCTTTTCTCCCAGGTCGACAAGTTCTGCATTGCTCCAGCGCACGGGCAGTGATACAGAAACGACGGGCACATTAGCGTCGGGGAACATCAACGAAAGGGGCACCCAAGCGCCGTGATCAAAGCCGCGTTCAACCGCCTCCGATCCCAATAATTGCGTTAGCCGTTCCGCCAGCGCCGGCTCGCCAGGGGCAGGGTACTGGCAGGCGAAAAGCTCACGGGGAAACCCACCGAAATCGTGAATAGTCTCCGGCTGACTGCTAGAACTAACCTTGAGCGTCAAGCTCTCCCAGTGCGCTGAGATAACCACCACCGCTTTAGGAGCAAGGCGTTTGCCTAATTCACGCAGAAATTCATGAGCCGGCGTTTTGTTCAGCGCCAGCATGGGGGAACCATGGGAAATAAATAGACTAGGTAACATGCGTGTCTCTCCACAACAGTGCCAGCACTGCCGGTGAAGCAAGTGCTGGCGACCTTTTTAGGTAGGCATTAGTGTTAAGCGAAGCGGTTGCTTAACACCCAGCGACCACTCCCCAAACCCGCTTGTACGATAAGTGCCAGCGTCCAGAAGACCGGGAACTCCCAGCCGCCTCCGGCATTAGAGAACAGCCAGCCGTTACCGAGGTGAACCAAGGCCGCGCCAAGCAGTACGGGCACCAGAGCCAGGCTAACCCAGCGGGTATACACCCCTAAAATTAAGGCGATACCGCCGCCCACTTCAGCGGCAATGGTTAGGTACGCTAAAAAGCCTGGTAAGCCGAGGGATTCAAAATAGCCGACCGTGCCGGGCAGGGTAAACACAAACACTTTAAGCAAACCGTGGGCGAGGGCCATAACCCCCAGGGCGATACGCAGCAGCGCAATAGCATGAGGTTGAAAAGTGCTTGTTACAGCAGGCTGTGAAAGAGTCGTCATCGTCGTAGCTTCCATCGTGGTGGTTGATGGCGCTACTTTACAGGCTGCTCATTTCGAGATAATCAGCGCTATATGCACATCACTGTTGCGCTATAGGCGATAATCCAATGTGCTGCTCCCAAACCGGCGGATCGCCCCAGGCGTGAGTCAGCAGGTCGATAAAACGCTCTACTTTTGCGGGTAAGTAACGTCGGGCAGGGTAGAGCGCGTGCACATCGAGACGCACCGCTGGCTCCTTGGTTAAGATCGGCACCAAGCGGCCGCTGGTGATGCTTTCTGTGACCAGAAAACTAGGCTGTTGAGCGATGCCTAAGCCAGCTTCAGCGGCATGGGTTAAGACATCGCCATTATTGCTCTCAAGTGGTCCATGTACGCTTAGCAACTGCGAGGGGAGCGCCCAGGCAGCGCTATTCTGGCCGCTGCGATAGCGCAGGCAGCGGTGGTCAGTAAGTGCTGAGAGGCTACTGGGCTCACCGTGAGTGGCAAGATACGCGGGCGATGCGCAAAACAACAAACGACAGCGCGTCAGGCGCCGCGCGACCAAGCTGGAATCCGGTAGGCTGCCGATGCGAATCGCTACGTCATAGCCCTCTTCCAGTAAATCAACGCGGCGGTCGTTCAAGTCCAAGCGGACTTCAAGCGCCGGATGGGCGTTCATAAACTGGGCAACTAACGGGGCTAAGTAGCGTGTCCCAAAACTCATTGGCCCATTGATGCGGAGTCGGCCACGCACATCGCTGGTGCCTTGGCCAACCTCGGCAGCCGCTTCATCAAGCGCTTGGAGAATTCCCTGAGCGCGTAATAAGTAGCGTTCACCGGCCTCAGTAAGGTGTAAGCGCCGCGTGGTGCGCTGAATCAGCCGTGCGCCCAAGGCTTCTTCCAGCGCCATTACCTGTCTGGAGACGCGGGTGCGCGAAAGGTCCAGCGCTTCAGCCGCCCGGGTATAGCTACCAAGCTCGGCGACGCGTACAAAAGCGACGATGTGCTCTAACTGGTTCATGACGGTTGGGTTGTCAGAAATGCCCGTGCGGCTTGAAAAGGGTCGGGCTGGCCACAAATGGCGGATATCACCGCTAAGCCGTTGGCACCTGCACGTTGTACGCTAATGGCATGTTCAGCCTTAAGCCCGCCAATGGCCACGCTGGGCAGCGGGCAACTCTTAACCAGCGCGGCCAAACCGCCAAAGCCGATGGGCTGAGCGTGATCCTGCTTGCTCACGGTGGCAAACACCGGGCCAAGCCCCACATAATCCAGTAGCGTAATAGGCGCTGCTTGAAGCTGCTCAAGCGTATTGATGGACAAGCCAATGATCGCCTGTTGCCCCATAGCACGGCGCGCTTCTTGAGCGGCCGTATCACTTTGGCCAACATGTAAACCATCCGCCTGACACGCTAAGGCCACCTGCAAACGGTCATTAATGATCAGCGGTACACCGGTGCCTGCCAATATCGCCTTTAGCCGTTTGCCCTGGTCAATCATCTGTTTATCGCTGGCATGCTTATCGCGTAGCTGCACGACCGTGACACCACCCTTTACTGCTGCTTCAACTGTTTGCTCCAAACCTGCATCGCGGCAGAGCTCTGCGTCGGTCACCAAATAGAGCGATAGATCAATCGGCATGAAGTGTCTCCAACTGCGCGTAAGTGGTGAGGTCAGCGGGGGTAAGCTGATAGAGCGCATCCAATAACGCGACCTGAAAACTGCCCGGCCCGGGAGCTATCTCACCCGCGCGCTCGCCGGCAACGGCAAAGCAGGCAAGCGCAGCCGCCGTGGCACCCAGTGGCGCTTCAGGGTTGGCAGCGGCAAACGCAGCCACCAGCGCGCTTAACCCACAGCCAAGGGTGGTCACTCGCGGCATTAAGGGGTGACCACCATGTATCCGATAGTGCTGCTGTCCGTCCGTCACCCAGTCGCTTTCGCCGGTCATTGCGACAATACAGCCATGTTGCTGCGCCAGCGCTATTGCTGCCTCTATGGCTTGGTCGGTAGCGGCTGTTGAGTCCACACCGCGGCCTGGGTTAGCTAAGCCATTAAGGGTAAGAATTTCCGAGGCATTGCCACGAATAACGCTAGGTTTCGTAGCCAGGAGTTGCGTGCAGAGCGTTTGGCGATAGCGCGTAGCACCCACGGCGACAGGGTCTAACACCCAGGGGATGCCATGCTCTTCGGCGGTCTTTGTGGCCATCAGCATCGCGTTGGCCCAGTGGGAAGAGATCGTGCCGATATTAACCGACAGCCCCGCAGCAATCGCCGTGAACTCAGCGACTTCTTCAGGGGCATGCAGCATAGCGGGGGACGCCCCGGTGGCTAGCAGCACATTAGCAGTGCTGTTCATGGCAACATAATTAGTGATGCAGTGCACCAGCGGGGTTTCTACACGAAGCGTTTGAAGATAATCGCCAAGTGGGCTTAGAGGCATAGCTTCCTCCCGGCAGGGAGGTGGTAAAGAGCACCACGACTCCCTACGCCGGTGTTATCCGGTTCAGGTTCAAAGGGTGCTTCTCAGCCCAGTGTTAAAAAAAGGCGCCCCTGTCGAGCGAATACTATCCTTGGCTTGCGCCAGCCTGTAAAGACCTTGTGGGAGTGAAGGTCTGCTAGCGAAAAGCAATCCGGGTGCCGTAGGTAAGCTTTTCGGTGGGTGTGATCGCTTTACCCTCGACGCCAATCATTTCATCACCACACTGATCGGCAAAGGTGAGAACGCCGTGAGTAAGGCCTAGCTGACCGAGAACGTCGCGTATCTCCCCGGTGCCTAAAAAAGTGCTGACTTTCCCCTCTGCGCTACATAAATCAGCAACCCCGTTGGCATGATGGAATCGAACAGCGTAAATGCCATCCATCGACTCAACCTCAACAATCGGCGAAAAACCATTTTGCAGCGCGTGAGCAAGCTGTTTAAGGGTTAAGCGATCACCCAATCCCATATCACTCGAACTCATGGAGGACTCCTGCGAGATACCGCAATCAAGTGGCACCCGTTATTGTTCTGTAACGTTTTTGTAAAAGCACTGAATAATAAGTGTAGAGGTTTCGTGTGGTAATGCCAGCAGTCTTCACGACAACACGGGTCAATCACTAATGCGGTTAGCCGGCAGAAGGTCTGGACGTTTGTTTTGACTGGAATTATGGCTATTGAACCCCCATGGTAGGTAACAGCTACTGTTGATTAAGGAGAGCGAGATGAGTTTTCAAGGCGAGCAGCATCCTGGCGTTGTCGCTACACCGCCACAAACCCAGGGGTTTTGTTTGAATCACACCATGCTGCGGGTGAAAGATCCCGAAGTTGCTCTGGCCTTCTACTCTAAGGTATTTGGCATGCAGGTGATGCGCCGGTTGGACTTTGAGGAGATGCAGTTTTCGCTCTATTTTCTGGCCAACCTTTCACCCAGCGACAGCGTTCCAGAAGATACTCAAGCCCGTACCGCCTGGACCTTCAGCCAGAAAGGGCTGTTAGAGCTTACCCACAACTGGGGCACCGAGCATCAGGACGATTTCGCTTACCACGATGGCAATGCCGAACCTCAGGGCTTTGGGCATATCTGCTTTAATGTGCCAGATTTAACGGCAGCTCAGGCGTGGTTTGATGAGCATAACGTCACCTTTGTAAAACGCGCGGATCAGGGCAAAATGAAAGATGTTATCTTCGTTAAAGACCCTGACGGCTACTGGATAGAAGTGATTCAGGCAGACCTGATGGTGGGTAAGAGCGACGCATGAGGCACGCTAATGGCTGAACTACTGTTCCGACTGCGCCATGTGACCGATGAAGAGGCCATGGAAGTGCGTGACCTGCTCGCCGCCCATGGCTTTGATACCTATGAAACCCAGGCGGGCTTTTTCCGCCTGGGGGTCGATGCCATTTGGCTGCGCAACCCCCATCAGCATGAAGCGGCCAAGGCGGCATTGGAAGCTTATCAAGCGGAGCGATTGGAGCGTGCCCAGCGCGAACACCAGCAAGCCGTTGAGCGGGGCGAACAAATGACGCTCTGGAAGCGCTTAGCGGATCACCCCATGCAGGTCGTCCTGGTACTATTAGCGGTCGGGCTAATTGCGGCCCTTACGCTACTGCCATTTCTGGGCTTAGCGCGAACCTAAACGGGTGGCAGATGACCACGCTTGAGGTACATCATTACGCCTTCATCACCTGCGGTTAACGCCGGTGCCGCACCGCTTGGGTAGCGGCACCAGGTGCCGGACGTATAGCTCTGCTCACTATCGCTTAGCGTGCCTTCCAGAATGAAAAACTCCAGGCCACCCAGTAACGTGGGGTAAGTAATAGAGGTTCCCGCCGACCAGCGTTCCAGGCTGGTTCGCTCCTGCTTATAAGTATGCAGCATCTTGTAGGCAATGCGCGGGCGGCGGTCTGGCTGCCAAGGGAGCCGGTGCGCAGGTACCGCTAGTTGCAGTGTGTCGTTAGGGTCAAACTGGTGCAGTTTGACAAAAATCAGCGCGCCTTCCTCGCCAATATTGGGTGTATGGCCGGTACCCACAGGGTTGCGCAGGTAGCTGCCTGCCGCGTAGCGTCCATGTTCGTCGGCAAACACGCCTTCCAGCACCAAAATTTCTTCGCCGCCGCCGTGGATATGGCGCTCAAACTTGGTGTTAGGGGCATAGCGCACCAGGCTGGTCGCGCGGGCTACTTCATCACCAATACGGTCAAACATCATGCGTTCTACCCCAGCACTGGGGGAGTCGACCCACTGATACTCTTCCGGGGTAACACAGGCAAAGTGGCTAAAATCGGCGTTTAGACGCATGAGAGAGGGCTCTTCGCAGTGAAGGTTAGTAACGGGGAAGGTGGGTAGTCTCCTTATTGATAGCGGAAAATGCAACTTTAGGCGGCTAAAAGCGCGCTTAATAGGTGTAAAAATGCCGCCAAGGGCGGCATTAGATGGTTGTGTACGGTTTTAGCTTAGGGTGTATCGGTGATGAGCGCGCTAAGCAGCTGATAAGCGGTCTCGATGCGCGCCTGATTGGGGTAGTTGCGGTTTGCCAGCAACACAATACCGATCTGCTCGCTGGGCACGAAAGCTACATAGCCACCAAAACCGTTGGTGGCCCCGGTCTTGTTATAGAGCGCTTCGTGTCTTGGGGCCTGCGGCGGGGTTAAGCGGTTGGCAGGGTTAGGCTCTAAAATCATCTCAAGCGAATTGCCCGCCAGCAGCTGCTCAAGCGTTACCGGGTAGGCGTAGCTTTCCCAGCCCAGGCCTTGGGTCATATGACCGACCTCAACGTAGCCTGCGCAGGTGGCTTCCAAGGCTTGGCGAAGGGGCTCACCAATATCAACATCAATATCGGCATCTGCCATGTTCGCTTCCACAAGCGCCAGCAGGTCGGCGGCATTTGATTTCAGCCCGTAAGCTTGGGCATCCAGCATGCCTGGGTTCACCCTAATCGGTTCATCCTCTTTAGAGTAACCATAGGCGTAGTGCGCCTGCTGCTCTTCTGGTACCTGAAAATAGCTGTGCTCAAGTCCTAGGGGGGCGAACACTTCCTCCTGCATCAGCGTCTCAAAAGGCTTACCAAGGCGTTGGGCGGTCAAATAGCCCATCAGCCCGATACTTGGGTTGGAGTAGAGGCGATGGCTGCCAGGGGCGGATTCAGGCTGCCACTGGCGATAGTAGTCGATCATCTGCCCTTCGTTTTGTACCGCTTCTGGAAACTGCAGCGGCAGCTCGCCTGCGGTGTAGGTGCCGAGTTCAAGCAGCGTGATCTCATCAAAGGCACTGCCTTCCAGGGCCGCTAAATGCTGGCTGGCTGGGTCGTAAAGCGCAAGGGCACCGCTCGCGTCTGCATAGGCCGCCAGCGTCGCGGTGAAGAGCTTACTGATCGAGCCTAGTTCAAACAGCGTCTCGTCAGTCACTGGGATCTCCGCCTCTTGGTTGGCGAGTCCATAATTAAAGTAATGCTGATCGCCGTTGATCGTTAGCGCCACCGCCATTCCTGGTATGCGATGCTCCTCCATAAGCGGCGCAATAGTCTCGTTTACCAGTGCTTCAATGGCAGCATTGTCAGTCCTGTCGAATGCCCATGCAGAGCTACTAATAAGCAGTGAAGTGGTCATGATAAAGCGGCTATTTGCTGCTAACATCTTGTGCATACCAGAATCCTGTTCCTAATGTTATAGCGACTCGATTAATCGTGCCGTGACCCGATAAATGGGTGACAAAGGACTAACATACGGCGCGCTGCGGGGATTCACAAACGGCAATATTTTGCATGAGTCATTAGAAAAATTTGGGGGTCTGTGTGGTGCGTTCTTATCTGCCGTTAAAGGCATTGCGTGCTTTCGAGGCGTCGGCCAGACATTTGAGTTTTACTCGCGCAGCGGAAGAGCTGCATGTCACCCAGGCGGCGGTCAGCCATCAGGTGAAACTGCTTGAAGGCCAGTTGAAGGTGCCGCTGTTCAAACGCTTGCCCCGGGGGCTAATGCTTACTCAAGAGGGCGAGTTACTGTTACCTGTGCTGAAAAGCGCCTTCGATCAAATGTCGCACACGCTGGATCGGCTTGGCGAGAGCAGCTATCGTGAAGTGCTAAATGTCGGCGTGGTGGGGACCTTCGCTGTTGGCTGGCTATTGCCACGGCTGGAGGATTTTCAGCAGAAGTACCCGTATGTGGATTTGCGGCTCTCTACCCACAACAATCGCGCTGACCTAGCCGCTGAGGGGCTCGATTTAGCGATCCGTTTTGGTACCGGTGCTTGGCACGGCACGGCAGCGCAACCGCTGCTGCCCGCCTCGCTTTCGGTATTGTGCATTCCTGACATCGCCGCGCGGCTCAGCACGCCAGCCGATGTATTAGGCGAGACCTGGCTGCGCTCTTATCGCGCCGATGAGTGGACAGAGTGGCTATTAGCGGCAGGGCTGCCACGCAGCTTTCCGATGACCAAAAGCATAGTGTTTGACTCTTCCATCGCTATGGTGGAAGCAGCGTTACAAGGGGCAGGCGTGGCGCTAGCACCACCATTGATGTTCTCCCGGCAGTTGAGCAGTGGTGCGTTAGTGCAGCCTTTCGACACCACTGTCAGTTTGGGAGGTTACTGGCTCACTCGCCTGCAAACGCGGGCAGAAACCCATGCCATGGCATCTTTTCGGGAGTGGCTGCTCACGGCGATTAATGCCTGAGCAGCACTATTGACGTTAACGGCTTAGTGGCTATGACCATGATCGTCGTGGTCGTGGTCGTGGTCGTGGTCGTGGTCGTGGTCGTGGTCGTGGTCGTGGTCGTGGTCGTGGTCATCGTGAGCATGACCGTGATCATCATGCCCAGGCTCAGCGAGGGCCGAGTGCAGTACTTCAGCATTATGGCGCATCATGCCCAGGTAGGTGCTGGCGTCACCTTCGCTTGCTAGCGCATCTGCATACAGCGTGCCCGCAATCGGTAGGCCCGTCTCTTCAGACAACTGGGTAATGATCGACTGGTTGGTCATGTTCTCATGGAACAGCGCTTTAACATTCTCCGCCGCGATCACATCAACCAGTGCCGCCATGCTGGCACCGCTCGGGTCTGCTTCTGTGGAAAGGCCGACCGGTGAGAGGAAATTAACCCCATAAGCATTTGAGAAGTAGCCAAAAGAGTCGTGTCCGGTAATCACGCTGGACGACGCCGGAATCTCCTCAATCAAGGCACGAATTTCTGCGTCTACCTCGGCCATTTCCTCTAAATAGCGCTCGGCGTTAGCGCGATATTCGTCCGCGTTGTCGGTGTCCGCCGCGATTAAACCGTCGCGGATATTAGCCACATACACCTTGGCTTGCTGCATATCCTGCCAAGCGTGGGGATCCTCGTCACCATGGTCATGACCGGCGTGTGGATCTTCGTGATCATGCGCTTCATGTTCATCATGCCCATGTCCGTGATCGTCGTGGTCGTCATGCCCAGCGTACGAGAGCGGCGCAATGCCAGCAGTGGCTGTAACTAGCGGGCCTGAGTAGTCGCTGGCGCTAATCAAACGCTCCATCCAGCCCTCAAACAGTAGGCCGTTAAACACCACTAAGTCAGCATCCGCCAGCGAACGTGCATCGCCAGGACTGGGGGAGTAAACATGGGCATCGCCATCGGCACCGACTAGCGACGTCACATCAACATGCTCGCCACCGACGTTTTCCACCATATCGGCCAAAATAGAGAAACTGGTGACGACCTGAACGCGCTCGTTAGCCATGGCAGCGGGCAGCGCTAGCATCGCAGAAACACCCACTAACCAGCGCGAGGAAGAGGCAAAAGACATACAGCACTCCTTTTAGGGTTAAGCATAAATACGAAAATTAAGCGCCCTGCTCAACAGCCAGCGGCGTTGTTTTACGCCGCAGCTTGGCCGCCAAGCTGTGGTAACGGCCAAATAGGGCCGAAAACAGATACCCCGCCCCCGCCAGCAGAATAATGCTCGGGCCAGAAGGGATATCGAGATGAAACGAGAGCAGCAGACCACCGGTGCTCGACACCATCGCCAACACAATCGCGATGCCGATCAAGCCCTCTAAGCGTTTGCTCCAAAAGCGCGCCGATGTAGCCGGGAGCATCATCAGGCCCACTGCCATCAACGTGCCTAATGTCTGAAAACCAGCGGTTAGATTGAGCACCAGCAGGCCTAAAAACACGCTGTGTACCCAGCCACTGCGGTGACTTTGACCGCGCAAAAACAGCGGGTCTAAGCACTCCACTACCAGGGCGCGAAACACCACGGCCAGGGTCAGCACAATTAGCGTGCTAATGCCGGCGATCAGCAGCAGGGCGGTAGAGTTAATCGCCAGGATCGAGCCAAACAGAACGTGGGTAAGGTCAACGCTGCTACCACCCAGCGAGATCAGCATTACGCCTGCGGCAAGCGAGATAATAAAAAAGCTCGCCATGGCGGCATCTTCGCGCTGCCCGCCCATCTTTGAGACTGCGCCTGCCAGTAGCGCAACCAGTAAGCCGAACATCACCCCGCCAATACTCATAATTGGCAGCGAGAATCCCGCCAGCAAAAAGCCAAGTGCCACGCCGGGCAAAATCGCATGGGCCATGGCGTCGCCAATCAGGCTCATGCCGCGCAGCACCAGAAATACGCCTAACGGTGGGGCAGCCAGCGAAAGCGCCAAACCACCCACCACCGCCCGACGCATAAAGCCGTAATCGAACGGGCTGATAAACCAGGCGTTAAGCAGATCCCACATGACGACCTCCCAAGCTAAATGGCACCACTTGGGCGGTAGCATGTTGATGGGTCAGCGCGCTGGGCGCGACCCAGCGGCCATGGCCGCCGTTTAGCATCAGCACTTCATCGGCCAAGCGGCGCAAATGATCCATATCGTGGAGCACGACAATAATCGTCGCGCCGTCGTCAGCCATCTGGCGCAAAATACGGATCAAAATATCCACCGTCTCGCTATCCACATTGGCAAACGGCTCATCGAGCAGTAACAGCTCGGCTTCCTGCATCAGCGTGCGACCAATCAGTGCCCGCTGGCGCTGGCCGCCGGAAAGCTCACCCAGGGGGCGGTGGGCCAAATGCGAAATGCCCAGCCGTGCCATGATCTCGCGGCCCTTGCGGTAATGCCCCGCACAGTAGCCGGTTAACGCCCCGTGGCTGGGCCAGCTACCGGTCATTACCAGCTCTTCCACGCTCATGGGGAAGGTCAGGTCTAACGCAAGTTGCTGTGGCAGCCACGCCCGGCGCTCTTTGGCGACGGTGCATACCACTTCGCCGCTAATAGGCCGCAGTTCACCCATAATCGCTTGAATCAGCGTGCTTTTGCCGGCGCCGTTAGCGCCAATCAGCGCGGTAATCGCCCCCGGCTTAAAGTCGCCTTCGATGTGTTCAAGCACCGTGCGGCGCGCCTGGGCCAAGTGCAGATTGTGTAGCTGTAAACGTGATAAAGAGCGCTGACTCATCTCAACCACCCGCCAGCCCACACCACTAACACCCAAAGCGCCAATAGCGGCACGGCAACAAACAGCAGCCGTTTAACAGCTGATAGCGACATCAAGGAGAAGTGGCAGGGGCCCTCTTTGTTATGGCGGTGCGTATGCTCACTCATCAAGTGGCCTCGTTTAATATCAAATAGGTTATAACATTACGTTTGGCAAAGCCAAAAAATTGCTGGGTATTTTACGCCTTCATGCCGTACTAGCAACGATAAAGCGCTGGAGGCAAACTGCCGCCAATACTTGAGAGACCTAACAGCAGGGGGGTCAGTAGCGCCAGGTAGCGCCTAGCTGCTGTGGCCCCACGTTGAGCGCATACTCACCGGGAATAGTAATCGGCCCAAGCGAAAGGTTAGCGGGCTGAAAGCGATTAATGGCAGACGTTGCTTGGCGAGGCTGTGTCCAAATTTGTAGTTCATTCACCAGCATGCCACTGGCAAAGTTAATGGCCGCATCGCCTTCCCGGCCATCGGCGGCAATCACCGCACCCGCCACGCCATTCACCACCAGTGAACTAACGCGTGCACCCCAGCCACGTCGCTCGCGCTCCGCTTGGGCAAGCTGCAAGCCAAGTGCCTGCACGCCACTAAGATCACCGCTGGCTTTCAAACGCTCATACTCCGCCAATGCCGCTGGGTGCGGCTGACGATCCGTCAACATACCGGCCACGGCCAAGGCTGACTTCACCACGCCTACGCGCGCATCAAAGCGGTCATCCGGGTTGCTCGCCTCGCTCGATTGGTAAGCATTCACCGCAAGGCTGGCGCCATAAATACCGGTCCAACCCAACTGCCAAATATTGGCATGGCGCGCACCGTTCTCAAATACATCATCGTATTCACTCCACTGTCCGCCCGTTTGTGCCTGGGCTTGTAAAGAGACAGGCAGGGTGATCACCAGCGTAGTAACCAAGGCGGTGAGAAGACGAAAAGGATGCATGGTGAAGTGCCTATAAAGGGGAGCGGTAGCGCTAAGCGTAGCACGGAGTTAGGGGGTGGATAGCGTGGAATCACGGTCAGCTAAGTATGACTAAGGTCAATAGCGTGGCGGTGTAAAGAATGGTTAGATGGAGAAAACGATAACAAGGAGTGCCGCATGGATGATTTTTCTCCCAGTGACCTAAAAACCATTCTTAACTCCAAGCGCGCTAACCTCTACTACCTGCAGCACTACCGGGTGCTGGTGAATGGTGGCCGGGTGGAGTATGTCACCGACGAGGGCAATAAATCCCGCTACTGGAATATCCCCATCGCCAACACCACCTCGATACTTTTGTGATTTGAGTCCGTAATGACAATAGTGTGCTGCCGCTCTGGCAGCTCAGAAATGGCTTTGTGAGTAGCTGGCCAATACGCTGTTGTGCGCTACCGCCCAGGCAGGTTATGCCTAGATTAAAGTATGTGCCCTTGGCACCGCTGCGCGGTGCTTTTGCGGGTGCGCTGACGCTTACGCCGCACTACTTGGAATGTGCCTTACTCTTAATAAGTGGTGAGGTTTGTGTTGTCGAGTAGGCAGCTTAGAAATAGTTCGCGGCGGGTGGTTTCCCAACTAAAGAGTGCGCAGTCGCCCAGGTAGGTTATGCCTAGATTTAAAGTATGTGCCCTTAGCACCGCTGCGCGGTGCTTTCGCGGGTGCGCTAACGCTTACGCCGCGCTACTCGGAGTGTGCTTGAATCGTGAATAGTGGTAGCTATGCATTGTGTTTGAAACGCTCACTAAAAAAGCCACCGTGGTGGCTTTTTAGCTGAATACGTTAAACGGCTGTGTCTTTAATCCTTCTCGTCTTCTTCTTTCTCTTTTTCCTGCGGGTGAGCTTCTAAGGCGCGTTTATCATCGGGCAATCTTACGATGCTGCCGAGTTCGAGTTTGTGATGGTTTTTATAGCGTCTATCGTTGGCATCAATAATAGCGACGACTTCACCAATGCTGACGCCATCCTCTTCAAGGTAGGCTTGCACTTTGACGCGCACGTTGACCAGTTGGTAACGGGCAGAAAGTATGTCGCCTGGGCCGGGTTTGGGGTGGTAGCGGTGATCTTTGCTAAACAGTTTCATTACGCTGGCGCTACCAGGATCATCCCACTCAATATGCTGATGCATGGCGCTTTTCCTTGTCGTGATGGGGTTGTTTTAGTGTAGTGCAGTTCAACTGCTGTTGGCTGTATCTGTGTTCACTGGCTCTGTGGCTGCTGGGCGGTGTAGGTGGCCTACATGCTGGAACATGAAGTTTAATGCGGCGGGTAGGCTGGCGCGCCATACTTGCCAGGTGTGGCCTCCGGGGTAAAGGTCTAGGCGAACGGCATCGGGCTGAATGCGTTCCATTGATTGGCGCAATAGTCGGGCATGGAACTCTGCATCGTAAACATCGCTTCGTCCGGCGCTGATATACAGCGGTACATAGGGGGCTTCTGACTGCTCTTCGGGGCCTCTAGGGGTAACCAGGAAGCGGTACTCTTCTAAGTGAGCGGTGTAGTTTAACGACTCCCACAGCCCGCGGTCGAACTGGCCCTGCTCGTTGATAAATGCTGGGTGGCGCCACGCGGAGGAGTTGCGCGGCGGTAAGGGGGCGTAGCTAGCGGGGCTTAACGCGGCCACGGCGGCGAATAAGTCAGGCCGCTCTAACGCAAAGTTGAGCGCGCCATAGCCACCCGCGGAAAGCCCTGCTACGCCACGCAGGTGGCGCTCCTGGCCTACATGATAAGTCGCTTCCACGTGGGGCATTAGGTCATCAAAAAATGCGCTGCGGGCGGGTTCGTTGTGTCCGTCTACCCACCAGCTACGGCTACCCGGCATAATAAAAACTGCTGGTGGAATATGGCCTGCGCGAATTAACCTGTCTGCCACTTGCTGTAAATTGCCTCGTGAAACCCAGTCGCGGTCAGTTCCAAAGGAGCCGTGTAGCATATAGATGACGGGATAGGCGTCTGTCGCTTGGGCGTCATATTGATCAGGTAAATAAACACTATAAGGGTAGTCGTAGCCTAGCGTTGGCGAGAAAAACTGGTGGTGCTCAACCTCGCTGGCCATGCTGTGCCCACTGAGCGTTAGCCACCCAATGAGCGTCGTTAGTAACACGTTAAATCGGTATGAGAAGTGCGGCAGCTTGGGTTTGAACACGTTTCCTCCGGGAATTAAAACTGTTCAATGGGGTCGGACAACGCGACGGCGTTAGATGTTCATCATAGCCATTCAGGATAGTCCTTGAGGATAGCTTTTTAAGATAGCTATGCAGAATAACCATACAGAAGAATGAGATTGGGTTATGTGGCGGCGGGAGGTCTGATGCGGAAAGTTGAAGAGATTTATTGGTTACGTGCTTACGGCTGTATGGCCGTTTTTTTGTTTCATCTGCTTGACCATGTGAATCAGCGTGTTGATAACCTAGTCACCGATTTAATGCGGTTGCCGCTCGTGCTGGGCACCCCCATTTTCCTGTTTATCTCTATCTTCGTGTTCGCCGTTCGCTACGATAAATCTGTCCCAGAGGGATTCCTCACCCAGCGCGTGAAGTACGTGATGGTGCCTTATTTTGTTTATGGATTTATTTATTCCACGGCGGAGTGGGTACGCTTACAAACTACCGATGAACCGGTGGGGTTTGTTGCCAACGCCGTTGAGTATTACGTGTATGCCGGCTGGCATGGCTATTTCTTGATCATTGCGATGCAGTTTTATGTGGCTTATTGGCTATTTGCCCGCTGGCAGCTGTGGCGTTTAAACCCCGTGCCGTGGCTGTGGGGTGCCTGTGTTGTCAGCATGGCGTATTGGGGCTTGGCTTACTGGTTTAATGTGGATTGGCCAGGTTACCTGTTATGGATCGCACCGCTGGGATGGATTTATGTGTTTTTCCTGGCCCTGGTGCTGGTGCGCTACTACCCGCTAGCACCGGAAAGCGTGCTGGCAGAGCGTCCTGTCTGGATGCAGCAAATGGCTAGTCCAGGGTGGCTTGCGCTATTTGTAGCACTGGTGATTGCGGCAACCTTTGCAGGCTGGCTGGCGTTCTCATCCAAAGAGGTATGGGTTATCCCGTTCTTTGTTCTGTTTACGCTCTGCGCCATGCGCTATTTAGCGGGGCGTCCTGCGCCGTCATGGGTGCGCCAAATAAACGCTTATTCGTTTGGTATTTATTTGGCGCATCCGATGTTCTTTGTGCTTGCTGATTTAGCGGTAGCGCCCTTGTCATTACCCATTACGCTGTATGCGTTAGTGCTTATTGTGGTGGGCGTAGCAGGGTCGGTAGCACTCAATAAGTTGGCAAATACTTTCACGTTAGGCTCAATGCTTTTTGGCAAGCGACTAAAAGTAGCCTAGGGTGTCAACGATACAATGGCGGAAGCATTCGCTTTTAAGGAATTGGTTGCGGGCACATGATATGAATAGATAGTGCCTGTTACAGCCGCGGCGTACATGCACGACGCGATGAGCTAATCTGGGCACTGCTAGTAATATCATCTACTTCTCTAAGCAGTTGACCATTATAGCTTTTTAAGCGAGTTGAGCAGGCGTGTAAGCGCTGCAGAAAATCTTTGATAGCGTAGAACTCGTCTAATTCAGGGTCAAACCCACCTAATCGTTCAAGCCACGCTCTTCTAACGGCAATATAGGGCGGCAGTAGCAGCGCGCTTGCCATTAAGCGGCGTAGGATGC
Organism: Halomonas sp.; assembly: GCF_011050415.1. Taxonomy (GTDB): domain Bacteria; phylum Pseudomonadota; class Gammaproteobacteria; order Pseudomonadales; family Halomonadaceae; genus Vreelandella. The sequence continues at coordinate 148,117 of NZ_DRFS01000021.1, forward strand.
GTTCAGAAAATGTAGGTTTTGCAAGACCAATCATAATGGCGTCAAGCGTATAGGCATTTAATTGCGGGTAGAGTGAGCCCCACAAGCTCGCTGGCAGCGGTTGTTTTTGCAGCGCGATGATTAGCCATTCAGCCTGGCTGGTAAAGGCCGCCTGGTTAAGACGAGCGCCCAGCGGCTTAGCAGGGGTGACTAGGCAATGGGTGTAATAACGCTGCTCTATTAAAGCTAAGCGTGCATGTGGACGAGTGCCGGTAACCAAAATAGGCAGCAAGTGATCATCAACGCTGGACTCACGTATAGACTTTAAATGGCGTGGCAGCATTGCACCCGTCACCATGGCATCAACGATAAAGCAAACCGATACCATAGCTTACTCCAAATGTGAGCGAATCTGACAGAATGTAATTTATTGTAGTATCTGGTTTATTTGAGTAGCAAGCAAAAGTTTGCGGGCAAAAAATGTGCGCTCAACAATTTCGATGCACTAAATTGAGTCATCGGTAGTTATTTTTGTTCTTTTTTGGTGCATTGGGTGGAGTTTATAAGCCTTCTCAGCGATGGTAAAGCCGTTATGCCTCATCAAGAGGCATAGGAACCTATTTTTTAACGTTTTAAAAACAATTAGTTGTTGTTTTTTTATGCCATTATGGTGCAGTGTTGGCATGCTCTCTGCATTATATTCGCCAGCGGCTAGCGGGTCGTAGGCATAAGCCTTGCGGCGTGCTAAAACGATAGCCGGTTTGAAATGCTCGCTGAGCGATTTGTTCATTAATGCCAGCAAACGTTGAGCGAACAAGAAATGACATGCGTATGGTTTACACGTAATTTGTCGAACAACACTTTTATCGGTAGCTTACAGTCGTTAACTTTAAGCCACGCTCATACCGGAGGACACTATGTCAGCCAAGACTCTCGCGCTAATTGAAGAACATGATGTTAAGTGGGTAGACCTGCGTTTCACCGACACCCGCGGTAAAGAGCAGCACGTGACCGTGCCTGCCCGTGACGTAAACGAAGAGTTCTTCGAAAACGGCCAAATGTTCGATGGTTCCTCTATCGATGGCTGGAAGGGCATCAACGAATCCGACATGATTCTGCGTCCAGAGGACGGCTCTGCCTTCCTCGACCCCTTTACCGAAGATGCTACGTTGGTGCTGCGTTGTGACATCATCGAGCCGGCCACCATGCAAGGCTATGATCGTGACCCGCGCTCTATCGCTAAGCGTGCAGAAGCTTACCTGCAGTCTACTGGCCTGGGTGACACCGCATTCTTTGGTCCTGAGCCTGAATTCTTTATCTTTGATGAAGTACATTGGAAGAGCGATATTCAAGGCTCCATGTACAAAATCACTTCTGACGAAGGCGCTTGGGCAACCGACAGCCGCGTTGAAGGCGGCAACTTAGGCCACCGTCCGCGTCTGAAAGGCGGTTACTTCCCCGTGCCACCGGTTGATAGCTTTCACGATATCCGTGGCGCTATGTGTAACACCCTGGAAGCGATTGGTCAGACCGTGGAAGTTCACCACCACGAAGTTGCCAACGCAGGTCAGAATGAAATCGGCGTTAAATTCAACACGCTGGTGAAGAAAGCTGACGAAGTTCAGGAAATGAAGTACGTGATCCATAACGTGGCTCACGCTTACGGCAAAACCGCGACCTTCATGCCTAAGCCGCTGGTTGGCGACAACGGTTCTGGTATGCACGTTCACCAGTCGTTCTGGAAGGGTGGTGAAAACCAGTTTGCCGGTGACGAGTACGCTGGCCTGTCTGAAATGGCGCTTTTCTACATTGGCGGCATCATCAAGCACGCCCGTGCCCTGAACGCCTTCACTAACGCCTCTACGAACTCGTATAAGCGTCTGGTGCCTGGTTTTGAAGCGCCGGTAATGCTGGCCTACAGCGCGCGTAACCGCTCTGCTTCGATCCGTATTCCTTACACTGCTAGCCCGAAAGGTAAGCGTGTAGAAGCTCGTTTCCCTGATCCGACTGCCAACCCTTACCTGGCATTCTCTGCCATGTTGATGGCGGGTATCGACGGTATCAAAAACAAGATCCATCCTGGCGATGCCATGGACAAAAACCTGTACGACCTGCCGCCAGAAGAAGGCAAGTCAGTACCAACTGTGGCGCACAGCCTGGATCAGGCTCTGGAAGCACTCGATGCTGACCGTGCGTTCTTGACCGAAGGTGGCGTGTTCACCGACGACATGATCGATGCTTACATCGAACTTAAAATGGAAGACGTTGAGCGTATTCGCATGACGACTCACCCGATTGAGTTTGATATGTACTACAGCTGCTAATCAGCGCTATGCACCCCAGGCTGTTACTATCATGATGGCGGTGGTAATGGTGGTTGGTAATAGTGTTAAAAGCCCCGCTTCGGCGGGGTTTTTTCGTTGTAGGAGGCAAGGTGGTGGTTAAGAGCACAGTGAGTAACATAACCACGTTAAAGGTAAGTGGTGTAATGGCCACCGTGTTGAGCGTTTGGTTCGCTGCCAGTGCGGCAACCGCTTTTGCGCAAACGGTTTTCCGTGTCACCGATGAGCACGGTAACGTGATCTTTACTGATAACCCTGGCCGCGGCGGTGAAGCGCTAGAACTTGCCCCATTACCCGGCCTACCACCTGCGCTAAGGGCTACCATGCCCAGCCATCAAACGGTCTCACCTGCCGCTGAGCGGCCACGGGGTAGGCCTGGGCAGCCCTTTATGCCTTATGACCACTTTACGATTACGCTGCCCCAGCAAGGTACACGGTTGCAAGAGGGGATGACCGCCGTGGAAGTGTTGATTGCACCACCGCTGCGCGAAGATCACCAGGTGCGACTGTTAGTGAATGGTGAAATTAGCCAGACCGCTTTGCACAGTGATGTCTTTTGGTTAACAGGGCTTGCGGCGGGCCGACATGAGCTTCAGGCAGAGCTGTTAGATAGCAGCCAGCGTTTGCAGCACCGTTCCTTACCGGTGACGATTAGCGTTCCCTAAAAGATTTTCTACCTGTTTTAAAAGACGACTTTAAAAAAACAAGCTTTTTAAAAACCAGTTTTAAAAAACTCAATGCACTAAAATAGTGCATTGATGGGCGCATTTGATGCGGCATGTGCGCTAAAAAGAATCACCTCCTCCCTTTGGTCTGCCCGCAAGCCGTGCAAATAAGCATTCACGCGTAATTGGCGCGCTTTTTGCACTTCCCTCATTGATCATCCACCGGTAGGTCTGAAACGGCGATGGAAGAGGCGATTTCACAGGACGACACCATGCATCAGCGCTTGCTTGAACATCTCACTACGGCGGTATTGCTGCTCGACGGCGAACTGCGTGTGTGCTGGATGAACCCTGCCGCCGAAGCGCTATTAGCGGTCAGCCTTAGCCGGGTTCAGGGCATCAGCCTGGATACCTTGCTCGGCGGTGATGAAAGTATCGATGATGTGTTGGCCAAGGCGCGGGATGCGTTTCACCCTTACACCCAGCGTGAAGCTCGAATTACACCACTTAATAGTGAGCCGCTTACGGTCGATTACACCGTCACGCCACTCTCTGAAAATGAACTGCTGTTAGAAGTGGAGCCCCGCGACCGGTTAATGCAAATTTCCCGGGAAGAGGCGCTCACCACGCGCCAGGAAACCATCAAAATATTAGCCCGCGGGCTCGCTCATGAAGTTAAAAATCCGCTTGGCGGTATCCGTGGTGCCGCGCAGCTACTCGAGCGTGACTTAGATGATCCCGCGCTGCGTGAATACACCCATATTATTGTGGAAGAGGTGGATCGGCTGCGGGATCTAGTGGATTCCATGCTTGGTCCTAACCGCATCCTTAAACACGAGCCCGTCAATATTCACAGGGTCTTGGAGCGCGTGCGTGCGCTGTTAATTGCCGAACACCCCTGTATTGAAATTAGCCGCGATTACGACCCAAGCTTGCCCGATCTTTCGGGTGATGAATCACAAATGATTCAAGCGGTGCTTAATGTGGCCCGCAACGCGGTACAGGCCATGAGCGATGCGCAAACACCTGAGCCTCTTTTGATATTGCGTACCCGTGCCCGCCGCCAATTCACGTTGGGCGCTGAGCGCCACCGTTTAGTCAGTGAGGTCGCGGTCATCGACAACGGCCCCGGTATTCCCGATGGGCTGCAAGAAACACTCTTTTATCCCATGGTGTCAGGTCGGGCAGAAGGCAGCGGCCTTGGGCTATCTATCGCCCAGTCGATTTTGCACCAACATCAAGGACTGATCGAATGCGATTCACGAGCCGGACATACCGAATTTCGTTTACTGATTCCATTGGTATTAATTTTACCGGAGAAGCGTCATGACTGAGGCTACACGTACTGATGTGGCGCGGGTGGTCATTGTCGATGACGACCGCGCTATTCGCTGGGTGCTGGAGCGCGCGTTGGCGCAACCCGACCTCGACGTTGAGTGTATTGAACGCGCCGACATAGCCCTGGCACGTCTGCTAGAAAGCCCGCCTGATGTATTGGTTACCGATATCCGCATGCCTGGCATTGATGGGCTGGATTTAATGTCGAGAGTGCGCGAAGTGCACCCCGATTTGCCAGTGATTGTAATGACGGCGCACTCGGATTTGGACAGCGCAGTGGCCTCGTATCAGGGCGGGGCGTTTGAGTACTTGCCTAAGCCGTTTGATGTCGATGAGGCTCTTGCATTGGTACGCCGCGCGGTGGCTCACGCCCGTGAGCGCCAGCGCCCGGTGACAGTGCCTGAGGGGTTGAACGCTGAAATAATCGGCGAAGCGCCTGCTATGCAGGAAGTGTTTCGCGCCATTGGCCGTCTTTCCCACTCGCATATTACGGTATTGATCAACGGCGAGTCGGGAACCGGTAAGGAGCGTGTGGCTCAGGCGCTTCATCAGCACAGCCCACGCTCGGGTAAGCCGTTTATTGCCTTGAACATGGCGGCTATTCCTCGTGACTTAATTGAGTCTGAGCTGTTTGGCCATGAGAAAGGCGCCTTTACCGGTGCCGCCCAGCAGCGTCAAGGGCGCTTTGAGCAGGCTAATGGTGGCACGCTGTTTTTAGACGAAATAGGCGATATGCCAGCGGAAACACAAACCCGCTTACTGCGGGTGCTAGCGGACGGTGAATTTTATCGTGTAGGTGGTCATACGCCGGTAAGAGTCGATGTGCGTATTATCGCGGCTACCCACCAGAATTTAGAGGTTTTAGTAGACGATGGCCGCTTCCGCGAAGATTTATTCCACCGCTTAAACGTTATTCGTATCCATCTTCCGAAGCTCGCCGAGCGGCGTGAAGATATTCCCCGCTTAACCCGGCACTTTTTAGCCGAAGCGGCGAAAGAGCTCACCACGGATATCAAAGTACTGACCAGCGAAGCGGAAGCGCATTTGACGCGTTTACCCTGGCCCGGCAATGTGCGGCAGCTGGAAAACATCTGTCGCTGGCTGACCGTCATGGCGTCAGGGCGTGAAATCCTGGTCGAAGATCTACCGCCTGAACTGCGCTCGCAGAGTGCCTCTGAAAGCAGCGCCCATGGTGACTGGCGTACCGCCTTCCGGGATTGGGCGGATCATGCCTTAGCGGAAGGGCATACGCATCTGTTGGAAGAAGCCGTACCTGATTTCGAGCGGATTCTGATCGAGACGGCGTTGAAACATACCGGCGGTCGAAAGGGAGAGGCCGCCGAGTTGCTGGGTTGGGGGCGCAATACATTAACGCGTAAGCTGAAAACGCTGCTGCCCGCCCTGGCCGACGATTAGCGCAAACTAGCTATCAACAAAAGCGCCCGCTACGTTTAACGTGGCGGGCGCTTCTTTATGACAAAGATCGATTAGCCGAGAAGGCTTTTAGTCTTATTCCCCTTCACCTGGTACGCCACCGAGCTCTTCTAGCAGGGCTTTGTAGCTTTCGGTCTGCTCAGTGAGCGTCTGGGTGACTTCGTCTTCAGACATGTAAACCACCGGCATCAAAATCCGCTCTTCAGTGATTTCGATAAAGCGCTCATCTTGAGTGGCGGCTTCTAGCGCTTCTGCAAGGCGCTCTACGTGGGCATCGGGGGTGTCTTTCGGCACCATTACTACGCGGATTTCAGCAGGGTTAATGTCGTAGCCTGCTTCCTGCATGCTTGGTGCATCCGGAAAGGCCACTAAGCGGTCTTCCGCCAGGCTCAGTAGAACGGGCATTTCGCCTGTTTCGGCATAGCCCGAGTGCGTGCCGCCGCTGTAAGCAAAATCAACGTCGCCGGACAGAATCAGCGGTGCCATACCTGCACCACCTGCAGTAGGTACGATACGTAGATCAAGTCCTTCTTGCTGCGCGATATACTCGATGATCATGCGATCAAGTGCTGTCTGTGTGGCGTAAGAAGTGCCGGGGTTTTCACGGGCGTACTCAATCAGCTCTTCCCAGCTGTTGCCGAAGGGGCGGTCTTCGCCCGTCACCATAGCTGACTGTCCTAGGGTAACGCCTGCTACGTAACGGAAATCGTCTAGCTGATAGGCGGTTTCGGTTGCCAACGGGCCGTAGGTGATAGTCATCGATGTGCCGAAGGCAAAGGTGTAACCCTCATCACGGTTGCTGGCCAAACGGGTCAATGCTACGCCGCCACCAGCGCCTGGCTGGTTAACCACGTTTACTGGTTGGCCTAGCTCTTCTTCCAATACGTTAGCCAATACCCTTGCCTGGATATCGGTGCTGCCACCAGCACCAAAGCCCACGACCAGCGTCAACGGCTTAGTAGGGAAGTCATCGGCTTGCGCAGTGGTGATGCCCACGCTGAGTGCTGCCGTGATAATAGCGGAGGAGAGTAAGGTCTTTTTCATGGGTTAGTTTCCTGTGTCGTTTTAGGTTGACGGTGGTTTATAGAGTGACAACGAAGTGTCATGGTGAACTGAGTGAGCGGCGATTCCGGTATTCGCGATAGCTGCTCCAAAGCAGGTGCAGCACCAATAGTCCGGTAGCGACAACGAAGAACAGTGCAATGGGGCGCTGGAGCAAAATGCTGATCTCCCCGCCAGAAAGAATCACGGACTGTCGCAGGTTCATTTCGAGCATCGGGGTGACGATAAAGGCGACTAAGAAGGTCACGAATGAGTAATCAAACTTTTTCAAAAAATAGCCAAAAATGGCAAAGCCAAACACGGTTAACAGGCCGAAGGTGCCGTAACCCTGCACTTGAATCCCCGCTAAACAGAGAAAAATGACCACCGGTATAACGATGTTCTGCGGCACGCTGGTGACTTTGGCAAATAACCGTAAGCCGTACCAACCAATGGCCAGCATGATTAAGCTGGCGACGATCATGCCCGCAAAAATGGTAAACAGCATTTGCGGGTGATCACGCAGCATCAGTGGTCCCACTTGAATGCCGTGAATCATAAAGGCACCCACCAGCAGTGCAGCCGAAACGCTGCCGGGAATACCAAGCCCAAACAGTGGTATATAACTGGCTGGAATGACCGCATTATCGGCCGCTTCCGCAGCCGCAATACCGTTTGGGTTCCCTTTGCCAAAACTGTCCGGGTCTTTTGCGCTGCGCTTGGCCAGCCCATAGGCCATAAATGACCCTACGGAAGGCCCTAGACCGGGCAGCGCGCCAACAAATGCGCCGATGCCGGTGCTTTTGAAAATGGTCGGTAACGTACGCTTGAACTCGCTGTAAGAGAGGTTGTCGTCGGGGTTGTTGGTTAAGCGAATCGAACTACCGTCTTTGCTGCGCCGGTACTCGTCTAACTGGACAAACATTTCCGACAGGGCCAGCGTGCCGATCACCAGCGGCAAAATCGGGACTCCCTCCATCAGTTCGGCATAGCCAAACGTAAAGCGCATGGCGCCGGTTTCAGGGTCTAATCCCACCGTGCCTAAAATGACCCCCATACCCCCCGCGGCCATGCCTTTCAGAAATGAGCCGCCCGCCATACCGGCAATAAACACCAGCGCAAAGATCAAAATGGCCGCGAGCTCATAAGGGCCAAACTTAAGCGCAATAGAGGCAAACGGGATGACCACTACAATCAGCAATAGGGTGGAGAGCAAATCACCAATCACAGAGGCTAACAGGCCCACTTTAAGCGCTTTACGCGGCTGGCCATTCTTGGCCATGGGGTAGCCGTCCAGGCAGGTGGCTGCAGAGGAGGGCTCACCTGGGGTATTGAGCAGGATTGCAGAGACGGCACTGCCCGCCGCAGTACCTTTGGAGAGCCCAATTAAAAAGGCGATGGCAGCGTAGGCAGACATATAAAAGGTTAGCGGGATGGCAATCGCAATGGCGACAGAACGATTCAAACCGGGAATAACGCCGACTAAGTAGCCGAGTAGTACGCCGCCGAAAATCACCCCAATCGAGTGGAGCGTTAATGCGTCGCCAAAGGCGCTGGTAATGGCACTTAATTCCAGCATGTCACACCACTCCTATGCGCATTAAGTGAACGGTTAGCAGGTATAACGCGGCGGTAGGAACAGCGGCAGCGAGTGCGACGACGTACCAGCGTCGCTCACCTAATAGCATCACCAGCGCGCCAACGATAAACGGCGCCAGCCATGTCAGTGGCAGGTAAATCGCTAAGACAATAAAGAGTAATACGTACAGGAAGGGCCAGAGTTGATGCCATATCACCGCGAGAGAGGGGGAAGCAAATAGCGTAACGCGTTGCTTCCTTAGCTGGATAAAACTAACCAGTGTTAGCGCAATAGCGCACAGCAGCATTACCCAGGCGCCTAGTGTTGCTAGCCGCTGAGGGTGCATCCCGAAGGCCATGCCTGAGCCGCCGTAGCGGGGTATAAGCCAAGCTAACAGCCAGCAGGTAACCAGCGTTACCCCAAGGCCAGACCACACATTTTTACGCAGCATTTGGGTATCGGGGATCATAGGGGGTGTATCGGCTGAGAGATGAGGCTTCTACCCTATTCAGTCGCTAACGCAGGTACAACCGGGCTTGTCACGCAGTTTTAACGCGACAGTCAACGCTGTGGGTTGTATGGGAAGTTTAGATAAACGTTTGTTTAACGCTAATCGTCTGCCTGCGTTTTCCCTAGCACAAATACGGCATCGGCTAATCCAGGCTCGGGCTGGGTGCAGCTATTTTGCTCCCAGGGCAGCAAGCTCAGGGTGCGTTCAATACCTATGGCAGCAAGCTGATGAGGAACACCCTCATGATAGGTAACGTGGCCTAGCCCCATTAATCCGACAGCGAGGGCGCCGCCTTCAGCCGCTTCGGCCAAGCGCTGAGCCATGGCGACATCCCAAGTGAGCTGCGCCTGAATAAAGCGCTCACGTATTGCGGGGTCGTCACCCATGTCGTGTTGACTAAACACGTCGGTGAGGCGTGTTTGATAAGCTTCGCTAGCGGGGTAAGGGGGCGGTATGGCGTAGCGCTCTTCTGCTGATACTGTCTCCCAACCGTCATTCACCAACCGTTGGCGCAGGGAAGCATCAATATTCAGCGCGATTAATGGAATTTGCGCCATTTGGGCAAACGCCAGTATCGGCATATAGAGATCAGGATCGAATCCCCATACGTCATCCCAACGAGTTTGTTCAAGTAACGTGGGGGCGTCTATCTCGCCCGCGACCCAGGCATCAAGGGCCGGCTGGGCACTGCGCGGCAACATCTCTAAACCAATCACCATATCGTCACGTAATGCGTGTAGGCCCGCCAGGGTATGCAACTGCCAGCGGTGATGGGCCAGGCTGTCATGCTGCTCACCCAGCAACACTACTTGTTGCTGGGAAGCTGTTATCAGCAGCTCGCTATTGGTCAAGGGTGCTTGTGCTTGCCACCATTGACCGGGTTGCGGACAGCTCGCCATCGCTAGCGTTGGCAGCAGGACTGCGCAGAAAGATGCACAGAGATAAGTACAGCTCTTTATAAAGGGCTTCGCGCTCAGCAGGCTAGCCTGTCGTTTCAAGGCGTTTAATCTCCGCCAGGATTGCCTCAGCCTCTTCGGTGAGTGTTGCATTGGCGCGCATGTCACCATTGCGTGACGCCTCCATCGCGGCTTGTAGCTTGCGTTCATAATTTTGCTGCAATTTCTTTTTAGGGTCGCGCTTAAACATGCCAAACATGAGTCATCTCCTTTTCTATGTATACTATTTGTATAGGTTTGGGGTGCTCATGTCGAATGTTTGTTTTAGCCTTCGCTTAAAGGGGGTATTCACACGGTGCGCTGCATTGGCGTAAAAAGCGCTCAAAATCAAACAAAATGGTGTCGAGACTGGTATGCAATCGATGATCGTCATCGACCATACGTAGCGATAATCGCTGTAAACGGGCGCGTTCGATTACCGGTTCTGGAGCAACAACATCGTCCCCCCAGCCGTGAATGATATGCGTATGCGCTGCCTGGATAATAGGCGAAGACTCAGGGTAGTCGGCTAAACCCAGAGCGGGAGCCAGTAGAAAACAGCCCAGCACGGGCTGTCGAGTACTGATTGCCGCGCTTAACCAGCCGCCTAAGCTTGAGCCCGCAAAGACACACTCTACTGGGTCGTCGCCGCGTTGGGCTAATACCTCAAGCAAGTGTTGCAGGCGCTGCTGGGGCTCTTCCATGCCCCGGTAGTCCATCACTATCGGTTCGCAGTCATCTAATTTCTCGGCAACCCCTTTAAGCGCCTGGATTTTCAACGCCCCAGGCCCGCTCTCTAACCCGTGAGATAAATAGACGGTCATCATAGATAAGAATCTGCAGAGCGCTGAACTGCCTCGCCTCCTTGTTCAATATCTTTTCCGGCACCTTGAATGGTATTACAGCCGCTAATCAGCAGCAGTGTCACTAGCATTAGTAAAGAAAGGGCAAGCGTGCGTTTCATGGAGGCCTCCTTGGAAGGCGAGAAACAACAGAGAAGGTTTGTGTTTTGGTGAGGCAAAGTGTGCTCATCATTAAGCAAAATAATCCTTGTGAGCGCGTTTCGCCATGACATCAGCCTAGAAATGCCCTTTTTTACGTTTGTTTATGTCGCATGTGCCAGTTCTATACATCTTTATGCGTGGATTTTAAGGCTCTTTCACGCTAAATTTTTTATATAAGCTTTTGTTTTTTAGTATTTTATTTTTTATTTGTGGCATGTTGGCCCAACCTCTGCAACTACCTAATTGTATTAAGTTGGCAGCAAAAGAAAAACATTTCATCAATTGGTAAATAACTATTAGACAGAGTTACCGGACATAAACGTAAATTATCAAGTAACTGAGTGAGTGGGCAGACAGGCGAATTTGGAAGGCAGGAAGCCGGGTAGAAAGACAGGACGTTAAGGGACACTTTGCCCACTCACTGGTTGCAGCGCAGGGAGGCGTTGTTCATCAAAACCAGGGAACGTGAACGATGCAAAACAACCATCTCATGAATATGAGGTGGTTTTTTTGCGTATTTGTTTTAAAGTAACCTTTTGATATGTATAGCTATTCTATAGATTCATGCGTATTGCATAGCCTTTGTACAGATTAAAACAGTGTTTTGGTCTATCCTTTGATGACACCAAAATGCAGCGGCTAGAAAACGTTAACGTACAGCCGCAAATGATCAGGGACAAGATTATGGCTATGGCATTGATGTTATGCATGTTCGTGTTGTTCTTGGGGTTCTCGGGCGTGGGGGTGTATATGATGTTTAAGACGTCATTTATGGCCAGAATCGATGAGCGCGACGAAGTACCGCCCGATATTTAAATAGTTGTTATATAAATAAAAATTACTTAAAGAATCTTTGAAAATGCCCGCTAAGCTGCGGGCATTTTTGCGTTGGTACTTTGCTAACGAAGGCGAATTTTAGGATTGTTTGTCCCACCGCCCTTTGCCGCGATCGGGCACCATGCGCCCAAAATAGAGCAGCCCAAATACAAGCCAGCCCGCTGTTAAGCAAGCGGCAAAAATCAGCACCGCCAGCGCGCCAAACTCGGCTATCAGTGGTAAAGCTGCAGCGGTGAAAAGCCCGCCACCTACAACGGGTTCGAACATCAACTGCTTGTAACCAAAGCTCTCAAGCGCGCCGGATTTGTTTTTAGGGTCGGCCATACGCATTAGCAGTAGGCCGGTCACGGTGACGCCCATTGATTGGCCAAAGTCACCGATCCCCCGTTCAAACCAGTTTTCGGGTATCACCCGTGGGGCGATCACTATCAGTACGAACAAACCCCAGGCAATGCCAGCGACAGCGAGCAGTAAGAAGGGTAGAAAATACTCGCCTAAGGTAGTCAGTGAGAGGGTGGCGAGCGCGGCGACGATCGTAAAATCCAATGCGGTGCCGGCAATCCGTGACATAGTGCGGCTAGACACATGATGCTCTAACCCAAACCGCATCACGATCAACTGAACAATCACCCCGCCAATCATTGCGATGGGAAATAGCGGGACATGAGCAAGAATTTCGAGCCCGCCATCCTGTGCCCAGGTCACTTGTTCAACCCACTGTAGGCCGGAAAGAATCAGCCAGCCGATCACTATGGCGATGCCCACTAAACCAATATGTAAGCTAAGCGGATCAGTAGTGCCTGCCTCTTGCATGAGGTCTTTCTTGAATTCGCTAAACTCTTCGGTGGAGGGACGCTCATCCTCGCGCATTAAATCATCCGGTTCCTCTGACGTTTTGCTCTCGTCGCTGAGTTTGACGATCCCACGGTGCGCGGCAATATTGATTAGTATGGTGCCGATAAGTACCCCTGAGACGATGCCGATGGTGGCCAAGCCCAGCGCCAAATCGGCCCCCTCTTCAAAACCCAGTTCTGCGAAGGTGTCGGCCATACCCGCTGCGGTGCCGTGGCCACCTTCAAAGCCAATTTCAATTAACGCACCGACCATTGGATTCATGTTGAACACCGGCACGAGCACCAGCAGTGCCAAGCTTAACCCGACCACATACTGCCCCCACGCCATGGTCTGACCGACCACCACCTGGGGGCCTGCGCGCAACCAGATCGTGCGTAGTCCAGGAATGGCTTTACCGATAAATAGCGCTGCGAAGACCACATTAATCAACAGTCCAGGTAGTGCTGACCAGCTCTCCTGCACATAGGCAGGAAACAGCCCAGGGCTCTCTTCAAAGATGGTCGGCATGGCACGGCCAATAACATCAGGCCCCATGAGTAGGAGTAGTAACCCACCAATTACCGAGCTGGGTAGAAATAGTCGCCTTAACCAAGGTAGCCATAGCCGAAGGGCATTACTGGCTAATAGCACGAGCGCAATGGTCACCAGCGCTACAAAGAGTTCACCAACCGTCATGGTCATTACATCACTCCCTGATGTCTGCTTATCGCCAAAGGGCTAAGCAGGGGTGTTAGAAAAATGACAAAGTTGGTTTAAAAATAGCGCCTAGTGACTCATAACGCGAAAAAAGAGCGTTTATCCCATCCAGTAAAGGCTGGCTAAGGCAAATGCATAACCTAGGGCAGCACCTGCCAGCACATCGCTAACATAGTGCAATCCCAGGCCTACACGGGAGAAGGCAATCAGCAGGGTTAGCGGCAGAATAATAGGCAGTAGCCAGGGGGTATGGGCAGCGACTAATACGCTAAACATCACCGCATGCATGGTGTGGCCACTTGGAAAACTGTAGCGATCCCGTGCCGGTTCGCAGCACTGAATCCCTTCACTGTAGGTAATGAAAGGCCGTTCGCGGCATAAGCGTGTTTTTAGCAGCCGATAAACCGCAATGGCGAACAAGGCGATAACGCTGTACTGCATCATCCGCCAAGCCCCTTGTGGTTGAAGCCATGGCTGGGCCAGTATCAGCAGCACCCATACCGGCCAGTCGCCTAAACGGCTGGCCGCCTGCAAGGTAATGCGCCAGGGGCGGTAAAGTGATAGCCGCGATATACGCTGGCAGAATTGCCATTCAAGCAGGTCAAGACGATCGAATACCACAAGCGGGCGCGGGCGCATGTTGAGCCTCCAGGGCTTGGTGAAGGTAACGCAAAAACTGCTCGGCAATGCCTATCCAGCTTTGCTCAAGAGCGCGTAACCGTGCGACGCGACCAAAACGAGCGTAGTCAGCTGGATGTTGGCAAAGATCTACCGCTGCCTGCTGAAAGGCAGCGCTATCACCAGCAGGTACGGTGATGCCGTTATACCCACTGTTGATAAGTTCGGCACTGGCGGCGTGGTCAAAGGCCACCACGGCTAATCCACTGGCCATGGCTTCCGCCACTACGTTGCCCCAGGTTTCTGAAAGCGAAGGAAATATAAATAGATCGGCGCTAGCGTAGTGGCGCGCAAGCGACTCTTGCCCCACAAAACCAGTGAAATGGGCATCGGGTAACGCCTTTTGCAACTGCTCTCGGGCGGGGCCATCACCGACAATGACCTGGGCGATATCAGGCCTCACCTCACGCATGGCTTGAAGACTCTCCTGCAGCAAGGTGAGATTTTTTTCTGCCGCTAAACGGCCAACATAGAGCGCGACCGGCTGGTGCTCGCTAACGCCCCAGCGCTTACGTAGCGCAGCATCTCGGTGGGCGGGCGAGAAACGCTCACCGTCAAGCCCTCTAGACAGCACGTTGACGTCATGAATACCCTGACGCCGAAGCGTGGCAGCTTGTTGATGGGTAGGAACTAACGTTAATGCACAGCCGTTATGAAAGTAACGTAGGTAACGACGTGTCGTAGAAGCCAGCCACGCAACGCCATAGTCTTTACAGTAGTGATCAAAATTAGTGTGCCAACCCGCCACTAAGGGAATATTCATCCGTCGTGCTGCTTGGCGTGCCGCCCAACCAAGCGGGCCTTGGGTTGCCAAATAGATCACATCTGGACGATAGACCCGCCAAAAACGGCGTAGGGAGGCAGGTGTGGCCAAGCCTACCTGAACATCGGTGTAGCCTGGCAACGCAAACCGTGCGACCTGAAGTTCATGATTGATGCGGGAGGTATTTCCGGCTACCTGTGGGCGTGGGCGAATGACATCCACCGGTACTCCTTGCCGATTGAGTTCACAGCTTAACCGGTTAAGTGTATGGGCGACGCCGTTAATATCTGGTGACCATGTTTCACTAACAATGCAGAGGCGCATGAGCGATTCATCCCTTTATCACATTTAACGCTAGTGTGGGCGGCGAGAATGACATTGCCGAGTCAACTAGGTGAATAAGTGATGACACCCTAAAAAGCGCTGCTAGCTGCTACGTAATGTGTTTATAAAAGTGCCCGTTTATTTTATCGCTATAAGTTTTTATTAGCAGTTGAATGTTAATGTTTGATGGCATTTTTATTTAGCGAAATATACAGAAAAATAAGTTCCAGAAAATTAAAACTTTAAGATTAATGAAATATAACTCCTTTAATGTTCCCAGCGCTGAGGCATTGTTCTTCCTCCACTCTGCCTTGTTACAGCGCAAAAAATTATTATATTAAAGGGAACAGACATGTTTAAAAAAATGACACTTGCTTTAGCGGTTAGTGGTTTGCTAAGCGCATCAGCCGCTCAAGCGGCACTGGTATATGATCAAGATGGCACCACGCTAGATATTTATGGCCGTATTGCGATGGGCTTTGAAGGCGGTGGTGTCAAAAACGGGGTTGATAACGGCGAAGAGTTCCGCAATTTTGGTTCGCGTTTACGTATTACCGCTGGTCATCAGATCACCAGCGACCTGCGCGGTATTGCTCGGGTTGAATGGCGCTTTCGTGGAGACGAGCGTAGTCAGCCTGGATTTGATGAGGTTCGCACCAGCTATTTAGGTCTTCAGAGCCAGCAGTTCGGTACCTTCATGGCTGGTAATTATGACAGCTTCTACGATAACTACGTAATGACACCTTTCGACGTCTACGTTGAGCGTGGCTATGAATTTGCTGGCGGTGGTGTTCAGGCTCGTGGCGATTCGATTGGCTATAAAACGCCAGAACTCAATGGCTTCCAGGCTGTTATTTCTGCTAAGCACTTCTCTGAGCGTGGTTTGACTGATGCTCAGCAGAGTGACGAAGGCTCCGATATTGCCACTCAGGGTGGTGTTGTTTACGAAACAGGTCCCGCCCGTTTAGCGCTTGGTTATGTGGACGATAAGGTACGCGGTGGTGGCAACGGCGAAGTGCGTTATGGCGCTACGGGTGAGTTTGCCATTACGGATGCCTTTGCTGCTCGTGTAGGTTATGAAACCCGTGGGGACGACGATGTTAACGGTGGTGGTTTCGATAAAATTGGTGTGGGTGCCACTTTGGCTATCGATGCTTGGAAGTTCTTCGCTGACTACTACAACATCGACCAAGATGGTGCTAGCAGTGATCGCGATGCCTGGGCGCTAGGAACAATGTACAAGCTAACGAATAATTTTGATATGTTCCTCGAGCTTAATGATCGTAACCTGGATGCCGTTAATGATTTCGAAGAAGATATGTATTATGCAGTAGGAGCTCGTTATCACTTCTAATGAATAGAAAGATGTTAGTGGTAATGTTGTAACAGTTGTTTGTGTTGGTTCTTTGTATTAGTTCTTTGCTTTTAGTTGACTCGCATGTTTCGATCTTTACCGGTGTGGATTTATCCACACCGGTTTTTAATTTTTATTTAATGTGGTTTTAATAAATTGTTTATATTAAATGACGCGCTTTCGGATTTGCGAAGAGAGCTGCTCAAAGCCAATCACGACTACAAGAATTACTAAAATAATCGTTAACGCACGGTCATAATTAAATAAGCGCATGGCGGCGGCTAGCCCGGATTTCTCACAGGGTATAAAAGAAAGCGGCTGAAAGTGCTATGATTTCAAGAACCTAACCAATCCATCAAGCACCAACAGCCGCTTCCAAAATGGTACCTGAAAAGCTGACCTTCTCGCCACTCTCACGCCGCCA
>NZ_DRFS01000022.1 GCF_011050415.1 Halomonas sp.
AATGAATGGTCTGTTCCAAGCGGCTCGGTCACGGGCACGTGGCTACCGGAACGAGGCCAACTTTATCGCCATGATCTACCTGATTGGCAGCCCGGTGGGCCGCCTATTCGATCAGGCCAAATCCACGTGAAGTGACGAAGAACCAAATATGTATGGTGAAACAAAAACAAGAATTATTCTGTCAATGCCAATTTCTATGGATTGGAAAAGAGATGTTTTAGGTATGTTTTTGAACAATCGTCGTTGATTTATAATGTTTTAATGATGGCGTTTGCGATGGTATAACAACCAAATAAAGCTATTGAAATTCCAGCTAAGAAACTGATGGCTTTAATCTTAGAGTCATCTATTTTTGTTGCTAAGTAATAAGATGCGGAAGTCAAGGCTATCCACCAAGCAATAGACCCAAGGAAAACTCCCAGGCAAATTATGATCAATCTTAGGAGGCCTATTTCTGTGCCATCGCCTCCCCCTGGCGCTATTGCTGAAAATACCGCAATAAATGCAAAAATTGTCATTGGGTTCGATAGTGTAAGAAAGAAAGTAGACATATAAGCTTTTAGTGGAGAGTGTGATTTTTTGCTGTCAGTAGAGTAGCTTACGTTACTTTTTGCTGCAGAGAATCCCAGATAAATAAGTACTATCCCCCCTGCAATCGACAGCCATAACGTTGATGTTGTCAACAGTGATATAACTGTGGCAAAGCCAAGTATCCCCAATATTCCATAGATCAAGTCTGCTGAAGCAGCCCCTAATCCTGTTATAAAACCAAGCTTCCAGCCTCCAGCTAACGTCCTTTGAATGCAGAGCAGCCCTATTGGACCAACAGGAGCTGCTATCATAAATCCAATGGTCATACTTTGTGCTAAATAAAGCATATTTTTTTCTCTGTTTTGATTTTTTTATATTTTGTTGTTTATGTTGATTTTCCTCCATGTCATTTTTAACTTATTTAGCACTGATTGATTATTTTTTAATTTTCTTTGTGTTTTTTACTTATTTTTTAAGTATATCGCCAAGGGATATGATAACTGACCCACAGGTGGCCATTAGAGTTGTTCCAGATATAGCTCTTAATGTATGTAGTCAACGTCTAAACTGATAACGTAGTTTAGGCAGTATGCGGACGATGGGTGGAAGGCGAGTGACCATAATCAGCGCTGCAACAGCGGCATACATCGCCCACTCTTGCATATCGGCGCGCACTACCCAGAAGAAGTGCAGCAGGACGAGACCCAAAATAACGTAGGAAAATTTGTGCAGCGGCTTCCAGCGTTTGCCTAGGCGCTTCATCGACCACTTGTTAGATGTCGCTCCCAGCACGGCAAGGCCGATTAGCGCGATCATGCCGACAATGATGTAGGGCCGTTTGACGATCTCGCTACCCAGCAGTGCCCAGTTAAGCCCCAGAATAAATAGCGCATAGCTGAGCAAATGCAGCGTGGCGTAGGCGAGTGTCCATAAACCCAGCTGGCGTCGGATTAGCGCAAAGCCTTTCCAGCGGGTGAGCTTGGTGAGTGGGGTAAGACTCAAGGTAAGCAGCAGCATCCACAGCCCGCCGATACCGATATTCAGCAGCAAGTAGCGCCCCGGCTCGGGGCCGGCGGCGTTGATCGCCACCTGCCAACCCCAATATAGTAACGGCGCTAGCGCGGCCAGAAATACGCCCACACGCCATACCAACCATAAACGTGGGCTGGCCATTAGTAATTCGACCTCAAATCCATACCTGCGTACATCTCCGCAACTTCATCGGCATAGCCATTAAACATTAGGGTATCGATGGTGTTGGTGTTGAACAGGCTGTTGGGTAGGCGGCGTTCGGTGGCTTGGCTCCAACGCGGGTGATCCACCTCGGGGTTAACATTGGCGTAGAAGCCATACTCATTAGCAGCAATGAGCTGCCAGGAGTTAACCGGCTGCTCTTCCACCAGCGAGATACGCATAATCGACTTGATGCTCTTGAAGCCATACTTCCAGGGTACTACCAGCCGTAATGGTGCCCCGTTTTGATTCGGCAGCTCGCGGCCGTACATGCCCAGGGCCAGAATCGTTAGTGGATTCATAGCTTCGTCCATACGCAGGCCTTCCACATAGGGCCAGTCAATGACGGAGAATGAGGAGCGCTGCCCCGGCATTTGCTCTGGGTCGACCAGGGTTTCAAAGCGCACGTATTTGGCTTTGCTAGTGGGCTCGGCGCGCTTGATCACATCGGCAAGGGAGATGCCTAACCAGGGAATGACCATCGACCACGCTTCAACGCAGCGCAGGCGGTAAATGCGCTCTTCAAACTGCGAGGGCCTGGCGAAGTCTTCAAGGGCAATGCGCCCACCGTTATTAACCTCGCCATCGACCACCACACTCCAGGGTTCGGTTTGCAAGCTGCCAGCATGACGAGCGGGGTCGGTTTTGCCTGAACCAAATTCAAAGAAGTTGTTGTAGCCGCTGGCATCATCGAAAGGGGCGATAGCATCTTTTTCAGGGTCGCTTGGGGTGATGGCGCGCCATTGGGTTTCGCTGATCTTCTCTTTTAACCACGCTGGCGCGTCGCCTGCGGGTACATCGGAGTAGTCGGCATTAGCGCGCACCTGGCCGGACAGGGCTAATCCGGCACCAATACCTGCCAAACCGCCCATAAAGCGCCGACGTGAGAGATAGATGGATTCCGGCGTGACATCGGATTCGTGCAAATCACTTGGTTTGGCAATTTTTATTAGCATCTGGTGTCTCCACTTAGGCCACCGTAAAGAAGTAATGGTTCGACGTTGAGGGTGGTAAAAGGTTCTACATAACTTGTATTGAATAGCATTTAAAAACAAGGAATGGATGAGGCTATTTTGCTAGCTGTTTTGCTTGCTACAGGTGCCTACCGTATTAATGACATGTATGACTGGCTTAATAACCCAAATATAGACACTCTTTTGAGTCATAAATCGCTTACCTCTTTGCTCTTAACCATTTAACAAGGAAGGCCATGGCTAGCTCTCGCCGTGAATTGGTGTCGCTAATTGATCAGGGTGCTATCCCGCCGGAGCACGTGGCGCGTGCCGTGAAGGTAGCTCAACTGCACCCTTCAGCCCGTGCCTGGGCAGTGTTTATTGATCGGCTTTTGCTTTGGCTGGGTGTGCTGGCAGTCACCTTCGCGGTGCTGTTTTTCGTCGCCTATAACTGGGCTGATATGGCCCGCTGGCTGCGCTTTGGATTGGTGCAGGCGGCACTGGTATCGGCGGTGGGTGTGGCCGTGTGGCGGCGAGCCAACCCTATGCTTGTAAGGGTGGCGCTTACGATGGCATCTCTGCTGGTAGGCGTACTTTTGGCGCTGTTTGGGCAGGTTTATCAAACGGGTGCTGACCCGTGGCAGCTATTTTTTATCTGGGCAGTGTTTACGCTACCTTGGGCATGGGTGGCGCGCTTTGAGCTGCTTTGGGTGATGTGGTTGGGGTTACTCAACTTGGCCGTTGGTCTCTATTTCCGAACTTGGGGTTGGCCATTTGGCGCTTTAGTGAGTAGCGACGCGGCGCTATGGGGGCTTTTTGTACTGAATACGACGGCATGGGCAATATGGGAGTGGGGCAATCAGCGACATGGCTGGCCAGGGCGTTGGGCCATCCGTTTACTTGCGGTAGGAAGTGGTGTGCCTATTACGCTGTTAATGATGACGTTGATCGCCGATGCGGGGCTGGAATGGTCACCAGTGCTGTTAGTTTATCCATTCTGGCTGGCAGCGCTTTATGGCGTTTACCGCTACTGGCGACCTGATCTGTTTATGATCGCGGGTGGCTGTGTCTCGGTGATAACGGTGACCACGCTGCTACTTGCCCGGTATACGCTGTGGGAAGGTGAGTGGCAGGCGAGCAGTTTGCTGATGCTGGCTATCGCGGTATTTGCGATGGGAGCCGGGGCCGTGGTGTGGCTGACGCGACTACACCAGGAGGCTACCCAGTGAACCATAATATTAATGAATTAAAAGCGAGGCTGAGCCAAGCCGGTATTACGTTAATTGAGCCAACCACGGTAATGCCACTTCAGGCGCCTTGGTTTGTGCGGGGGCTGCAGGCATTTTCCGGCTGGCTGGCGGCACTGTTTTTGTTGGGCTTTATCGCGACAGGTTTAGTATTTGTGGTGGAAAGCCCTGCTGCCTCCATGGGCGTTGGGCTTGTTATGATCGGTGCAGCGTTTGCGCTATTACGCACGGCTCGGAGTGATGTACTCGAACACATGGCGCTGGCGGTGAGTTTAGCCGGGCAACTACTCATCGCTTGGGGGATCGTCGAGCTTTGGGAGCTATCCAATTCCTTATGGTGGCTACTCTTTGGCTTACAAGCCATGCTGGCGCTGGTAATGCCCAGCCGGGTTCACCGTAGCTTTTCTGCCTTGGCTGCTAGCCTAGCGCTTTATATGGCGTTATCAGTGAGTGCTATGGGGCAGGTGGCCAGTGGAATACTGCTGCTGGCATTGACGCTGCTCTGGCTGAATGAATTTCGCTGGCCACGCCGTATTAACGCCATGCAGGCGTGGGGCTATGGCTTGTTAATAGGACTGTTGTTCATCCAGTGTTTAGCGCTCAGCGGCCAGCCATTCTGGTTCTGGTTTGATCATCACAGCCGCGGTGATTTTGCATGGCTAGCACCGTGGTTAAGCGTTGTATTAATTGCAATCTCGCTGATCTTATTGCTTTACGCGGTGTTTCAGCGCCATCTTCCATTTAAAACACATAAAGCCCAATTAACAGGGAGCGTTTTTGTCGGTGCAGCCGCGCTGCTGCTGATTACTTTTTATGCACCGGGGATAGGCCAGGGCGTGGTGGTATTGCTGTTAGGTTTTGCGATTGGTCACCGTGTGTTAGTGGGGCTCGGGGTGTTTTCGCTGCTAGTGGGTATTGTCAGTTTCTACTACTGGCTGGACGCGACGCTCTTAACCAAGGCGCTAACGCTGTTGGTGATGGGAGGCTTGCTGCTAATGCTGCGATGGGGGTTGCGTCGTTGGTTGGGCGCTTTTCTTACTCAGCCAAGCGGCGGGAGTCTAGACAATGAAGCGTAATGTTAAGAGGAGCCAGGCGATTGTCGTTACCACTATGTTGCTAATTTTAGTCGCTGTGAACTGGGCGATATGGGCGAAAGAGCGCCACTTGGGCGAAGGAGAGGTGGTTTACCTGGAATTAGCGCCGGTCGACCCGCGCTCATTAATGCAGGGTGACTATATGGCGCTAAACTTCGAACTCGCCAACCAAATTCAAAGCGCGCTATTTCAAGGTGCTGTGCTGCAAAATGAGCCTCAGCAAGCCAGTAATGGCTATGTAGTGGTGCGCTTGGATCAACAGCACATCGCTCACTTTCAGCGCCTCGATGATAGTCGTGATTTAGCAGATAACGAACGTCGACTGCGCTATCGGCTGCGTCATGGCCAGGTACGTTTTGCCACTGATGCATTCTTCTTCCAAGAAGGCCACGCTGAACGCTACGAGCCTGCCCGCTATGGCCAACTGCGCCTCAATGCTAAAGGCGAGTTACTACTGGCGGCTATGTATGACGATGAGCTTAACAAACTAGGTGAAGTGATTAGATAAGCCAAGATTTGCACTTACTGACTACTTTCTATTGGCTAATGCTTTGATGCGCCTTGCTTCATAACGCAAGGTAGTCTGTACTCTGTCCTTTCGCTTACAAGGATGAGATGGCCATTAAGCTTAGTCTGGTTTGAATACTGGCCTGTTGGCGATAAGGAAAGAAGCCCACCTAAATGGATAAGGTATGTATGAAAGTAAAAGGCTTATGGCCCGCGTGGTTAGTAGTGGTTGTGATGGTTACCTTTTCCAGCTTCAGCGCGGCGCAAACTCAGGGAGAAGAGAGCGAGGATACTCAGTGGTTCACCGTTGATGTATTAAATGCAGGGCTTGGGGAAGTCCCTGAAGAGGTGGATCGCGTAACACCACGGGAGTCAGTTCGCAGCTTTGTAGCGCTTACCGAGCAAGAAGAGTATGCCGCGGCAGCTCATCTGCTTAACCTTTCTGACCTATCTTCTGATGAACAGGTGGAGCGTGGTAGCCAACTTGCCATGCAACTGGCCGAGGTCTTTAAGCGTGGCGAATGGCTCAATGTTTCCAATCTGCCTGGCCGCCAGGATGCTGCTATTGAAGATACTACCGGCCAGAACCCTCTTGCAGGCATGCCGCGTCGAGATATCGAAATCACCTCTCTCCAGGCGGATGGTGAAGCCTATGATATTCGTCTTGGCCGGTATCAGGTAGAAGGCGAAGATCCCGTCTGGTTGATTATGCCGGAGAGTGTGTCGGCAATCCCGGTGCTATACGAAGAGTATGGCCCTTCAATGCTGGAAAAGTATATCCCGAGCCGATTCAAATCATCGTTTGGAGTGCTGATGGTTTGGGAGTGGATCGCCATTCCCGTTTTCTTGCTATTTATCGGCTTAGTGGGTTGGGGCGTTTACGCCTTTGTCGGGCTAACAGCTAAGTTATTACCATCAGGCGCACAAAGTATTTTCGCTGCCCGTATTAAAGTCCCTATGGCGCTGATCGTCATCTCGCTGATTACGCAGATGATGCTGGATTATGTGGTCTCTTTTTCAGCAGTGGCCACCACCACTTTTCGAGTTCTATTAATCGCCCTTCTGGCCTGGGGGGCTGGCACCATTGCGCTTCGTTTGGTCGACACGATTATGCTGCGGTTGACGCGGCGTCTGGTGGGTGAAATCGATGACACCAAACCCAGAGACCAGCGTCGGTTACTGACATCACTCTATGCGCTGCGCCGGATTATTATTCTGATTACGGTGATTGCTGTATCAGTATATGTGCTGGGGCAAATCCAGCTTTTTGAGACGCTGGGATTATCCATTCTTGCTTCTGCCAGTGTGCTAGCGGTGCTGGTGGGTATTGCGGGCCAGGCAATGCTTGGCAATATCCTTTCCTCCTTTCAATTGTCGTTTGCAAAACCCATCCGCATCGGCGACCTGGTTATGTTCGAGGGGCAGTGGTGCTATGTGGAAGGCATTTTCTATACCTTCATTCGGTTAAGAGTGTGGGATGAACGCCGCTTAATCGTGCCGGTTACCTATTTCGTCTCCAAGCCTTTTGAGAACCTGTCGGTTAAAAGTACCAAGATGTATCGCAGTTTGGAGCTGACTCTTCATTTGAGCGCGGATATATCGCTACTTAGAGAGAAGTTTCTGGCCTTCGCTGAAGAGGAAGAGAGCGTCATTGAGCACCATAAATTGCTCTGCAGTGTAACGGGACAAAACGGTACGGCCCAAATTATCACCTGTTACCTCATGACATCCGACCCCCTGGCGGGCTGGGCAGCGGAAATGAGTGTGCGAGAGAAAATGCTGGGCTTTATCCGTGATAACCATCCAGAGTGGTGGCCACGTGATGTGATGGTCATTAGTCATCAGGATATCGCCCTGGGAGCTAGGCAGGGCAAGCAATCGCCGGGGGGCGGTGGTGCCAGCCACTGACAAAGTAGGGAATTACCATGTTTTTGACATAGGTGGCAACAAGCTGAGGTTAATCGCTGTTGTTCATTATCAAAGCAAAAAAGTATTTATCCGTCATATCCTCGATCATAAAGAGTACGACAAGGGTAAGTGGAAAAAGGAGTGACTATGCACGCACTCGTTGAGCAAGCAACTGAGCACTGGGTTTATCTTGCTCCTCTTCTTAGCGACCCACACAGCGAGGCAGAATACGATGCTCGGGTCGCGGCTCTGGATGAAATCCTCGAGCTTGTCGGCGAAGATGAGTCCCATCCACTTGTCGGCTTAGCGAATCGCTTGGGTGATATCATTGAATCCTATGATGAACTACATCGCCCAATGCCTGAGGTGACAGGACGCGAGGTACTTCGCTACCTTATGCAGGAGCATGGGATAGCGCAGAGCGAGCTACCTGAAGTCGGCGCTCAATCGGTGGTGTCTGCAGTTCTCAATGGGCGCCGCAAGTTGAACTGGCGCCAAATCTGCGAGCTTTCGGAGCGATTTGGCATCGCAACAGACTCGTTCAAAGAACCCAGAGAAAAGCTGAGAGTTTTGAACTGAGAAAATGCCGACTGAGCCATCTTTGAGCTTATTTAAGCCTTATGCCCAGATATTCAAGCTCTATTTTTTTGAAGAAGTGATTGTTTAATTGGTTTTAAATATCGTGCAGCGCTTACTACCCGGCTGGGGCGTGACCTACGGCCCGCCGGGTGATGGCCCTTTCCCGGCTATTATGCTGCTGCATGGTTCTGAAGGGGCATGGGCGGGGTGGAGCCATCGTGACGCGATGCTATTCGCCGCCCATGGCTTCTTGGCGTTCCCTTATGGCTACTCAAGTGGCGGTAATGCATGGAACGCGGGGCATATTATTGATTACCCACTGGATCGCAGTGTAGAGGCATTTAAAGCCCTACGGGAATTCCAGTTCGCTGATGAGCGAGTAGGGCTCTATGGCATCTCCCGCGGCGCCGAACATGCGTTATTGCTCGGCTTACTGATGGCAGTAGATAATATCGAAGGTATGCCTGATGCCATTGCCGCGCATAGCCCGCCAGATGTTGTGTGCGGTGCCTTTGATGCCCGTAGTTTTCGTGATGCGGGGGATCCAGGCTGGCAAGCCTGGGATGTCAGCAAACGCGCTTGGACGTGGCAGGGTAGCCATGAAGGTTTATTGCCGACCACGCCGATCGAAATCGAACGCTACCCTGGGCCTCTACTGCTTTCCCATGGCACCAAAGACCGCATGTGGTCGGTGGAAATGACCAAGCGCCTGGAACAACGCCTGCGCAAGCATGGCCGCAGCCCGGAAGTGCATTACTACGAAGGCGAAGATCATATACCCAGTAGCGCTGGGCAGAATATTCACTATCAGTTGCTGCTCGATTTCTTTTCAAATCATTTGATAAAGCCATAAAAAAAACAGCCGACTACTTTGACGTAGTCGGCTGTTTTGCTTTGCTGGTCTTAAATTTATGGCCTAACAGCGGTGACTTCTAGTTCGACCAGCCAGCCTGGGTTTACGAGAGCATCAACGACCATGGCGGAACGCACTGGCAGGTTAGGCTGCTCTTCCGTGCCAAAAAATTGCGTATAGCCCGCCATAAATCCTTGGAAGTCGACGGCCTCACCCTCTGGCGCTACCAGGAACGCCTGCATTTTGATGATATCGCCCACGCCTAAGCCCAGACCTTCCAGCTGCCCTTTAATGCGATTCATCACCGTCACGGTTTGTTCTTCAGTGGTGCCAAACGCTTCGGCACTATTGGGGGCGGCATCTTCATTAATCACGCTTGGAACCGTGCCGCTAAGGTAGACCATTGTCTTGTCTGCAGGCACTTCAACCGCTTGGAGGATAGGAAAGTCAGAGTTTGGAATAGGGTGGCGAATGATATCTTCCGCAAGTGCGGAGCCCGCATAGGCGGTCAGAAGTGTTAGGCCGATAATGGTGCTTTTGAAATTCATTATGTATTTCCTTTTGGGTGGGTAATGAATGTGTTTTACGTTATTTAAAACATTACTTAAAACGTTACTTAAAACACTGCTTAAAAATTAGTGAACACCCTTAGCGCATGCTATTCACCAATTCTGCGCTCGCTGGGTTGTCAGGGTAGTTATTGCCAAAGTTGCTGCGGATAAAGTTCACCACCGAGGCAACTTGCTCGTCATCCAGTAAGCCACCCAAAGCGGGCATGGCTTTATGGCCGTTTACAATAAGGCTGACCGGATAAGCGGTCGCTACTAAGCTTGAATTGTTCGTCAGCGCTG
The DNA here is from genome assembly GCF_011050415.1 of Halomonas sp. Classification (GTDB taxonomy): domain Bacteria; phylum Pseudomonadota; class Gammaproteobacteria; order Pseudomonadales; family Halomonadaceae; genus Vreelandella. Next base: position 9,757 of record NZ_DRFS01000022.1, read on the forward strand.
GATAGTCTCCAGCCCCCTTTGCACCTTGCCCATTGGGCATATGGCAACCGGCACAAACGCCCGCATAGATGGAAGCCCCATCGGTTTGAGTCAACGTGGAGGGGTCGTCGAACCAGGTGCTGGTATCAATGGAGGTCTCCTGGGCGATGGCTGACATGGAGAGGGTAAGTGCTGCCGCTGATGTGATGAGTGTTTTCATATCGCGAACTCCTCAAGCCTCAGTAATGGTGGTGTGTAGGCGTTCGACGGCATCCAATGCGGAGAGAACAGCCCCTTCCATCCAGGCGGGTAGATAGGAGATATGTTCGCCTGCCATTAGCGTTCGGCCATCCATCGCGGTGGCATCCTGGTAGTCCGCTTCGCGGTCTTGCCATAGGCCATAGCAACCTAATGTCCATGGAACACGATGCCATGCGACTGAAGCACCGGTTTTGAACTCATCGTAATATTGAGGGTGAATCTGCGAACCGTACTCCATCACTTTGTCGAGACGTTCATCGGGGGAGAGGGCGTTAAATTGATAGGCATAGGCGCCCCAGGGGTAAGCCGCTAAAAGGACGCCTGGGCCATCGCTAAACATGTTGTAAGGTGGGTAAGAAATTAATGTAATGGGCAGATTGGTATAGCTAATGCCGCCATAGATATGTTCGTCCTCTTCCCAAAAGCGCCGCTTAAACTCAATGCCAGCCTTGAAGGCTGATGCATAGGGCATCGAATCAATAATCTTGCTCATGCGCGGTGAGAAGTCATGGTCAATCTGGCTAAGCACGGAAAACGGAATGGTGCAGATACAGTAATCGGCCGTTTCTGTCTGCTCATTGCTACCACTATCGGCAGATATCCAAGAAGCGGTTACTTGGTCGTCTTCGTGGCGTATGCGAGTCACTTTCGCGTTGTAGGTAATCAGCTCGCCAACCTGTTCTTCAAACCCTTTTGCAATCATGTCCATTCCACCCACTGGCTGGAAAATGGTGGACTGCATATGTAGGTTGTCGCCCGCGGTAAGGTTGCGCCACAGCGTTGAGTTAAGTATCTCTGATAGCGAATTGACCTGAGAAGGCTCCGGCTTTCCATCCACGCCGCCGCCTTCCGGGTGACTCCAGCCACGGAAGGTAGAAGACTCACTGCCCGTTACATAGTCTAGGCTGTCATTTAGTGCGCCATAGCGTTTAAGCGCAGCCACCAGTTTTTCTGCATCTTCCGCACTCACCGCCTGGTCTAGCCCGGTTTGATCTACGACTTTGGCTAGTAACTCTGCGACGTGCCCTCTGAAATCGGTGGCCACTTCCTTAAAGCGTTGAGGCTGGCCATTGAAGGCCTCTGAGTCGTGTAGGTAAGCGTTGTAGTTGACTTGGATAAAGGGCTCAAGCTTTACCCCAAAGCGTTTGCAGTAATCCAATACGGCGAAGTGATCCGAGGGGATTCTCCATGGGCCTGGATTGAGGTAGTTGCCTTCGGCAAAATCGATTTGCTGAGTAAAGCCGCCCAGCTCGGTGTAGCTGTCTCCGCCGCGTAACGTCCAGCAGCGGCCACCCGCTTTGTCGCGATACTCAAGAACCTTGACGTTATAGCCAGCGTTGCGCAGCTCGAAGGCGGCCGTCATACCTGCTAAACCAGCCCCTAAGATTAAGATATTGGTATTATCAGGAGCTCCCTGTAGGTTTAAGCGCCCTCGCCAATTAGACTGAGATGCAAAGCCCATTGTGCTCATTGCGGAATACATGGCCGCAGCCCCCGCCACCGCGCCCACCATGCCTAAAAAAGACCGACGCGTTACCCCTTCTGGATTGAATGACATTGCTACCTCTCTATGAAGTCATAGGCAGGCAAGTAGAGTCCTTTCAGTAACGCGATGTCGTCCTACTGCAGCAGGCGCTGCGTTGAATTAATCTTCAGGGCTCTAATTATCCGGCCAATAAGCGTAGTATTTGAACATATGCAGGTGATGTGCCAAATTAAATTAACCCTTTGTTTTAGTTATATAAGTAAAAGTTGATACATTATTTGAAGACAGCACACATCGATAAAAACGTCCAACTTAGTGCGCGTTTCTAGGGGGTATCTCATTTTTGGTGCGAAACGGGGATTGTATTGGAAAGTGGATATCTGCTTTTGATTTCCCTTATATTCCGCATGATCTTCTAGCGATTTTCTCCCAACCCAAAAAGCCCATCTCGGTAGCTAAGAGGTGTGGCGGTGATGATGGCTGCTTGGGGTAGGTTGTCGATATGCGCTCTCGGTTGCAGCCAGGGCTGCTCATCGCTGGGAGGCAACCACTCAATGCGGTCGTTAAATAGCGCATCATCAATCTCTAACACTAACGGTGCTTCTGCATAGACGAAGTACTTGTTGGCGATAAAAAGAACAGCTTCTTCAACATTCAAATGAACGCAGTCGAGCTTATGATCGTTTCCGCAGCGGGGCACATAGCCAAGTTGCTGAGTTTGATCCCAAATAGTTTTACTGATGACTCTGAATAAGCGCATGGCGTTTTTTGTGCTGGCTAGGGATACATAAAGCATAAAGCTAACTTTAGGTTGAGTGGCGTGCTGAAGCCGTGCTGCAGTGTGAATAATTGATTCATGAGAAGGCATATGAGGTTTTTATGTAGCTAATATTTCTAGTTAAATCAATTTTTTATGCCACTTTAAGGTTTTTTTTTCTATTTTTCCTTGGATGTCTTTCGTTCTGTATGCTATACCATATGTACGGTATACGGAACAGTTGTCATGCAGAACAGCAAGTCTATTGATCCACCTTGTATGGAATATTTAGATAGCACAGCGGAAAAAATAAGGGGGTATAATGATTAAGGGGAGCCCAGAAGGCTATCTACAATTAGAATGTCGAAGTGATAAAGAATTAGTAAAAAAATTTGAATACAATGCATTGTTGTATGGAGAAAAAATAGCAATTAGCGATAGTGAAAAACAATACACGTATCAAGAGCTTAATTCGTTAGCAAATAAGAGGTGTGCTGAGATTATAGCTATGGGTGTCAATGAAGGAGAGGGAGTTGCTATAATGCTTTCCCACTCTGTGGAGTTGATTGTATATATAGTCGCAGTATTGAAGGCAGGGGGTTTTTATATTCCAATCGATTTAAAAAACCCACCTGAAAGACAAAATTATATTTTAAAAAACTCAAACCCAAAAGCAAAAATATCATACAGTTGTGGGGAAATAGTAATAACATTACTTGATGACTATAGAGATGTTCATTCTTTAATACAAGAGAACTTAGCCTATGTTATTTATACTTCAGGCACTACTGGTGAGCCTAAAGGAGTAGGTGTAAGTCATAAGAATGTTGAGCAGTTACTATTGAATACAGAGAGCTTGTTCGATTTCAATGAGGAGGATGTTTGGGTTTTATGTCACTCGTATGCTTTTGATTTCTCCGTATGGGAAATATGGGGCGCTCTGTGGTATGGAGCAAAGCTAATTATTCCAGATGAATTGATGATAATCGAAATAAGTAAATTTGCAGAATATTTAGTTAAAAATAGAGTTACAGTTTTAAATCAAACACCAACAGCATATAGAAATTTGCAATTTAAATTAATCGATAACACACAGCTTAGCTTGAGATATTTAATATTTGGAGGGGAAAGGCTAAATACAATAATTTATGAAAACTCTTTTCATAAATTAAGGGGTAAAGGAGTGATGCTAATCAATATGTATGGAATAACAGAAACAACTGTTCATGCTACATATCATGAAATTACTGAAAAAGAAATAGGTACAAGTGATTCTATTATTGGAAAAGTGTTACCTGGGTTTTCTTACGTAATATTAGATAAAAGTGGCAATTATAGTAATGAGGGAGAGCTTTTTTTAAGCGGGCCGCAGATGTCCTTGGGATATATATTTGACGAGGAGAAGACAAATAATAATTTTGTTAAGCTCAATAATGGGAAAAATGTTTTTTATAAAAGCGGTGATATCGTAAAGGAAAATAAAGATGGCGTGCTTGAGTATTTGGGACGCGATGATAATCAAGTAAAAATAAGAGGATATAGGGTAGAGATTGGAGAGGTTGAAGCTAGGTTGGCGACATTGCCAGGTATTAATATTTTAGCTGTACTTAAAGCCGATAACGACATTAGTGGTGAGGAGCTTGTTTGCTTTTATGAAAATACTTCAGGAAACCAATTTAAAACTAAGGAGGTAAAGCTTATGTCTAGAAAGTTGTTAGTAAGTTATATGATGCCTACCTACTTTGTAGAAGTAAGAGAAATAGAGAGAACATTAAATGGGAAAATAGATAAAAGGCAATTAATGAAAAAATGGAGAAATGAATGAAAAGTATTAGTGATATTAAACAGAGAGAAGTATTTGTCGAGTGGGTTCGAGAAATGTTGGATGATCAAACAATAAATGGAGATGATAATTTTCTTGATATTGGTGGTAACTCTCTTTTAGCTATCGAGTTGATAGCAAGGTATGAGCATGAGTATGGAGTTAAAATTTCAATGCTGAATTTGCTTCAATCTAGTATAGATTAAGCTTTGATAAACTCACAAACTGTATGAAAAAGAGGAACGAAAATGAGTAATTCAAATAAACTTTTTTGCCTTAGCCCTGAAGAGTTAAATTCTTTTGAAAAGAATGGTTTTATAGGCCCTTTTTCAATCTATTCGCCTGAAGAGATGGACTCACTTTGGGATAAAATTAGAAGAAAAATACCGGATAGGAGTTATGCAGCATACCCAGTCGACTCTCATGGTGGAGTCACCAATATTTCAAATTATGATCGCCACCTGGATATAGATGAACTTGCATCTCATATTTGTAATAGACACATTGTTGATCGGGTAGTATCTATATTGGGGGATAATGTTTTATGTTGGAGAACAGAGTTTTTCCCAAAATACCCAGGCGATGAAGGAACTGATTGGCATCAGGCCGATACATTTGCGAATGCGAGTGGAAAACCTCAAATTCTTTGGCCTGGGGAAAGTGAAGATAATTTTAATGGGGGGACATTAACAGTTTGGACTGCATTTACAGACTCAACTAAAGAAAATGGGTGCCTACAGCTGATTCCCGGCTCCCATAAAAAAATGAATTATGATGAACAAAAAACAATGGAATTCAAACCTGAGAGGATCAATGCTCTTCAAAAGGATGGTCTTAGCAGAGGATTTTTTGGTTATGATTATAGAGACTTAAAGATTGACCCTGAGTGGAGTCCCGATGAAAGTAAAGCATTTCCGGTAGTTATGAAACGCGGTCAGTGCTTAATTTTTTGGTCTACTTTAATGCATGCTTCGCTTCCTAATATTAATACCGATAGGAAGAAATACCGGATGGGTTTTGCAACTCGCTATGTACCTTCAAGTGTCACTGTGTACCCAAATACAAAAGTAGTAGATGAATATGGAGGGAAAATACCACTTGATAATTTTGGAAATGTACTAGTAAGTGGTGAAGATAAAAGTGGAGGGGCCAATAAGTATAGAGAAACTACTCTTAAAGGAACTCCTTTTGTTGTTAAATGATTTAAAATTGGGTCTGGTATTTTTGTTGCCAGACCTTATTTTCATTGTAGTTGGGAAGAGCCGTTATGCAAGAACAAATATATTTATCTAATACTTACTGTTTTTATAAAAAAAGCAATATCTTAGATGTGGTTCAGTATCGCGGAGAGAGCTGGATTGCCCTTGAGAAAAATATTTTTCATCCCAAAGGAGGGGGGCAACCGAGTGATATTGGTTTTATAGATGGAATAAAAGTTATAGAGGTAAAAAAAAATAAAGAAGGAATTGTATTTCTTAAATTGCAGGATGGTTATAAACCGTTAGGTTCGGTTGAAGCCGAAATTGATAAAGAAAATCGTAAGAAACTAGCAGCACTGCATACCGCTGGCCATTTGATAAATGCGGTTATGAAGTGCCAAGGTTTTAGTTACTATAGTTGTAATCATGAACCAAGGAAGTCAAGAGTAGTTATGCAGCTTTGCAGTTATGTCGATAAATGTATTATAGGAGATATGATTGAGGAAAACGTTAATAATATCGTAAAAAAAGGTTTTCCAGTCACGGCGACTTATTCTGAAGAAGGTTTAAGGGTAATAACTATAGGGCATGAGATAATAGATCATTGCGCTGGAACCCATGTGAAAAAAACAAGCATGATAGAAGAATTCAAAATTAGGTCTATAAAGGTGAAAAAAGAAACTCTTTCAGTTGGATATGATTGCTCTCACACACTACACTAAATTATAAGGTTATTTATGACTCAATTAGAAAATTCATCTCTCAGCAACCAACGATTAATTTTTACAGACCTAACTGTTGTTGGTGTTGCAGTAGTGTGGGGATCAAGTTATGTAGCTATGCAAGAGGTGGGCAAGTACCTTGAAGTTCAACCTTTTTTAGCCGTAAGATTTCTAGTTGCTCTACCTATATTGGTTTATTTGTTTAACTCACAACTTAAAAAAATAAATAGAAAGGAAGTAGGTGTTGGTCTTTTTTTGGGGGTATTGCTTTTTTTTATACTTTCTTTAGAAACGACTGGTGTTAAATACACTTCAGCCGCTAATGCTGGTTTTATTATTGCAGTTTCAGTTGTTTTAGTACCATTGTTTGAAAGGATAATTGGAGGAGTGAAGAAGAAACTATCGGTATATATATTCTCTTTTATAGCCCTCTTTGGCTGCTTTTTACTCAGTCGGCCAACTTCTTCTGGGTTGGGTTTTATGCTTGGGGATTATATTATCCTTGGAGCCGCTTTTATAAGAGGCTTGCAGATTTTTTATTTTGGCCATTTTACTAAAAAAAGCAATGTTTCAACTACAAATATTACTTTAGTAGAGTTGTCACTTGTTGCTTTCTTAGCATGCACATGGTCTTTTGTGTTTAGTGATTTAGAGGATTTTGGTGTTACTAGTATCCCATTTTACATTTGGTTGATTGTCTTGTATCTAGGTATTATTGGAACATCATTTGCTTTTTTAGCACAAATTAATGCTGCACAGAAAACCAGCTCAACTAGAGTGGCATTAATTTTATCAAGTGAACCTGTCTTTGCAGCTTTTTTTGCTTGGGCAATTGCTAATGAAACACTATCTCTAATACAGCTCCTAGGTGGCTTGTTAATTTTTGTGGCTGCTTTTTTCGGAAGAATGAAGGAAGTCTAATATGACAATAAAGGAAAAGGGTATTTGTATCTATCTACTTCCTTTCGCTGGAGGAGGTGCCTCGGATATGAATCCATTAAGATCAAAGCTAGAGAAATACTATAATACAAATTGTATTGAGTTACCTGGTCGAGGTAGACGTTGGAGAGAATCATTTATTATAAGTATAGAAGAAGCTGTTGACGATATATGCCTTCAAATAAAAGATGATAATCATATTGTTATTGTTGGTCATAGTCTTGGTGCATACCTTGGCTTTATGGTTGCCTGTCGTCTCTCTCTTTTAAGCAGTGTTAGCTATATAGCGTTATCAAATTTTGCACCTTTAGCGAGGAACAAGCTTTTAGATAATATCTCTCTACTTAGTAGTCCTACCTATATTAGAGAAATTGTAGGAGATCGCGGGGTTCTAGACCAACTAAAAAGCTATGGAGATGAAGTTTATTTTTTGGCCTTAAATGTTTTAAAGAATGATTTGTTGTTATCTGATTCTTTCTTACGTTACAAGCAGAAGCCTAAGATGATATATGATATACATTTCATATATGGTCGCGATGAGGAGTATACAAAAGAAGATATAAGCAAATGGCAGCTTTCTACAAATAGTTTGTTGTTCGTTTATTCAGTTCAAGGTGGGCATTTTTTTCCTCAGGAATATCCAGAACAAGTAGCCTCTATTATATGTTCCATCTTGGAAGCTGCTGAGGTATATTAGTATTAATAATCAGTGTTTTTTTGGAATAAATAATGACTTACATTAAGACGCAGGCTACTTCCTCCGCCGATATAGGTGCTAAAATAAAAAATCTTCGTGTACAACGAGGTATAGGTTTAGGAGAACTGGCTAGATTGGCTGGAATTGGTAAGGCTACGCTCTCATCCTTGGAAGCAGGAAACGGAAACCCAAGGCTAGAAACGCTTGATGCAATTGCAATTGCACTTCGGCTTCCTCTCGGCGACTTGATCTCTCCTAATATAAACGAACAAGAAGTGGTTGTTCGAGCCACACCTCCTCCAGTAAAATTTAGTCAAGAACTTCTGTTTAGATTACCAAGGGGCCTATCAACTGAAATATGGCACCTAAGAATGAAAACAGATGAAGTTATTGAGAGTCCTGCGCATGCTACTGGTACTGCGGAGCATATATTTGTTTTTTCAGGTATGCTGAAAGTTATATCAAAGTCGAAAGAAGTGATTATAGAGCCTGGCGATTTCATTAGACTTATTACTGATGTTAAACACTCTTATATTGCAATAGGCGATGTTGATGGGTTAGTTGTTATGTCTTATTCTTTATAATACGATACATATTCAAGTATTAAATTGAACAGTTGTGTTTCTAATTTTTATTCGTTATAAGAGAAGCTTTTTTAATGGTTCTTAAGATGATTTATTCTTAACAATATGTAATTTATATTTCAGTGATTTTCGTTTTTTTTATGATTCCTCTTTGTGAGTAATAAAAATTATCTGGCTATATTTTTTTGAATTTTATAGCTAATCATTTCAGCAAAATAACTGTTTTAGTCATGGTTATAAAGCTACCATGGAGTGCGGCACTTATTCTGCCCTTGAGGTGAGATAACACACAAAGATAAACAAAGACCATAGTTAGCCCACTGACGTATAGGTAGTAAAAAATTTTGAGGAAACGGTGGTACTGCATGCTTGAATAGCAGCCCCCCTGTAGTGACTTTTAATTCGTCAAATTCTAAGTTTCTTTTACTTAAATAATATTGTGCTTTAAACCCTGCTTCTTTCATGGAAAATATACGAAGCGCTGCTAAACTAGGTGCTCCACCGACAAAATCAATCTCTTCTGGTTTGGCAACTTTTGAAATGTAAGAGTTGGCGATAGGAGTGAGGTTCTCGACATCGACACCGATACTTTGGGCATGGTGGGAAGAAGCGGCTACTGCTAAGCAAACGTTGTCCGTATGAGTGATACTTCCCACTTTGTCCTTAGGCCAGATCGGTGCGTGATCTTTTCCCATTGGTACAGATATAGGTCTACATCCGGTTAGTGTGAGTGCCGCATGAGCAGCATCGCGACCTGCTGAAAATTCAGCACGCCGTTTCTCCAAAGCATATCTCACCGCTTCTTCTTCCACGTCGAATAGCGGCTGTATTTCGTTTTTTGGGTCTCGGGTTGAGTAGGCAAGCCACCAGGGCCAATCTGTTTGGTTATCTCTAAGTAGACGGTCAAGTGATTCTTTGCTCATTCTTAGAGTCCTTAAGTAATGATCTATCGATGGTTGTTCTAAAGCAATTAGTATAGTAACACTGGCTGTATTATAAAAAGTGTTGACGATTTAATAGCTTTAAAGAGCGATCCTGGAAAAGGTGGGAATGAAAAATAACAGGCATGAACAGACTTGTTGACAAAAATATTGAAGAACCTCCTATTGTTCTTCTTTATCGATCCAGCTTAAAGAGCTGAATATAAAGAGCTTTAGAAATTGTCATGATTGAATTACAGATTTTCCAGCAATTATTGCCTAGTTGTAGCGTCACTTACTGTACCGCCAGTGGCGTCTCTTTTCTAGCCGTAATGCTGCATGGGCAGGCTGGAGTCTTCATTGCGTGACGCTACTCTATCTCGGCGTTTCTTTATGACGCTCAAGATCGCATGTGGGCGGGTGAGATGACCAAACGTCTAGAAAAACGCTTGCGAGAGCATGATCGCCACCTTGAAGTGCATTATTATGAGGGCGAGGATCATATCTCCAGCAGGGCCAGGCAGAATAGTCACTACCAGTTGCTGTTCGATTTTTTTCTAAACACCTTTAAATCATCATGACTGGGGGATTGTTGTAAACCAGATTTTAATCCGTTTGCTTTCCCAGATGCGCTTGAGCCAAACGTTTCGCCCCGGCAAAGTCTGCCTTACCAGAGCCAAGATGCGGAATGCTCTCTACCGTCAACCAGTGGCTGGGGATCATCATGGATGGCGTACCGTTGGCGAGCATGACGGCTTTTACGGTGTTGGCATCCAGCGCTGTTTCTGAGAGCAGCACAATGCGCTCGCCCTTGCGGCTATCGGGAATATTCACCGCTATCAGTGCGGTGTCTGTATCTTCAAGAGCCGCTTTAACTGCCGCCTCAACGGCGCTGAGGCTGATCATTTCACCGCCAATTTTGGCGAACCGGGCATAGCGGTCGATTAGAGTTAAGAAGCCGTCTTCATCGATAAAGCCTTTATCCCCCGTTATGTACCAGCGGTGACCATCGATCACGTGGAGCGCCTTGGCCGTGCGGTGGGGGTCGTTGAGATAGCCCTGCATAATTTGTGGGCCGCTAATCAATATCATGCCCGCCTCTCCGGTAGGCAGCTCTTCAAAGCTATCAGGGTCAACGATTTTGAAGCTGGTACCGGGTAACGGCATACCGACGGTGCCTGTTTTGCTGCCCCGCTGCACCTGCTGATAGTGAACGCCCATGGCGTCGGGAAGATTCACTGAGGCGACTGGGGCGATTTCCGTGGCACCATAGCCTTCATAGACCGGCTTGTGAAACTTAAGTGCAAAGCTCGTGCGCACGTTTTCATCGAGTTTCTCTGCTCCAGCCACTACCACCCTTAAGCTTTCCAACATCAGCGGGTGTACCTCTTGTCTATCAACGAATAAGCGCAAGAAACTCGACATACTGAACATGATGGTAGCTTTGTGCTTAGCCACTGCGGCAGCAATGCCAGGGGCATCGGTGGGGTCGTCGTGACACACCAACGGTAGCCCTTCGATTAATGGAAGCAACTGGGTCACGGTGAAGCCAAAGACGTGGTACAGCGGCAGCGAACCCATTACCACATCGTTGCTTTGTGTATTGAGAACGTCGGAGGTTTGTTTGATGTTCGCCATCAGGTTGCGGTGGCTAAGCATTACCCCTTTGGGCGGGCCTTCGCTGCCGCTAGAAAACATGATGGCGGCCGTTGCATGGGTATCGTGACTACGACAGAAGCCACTTTGCAACAGCCATGTGGGCAGTATTCGCACTACCAGCCATGTGCTTACATACTCAATGCGGCCTATGGAAGCTTGCAGGGTTTCTTGATATATCACCTGCCTATTGGCAAGTAACTCTCTAACGTTTAGTCCGCGCTGTTCAAGTTTTTCCACGAAGCGTCGCGAGGTAAAGAGCGTTGTAATTTCCGCTTGGTGAAGGAAACTCGTCAGCATCTCTTGGCTGGCGGTGTAGTCGAGGTTTACTACCGTTTTGCCCGCCAGGAGCGTTGCCATATTAGCGATGACGCCAACGCTACTGGTAGGTAGCAGTAGGCCAACGTTTTGCCCTGGGTTGAATTTACGAATACGTTTCGCCGTTAATACGCTAGCGGTTAGCGCTTGGCTTGCATCGAGCGCTCTGCCTTGAACATCCGCCACGGTAAATTCACTCGGGCGTCGTTTGACGCTTTGAATCCAGGCCTCGGGTAGGGTGGGTAGATCGTCCATGGCCCGCTGCCAAGAGCGGGCGGCCTGTTCAAAAATATGCCGTTTGAGCACATCGGCGGGAGTGTCTTTAGCAATTGGTTTGCCAAACGCGACTACCACCGAGCGGTGCAGCGGAGCGTTGCGCAGCTCTTTTAACTTGCTTGATGAGCGGGAGAACTGACTGCCCCACAGGCCGCGTAGGTAGAAGGGGACGATTTTAACGTCAGGATTAGCCATTTTGCAGGCGCGCTCATAGCCGCGGCGGAATTCACCCAGTTGCCCAGTCCGGCTTATTGCCCCTTCAGGAAACAAGCACACCACTTCACCGGCGTTGAGCTGTTCAGCGACATCGGCTAGGGCCTGTTCAGCGGCACTGCCACGCTCGATGGGAATACAGCCTAGGGCTTTAAAGAACCAGCGCAGATACCAACGCTGATAAATCGCTTTCAGCATCACAAAACGTACCGGGCGCGGGCTAGCGATTTGTACTATGGCCCAATCCACCCAACTAATATGATTGCCTAGTAACAGCACGCCGCCTTGGGCGGGCAAGTTCTCTAAGCCATGTACGTCTACGCGGTAGCGGCGTGTTAGCAAGAAGCTGAGCAGAAAGCGCACCAGGCTTTGTGGCAGTTTAATAACGGTGTAGCCACCGCCCACCATCGCCACGCTAGCAATCAACATTAACAGGTAAAGGCTATCCACTCCCGCTAAGGCAAACAGCGCTGTGAGCACTAAAAAGCCCAGCATGGCGATGTTCTGAATCCAGTTATTGGCGGCCAGCACAGTGCCAAGCTCGTTATCATCGGCGTGAAACTGAATCAATGCATTGAGCGGCACAATAAACAGACCGCCCATAATGCCGATAAAGACGAAGTTTAGCGCCTGGCTGGTAGGCGTAGAAAGTAGCGGCAGGCACCATAAGCCGATGGCCACGCCTAAAGCGCCAACCGGTATTAGTCCGGTCTCTATGCGGTTGTGTGAGAGCCTGCTGGCAAGCATGGAACCCAGCGCAATGCCGATACCGCTAGCCGCAAGAATGCCTTGTAACACCAGGGTGTTATCGATACTAAGCGCGTCTTTAGCGTAGGCCGGAAAGGCGGCCAATAGCACTTGGCCAACTGACCAAAACGTCGCAAGACCGATAATGGAAAGCCGGATAACGGGCTGATGCGCGATTATCCGCAGATTGTCTTTTAGTGCAGTGCCTTTGATATAGCGCTGCCAAGTGAGTGGTATGTCAGTGGTCTGGGTGTTATCCAAAGGAAGGCGGTAAAGCGCCACTACCTGAATCGCGCTATTGAGCACTAGCAGCCAGCCCAACGGCGCGACCTGACGTAGCAGCTGCGCTGGGGTTTGGTCTTCAGGCGATATCCAGGTTTCAAACAGCGCGGTAAAAGCCACCGTGCCCGCTAGGATGGCGCCAATCGTCACTGCTTGGATAAGTCCGTTAGCTTCTGCCAGGCGCGGCTTACCAAATAGCCCTTTTACCAAGCCGTACTTTGCCGGTGAATAGAAGGCCGATTGAATGGCTAGCAGCAGTGTCATAGCAAAGGCTAACCAGAACCAACCCTGATAATAGGCGGCGGTAATGCCCAGTGACACGGCGACCGCTGCACAGGCAGATACTCGCAGAACGCGTACCTTGGGGTAGGTGTCAGCCACATGGCCCGCCGGGCTAAACAATAAAATAAACGGCAGCAAAATTAATCCATTCACCAGCGCGGTCAGCACTACCTGGGCGGTACCGTCATAGCTTTTAAAAATCGTATTTTGAATAACAATCTTGTGCCCTAAATCCACAAAGGCATTCAGAAAAATAGCAATCAAGTAGGGCCAAGCGCCCGGAAGTCGTAGCAGTCGATGCATGGTGCGATAGCCCTATAATTGCTTAGAAATCGTGCGCTTTAGAGGTTCATCACGAAACTGAGCGGCTTCATTTTCTAACCACTCGACGAAGCGAGCTACCGCCATGGGGGCTTCTCCGTCAGTAGGCAGAATCAGATCATAGGCGAAAGGTGATTCGAGCGGATAGTTTTTGCCAAAAGGGCGCACTAAAACGCCGCTGGCGAGTCGGTCAGCTATCAACGGGTAGCTGGCAAGTACCACACCTTGACCGGCAATAGCTTGATCCAGCGCTAGGCTGTAGAGCGAATATTGGCGCTGGTTGGGCATCTTGTTTATTGCGGCCCCAGCACTTTTGAACCAGTCACTCCAGCCTGGGACTTGGTGGCTAGCATGGCCGCACCAATCTACCGTGAGCAGGGTTTGGCTGAGCAAGTCGACGGGAGAGTGTATGTTCATTTGCGCCAACAAGGCGGGTGAGCACACGGGAAATAGTGTGTCTTCAAATAGCCGCAGGCTGGAAACAGCAGGCCAAGGGCCTTGGCCGTAACGCAGCGATAAGCGTGCTCTATTCGGCAGCCAAAGGGGAGGCATTAAACGCGCCTCAGCATCCAGGGAAATCTCTATTTGGCGCTCATTCGCTTCAAAGCTGGGTAAACGCGGTAGTAGCCAGAGTTGAAGGAAAGAGGGCGGTGCACTAATCAATAAGCGAAAGGCTTGTTCTGAGCGCTCGGTTACCTGTTGTACGCCGCCAGCGATACGCAAAAGACCGGCTTGTACATCTTCCGCTAATACCCGGCCCGCCTCCGTGACACAAACCCCATTGGCATGCCGTTCAAATAGTAAAACGCCCAAGCGTTCTTCCAACTGCTTAACCTGTCGGCTAACGGCACCAGGGGTCACGCCTAAACGATAAGCCGCGGCTTTGAAGCTGTTCTCGCGCGCAGCCTCAGCAAAGGCACGCAGAGCATTCAGCGGTAGCCTTTCAATTCTCATAGCGTGAGTTTTCCTATGCCTAGGGCTGACAAGTAATCGTTTGTGGAGCAGTGACGCTTCCTGGTGCAATAGCCGCCTTGATCATACAGGAGTGCATCATGAACCATCAAAGAGCGGCGTCATTGGCACCTACTGCCACTTCTCAGCGAAAACCTGTGGACGTAACGGCGGCATCATGGATGTTGCTGTTTTGTGTGGTACTAGGTTTTCAGCAAGTGGCGATTAAAGGCGTGGCTGAGGATATCTCACCCATCGTGCAGGTGGCTTTGCGCTCCGCTATTGCTGGCTGTCTGGTCGCCCTGCTTGCCTATTGGCGGGGCATTCGCTGGGCGGATGCGGTGCGTCATTGGGCGCCTGGGTTGTTGGTAGGCCTCGGATTTACTGCCGAATTCGCTTTTGTCGCCTGGGGGCTAACCTATACGTTGGCGTCGCATATGTCGGTCTTTCTCTATACAGCCCCAATATTCGCCGCCTTGGGGCTGCATCTTTGGGTCCCTGGGGAGCAACTCTCTATTCGTCAATGGTGGGGCGTTGGATTGGCTTTTTTGGGGATGGTGATCGCCATGGCGCCTAGCGGTATTTATGATATTAATATTCTTATCGGTGATGCACTAGGCTTGCTCGCAGGACTCTCATGGGCGGCCACCACGATCGTCATCCGTAAAACCACACTTTCTGAGGCACCCGCAGAGCTCACCCTGAGTTATCAGTTGAGTGTGACAGCGCTGGTACTGCTGCCGGTAGCGGCTCTTTCTGGCCAGTTAATGAGTGCCCAGTTTGTCCCTATGGCTGTGGCAAGTCTCAGTTTTCAAGCAATGATTATTTCATTTGGTGCATTGTTGCTGTGGTTCACGCTACTGCGGCGTTATCGCGCGTCACAGTTAGGCGTATTCTCTTTCTTAGCGCCGCTTTTCGGCGTGCTTTTTGGTACCCTGCTGCTTAATGAGCCGCTGAGCATCAACTTTCTGATAGGAGGTGGTGTTATTTTATTAGGCATCGTTCTGGTGACACGCTAAATGTTTCACTCTCCGGCGGGGCACTCACGTCTCTATAACCTGTAAAGAAACACCTATGAGCCTAACTGTTTTGATGACTTGTTTATGAATAGCTCTCCTTTTCAAGCGCTGGCTTGTCCGTTGGATGGCGAACCCTTAGAGCTGGCAGGCAGCGTTTGGCGCTGTGCAACGGGGCATAGTTTTGATATTGCCAAGCAGGGCTATGTGAACCTGTTGCCGGTACAGCAAAAGCGATCAAGTGACCCAGGCGATAGCAAAGTCATGGTGGCTGCTCGCCAGCGATTTCTTAAGGCCGGTCACTATCAGCCTATTGCTGAGGCGGTAAGTAGTGCGGTATTAAGCCACGCAGAAAGTAAAACGGCTAATAATGAACGGTTTAGCTGTTTAGATGCAGGTTGCGGTGAAGGTTATTACTTACGGCAGTTGGCAAGTTCAGCGGCTGCTAATGTGCAATCTCTTTCATTGTTGGGGCTGGATATTTCTAAATGGGCGGTGCTGGCTGCTGCCAGGCAGGATAACCAATCTGCGCTCCAGCGAACATCTCAGGCAAGCTGGGTCGTGGGCAGTAATGCACGCCTGCCGGTACAGTCGGGAACGTTGGATAGCATACTGTGTATGTTTGGTTTTCCTGTATACAGCGAGTTTGCCCGCGTGCTGAAAGCTGGCGGTGTGTTGTGGCAGGTTGAGGCAGGGCCTGGTCATCTGAAGGAGCTGCGGGAAATCATCTACCCCTCTTTAAAACCCGAGCGCTCAGGCGAATGCCACTTGCCGGAGGGCTTTGTGCATCAGAGCAAGGAGTCACTAAATTATTCGTTAGCACTAAACGGCATTGGGCAAATTGCGGATCTATTGGCGATGACGCCGCATCTCTATCGGGCTAGCGCTGAAGGTCGTGCTCGCGCTGCGGCGCTTGAAGAGCTGTCTGTCACTGTAGATGTTTGTTTAACGCAGTGGGAGCGTATCTAAGATGTGTGAAATGCAGCGTTAGTATGGCCCAAACGCAACAAGGCCCGCATAAGCGGGCCTTGTTATCCGAACCTCGAAAGGTTCGAGCAAACTGCTAACAATAGATGTTAGGAAATTTGCTTGATGTTAGAAGCCTGAAGGCCTTTTTTACCCTGGGTAACGTCAAAAGAAACGTTAGCACCTTCTTGAAGGGTTTTGAAGCCGTCTGATTGAATTTCAGAGAAATGAGCAAACAGGTCATCGCCGCCGTCAGAAGGAGCAATAAAACCGAAGCCTTTAGTATCGTTGAACCACTTAACTGTGCCAGTAGACATAGTAAAAATCCTTTCGCGCAATGCGCTTTGTAAAGTTCCTGGTATTACCCAGATTAATAGCGGATAAAACAAGGAATACAATTACAGGCTTGCCGAAAGATTTTGAACACGTCTGAATCTTTTTCGTACACTTCTGAAACCATGCTGCTTGCTAACCAACTGGCGGCTACAGTGTCATGGATTGTAGCGCGCGTCAAAGCCTTTATTATTTATCTTGTGTATCCCAGCTCTTCGGAAACGATGCCGCGTGCTATTCATTATGGTTAGATGATCTTCAAGTTATATAAAGAAGAACACCGGGCCTTCACCCTTGATATAGACTCCCTGTGTATTTAATAAGTTACTCTTTTCGGTAAAGCACCATGCCGGCGTGATACAACACGTCATCTATGAACTCGCCATCAGCGGTGAAGCCGGTGTCATCCCAGTATTCGATATAGTTATCCGTTACTCGGTAGCGTCCCTGGTAAGCGCTTTCGCGCTCACCTCTGGCCTCGTCATAGCGGTTGTTGGGTAAAAGCTCATGACGAATAATCCCGTCGGCTGTTACCCACATACCTACATACGGGTGGTCTGCCATGGTGTTATTTCCTATGTTAGGGGGAGAGTGAGCAGTCGAGGTCGTCGGAAAAATGGTGACGATGCCCGCGATCATCAGCGCCCGCGTCCAGTAAATGGGAAGCTTGGTTTCTTGCATGGGTATCCCCCGTTCTAATTGTTACGCTCAGCCAATAGTTCGGATAACACCTGGGACGCGGCAATAGCCCGCGGAAAGCCTGCGGGCACTGTGATCAGGTAAACTATTTCTTTAAGCTCTTCTTCGCTAACACCAATGTTGAGTGCATAGTCTGCATGCACACGCATCATGCCAACTTCACCCAGAGCCGCCATAGCCGCCACAGCCGCAAGTTGTCGTGTGCGGTTATCAAGGCCCGGCCTGCTCCAAACATCCCCAAGCGCGTAGGCTTCAGTAGCCTCGGCAAGAAAGGGGAACTCCTCACGCATCGCTTCCAAATTTGGCTGGTTTTCACCCTGATTAAGGCTGTGGATTACTTCTGCTCCCCGTTCGCTGCGTGTTTCCGTGGTTGTCGCCTGTGCGGAGATTGAAAACAAGACACTGGTGAGTATCAGGCTGGGGAGTGCGGTCAGTTGACGTCGTAATGGCGTGTACATTTCGGGCTCCATTTAGTAATCGCTAAAGGCGTGCGGAGTTAGTAACTTGCGGTAGGCCTTACGACGATATCGCTGGTATCAACGTCATTCGGTTGATTGATAGCATGTGCAATAGCCGAGGCGATGGCTTCGGGTTTAAGCGCAATCTGACGATAAGCCACCATGGCTTTAGCGGCCTCTGTATCTGTAATGGTATTCGCCAGTTCAGACTCCACTACACCTGGATAAACACAGGTTACGCGGATGTTGTCGGTTTCCTGACGTAGTCCATCGGAAATGGCGCGCACCGCATATTTAGTAGCGCAATAGACCGCAGCAGTTGGGACGACCGAGAATCCGCCGATGGAAGATACGTTGATTACTTGGCCGCTTTGCTGGGCTTGTAGGGTAGGGAGAGTGGCGGCAATTCCGTTGAGTACGCCGCGGATATTGACGTCGATCATGCGATTCCATTCATCAACCTTGAGCGCCGCCAGCGGTGAGAGCGGCATAACGCCAGCGTTGTTAATGATGACATCAATACGGCCATGAATAGTGAGAGCGAAATCTGCAAACAACTGCATGTTCTTTAGATCGGTAACATCCAGTGTTTGATAATCCACCGTGCCACCTTCAGCGCGAATGGTCTTGGTTAATGCTTCCAGCCTGTCGGTACGGCGTGCACCGATGATGAGGCGATGCCCTTGGCCAGCTAGCCAACGAGCAGTGGCTTCGCCGATGCCACTGCTGGCGCCGGTTAATAAAACAACTTTTGATGGAAGGGTTATTGATGAATGGTTAGTTGAAACTGTCATGTGCTAAATCTCTCGTTGATGAGTACCTGGAGAAGATTAGCTATCTGGCGCGAGTGGCAACAGAGACAATCCTATTGCATGCTTGCCTAATCCTATTGTTTGAATGGATGAAGGTGGGTTCCATAGCCTTGAAATATGTATATTACTCTTTTGGTAATAAAGGCCCTTTATGTTTCAGGTTGCCGTTAACCGTTTGAGGTAGCGAATATGTCAGCGAATAGCGACTCTACGGTTCATGGCAATATTGTTCAGCGTTTGTACCAGCTCGCCCCCCACGAAGGGTATACACAGTCACTGCTGGCTGACGTGCGCTTTATGCGCTCTAACCGTCCGCTGAAAAACACGGCGGTTCTTTACGAGCCCAGTATTGTCATTATTTGCCAGGGGCGTAAGCGTGGCTATTTGGGGAACAGTGTCTATCTCTATGATGCTCAGCATTATCTTGTGCTCTCTGTTCCGTTGCCGTTCACTTCAGAAACGGAAGGTAGCCTTGAGGAGCCCATGCTAGGCATCGCCATTCGCCTTGATGCGGTCCTGATCGCTGAATTAATAACGCTGCTGGAGGAGTCAGGCAGCCATTCAGTGGAGGAGCCGCGCGGCATGCTTTCTACTCCGCTGGAAGAACCGCTGACAGAAGCGATATTACGTCTGCTTGATGCGCTAGCCACGCCTGCGGAAGCACGCATACTTGCCCCTTCCATTGTCAGGGAGATTTGTTATCGAGTATTGGTTGGAGAACAAGGCGGCAGTGTGCGGTCAGCGCTCTCCCATTACGGGCAATTTGGTAAAATTGCCAAGGCGCTAAAACGTATTCATACGAACTATGCTGATGTATTGGAGGTGGGTGGCTTGGCGAGTGAGGCCGGGATGAGTGCACCCGCTTTTCACCTGCACTTTAAGGCAGTTACACAAACCTCGCCTATTCAGTACATTAAATCGACCCGCTTGCACCACGCCCGCCTGTTAATGATACGGGATGGGTTGACGGCAGCGGCGGCAGGAAGCCGAGTGGGATACGAAAGCGCGTCCCAATTTAGCCGTGAGTTCAAACGCTTTTTTGGGCGCCCGCCTGCGGAGGAGGTGCGCACTATGAAGGCGAGCCTTGATTTGTTACCACCTACGCATTTAGTTGATATCGCTGCGCCTCACTGAAAAACATTAAGGTGGCCGCTAGCTCCCATCAGTGCGCTGTTTACAGTGTTCAGCCTGGCTGGTTTGTTAGCTGGGTGCTGAAACAACTCAGGCGCCAGAAGGCGCCTGAGTTAATACAACACGTTAATACGAACAAGTTAATACGAGCTACTGAAAACTAGTGCTTCAAAATGACATAGAAGGCATGAATGATGCCCGGTATGAAGCCAAACAGTGTCAGAATAATATTTAGCCAGAAATGCCCTTTAAATCCAACCTCAAAAAACACGCCGAGAGGTGGGAAAATAACGGCAAAAATCATCTTAATTGGATCCGTCGCGGTAAATGCCATGAAGCCTCCTATGCTTTCAGGGTAACTATGTTTTCAGGGAAATTGTGCTTTCAGGATAATTGACGCTTGCAAGTATAAGCGCAGCCGCCACACTAAGCGACGTCTATTCAGTGCTCTGACTCGTGAGGTCATCAATTGTTCGCTGTTTCCAAGTAATGTTTAACCGTTAAGTGTTAACAAGGCTCCTGGGAGGGACCCCGTGCTGAAGCTCTCTGCAACTTCGTTATGCCTATTTAGTTGTCTCACTAGCGTACCTGTCTGGGCGCAGCCAACGACAGAAGAGATGCCTGCGATGCAGGTAACTGCTCCCCGCTTAGAACGGGAGCTCTATGCAACACCCGCCGCGGTCTCAACGCTTGATCGCGAAGCCATTGCCCAGGGGCAGCAGCGTGCTCGGCTGGATGAGTCGCTGGTAAGGGTGCCAGGAGTGTTCGTGCAGAACCGTGACAATTTTGCTCAAGGGCAGCGAATTGCGATACGCGGCTTTGGCGCGCGGGCGCCTTTTGGGGTACGCGGGATTACGGTGATGGTGGATGGAATTCCCTATACGCTGCCGGACGGTCAGGCTCAGCTTGATGCGGTTGATCTGGATAGCGCCGAGCGTATTGAAGTTATCCGCGGTCCTTCGTCTGTGCTGTATGGCAATGCGGCGGGAGGGGTGATTGATGTGACTACCGCTGATGGCCGAAGCAACCCCGGGTCGAGTGTGCGCGCTGAGGTGGGCAGCGATGGCTATCGTAAAGCCGTGGTGCAAACCGGTGGCGCCTATGGTGATTGGTCGCATCACCTTAGCCTGTCGGCACTCAATGTGGATGGTTACCGCGAGCAGAGCTCAACAGAGAAGTATCTGTTAAACGCTAAGCTGCGCCGTGAATTAGGGAGCGGGCGTGCATTAACGGCAATTGTGAATCTGCTGGAGAATCCCCGCTCGGAGGATGCCGGCGCGCTGACAGCTGCCGAGGTCGCCGCAGGAAGACACCAGGCAGCGCCTAACGCACTGGCGTTGGACGCAGGGCAAAGTGTCGATCAGCAACTGATCGGTTTGCAGTATGAAGACCTTACGGCAGGCCCTGGCGCATTTTATCTTCGAGGTTTTATCGCTCAACGCGATTTTGAGCAGCAGTTGCCTTATGTGGGCGATAGCCGTTTGGGTTATCAGCGTGACTACGTGGGCGGCAGTGCTGAGTATCACCACGAGATCACGCTGGGCAGCCTGCCGTTGAGCTACATCGCAGGTATTGATGTTGCCCGCCAAGACGATGAGCGTTTTCGCAATGATGTCAATCCGCAAGGGGTGGTCGGCGAGCAAGTGGCGGAAGAGACCCAGACAGGAACATCGACGGGCATCTTTGCTCAAGGCGATTTGGCGCTGACCGAGCAAGTGACGTTTTCGCTTGGCGCGCGCTTTGACCGGGTTGAGCTGGAAGTGGATGACCGCTTTTTAGAAGATGGCGATCAAAGTGGCGAGCGCACTTTTAACGAATGGAGTGGCTCAGCAGGGCTAAGCTATCAGTATCGTCCCCAGCATCAGGCTTATGTGAACACCGGTACAGCCTTTGAAACACCGACGTTCTCAGAGTTTGCTAACCCGGCAGGCGGTGGTTTTAATCCCGCTATCGCGCCACAAAAAGCTTGGAACCGTGAGGTAGGTCTGCGCGGCTACGTTGAACCGCTGGCAATGGATTACGATCTTGCGCTGTTTTCGGTACGTGTGCGCGATGAGCTTGTGCCTTTCGACGAGGGTGGACGCACTTTCTATCAGAATGCAGGCGATACGGATCGTGATGGTATTGAGCTAGCGCTCGGCTGGCAGTTGGCCAATCAGTGGCGGTTGGATAGCGCCTTAACGTTAGCCCGTTATGAATTTGATCAATTTGCGACACCGACGCAAAGCTTTGGTGGTAATCGTATTCCAGGTTTGCCCGAGCAAACCTGGGTCAATCAACTAACGTGGCAGGGGTTGGATGAGCGTTTTGCGACGCTAGAGACCCAATATGTAGGCGACATGGTGGCAGATAACGCCAATGACACAGAAGTGGAAAGCTACTGGCTAGTCAACTTGCGGGTGGGGGATGGCTGGCAGTTAGGAGGTGATACGCGGCTGAATGCTTACCTCGGCGTGCGCAATCTGCTGGATGAAGAGCACTACGCCAACGTGCGTATAAATGGCACCTTTGGGCGTTTCTATGAACCCGCCCCAGGGCGCAGTGTTTATGGCGGCTTAGAAGTGCTTTTTTAACCTCTGCATAACGTTAATCTCTGCATAAATAGAACCGGGCGGTGCTCATTGATTATCACTGAGGCCGCCCGTTTCTGTTAGTGGTTGCACTGGGCTGAGTTGCTAGTGTCAGCTAACCGGTTACTCTGGTAGCGCATAACCAATCACATAGTCCCCCATCTTCGTGCCAAATGTACCGTGTCCGCCCGCAGTGACAACCACATACTGGCGCCCATCGTTGCCGGTATAGGTCATTGGCGTGGCTTGGCCGCCAGCAGGCAGTCGTGCTTTATACAGTTCTTCGCCGGTAGTGATGTCGTAACCGCGCAGGTATTGATCCAGTGTGCCGCTCATAAATGAAACGCCGCCCCCCGTGGTAAGTGGGCCGCCCAGTGCGGGCACACCAACATTTAAACCAATCGGCAGGTTAAATGGCATGCTGTCCCGCGTTGTGCCATTGCGATGCTTCCACACCACTTCATTACTTTGCAGATCGATACCCGCCACATCCCCCCAAGAGGGCGCTTGGCAGGGCAGGCCGAGTACTGAGAGCAGTGGCCCTAGCTCAACCGCATAAGGTGCGCCTTCGTTGGGTTGCAACCCCTGCTCGCTGGCGGAGCCCTGGCCCTCTTCAACCTCGTCGCGAGGAATCAGTGTGGACACAAATGCCAGATATTTAGCACCGGTAAATAGCGCCTGGCGTTCGGGGTCAACCGCAACGCCGCCCCAGTTCATCACGCCCACATTGCCTGGATAAATAATACTGCCTTCCAGTGATGGAGGTGTGTACTGGCCTTCGTAGCGCAAAGCGTTAAACTGAATGCGGCACATCATTTGGTCAAACGGTGACGCGCCCCACATATCGCGCTCGGTGAGCGGCGGTGGCAAGAGGTTAAGCGCTGAGCGTGGCTGGGTTGCTGCCGTCCAGTCGCCGTCAACGGCACCCTGGGGTACCGCCACCTCTTCAATAGGCACTATAGGCTCGCCGGTTTCGCGGTTAAGTACGTAAAGGCTGCCCTGCTTGGTGGGCTGAATAACGGCAGGCTGGATGCCATCGTTAGTGGTCAGGTCAATCAACACCGGCTGCGCAGGCGTATCCATGTCCCATAAGTCGTGGTGTACGAATTGGTAAACCCACTCAACCTGCCCATCATCCAGGTTAAGTGCCACCAGGCTTGCGCTATAGGTTTCATCATTTTCAGTCCGATTGGCACCGTACTGATCCGGTGTAGCATTTCCCATGGGTAGGTAAACCATGCCTAATGCTTCATCGACGCTGATAGGTGCCCATACGTTGGGTGAATTACGCGTGTAGGTTTCGCCTTCGGGCAATGGGGCGGTCTCATCAGGATTGCCACTATCCCAATTCCAAACCAGTTCGCCAGTGTGTACATCAAAGGCGCGAATAACACCGGATGGCTCATCGGTGGAGCTATTATCGGTGACATGACCGCCCAGAATAACCAGGTTTTCGGTCACTGTGGCGGGGGAGGTGGAGTAGTACCCACCGGGGGCGAAATCGCCAATATTATTGGTGAGATCTATTTCGCCGTTATTGCCGAAATTAACACACCGCTCGCCCGTATCGGCATTTAGCGCAATCAAGCGTGCATCTGCCGTTGGCAGGTAGAGCCTGCGTGGGCACATCACATCGGTTTCACTAAGCATGGGCTGCGGGTTGCTATCTTCTTCTACGCCAAACAGCAGCGCCAGAAAGGAGAGGTCAAGGCTGAAAATATCTCCATTATCGAAAATGTCGTAAGACGCCGACAGGCCGCTCTCGGATGCATCGCCACTGCTGGAGTAGTTAGCGGCATCGTAGTAAGCAAGCCCACGGCAGGTCATATGCGCCCAGCCGGAGAAGTCATCCGCCCCCATGGTACTGATCTCGGGATCAAACTCCCAAAGGGTTTCGCCGGTTTCCGGTGATAGTGCCATAGCTCGACTATGCGACGTGCAGATATACAGATTACCGTTCACTTTTAGCGGCGTATTTTGATTGGTGATCTCAGGCGGCGCATTGGGGCCAGCCTTGTCGCCGGTTTGTATGCGCCATACCTCCTCAAGTTCGCCGATATTGGCTGGGGTGATTTGGCTTAGTGAAGAGTAATGGGTACCCGCATTGGTGCCGCCGTAGGCGGGCCAGTCATCGCCAGCCACTTGGGCAGGATTAATATTATCGGCGTTTGATTGGCGGTTATTTGCTAGCGCCCCTTCGATAGTGGCGGGGTCGTTGAACTGACTGGCAATGGCCACCATGACCGCAGCGGCAATACTGCCTACTAGCGCTATGCTGCCACCACGTGAGTGCAGTGGCTTACGCCACCAGGGCAGTAATAATACGATGCCAATTAAGCAGGGAATGGCGACCCGTGGCACCAGCTGCCACCAGTCCAAACCCACTTCCCACACTGCCCAGGCTAATGTGGCGAAAAGAATCAGCGCGTAAAGCCAGAGTGCGGCGCTATGGCGCTTGGCAAGTAAAATACCGCAGGCAATAAAGCCTAAACCGGCTATTAAGTAGTAGGCGCTGCCGCCTAGGCTGAGCAGCTGGCCACCGCCAATGGCCAGTACCAGGCCTGCAATAAGCAGTAGAGCGCCCATCATAATCGCTGGCCATTTATAGTGATTACGCGTGTTTTCTTCCATGAGATATCCCCTTGTTACAGCGTACCCACAACGCGTTTTAACCCATCGACGTCGCCGATGGGTTAAAACGCACCTTCATCATTAATGATTTTAATTATCAACTCGCTTATGGTCTAACGATTTGATGATATTTTCTTAGGCGCTCCCCACCAGTCCATATTTCTCGTCTTGGTGAGGAGGAAGTTGAAGGGAGGAGTTATAGCTTAATGAGCATTTTGCCCGTGTTGCCGCCTTCAAATAAGGCGA
The DNA here is from genome assembly GCF_011050415.1 of Halomonas sp. Classification (GTDB taxonomy): domain Bacteria; phylum Pseudomonadota; class Gammaproteobacteria; order Pseudomonadales; family Halomonadaceae; genus Vreelandella. The sequence goes on from NZ_DRFS01000022.1 coordinate 35,031, forward strand.
GGAATGCGTCCGGGGTACTCTCTAAGCCCTCTTTCACCGTCTCTTTATAGGTTAGCTTGCCCTGGGCGACCTGAGGTGCCACCTCGTTTAAGAAGTAGGGGTAGCTGGCCCAGTGGTCGGTGACGATAAAGCCCTGCATCTTGGCTTTGCGCACCACCAACTGTGAGAGGTTGCTGGGGCCTGGCGTAGGCGCTTGCGCATTGTAGCTCTCGATCATACCGCATACGGCGATACGTGCACCTTCGTTTAACTGACTAAGCGCGGCTTCCAAACACACCCCGCCCACGTTTTCGAAATACACGTCGATGCCATTGGGGCTAGCGAGTTTAATGGCATCGCTTAGTTCCAGTGCAGTACGGTCACGGTAGCTAACCGGTTCAACGCCTAATGATTCCAGCCAGGCTAGCTTATGCGCGGGGCCGGCAATACCTACCACATGGCAGCCTTTGGCTTTGGCTAATTGTACTGCCAGTGAGCCAACCGCACCGCTAGCCGCGCTCACTAATACATTATCGCCAGGTTTGCATTCGGCGATCAGGTTGAGGCCGGTCCAGGCGGTCATGCCAGGCATTCCCAGTACACCTAAATAAGCTTGCTCGGGTACGCCGTGATCAGGCAGTGGTGTAAGGCCTTCAGCGGGAAGCTGTGCGATATCCCGCCAGCCCCCCATATGAGTAACAATATCGCCCACTTTCAAACGTGAATCGTTGGAAGCAATGATCTCGCCAATGGCGCCGCCTTCCATCGGTTTGCCGAGTTCAAAGGGTTCCACATAGGTACGAATGCCGCTCATGCGACCTCGCATATAAGGATCCACGGAGAGCCAGCGATTGCGAATGAGTACTTCACCTTCGGCTAGGTCAGGCAGGGTTTGCGTTTCCAGCTTAAACAGAGCGCGGTCGGGTAAGCCGTTGGGGTAGTCGGTAAGTGTATAAAATTGTGACTGCATCAGTGCCTCCTGCGAATACTTGGCGTTTTGAGATACGCGCGATGAATTCCTTGCAGCATAGAGACCATTAGCCTGCTTGCAAGTTCGCTATGTCGCTGGAAGAGTAAGTGCAAAAAACAGGGCGAACCATTTCTGGTCGCCCTGTCTGTATGTGCGTTGACTGGTTTACTGTCGCGTTGATTAGGCTAAGGGGTATCACACACCAACCAAGAATGTGTTATCCGTTAATCCAACAGCGTTACCATCACCGGTGCTGTGCCGCGGCGAATCATGCCAAGTTCGCGCGCCGCCCGTTTGGATAAATCAATGATCCGACCTTTAACAAAAGGACCTCGATCATTAATCAATACTTCAACTTCCTGACCCGTATCGGGCCTTGTCACTAGCACCTTGCTACCTAAAGGTAGGCTAGGGTGCGCAGCGGTGAGTGCCTGCTGATCAAATGAGTCGCCACTAGCAGTGGTAGCTCCTTGAAAACGGTCACTGTAAAAGGAAGCAACGCCTTCTTGTGTTTCCGCTGATGTATCATGTGCAAATGCACTATTAGCAGCGCTCGTGGCTATTAACGCTGCTAAGCAAATCGTTCGGACTATTCTTTTTTGGGCTCCCATGGGAGTACCTCAGTTTTGCGTATTGCGAAACTCGCATTCATTGATGAGGTGCTTGATAGGCTTGATGATAGTACCTGTGTCTTTTCGGATCGGCAAGCTTTAAGAAGATCGGCGCAATTAGCTTCAAATCCGAGATTTTTTGTCGGCGATTAAGTGCCCTTGTGTTTCAGTTACTTATTGCGATGGGTATGAATATCGGTAGTGGTGATTTTTGTGCAATGCAGTATTTTTCATGAAACGCTCACTTGAAAACAATAAGCGTTTTATAATCAGAATTGCTTAATTAATTAATATTTGTCATTGCGACTTATCAAGGAACCGTTCATGGCTAAATCTTCTTCACTCAGCTTTATTCTGGTGGCAGTGGGTGGCGCTGCCGTTGGCTTTTTAGCCGCCCAGACTCTCCCTTTGAGCGCCGAAGAAGCGCCCACCGATGAAACACAGCTTGCTGAAGCTATTGCCGGTTTAGAAAGGCTAACAGTTGATGAACGGCTGCGCGGTGAAATTACCTCCGCTAGCGAACTAAACGGCAAAGATGGTAGCCGCTTCATACGCTATGCGCTTTCGTTGGAAGAAGATGACATCGTTGAGATTTCGCTGAGCGGTGCGTTGCAAGGTGTAGTGGCACTTTATGATGATCAGCTACAGCTACTCGATAATGCTGCCACTATTCGTCACCGTGTTGATGAGAGTGGTGACTATGTTGTCGTCGTGAGCGGTAATGATGCCCATAGCTATGGCCCTTTCAACGTTAATACCCGGGTTGTCGAACTTACCGATGCGGATAGCGTGACAGTGGGAGAGCCCGTCGATAGCTGGTTGCAAGGCAGCTCCCGTGAAATTTCCCTGACGATTGAGGAAGCAGGCCTTTATCAGTTGGAAATGCGTTCTGACGATTTTGATGCTTATTTGGAGATCACAGGTCCCAACGGCTATGCCCGTGAAGACGATGACAGTGCTGGCAATTTAGACGCGCGTATTGCTGATTTCCTCGCGCCAGGTGAATACACACTGACTGCACGCAGTGCTTATGGCGACGGAAATGGCGTTTATACGCTATCGGTAGAGCCCCATGAGCTGCCAGGGAATGGTGAGTTGCGTAACGATGGCGCTCTCACCCCAGATGATTCGTTGAACGGTTGGTACAGTGGGCAAGAACTGAACTATCAAGTCGAAATTGAAGAAGCCGGAATGTACCAAATAGAGATGCGTTCCAACGACGTAGACTCTTATTTAGTACTTGAAGGGCCTAACGGTTATTACCGTGAAGATGATGATAGCGCAGGTAATTTAGATGCCCGTATTGCAGATTTTCTGGCACCTGGCGTCTATGAGCTAACTGCACGCACTGCTTACGGACAGAGCAGTGGCATGTTCACGCTCTCTATGCAGCCACATGATATGCCCGACGTTGAGCTGCGTAATGAGGGGGTGCTCAACCCTGACGAGTCGATTAACGGTTGGTACAGTGGCGAGCCATTAACCTATCAATTAGAGGTAGCAGAGAGCTCACTCGTCACTATCGAAATGCGCTCCTCGGATTTTGATACTTTTCTAGAGCTTAGTGGCCAAGGCGTTGCGGCGAGTGACGATGACGGTGCAGGTGGTACCGATTCACTACTTGAGGAGCGCCTGTTACCCGGGACTTACACGGTTAGTGCGCGTGGTTTCAGTACCATGGGAAGCGGTTTGTTTGAGCTAAACGTCAGTATGGAACCGACGGATATTGCTCCTGAACTGTAATTCTTAGCTTTTTGGCAGTAATGTCTCACGCCCTTGTCGCTGGTAGCGGCAAGGGCGTTTAAGTTTGTCTAATATAGTGGTGAGCAAAAAACCAGCGGTTAGGAAAAGGCAGGCGTTATTGCGTGCCGTATAAACAGGGAGAAAAAAATGCTGAAACCTAGTGGATGGCTATCGGTGGCGGGTGTATTACTGCTTGCTGGCTGTCAAAGCCAAGAAAAAAAGGCAGATGTGGTGCGTCCATTAATCTATCAATCGCTAGAAAAGCACTACATAGCCTCCAATTGTGCGGCAGAAAAGTGTTCTGAAGTCCAGATTGAAGCGCTTGAGTTTCCGCAATCTCCAGCGTTAACTGAGCAGCTGCGTCTTCGCCTATTAGCACTAGCCACTGGCGTAACGGAGGGAAGCAGCGATCCTGCCCAAGCGTGGGATGCCTACGCACAGGACTTTTTTACGATGGCTGAAGAGGACCGTCGTATATTGCCGGAGTTTATGGCTAGCGAAGCGCAAATGAAAGCACAGGTTTATACGCAGTATAACGACCTGCTCATTATTGAACTTACCAGTTATGTGTATCACGCAGGCCAAGCTCATGGCCTGCCGATGACGCAGTTTATGGTGATTGATGAGCGTGACCATCACGTGGTGAGCTTTGAGGACATGCTCAAGCCGGGGCAAGAGAACGCTTTTCAGGCGGCGCTCAGTCAAGCGCACCAGCACTGGATTGAAGAACTAGAGCAGGATGAGCAGTTCGTCGCTCATTGGCCGCTTGGCGAAACCCGTAATGTTGCACCCACGCCCGAAGGCTGGGTGGTGAAATATAACGTGTATGACATTGCCCCCTACGCCGTTGGTCAGCCCGAGCTGCTTATACGTAACGACGAATTGGAAGGCATTGCCGAGCCGCGTTATTTGAACCTGTAGCGCTTTTAACCTGCTTTAAGGCAACCTACTACGACGAGTACCGCGGCCATGGGCAGGCGCCAGTCAAGCACGCTCATGCCCGCCAATACGAGTAGTAGCGCAGCTAGGATAGGAACGCCATACGCTAAGCTGCCTACCAGACTGGCATGCCCCCAGCGTAGTGCTTTATCCCACGCCACCATGGCTACCCCGTAAGGGCCTAATCCCAGCGCAATCCCCGCTAGAAGGGCTTCACCGCTGGGTAATGGGAGCGGGCCTTCCAGTAGCAGGCTAGCTGCTACTGCAATGGCGCACGCGATGAGGAGTAGCCTGGGCAATAGCCGGGTTAATGCCACGGGTGCCGCCTGACCTAACCAGGAATAGAGTGCCCAGCAGCAGGCCGCCATGAGCGCTAACCCATAACCTGTGGTAGCGCCACCCAGGCCTCCACTAATTGCTTGGGGAACGAGCAGTAGAGCCGCGCCTGAAAACGCAATCAGCGCACCTAACATACCGCTTAAGCGCAAGCGTCCGAAACGGCTCCATTGGCTGAGTAGCACAAACAGTACCGGCCAAGTGTAAGTGATCAGTGCTGCTTCGGCGGCAGGTGCTAAACGCATACCAATAAAGTAAGTGCTAACAGCGCCAAAAATGAGCAACGGTATGCCCACCCAAATGCTGAGCTGCCATGCCGCGCCGCAGGCCGCTACGTTGGCGCGGCGGCTGAGCGGTAGTGTCGCCAGTGCCCCCGCTAAAAGGGTAACGGCAGTGAGTTGTAATGGCGGTGTGGCGCGGGCAAATTCGGCTAATAGGGGAGCAGCACTCCATAGCATCACGGCCACTAACGCCGCACCAACACTGTACCAACGTGGCAATAAGACGGGGGAGTGAACGGGATGCATAGCTGATCTCCTTGATTAGTGCATGTGCAGGGCAGCATACTCATTCGCAAAGCATCACAATATCGATCTTTATTGATTGGTTGTATCAAGGTTGGTGATATATGCGCGCTCCTACGTTAGACCTGACACTTCTACGCACGCTGGTCGCGATTGCAGATACGGGCAGTGTGACCGCTGCCGCAAAACGCTTGGCTTACACCCAATCCACCGTGAGCATGCAGCTACAACGATTAGAAGCGCAGTTAGCGCTGAGCTTGCACGAACGGGAGGGCAGGCGAATCCGCTTTACCTCAGAAGGCGAGCGCTTACTAAGCCATGCGCGACGGCTGTTAGCGCTAAATGATGATGCATGGAGTGACATGCAGGCGCGCCAAGTAACGGGCGATGTTACGCTGGGTATTCCTGAAGATTACGCCTCTCTTTTGCCCTCGGTGTTTGCTTATTTTCATCAGCTTTATCCCGCCGTTGGGTTAAAGGTGATTTGTGGCACCAGCGTGCATTTAGTGGAACAAGTAAAAGCCAAGGAGTTAGATATTGCCTTGGTAACTCGCCAGCGCAACTCGCCGGGAGGCGATGTTATCCGACGTGAGCAGTTGATATGGGCCGTGGGAGTTAATCACCAGCCGCTACTGAGCGACCCGCTACCGCTGGCGCTCTACTCACCAGGTGCGGATGTGTTTCGTGAAGTGGCCGAGCAGGCGCTGCAAGCCGCCGGGCGCAGTTGGCGTGTGGCCTATACCAGCCAATCGATGGCCGGGTTGGCGCCTATTGTGACCGCTGGATTGGCAGTGGTGGTGGTCACACGCAGCATGTTGACCCCTGCGCTAAGGCCTTTAGATGAGAGTAGTGGCTTGCCTGCACTGCCGATGATCGAGCTAGCGCTGCACCGTGCGCCGCACCGTCCTTCCGAGCCAGCACGGCGGTTGGGAGAATTAATACGCGAGCAGCTAGCAGCCCCATCGGAAGCGCTATAAGGTAGGGTTTATTGAACCTTAAGCGAGTAATAATGCCGGTAGCGGCTATTCAGTCGTACGCGCACGATGTTTTAATCAGCGAAAGGGAAGGTTCCTGACTAGAATGAAGAGCAAATCAATAGGCTTGGGGAGCACTAAATGCACGAATTAGATCACTATATCTACCCGCATCGCCTGCTTCACTGGTTGGTAGCCGGTGCGGTGTTGCTCTCTTTGGCCAGCGGTTTAACGCTCGGCTTTCTGGGCTTTGATCGCACCCTGGAACTGTTAGGCAATACGCTGACGAACCTGCTCTACACCAGCCATAAAACACTGGGCGTGGTGATATTACTGTTGATGACGTTGCGCATTATTACCCGTTTGGCCTTTGTCGTACCTGACCATGAGCCACCATTGAATGCATTTGAGCGAATTGTTAGCACCAGCGTGCATCATCTGCTCTATTTGGCGCTGGTGGTTATGCCCTTAATAGGCTGGGCTGCAACGGCCAGCGGTGGCTTCCCTGTTGAGTTCTTCCATTGGCACCTTCCGGACTTGATCGGCGAACACCCTGAACTTTCCGAGCAGTTATTCATGTGGCATGAGCGGCTTGGCTGGGTCATCTTAGGGCTGGTGGTGCTGCATGTAGCAGGCGCGCTCTTTCATTGGAAAATTAAGCGCGATAACGTGATGAAGCGTATGAGCTTGTTTGATTGAGGGCTAGATTGAGTGGCTTGATTAAATACCTTGATTGATTAGCTAAGGATGGTAGGCAATAGGGAGCAATATCGTTATGGGGCTGCAAATCGCCTTTGTTATTGGATTGGCGGCCATCCACCTCTTTGCAGGTAAACTACAGCGCTTAAATGCTTTACCCCGCAGTGCCTGGCTCTCTTTTGCAGGCGGCGTCTCTGTTGGCTATGTATTTATCCATATTTTCCCAGCGCTGAGCGATGCCCACCAAACCATAGAAGAGCATGGGCCGCTGGTTTATCTGGAACACAATGCCTATATCGCGGCGCTATTTGGGCTAGGCGTGTTTTATGGTTTGGAGCAAGTTGCCAAACAGCATACCCGCCGTGATCGTCCGCCAGCATCAGCATCAGCATCAGCCTCAGCATCAGCCTCGCCACAGCGCTTAAAGGGTGTTTTTTGGATTCATATCGCCTCCTTCTCACTGTATAACGCGCTGATTGGCTATCTGTTGGTGTACCGAGATAATCAGCTCCCTGAGGTGTTGTTTTTCTTTCTGGCAATGGGCTTTCATTTTTTAGTCAATGATCACGGCTTGGCTCAGCACCATCGACACAGCTACTTAGCACAGGGGCGCTGGGTGTTAGCCGCTGCTGTTGTGATTGGGTGGCTGGTGGGGAATGCTTTTGAAGTGACGGAAGCGGTCGTTGGTTTACTGTATGCCTTTGTCGCCGGAGGGCTGGTCTTAAACGTATTAAAAGAGGAGTTGCCTGAAGATCGCCATAGTCGATTCTGGCCATTCGCTATGGGGGCCGCCACCTGTGCGGCCCTGTTGTCGTTCTCTTAATGGGAAAAGTCGTTCTCTTAATTGAAAGTGCTATGGCGCGCCGCGCTGCGCGCAGTTATCGTAGAAGGCGACGGTCGCGGGCCAGTCACTGAACACCCCGATCACTCCCACATCATTTACCAAGGCGTCCAGGGTGATTAATTTGTCGCCATCACGCTGAATAACATCTTCGGTTGTACTGTGATACCACTGACCACCTTCCGCTAATGGCCCTGAACGCTCAAGAGTCCAAGCGATCATGCTGAGCCCAGCTTCACGGGCGCGCTGCGCATACAGTGAAGGCTGTAGGCGCTTCTCTTGATCGTCACTGCCGAAATTGGGGTTGGCTTCTAGCAGCATCCAGGTGGGGGGCGCAATAATCTGAACACCGCTGTCTGCCAGTGACTGCATGCTTGGCTGCCAAGTATCGGGGTTTGTGTGATCAAAGGATTCATCGCTATAACGGCCATCCAGATACACGGCTTGTTGGCCAAACTCCGGCTCGTTTTCTATCCAGTAAAGTACATCCTCCAAATTGAACGACTGTGGGTAAACATCGCCTGGGCGAACCCCTGCCGCTTTATACTCATCCAGCATCTTTTGCGCGTATGCCTGCTGCGTGAATCCCTGCTCTGTATGGCCGGTAAACGGCATATCTACATCTGGCTCTTTCAATTCAGGGGTCATCTGCACACCCAGCTGCTGAAACAGAGCAATGCTATCGGCATGGCTCATGAGCGTGCCGCGTGAGGCATAAAGTTCGGTTCGCCATGCCGGGGTGCCTGCCAAGTACTCTTCCAAGTTGGTGGCGTCAGTATTTACGCCCTCCATGGTGCCTTGCAGGCTGCGAAACTCAGCCAATGTGATGTCACTTGTGCAGCAGCGGATATCGGCTGCATTGGTTAGCTCGCCGTTGGCTTCATCAAATTCGGGCGGCACACCGCATTTCTCAGCAAGCTCCGTTTCGACAATATTGGTGGTGTAATGTAAATCGCATTGTGAGTGGCGGCAGACCAGCTCTTCGTCGGCGGTGAAGGCAACATCACACTCCATAATCCCTGCGCCGCCTTGAGCGCCAGCAATGTATGATTCAAGTGTATGTTCAGGGAACTGTAACGGCGCGCCACGATGGCCAATGGCGATGGGAGAGCGCTGCCACTGAGTCTGCTCAGCCGCACAGGCCAATAATGAGGCTTTCAGAGCGCGTTCGTGATCGTTGTCTGTACTCATATCATTGACCAAAAACAGTGGGCGCGGCCCCAAGGTAACTTGCTGCGCGGCACTCACCAGAGCGTCATCCCAGAATTGTTCAGTCACTTCTTGAACATTAGACGTTTCTTGCGCGTAAGCGCCATTCGCAGCCAGTAGGCCAGCTGCTATTAGCAAGGAAAATAAGGAGGCTGATGACGTCATTTGTAAAGTTCTCTGTGCCGACAGATGCGTCATTTGAGTGTAGACGGGTTAGTAGCCACTTCAATCTTTATGTAAACCATCGGTTCTTCAAATGATGGTTTACATAAAGATTGTTAAAGGTAAATGAAAATCACTTCTTTATTGACTTGGCGCCGTAGTCCGGCACAATTCGCCGCTTATATCGCCATGATGGAAGTCAATAATGGAGCTGCTGGGCTTAGTATTTCGTCACTATCGCTGGCCTTTTATAGGTGCAATTGGCCTGAGTCTATTGAGTGCTGGGCTGGGGGTAGGCGTTATTGCATTTATCAATCAGCGCCTGATAGAAGTCGGTAGCCTGGCTGCGCTGCCGCAATTTCTAAGCCTGTTAGCGGTACTGCTGGCGGTTACCTTAGCCACCCAGCTGGCACTGACCATCCTTGGGCATCACTTTGTGTTTGATCTGCGTTCACGGCTGGTGAAGCGAATTCTCGATACTGATATTGAGCGTTTAGAGCAGTTGGGCAACGCTACGTTGCTCGCCAGTCTGTCCAGTGACGTGCGTAATATCACCATCGGTTTTGTGCGCTTGCCGGAATTGATCCAAGGGGTAGTGCTAACGCTTGCCTCAATCGCTTACTTGGCGTGGCTCTCACCACAAATGGTGGTGGTTACCGTCGCGTGGATCGCGTTCACCATGGGCGTGGGCTGGTGGTTGGTCTCTAAGGTATATCGCCATTTTCACCTCGTGCGTGAAAGCGAAGACAGTCTGTATAAAGATTTCCAGGCGGCTATTGAAGGGCGCAAGGAGCTGGCGCTTAACCGCGACCGTGCACGGCGCTTTTTTGATGAACGCTACACCGCCAATGCGCGAGACTATCGCTACCATATTATCCGTGCAGATACCTACCATCTAAGTGCCAATAACTGGTCTAACATTATGATGTTAGGCGCCATCGGCGTGGTGTTTTTTCTCTCTAATGGTTTAGGTTGGGCAAATACCACGGTGGCCTCAACGTTTGCGTTAACGCTGCTGTTCCTGCGTACGCCGCTGATTCAAGCGGTGGGCGCATGGCCAACGTTAATCAGTGCGCAGGTCGCTTTTGATAAATTGAGCAGTCTGGAGCTAGCAGAGTACCAGCCAAGCTTTGTAGTGGACGATACGCTGGTGAATTGGCAGCGACTTGAGTTGGTCGACGTTAGCTACGGCTATCCGCAGACGGCGCAAGGGGAGGGCTTTCACGTAGGGCCACTAAACCTAACACTTGAGCGCGGCGAACAGGTATTTTTGATTGGCGGCAACGGCAGTGGTAAATCGACGCTGGCAAGGCTGCTTTCCGGGTTATACCGCCCCCAAAGTGGCACCATTAAGATTGATGGGCAAGTGGTTACCCCCGACCAGTGGGATGCATTCCGCGCTCGCTTTGCCAGCGTGTTTACCGATTTTCATCAGTTCGATCAAACCATGGGCCCCGAAGGGCTTCCCGCTGATCAGCAGCTTGTCGCTACCTGGCTTGAGCGTCTGCAAATGCGGCAAAAACTGCAGTGGGAAGGTGATCGCGTCATTAACACTCAGCTTTCCCAAGGGCAGCGCAAGCGCTTGGCACTGCTGCTGGCGATTGCCGAAAAGCGCGATATCTTATTGCTGGACGAGTGGGCGGCAGATCAGGACCCTCAGTTCCGACGACTGTTCTACCGCGAGCTGTTGCCCTATTTAAAGGCGATGGGAAAAACCGTGTTTGCCATTAGCCATGACGATAGCTATTTCGTGCATGCCGACCGTTTGTTGGAGATGTCGAAGGGGCAACTGCAAGAACTTCAAGGTGAACAGCGTGCGCGGGCAAGTGAAGATGCAGTGGCGCAAATTAATCGTTAAATAGCTTTTATCAGGCAGTCTGCTTGGTGCGCTTGCGCGCCTCAAGGTCGCAGCCTTCCAGTGGGCAGGTCCCGCAAGTATCAAACTCATCTAACAGATAGCGCAGGCAGCACAGCTTGCGCACCCTCTTTACCTCCTCGCTGTCCTTAGGCGTAAAGTAGCGCACCGGCTGAAACAGCGGGTTGCGCTTGCCGTTGGGTAGTGTGCGCGTTTCTAACAGCGCTCTAGCGGCTTCGAGTGCCGCTTGATTGACAAGCGGATGCTCAGCGAGGGCATGGACGTAATAATCCAGATAACCCCCCGCATTGCTCCAGAATACACGCTGTGCGGCACCCGAGATCGCCGCCAACTGTTCAATCAACGGTGCCCAGTGCTGCTCAATCAAGCTGGCAAAGCGCTCAAACGGCGCTTGGGTCGTGAGCGCCGTGCCTTCGTGGGGTAGCCAAAGCTGGGCGGTAGCGCCTTTATCATTAAAGATAACCTGCACATTATCCAACTCTACTGGTAGGTCGCGATTAAGCAGCAGGTTAGCGGCCAATGCAGGCACAGTAAGGGCGCTGAAGTGCCATTTAGACCAAAGCGATATCACTGCCCGTTGGTCGCCGCCGGGATACTGTTCAGCAAAATGGGCAAGATCTTTTTGCAACCAACTAGCATCACGCCAGCGTGCCGCTTTAAACGCCTGTAACGGTGGCGTACCGCCAATTAAAGGCGGCGTAAAGTTAGCCAAGGGCCCCGTATAGCAGGCGGCCAATGAGGGCTCAAATATTTGCGGCTGACGCAGAGCAAGGGGCATTGCAGAACTCCAACACGAGGCGCTGGGGAAGTTATCTTTTGTCAGGTTAAACGATAATGCATATCAGTTGAAGTAATTTGTTGAGAATGAATGCGTTTTAAACTGAGTGAATACGTTTTAAACAGAAAGGCGCGCGTTAGGCACTATTGGGCAAAGGCGATATTGTGCTCTCCGTTGGGATGCTTCATGACCTGCATGGGGAGTCCATAAATAGCTTCCAACGTGCTATCACACATCATATCCCCAGGCGTGCCATGAGCCAGTAAGCGACCGCTGTGCAGCGCCATCAGTTCATCACAGTAGCGTGATGCCATATTGATATCGTGCAGCACAATGATCACCCCGAGATTGAGTTCATCGCACAGCTTACGGATCAGTGCTAACACTTCCATCTGGTGGGCGATATCCAGTGCCGCCAGCGGCTCATCAAGTAACAAAAAACGGCTACCTTGAGCAAGCAGCATGGCAAGCCATACCCGCTGGCGCTCTCCGCCAGAAAGAGTATCAACCAAGCGGTCGGCAAAGGCCTCGGTATGGGTGAGGGCAATAGCGCGCTCCACGGCATCTTTATCTTTTTGCGTATGCCTGCCTAACAATCCATGCCATGGGTAACGACCAAAGCCGACTAATTCACGGCCAGTCAGATTCTCGGCGCTGGGCAAATGTTGCGGTAAGTAAGCGACTTGACGGGCAAACTCACGGTTTCCCCAATCGCTTAGCGGGCGCTGGTCAAAGTGGATCACACCTTGGTTTACCGGCTGCTGCTGGGCCATCAACTTAATCAACGTCGACTTTCCAGAGCCGTTATGGCCAATCAGGCCGTAAACCTTGCCTTCTTGAAAGGTATGCTCAATGGGCTGCAAAAGCGGCTTACCATTGATTTCAAAGGTGGCACCTTTGACCTCGAACATGCATGACTCCTGGCGATAGGAAACGTTAAGGCGCTTATTCTAGTGCTAATGGTTATCATTTGTAACCTTGCGGTCGCAATAATAAAGCTATCCACCCACCTGGCTCTCATCCCGCTATGCGTATAAATACGTCATCCTTGAGCCAAAACCGATGAATCAGTGCCATCGCGATATGGCCGGTCACTAACGCCAATAGTAGCCACGAGAGTGGGCTGTGTAGCGCGCCTGCGGGGGCCATCATCCAGGTTATTTCGCGCTCCATTCCGGGGATTAACTCAATGCTGTAAAAGTGAATAGCACCGCCACTGCCGTACTGGCGCAGCAGGGCAAAAGCAGGCAGCCAAAGTAGCAGTCCATAGAGAGTTATATGGGCAAGATGCGCAAATCGGCCAAAGGGCGCTTGTGAGCTTGGCGGTCGCTGCTGTCGGTTGAACCATAACCAGCCAAGACGAGCCAACGTAACTACCAAAATCAGAATACCTAATGACCCGTGGGGCCCAATCCGTGCCAGCAGTAGCGTGATGGTGTTTTCACCCATGACGCGCCAAGCCAATACAACAATAAATTGAAAGGCTACCAATACGGCGGTCAGCCAGTGCAGCGTACGGCTTACTCTCCCATAATGGCTGGGGGTATCTCGCCAACTAACCATTGGTCTTGCCCTGGCGCCAGTAGCCCATGCTGGTCACGTACTGTTTGGGTAGCCCGCACTCGTTAACCAAGTAGCGCCGTAGCTTCATAGCAACTTTGGTTTCAGCGGCGATCCAGGCGTAGAAAGGCGCGCTATCGTCCAACGTGGCGGGTTCCCAGAGCGGGGCGTTTTCATCTTGGCTTAGCTCTTCTGGACTGCCATCAGTGGCTGCGGTTGAGGGTTTTCCTCCCAAAGCGATAATTTCTTGCTGCAAATCGATATCGCCTAGCGCTCTTCTCAGCAGTTCGCCGTGTTGGCAGCCGGGTTCGGTTTCGCGGGCCAGCCAGCGCAATTTGGCTGCCTGAGGTAGTTGCTGAACATCATCGCTGCGAGGCACTTCGAATAGCGCTTCTACCTTGGGTTTAAGAGGTAACTCATTGAGGCTTTCCAGAATACCCGCGGCGGCGGGGAGAGCAGTTTCATCGGCGATGATCAAAATCCGGCGTACCCCCTTTGGCGGTTTCCACTCGTAGCCTAGTTTTGGACCTTCTGCGTTGGCCACAGGTGCAGTCATGGCCAGTCGGTCGCCTGGCCGGGCACGCATCGCCCAGCGCGATGCCGGGCCAGTGTCTCCATGAAGTACAAATTCAACGTCTACCTCGGCCTGCTCTGGACGAAGGGCGCGGATCGTATAGGTGCGTGCAGAGGGGCGCTGAGCATCCGGTAGTGCGCGATAGGCAGTGTACCAGTCATGCTCCTCAAGTTTGGCAATAGCAAACAGTGGATCAAGGGTGCCACCACCTTCGGGGAAAAACAGTTTAATGCGCTGATCTGGAGCGTAGGTCTCCATTTGGCTGACGTTGGGGCCACTGAAGGTAAATTTAACTAATGAGGCGCTAACCTGGGTGCGTTTAGCGAGCGTGATATCAAAAAGTTGGTAGCTTGGTTTGGCCGCCATTGCATTGCCTCCGCTAACAAAGATGTCAATTGTAGTGCTAATCGTTATCATTTAGAATCGTTGTCAATAAATTAATCGTTAACATTCCGCAGATATTAAGGCTAAAAAATGACCCTGCTGCCTATCACGCCACGCGTGACGATATGCTCGGCTATTACGAAAGGTTATTTGCCATGCTAGGGGCGCAGCGCATGGGAGTAATGTCCCCAGCGAAAGCGTGCCTATTGCTTAGCTTGCCGATGGTGGTGCTGTTTTGGGTGGGCCTGCAGGGGCAGGGCGGGTTTTCGCTGGGTTTGCAGGCACTAGTTGCGCCCTCTTTTGAGAACATTGACGAACTGTTGCTCTATTACGCCTGGTGGCCGCGTCTTTCGATTGCACTATTGGCCGGGGGCGGCTTAGGGCTCGCTGGCGTATTGATGCAGCAGGTATTGCGCAACCCATTGGCATCACCCACCACCCTGGGGGTAGCCTCGGGCGCTAATCTGGCACTTATGACCGCCACGTTATTGGCCCCGGGGTTGCTCATCGTAGGGCGCGAATGGGTCGCTTTGATGGGTGGTGCGCTGGCGGTGGGGTTGGTTTTCCTACTTTCCTGGCGGCGCGGGCTGGCCCCAATTGTAGTGGTGCTGGCGGGGCTAGTGGTGAATCTGTATTTGGGGGCACTCTCCACGGCGCTGTTGCTGTTTAATCACGAAGCGCTCTCGGGGTTGCTGATTTGGGGCGCGGGATCGCTGGCGCAAAACGGCTGGGATGGTGTCGCGGTGCTCTGGCCACGGCTGGCAATCAGCTGTGTTGCAGCATGGTTGCTACTGCGTCCGCTGGCGGTGCTGGAGCTTGATGACGCCAGCGCCAAAAGTCTAGGCGTATCGCTTGCTTATCTGCGCTTTGCGGGCATGGGGCTGGCGGTGTTTATTACCGGTAGCGTTGTTAGCGTTGTCGGTATTATCGGTTTTATCGGCCTCGCCGCACCCAATATTGTACGTATGGCGGGAGCTCGACGGTTAGGGCCACGGCTGCTTTGGTCGACGCTGCTAGGGGCGGTGCTGCTGGCCACCACGGACCTGTTGCTGCAGCAGTTCTCGGGGATGGCGGCGGCCTTTATTCCTACCGGGGCGATTACCGGTGCCCTGGGTGCTCCGCTATTAATGTGGCTGATCCCGCGCTTGAAGTTGCAGGGTGACCAGCCACCGAAAGGCGTGTCTGTTTTTGCTTATCGGCACCCCGCACCTGCTCGCTTGGCCACAGGTTTACTGTTAGCGCTACTGGCTGCGACGCTGCTGGGGTTGTTATTAGGCCAGGGAGTAGACGGCTGGTATTGGCTGGCACCTAATAACTGGGGCGTTATGCAGTGGCGTTTGCCCAGGGTGATGGCAGCAGCGGCCAGCGGCTTAATGCTAGCAATAGCAGGTACGATTCTTCAGCGCCTTTCCGCCAATCCCATGGCCAGCCCCGAAGTGCTAGGTATCAGCGGTGGTTGTGCCATCGCGTTGATTCTGGGGATTTTTCTACTCCCTGCGCCGACCAATGCGATGTTAATTGGGGTAGGCACCCTAGGCGCTTTCGCGACCTTGCTGGTGCTGGTGGGAATCAACCGTAAAAGCGGCTTTTTGCCTGAGCGTTTGTTGCTCACCGGGGTGGCAATCAGTGCGTTGTTTGATGCGGTGCGCAGCGTAATGCTGGCGGGCGGCGACCCCCGTGGCCAGCAGGTGATCGCTTGGCTGGCGGGCTCTACCTACTACGTGGATGTCACTAATGCAGTGGTGGTTGGTGGTATTGCCGCCGTGTTGGCACTCGCCACCCTGCCCTTTACTCGCTGGCTGGATATCTTGCCTCTGGGCGCACCAACTGCCAAAGCGCTTGGGGTAACGCTCAATCGTGCTCGTTTGGCGCTATTGCTGCTGGTGGCGTTGCTTACTGCCTGCGCCACGCTCGTCGTCGGGCCGCTCTCGTTTATTGGACTGCTGGCACCGCATATGGCGCGCTTGGTGGGCTTCACCCGTGCGGGGCAGCATCTACTGGGAGCCGCGTTGATTGGCATGTTGTTGATGGTGCTGGCGGATTGGGTAGGTCGTCAGGTTATTTTCCCCTATGAGATTCCAGCCGGCTTGGTCGCTTCATTGATCGGTGGTGCTTACTTTATGTGGGGGCTGCGGCGGCTATAAGCTTTTTAAGCTACCTCAGGCCCCGGTCGGAAACACTCAATGCCGACTGAAGTAGGCCTCCATCACCGCAATCACCTTATCGATATCCGCATCGCTAATATCGCGGTGAACAACGAAGCGCGTAGCGTAAAGCAGCTCGATTAAAACACCGTGCTCTTTAAGCCAGGCGGAAAGCAGTTTTACATGGGCATCGGGGAAACGGGCGAACACCATATTGGTTGCCTGGGAGGTGATCTCAATGCCGGGCAGTTTTGCTAAGCCTTCCGCCAAACGTTCCGCGCGGCGGTGGTCATCCGCTAAGTCGACCACATGATGATCTATTGCGTACTGGCAGGCAGCGGCGATAATCCCCACTTGGCGCATACCGCCACCCACCATTTTGCGTAACCGGCGCGCCTTATCTATCAGCGCTTGGGCCCCCACCAGTGCTGATCCCATAGGCGCGCCTAATCCTTTTGAAAAACACAGCGATACACTGTCAAACGGCAAGCAGAGTTGTTTGAGCGAGGTATCTGTCGCAACCGCCGCATTGAACAGGCGTGCCCCGTCCAGGTGCGTTGCTAACCCACGTTCTCTCGCTAGTTCAGTGGCTTTTAGCACATAATCGGCGGGCAATACTTTGCCACCAATGGTATTTTCCAGTGCCAAAAGTTTGCTGCGGGCAAAGTGAAAATCGTCGGCTTTAATCGCCGCGCTTATTTTCTCCAGCGGCAGCGTGCCATCGGCGGCATTTTCAATCGGCTGTGGTTGAATGCTGCCCAGTACCGCGGCACCTCCACCTTCATATTTGTAGGTATGGGCTAGCTGCCCAACAATGTACTCATCGCCCCGTTCACAGTGGGCCATTAATCCCACTAAGTTACTTTGTGTGCCACTAGGGAACAGTAGCGCCGCTTCTTTGCCTGTCAGTTCGGCCAGGTCTGCTTGAAATGCATTCACCGTAGGGTCATCGCCCCAAACGTCATCGCCAACGGGTGCCGCCATCATAGCTGCTAGCATAGCGGGGGTAGGGCGGGTCACCGTGTCACTGCGTAAATCAATCATGCGAAACTCCTTTTTTGTGTATGGGCGCTTACTTAGGTGCGCTTTATCGAGCAAGTTTGCAGGAACCATCTATGGTTAACAGCATACTGCAAGTCAATCCAGCATAGGCAACCCGATGGACCTAAAAAGTGGCTATCCGTTTTGGGCTGTAAAAAACGGCCTGTTAAAAGCATTTCCCAAACTTAGCCGCGATCATCAAAGCGAAGTAGTGGTCATTGGAGGAGGTATTACCGGCGCTTTAATTGCCGATGAGCTTAGCCGTCATGGGCATCAGGTGGTGGTGCTGGAGCGGCGCGATATCGGTTGGGGTAGCTCCGCTGCCAGTACCGCCTTGCTGCAATACGAAATCGACACCCATATGACTGAATTAGCCGAACGTTACGGTGAGGCGGATGCAGTGCTTGCTTATCGTGCCTGTGCTGAGGCCATTGGGGAGCTTGAAACGTTGGCAGCAGGGCTGGGCGATGTGGATTTTGAGCGGCAGAAAAGCCTTTATTACGCCAGCAATGAAGAAGACGTGGCATCTTTGAAAGCGGAGCTGGAACTACGCCAGAAGCATGGATTTGACGCTTCCTGGCTTGATCGTGAGGCCGTATTAGCGGAGTACGGCTTCGCAGCACCGGGGGCTATTCTCACGCAGTTAGCGGCCAGTATTGACCCCTATCGTATGGCTTATCAGCTGTTTGCTAAGGTCGTCGAGCGTGGTGGTGAGGTGTATGACCGTACGCAAATGGAAACGATGACAGCTGATGAGCAGGGCGTGACGCTGACACTCACCAACGGTGTCACCCTGCGTTGCCAACATGTGGTGATGGCAGCAGGCTATGAGTCACAACCCTGGCTGCCAGAGACAGTGGCGACCAACCGCAGTAGTTATGCGCTGATTACCGACCCGTTATCGCCAGAGGCGTTAGGTAAGTTACGTCATACCATGGTATGGGAATCGGCACGCCCCTACCTTTATATGCGTACTACCTACGATGGTCGTCTATTGGTGGGGGGCGATGACGACGATGAAGATATTCCTAAGCGTCGCGATGCACGGGTAGAGGAGAAAGCCGAAGGGCTGGCGCGCAAAGTCGAGGCGTTATGGCCTAAGCTTGAGATTAATCCGACATTCTCCTGGGGCGGTACCTTTGCTGAAACAGACGACGGCTTGCCTTTTTTTGGCCCCCACGACGCCTACGGCCCACGGGTACATTTTGCCATGGCTTATGGTGGCAATGGGATTAGCTATAGCATGATTGGTGCCAAACTACTGCGGGCGCTTATTGAAGGAAAGGAGCATCCTTTGGCGGAACTGTTTTCATTCAAACGGCTAATGAAAATATCGAGTGATAAAACCCAGCAGGAAAACGACTAACAGGAAAATGAATAGTTAGCCGTCTCGTTTAAAATGCACAATCTAAATGTAACTTTCAAAGAGTAGCAGGTGATGGACAACAAACTTTATTTACGTGCGCTGGAACGTAATGACTTACGCTTCGTCCATGAACTCAACAATAACCAGAACATCATGTCTTACTGGTTTGAGGAGCCCTACGAGTCGTTTGATGAACTGGAGGAGCTTTATAACAAGCACATTCATGACAATGCAGAACGGCGCTTTGTCGCCGAAGACAGTGATGGTAACGCGATTGGGCTGGTAGAGCTGATTGAGATCGATTACATCCACCGTAGTGGCGAGTTTCAAATCATCATTACGCCTGACCACCAGGGAAAAGGCTTTGCACGCTCGCTAATCCAACAGGCGCTGCACTACTCGTTCACGATCTTAAACCTGCATAAGGTTTACCTGATTGTGGCAGTGGAAAACGTAAAGGCAATTCATCTCTATGAGGAGAGCGGCTTTATTGAAGAAGGGCACCTTGTGCAGGAGTTCTTTATCAACGGCAAATACCGGGACGTAATGCGAATGTATATTTTACAAGACACCTACCTCTCTCAGCTTGACACCTCCGAAACACCAGAAACCAACTGGTTATAACCCGCCTGCTTTTAAAATAACGCCTCGTAAACGAGGCGTTGGATAGTGTTAGTTGCCCACTAATAGCGTTTACTTAGCGCAGATATGCCTTAATGGCATCAAGCGCCGCGCGCTGTTGCTGAGCACGCTGTGCCCATACTTCCATAACTTCAACTTCCAACATGTGACCTTGGGTAACTGAGCGTTGCATGGCGTCCACTCCTGATTCAGGGTTCATTAAAAGTTTTTTTATATACCGCTTTTTGTTATACACAGCTTGTGTTGTGCAAAGCAGCAATTTAGCTGTGGTGATAGATACTAGGGGCTTTCGTTGATGAGAGCTAGTCCAAAAGATGTAGGTAATTTGCCATTTTGTGTAAGTGTTTGCTTACATGTAGGCTCGGATTACATACATCTATTTGAATGGAAAGGTTTTTCACAGCCGTAAAAAAAGCCGGAAATTCATCCGGCTTCGGTGATTAGCTTTTGGTCTATAGAAGCTAAAAGCGCCTGAGTTAGCCTAGGTAGGCTTTCATCGCTTCGACTGCTTCACGATGCCATTTAGCATTCAAGTTCCAGAACTCTAGAACTTCTTTATCGCGTGCAGGGGTGGTTATTAACAACGTCATTGTGTGGTCCTCCTAGTGGGACTACACGCTTATTATAGTCCTTTTTTGTTGCGGTGCAGCATAATTCTGTGAATGAGCTTTTGACGGGGGCAGTGCACAAAGCACGATTGCTATTCATCAGCTAGGCTTCAAGGTGACTAATCCGTTTTAACGTAGTTGCGAAAGGAGTCGCTAATGAGCACCAATGTTGCTGAAATTATGGTAGAAACTCTCCAGGATGCTGGCGCAAAACGCTGCTATGGCGTGGTGGGGGATACGCTTAATCACTTTACCGATGCCCTGCGACAAAGTGACATAGAGTGGATCGGGGTTCGCCACGAAGAAGTGGGCGGTTTCGCCGCTGGTGGTGAAGCCTATATCACCCAGGAATTAGCGCTATGTGCCGGTTCCTGTGGCCCTGGTAGCCTGCATTTTGTTAATGGCTTATTCGATGCCCACCGCAATGGCGCACCGGTGGTGTTTATTGCCACCCAGGTACCACTGGGTGAATCGGGTGGTCGCTTTCCGCAAGAAGTCGATCAGTCGCAGATATTTGAGCAGTACAGTGTGTTTTGCGAAACGCTGAATTCCCCTGAACAGGCCCGTCGTATGACAGCGCTTGCAGCGCAAACCGCGCTTGCCAAGGGCGGCGTTGCGGTGATCATTGTCCCTGGGGATATTTTTAGTCAAACGCCGCAAAATCAACTTGCCTACCGTACGCACCGCTTTAGCTACTCGCTACGCCCATCGGCTGAGTCTCTAGTGCCTGCGGTGCAGCAGCTCAATAAGGGCGGCAATATCACTATTTTTGCTGGCGCGGGCTGTGAAGGTGCACGTGAGCAGGTGATGGCATTGGCAGAAAAACTGCAATCCCCCATCGCTTGGACCTCTCGCGCTAAAGACTTTATTGAGTACGACAACCCTTACCAGGTTGGCATGACCGGCATTTATGGCTTGGAAGGTGGCTATCGAGCGGTGGCTGAGTGCGACACGCTGCTACTGCTTGGGTGTAACTTTGCGTTTAGTCAGTTTTACCCCGAAAGTGCTGCGATTATTCAGATTGATCACGACCCCGCGCAGATTGGTAAGCGCTACCCTGTGGATGTGGGCATTATCGGCAGCGTGCGAGATACCTGCGAAGCGCTCTCTCAAGTCGTCGAAGTAAATACCAGCGCACGCTGGCTGGAGAAGTGCCGCAAACGCTATCAAAAATCGTGGGACAAATCGGCGCATAACAGCAAAGACGATGGGCTAATTCACCCACAAGAGCTAACCCTTGCTATTGACCGTTTGGCTAGCGATGATGCATTGATTACCGCCGATACTGGCAGTGTTAACGTATGGATGTTGCGCCATATTCGTGCTTTAGAAAAGCGTCGCACGCACTCCAGTTTACAACATGGCACCATGGCAAATGCGTATCCTCAGGCGTTGGGAATGCAACTGGCCTACCCTGATCGTCAAGTGATCGCAATGTGTGGCGATGGTGGCCTCTCGATGTTGATGGGGGATCTGTTAACCCTGGTTCAGCGGCGGATTCCCCTTAAAATCGTGGTGTATAACAACAGCTCCTTAAGCTTTGTCGAATTAGAGCAAAAAGTTGAAGGGTTGCTGGATGCTTATACGGCGTTGGAAAATCCCGATTTTGGTCAAGTTGCCCAAGCTATGGGATTATGGGGCAAGCGCGTAGAGCGTGAAGATCAGCTTGATGATGCCATTCACGACTGGCTGGCTCAGCCAGGGCCTGCACTGCTCGATGTCGTCGTTAATCCGATGGAGCTGGTAATGCCACCAAAAGTGGAAGCAGGGCAAGTGGCTTCTACCGCGCTTTACTCTGCCAAAGCGGTGTTGAGCGGTCGCATGGATGAGGTAGTACATTTAGTCAAAAGTAACTTTCTTAAGCGTTAAACTTGCCTTCCCTGCTTTAGCTTGCCGGGAGGGGCGAGCTAAAGCAGTATTCGTACAAAGCCTAATCTCTTTTTAGCAACGAGTAGCCCAATGCGCCTGCGTATTTTGTCTGATTTACACTTGGAGTTCTTTGACGAAAACCGCGAGCTGCCAGACGTAGACGCTGACGTAATCGTCCTGGCTGGCGATATCCATCGCAAAAGCGAAGGGCTTGCCTGGGCGCGTCGTCGATTTCCAGATGTGCCGATTATCTATGTGCCTGGCAATCACGAATTCTACGGGACCTGCATACCGCTTCTGCGCGAAGAGTTGAGGCTGGAAGCCGAGCGGCTCGATATTGAACTGCTGGATAACCGCGCCGTAACGTTAAATGGAGTACGTTTTTACGGCACGACATTATGGACCGATTTTGCGCTTTACGCCGGTGATCCAACCAAAAGCCCAGCGGAGACAGAGTCTAAGGCGCTGCGTTATATGCCTGACTTTAAAATCGTACAAACCTCGCCCGGTGTTACCTTTACACCGTTAGCGAGCAGCCAGTTACACGCCGAAGCGCTTAACTGGTTAGAGCATGAGCTGGCTCAACCATTTGACGGCCCAAAGATAGTCGTCAGCCACCACGCCCCGCTACACGACTGCATCCCTGATCAATATGTAGGCGATGCGCTTTCCCCCGCGTTTGCTTCCCACTTGCCTCATCTGATGGGGAAAATGGATCTATGGGTGCACGGACATGTTCACGAACCCGTTGATATTATGCGTGACGGTGCCCGTGTTATTGCCAACCCCGGCGGTTACCCCTATGAATTCGACCCGCCGCTTTTTTGCAAGGATCTGATCGTGGATATAAAAGCTTCGCCTGCTAATATTAGTTGCTGATTGTACGAAGGTTTTCTAGGCTAATGAGGAAGTTTAAGGCTGATACAGTATTTAACCTTTGCAAGGAGCAATGCATGACACCCCAAGGACGCCCTTTCCCTAGCCGTAAAACACCTCTTTCAACGTATGTAGCAGGCGCGATGTTGATGGGGGCGGTGGGTATTGCCAATGCCAGCGTCAGTGCTGAAGAAGATAGCATCGAAACAGGCTACGAAACCGAAGAAACCAATTTAACCATTACTAAAGTCGTCGGCGGGTTAGAGCATCCATGGGCGGTCGCATGGCTGCCTGATGGCCGTATGTTAGTGACAGAGCGCCCAGGGCGACTACATCTCATTGATGGTGATGAGGTGGTTGAACTGAGTAATTTGCCAAAAATTGATACCGATGAAGACCAGCTATCTGCGCCAGAGGGTGGCAACCAAGGTGGCTTATTAGATGTAGCTGTTAACCCGGATTATGAGGAGAACGGCTGGATATACTTCACCTTTTCCAGCCCCGGTGATCCTCGCGCGTTTAGCACCTATGAGCCGGACTATGGTACTGGCCTTGCCGTAGGGCGTGCTCGCATTGATGCAGACAACGGTGAACTGACAGACGTAGAAACCATTTATGGTCAGGTGCCTAGAACGCAACCTGGCGCCCATTATGGATCGCGGATTATTTTCCCCGGTGATGGAGAAATCATTTTTTCCATTGGGGATCGTAACGTTCAGAATTTGCCCCAAGATCTAACCAACCCCGGCGGCAAGATGATCCGTCTGCTGGAAGATGGCGGCGCGCATCCGGATAACCCTTTTGTTGGGGTTGAGCCAGGCAACCTGCGCCCGGAAATTTACTCGTTTGGTCATCGCAACAACCAGGGTCTGACCATTCACCCTGACACGGGCGATGTGTGGGCCGTTGATCACGGGCCGAATGGTGGCGACCTACTTTATCGCGTAGAGGAAGGTGCCAATTACGGTTGGCCGATGGTCGCCCATGGCACTGAGTACACCACTGAAGCGCATATTGGACTTGGCACTGAGGCCCCTGGGGTGATGGAACCCACGCACGTATGGGAGGATTCATTAGCCCCTTCCGGAATGGTCTTTTATACCGGTGATAATGTCAGCGAATGGCAGAACAGCCTCTTTGTAGGCTCGCTATACCGTGAGCAGTTGCACCGCTTAGTGTTGGATGAAAATAATGAAGTTGCCCACGAAGAAGTGGTGCTGGATGGTGTAGTAGGCCGCATCCGCGATGTGCGCCAGGGCCCTGACGGTATGCTCTATGTGGTGACCGATGAAGAGGATGGTGGTGTTTATCGGTTAGAGCCGGAAGCATAATGGTATAAAGATAAAGGCTCATTAAAGCAGTTCACAATAGGCACCTTCGGGTGCCTATTGTGTTGGAAGACCGAAAGTCTATGTCGTTTTTAAAGCAATAAAATGCGCGGCTCTAGGGTCTTGTATATAGGCAACGTTAAGGCGCAGCCAGGGGGTGGATTGGTTATCGGCAAAGAAAAGATGCCCTGGTGAAAGCGTAATTTCCCACTGGCTAGCCAATTCGGCTAGCTTATCGGGCGTAATGACTGCGGGTGGCTTTGCCCACACAAACATGCCGCCCGCCGGTTCAGTATAAATCTCCCATTCGGCGTTTTTAAGCATCGCCAGCGCCACTGCCATTTGGCTGGAAAGCTTGGTTCTTAGCCGCTCAGTCAATTTCCGGTAGCTGCCATTTTGCAGCAGGGTGGTGACCACTTGCTCAGCAAAACGAGAAGAGGAAATGCTAGTCAGCATTTTGATATCGACCAAGCGTTGCACCAGTGCCGGTGGGGCGGCGATAAAGCCTACCCGTAGCGATGAGGAGAGGCTTTTCGAGAAGCTGCCCAGGTAGATAACCCGGTTCAAGCCATCCAGCGACGCTAATCGTATGCTAGGGGTGTGCTGAAAATCAGCGTAAATATCGTCCTCAAGAATTTTAAAATCGTACTGCTCGGCAAGCTGTAATACCCGGTGCGCAATCGCTGGGGTTAGCGTACTGCCGGTAGGGTTATGAAACACGCTGTTAATATAAAAAAGCTTGGGGCGGTGTAGCGCTAAGAGGGCCTCCAAACGCTCGATATCCGGTCCATCCGCTAAGCGTGGCACGCCAATTACGCGAATACGCTGCAAATGTAGCAGCCCAAATAGATTGTAATAGCCAGGTGACTCCACAAACACCACATCGCCGGGCTCAAGCAACTGGCGTACTAGCAAGTCCAGCGAGTGGCTGCCGCCACCGGTCATGACGATTTGTTGCGCGTCAGTGGTAATAGCCAATGGGCGCAGGCGCTCTTGTATTAAGCCGCGCAACTCCAGCGGCCCTTGAGGCGTGCTGTACTCGAAAATTCCTGAGCGGCTGTTTCGGGCAACGTGGCGAATGGCGTGAGTAAGATCATCCCCTTCTCGCCAGTGGCTAGGCAGCCAGCCACAGCCTAGCTTGAGCGTATCCTCATTAGCACTAAAAAGCCCCCACAGGCCGCTGGTAATCTCGTTAAGCGGGCTAGCTGGCTGTTGCGTGAAAGATGCCGTTCTATCCGCTACATAAAAGCCCGCACCAGGCCTTGAACGTACCAACCCCATAGCGACCAGTCGCTCGTAAGCTTCAATCACCGCGTTACGACTGATGTTATGGGTTGCGGCTAAACGGCGAATGGAAGGTAAGCGACGACCACCACCTGCACCGTGCGTTTCAATCCAATCACGAATGCCCACTTCGAGCTGCTGCGCGATGGGGGTGGCGCTATGCCGATTAATTGATAGTTTCATCACTGGCTCTGTTGCCTTCAACTGTTCTCTAAAACCGGGGAACAGTGTCGAGATAATAGTGGTTAAGTGTACCTTACTGCTAGCGGGTAAGCGTGGGAGCGTAACGGTTCAACCGATTGCTTATCTAGGAATTGAGCTATGAATCGAATGAATGCTGCGAGATTGGCATTTGCGCTGTGTGTGATTACCTCAGCAGTCAATTTGCAGGCCCCGCTTTATGATGCGCTAGCCGCTCGTGATGGCTTAGGGGTGGGGGCCACCACCATCGCATTTGCCTGTTATGTGTTGGGTATTTTGCCGGTGTTGCTCGGGTTAAATGGCCTAGCCGACCGGGTAGGGCGCAAGCCACTCATCATTACGGCACTGCTGCTAAGTTTTTTGGCGACCGCTATCACTTTAATAGTGCCAAGTTTGATAGCGCTGGGGTTCGCCCGTTTTCTGCTGGGGATCAGCATGGGGCTTACGTCAGCGGTTGCCCCCGCTTATATGCAAATGGTGTTGGGTGGGCAGGATAGTCGCATCTCGACAAACATCTCAACCAACTATGTCACCGCCAGTACTGCGTTGGGTTTTGGCCTGGGGGCGGCGGTTACCAGTCTATTTGTTTTCTATACACCCAGTGTTTCTCCGCCCAGCCTGTGGCTTTATCTAGTGGCTGCTGTGTTGGCGCTGTTGGTGGTTCTATTGCTAAAGGATAGCGCGCCGAGCCCTGTTAAAAGCTCTATGCTGCGTCTTCCAAGCTACCCAAAGGGGGCGCTGCCTTATGGGCTGGCAATTTTGCTTGCCTGGGCAATGGTAGGGTTAGTGATCGCGATTCTACCTTCTGCATTACAGCCCCACGGTTTAAGCGCTTGGAGCGGCTTTGCGACCTTCGGTATTTGCAGCTGTGGTGTGCTGTTTCAGCCGTGGGCGAGAAAGCTTTCACCGTATCGGGCCACATTACTGGGGTTAACGATTCTGCTGCCCGCGTATGGGCTGATTGCCTGGGGTGCCACTCAAGGCTATTTGGCGGCGGTGCTGCTAGGGACGGTTGCCGCCAGTAGCGCTTGCTATGGGTTTATCTACTTGGGTGGATTAAGCGGCGTTATGGCGGTTGCTGGTACATCCTCTACCCAAGCGAGCGCCGGCTTTTTTTTGATGGCCTATCTGGGTTTCAGTATCCCGGTGATCGCCACCGGGGTACTGATTGATGCTCTGGGACACACGCCCGCGTTACTGCTGTTTGGGCTTGCTTTACTCGCGGGCGTCATCGCGACAGTAAGCCTGCTGCGAAAGGCGTGATAGTAAAGGCGAAATAGTACAAGAGCCGACATTGTTAATCAGAGTTTTTCAAGCTTAGATGAACTCTGCGTCTCTACTAACAGCCCACAAGAGGGGGCCGCCCAACGAGTATTTGAGGTAAATACCACATCACACACAACGGGGGAGTGGTAACGGCGCACTTCCTCATCAACGCGTGCACGGAGTGAATCTTGGGTAGCGACTGAAACCTCAGACGCATCGGGTAGTACCACATGCACAATGACATAGAGCAAGCGGCCAGGACGTACCATGCGCACGCGCACTTCTACGGTGTCGATGTCGGCCAGACCACGTGCCACAGCCTGGCGTACCGGCACAGCAACGGCTTCTTCTGGGGTCTTATTGAGCAATTCCTGAAGTGCTTGGGATGCCATACGCACCGGCACACCCAGGCATAGCACCACCACCGCAATGACTAATACCGAATCTACATAGGGCAGTACGGCATACCAGCCCAACTGCTCAAACAGCATTACCAAACAAAAGGCCGCTAACACCGCTGCAGATATTACGCTGTTGACGACCCAGTTGAGTTTGTCGGCGCTGACAAGCGGGCTTCGCACATGGCGCTGGCTGCGGTGCATCACCCATGCCGTTAGCGAACAGGCACAGGTAGCAAAAAAGGCATAGATGACCGCCAAACCTGCTGATATTTCACGGCCGCCAGTGAGCAGGGCGGCAATGGCATCCACTAGGGCAAAAATAGACACACCTAAAATCAGTAGTCCTTTGCAAAGGTTCACCAGTGACTCAAAGTAGCTATAGCCAAAGGGGTAGGACTCACTATCTGGGCGGCTGGCTAATTTGCTTACCTTTATCGTCACCAGTGCTACGCTGAAATAGATCAGGTTAAAAAGCCCATCCAGCAGGATTGCTTGGGAATTTGAGGCTAACGTCGCCACAATGCCTGCGCAACCAATGAGCAGCGCCATAAAGGCGGAAAAGGCTAACGTATTCGATTCACTCTTCACGAACTTTTCTGCTCCGATGCTTACTTAACAAAGAGGCTGGCAAGCATAGCAACTTCATTGGTCGCAATGTCAGCGATTTTTGTAGTAAACGTTAGCCCGCTGACTTAGCACCCAGGGAGGTAAGTGCCTATGCGCCACGCCAACGATTTGTCTTTCAAGCTGGTAACCCCAGAAGATGCTGCCGAGTTGCTGATCTTTGAAACCCAGCAACGTGACTGGTTTGAGCGGCATATTGAAGCGCGCCCTAAACATTTTTACACCCCCGAAGGCATTGTTCAGCACATTATTGAGTGCTTGGCGCTTAATGCGCAGCGTCGTATGAGTCCACTATTGATCCGTGATAAAGGTGCCATCGTGGGGCGTGCTAATTTGCGTGAGATGCGCAATGGTCACGGCAAGGTGGGCTATCGCATTGCAGAGCAAGCCTGTGGTCAAGGAATTGCCCAGCGTGCCTTGCAACATCTTGTTAATGAAGCTCGCTGCGTTTATCGGCTGAACGCGCTCTCCGCGATTGTTTCTATTGATAACCGGGCTTCTCAGCGAGTGCTGGAAAAAGTTGGGTTTGAAGTAGGTGAGGCGCTGCCTGAGTATTCATTGGTCGCGGATCAAAAGATAGATTGTGTGGTGTATGAGAAAAACATGAAAATTACCACCCAGGATAGTGCTGTATGACGCCTGCCAGAGCCGCGCTTTGGAAAGCTCGAAAAGGTTGTACTAGCCTTACATGGCATATGAAGGATTAACGTTAAGCCAAGTAGGAGGGTAAAACGATGCCAACGCTAAGCGTAGGAACGGAGAAAGACACGCCGGTAGAGCTTTATTATGAAGTGTATGGTGCAGGTAAGCCTGTCGTATTGATTCACGGCTGGCCGCTCAGCGGTCGCTCCTGGGAAAAGCAGGTGCCTGCGTTGGTCGAGGCGGGTTATAAGGTGGTGACGTATGATCGCCGTGGCTTTGGCTGGTCGACTCAACCCGATGGCGGTTTCGATTACGATACGTTAGCAGCCGATCTTAAAAAGCTGATTGAAACCCTCGATTTGAACGATGCCACGTTAGTGGGCTTTTCGATGGGCGGTGGAGAAGTCGCGCGCTACCTTTCAAACTACGGTACAGGGCGAGTTGATAAAGCCGTTTTTGCAGCAGCGGTACCTCCGTACTTGTATAAAGCAGACAATAATCCGGAGGGCGGCCTGGATGACGCGACGATTAATCAGTTTTTAGAGGGTGTGAAAGGAGACCGCATTGCGTTTCTGGAGGACTTTACTAAGAACTTCTTTACCGCCGGTGAGCGCAGCGATTTAATCAGCGAGCCTAACCGCCAGTATCATCGCGATATTGCCGCCTTCGCTTCGCCCAAAGCCACTTACGATTGTATCAAAGCCTTTAGTTATACCGACTTCCGCAAAGACCTGCCCAATATCGATATCCCCACTCTGATACTGCACGGCGATTCAGATGGCATCGTGCCATTTGAAATAAGCGGTAAGCGGGCACAGGAGCTACTGCCCAATGCGCAAACAGAAGTGATCAAAGGCGGCCCGCACGGCCTAAATGCCACGCACCCTGAAGAATTTAATCAGGCTTTGATTAAGTTTCTGGGTAGCTAAATAACTCTGTTTTTATGATGCAGTCGTGACGAATCGCCGCCTGTCCAGGCGGCGTTTTGTTTGCCCGGCGAAGCCGGCAACCCCGGACACCTGAAAGAAGGTGTCGTCACCCCGACTGAGGGGAAGACAACCCGACTGGCAAGGGCGCCACTGGCCAACGGTGGGGTCTGAAGGAAGCCATAGGGTGTTAACGGTACACAACGCAAGTGAACCTGCTTCGGCAGCACAGGTGGGTAAGCGTGCAAAATAGCGCGACGCCCGATACTCAGTCAGGCCTGTGCTGTGTTTGAGGGTGGCATCGTTAACAGGGAGCCGGTGCAGTAACCGGGGAAGCCTGGCACCGTATCCAGTTTGTCTGGAAGGCACGCGTCAAGGTGAAAGCCAAGAGCGGGTCGGGTGTGAGGTGGCAGATGATGCCGTAGTAGTGAGGAAGTTCCGGCCTGTGAAGCCTGGTAACAGCGTGGAGGATAAAACCGGATCGACCGCTGGCGGAGGTTCAGTGGACTGGGCAAGGCCAAAAGCCTTGGTCGGATGCGAAGGGCGGAAGTCATTAATGAGAACGACGGATATTGATCCGAAGGTGGACGCTGCGTTCACAAGCTGTCCGACGGGGCAGGGAAGTGGGTCGAGGTGCGGTGGGAACACAGTGGCTTCGTCCTTCTCTGAACGAGGGAGTAGAACGACACCGTGGCGGCAGATTGCCAAGCGCTAGTACCCGGACGGGTCGTTTGAAACAGACCAGTAGCCAGACCGACGATCGGAGCCGTCATCACAGAGATGAGCAGGCATGAGGAAATACTACAGTCTTTACGGGCAGTTGCTGTCAAAGCAGCGCCTGTATGAAGCCTTCAGACACGTCAAGCGCAACAAAGGTGCGGCCGGAATCGATGGGCAGAGCCTGAGTGCGTTCGAGGTGAATCTGGAGGTGGAGCTGTCGTGTCTGCTCCTCGAACTGAAGGAAAAGCGCTATCGAGCGCAGCCTGTCAGGCGCGTTGCCATCGCCAAGGATGACGGCGGTGAACGTCTGTTGGGTATTCCCACGGTTCGAGACCGGGTTGTGCAACAGGCATTACGCAGTATCATCGAACCGCTCTTCGAACCGGACTTTCATCCCTCGAGCTACGGGTATCGTCCGGGACGCAGTGGCCACCATGCCATTGGCAAGGCGGAGCTGTTCGTGCGCCGCTACCGGCGTGAATGGGTAGTGGATATGGACTTGTCGAAATGCTTCGACACGTTAAACCACGACCTGATCATCCGCCAGTTCCGCCAACGGATCACGGACGGCAGTGTGTTGTCGCTGCTGCGCCAGTGCCTGGAAAGCGGCGTGATGGTGGGGCACCACCTTGAAGAGACGGCGCTGGGCAGCCCCCAGGGCGGCGTGATCAGTCCGCTGATCGCCAACGTCTACCTGGACGCCTTCGACCAGTTCATGAAGGCACGGGGTCATCGAATCGTCCGCTACGCGGACGATATCCTGATCCTGTGCAGCTCACGGGCTGGAGCGGAGAACGCGTTGAGGGCAGCCCACTGTTATCTGGAAGGTGAGCTGAAGCTGACAGTCAATGCCACCAAGACCCACATCGCGCACAGCGACGAGGGGATCAAGTTCCTGGGGGTGGTGATCCACACCAAGTACACCCGCATCCAGGAAAAGAAGGTGGTGAAACTTAAGCAGAAGGTGAAAGCGTTGACGAAGCGCAATCGAGGTGCAGGGCTTGCGGTGATCATCCGCGAACTGAATCCTGTACTCCGTGGCTTCGCCAATTACTTCCGGGTAGCGAACTGCGCACGGGTGTTGAAACAGGTGATGAGCTGGGTCAGGCGGCGTCTCCGCTGCGTCCAGCTCAAGCAGTGGAAGAAGCCGAGTCGGCTGCATCGAAGGCTGAAACAGTTGGGCTACCGCCCGCCGTTTAAGTACATCAAGATGCAAAGCTGGCGTAACGCGGCGTCACCGCTGGCCCATCTGGCGATCCCCAGCGCCTACTTGCATGACGATCTGAAGTTGATGGACTTAACGAAGATCAAAACGGGCATCACTGTCCCCGAGTTCGGGGTAAGTTAATGGCATGAGCCGTATACGAGGCCCGTATGTACGGTTCTGTGAGAGGGATGAGGCGGTAACGCCTCACCCTACTCGATAATGAGGGTACTACTTACCCCTCAATCCAAACCTCTTCCCCTTTAAATTCAATCTTCCAGGTGCGCAGCTTAACGTTCTCATCCTCTAAGCACTGCCCGTCTTCAAGGCGAAAGTGTTGCTTATAGATAGGCGAGGCGACCACCGCCGATCCTTTAAGATCGCCGACGATGCCACGGGCGATCACGTTGGCGTTAGAGAAAGGGTCAAAGTGATCAAGGGCGAAAAGCTCACTGTTCAGCCCTTTTGAATGTTGACTTGGAAGATAAAAGATCGCCACTTGCGCTGGGCCTTCGGCGGTTTCAAGCCAAGCGGAGACGCCAGAGAACGCCACCAAGTCAGCTTTGTTACATACGTTTTGCCATACCATCGTATGTTGAGATCCTATTGTATCCATCTCGTTTTTCAATGCAGTTGCGGTCATTGGGTGCCTCGTTTTTAGCTATTCAAAAGCGTCAGTGAGATGTGGATTGGGCTGGGCGTGGCTGTCCGCGCTCGGAGGTCATAATGATCGAAGGATCCGGGCGGTCGTCGTTAACAAAGCTGCGGAAGCGCTTGAGCTTTTCCGGGTCGCTAATAGCATCCGCCCATTCGCACTGGTAGGTATCCACCACCGTCTGCATTTGGCGCTCTAGCTCGTCATTGATGTCTAAGCTGTCTTCCAGAATCACCTCTTTGAGGTAATCCAGCCCGCCTTCAAGGTTTTCGCGCCATACGGAGGTGCGCTGTAAGCGGTCGGCGGTACGCACATAGAACATCAAGAAGCGATCAATGATGCGGTAGAGCTGTTCGTCGTTGAGGTCGGTAGCGAATAGTTCGGCATGGCGAGGGCGCATACCGCCGTTACCGCACACATAAAGGTTCCAGCCGTTCTCGGTAGCAATAATGCCAATGTCTTTGCTTTGAGCTTCGGCACATTCACGAGTACAGCCAGAAACACCAAATTTTATTTTGTGAGGCGCGCGCAGCCCCTTATAGCGATTCTCTAACCAGATCGCCATGCCAACGCTGTCCTGAACACCGTAGCGGCACCAGGTGCTGCCCACGCAGGATTTTACGGTGCGTAGCGATTTTCCGTAGGCGTGGCCAGTTTCAAAACCAGCTGCAATTAGCTCGCTCCATATATCCGGCAGATCTTCCAGGCGGGCGCCAAACAGGTCGATGCGCTGGCCACCGGTGACTTTGGAGTAGAGGCTGTATTTTTTGGCCACTTCGCCCAGCACGATCAGTTTATCGGGGGTGATCTCGCCGCCAGCGATGCGGGGCACTACTGAGTAGGTACCGTTTTTCTGCATGTTGGCCATGAAGGTATCGTTGGTATCCTGCAAAGGGATATGCGCAGCGTCGGTGATTGGTTCGTTAAAGCAGGAGGCCAGAATGGACGCCACAGCAGGTTTGCAGATATCGCAACCCAGACGATGGGTGTCGGGGTTGCCGTGCTTCCCGATCAAGTCGGTGAATGTTTTGATACCTTCGACACGCACAATGTCGTAAAGCCCTTGGCGGGTGTGGGCGAAGTGCTCGCAGATCGATTTATCTACTTCTACACCGCGGGCTTCCAGCTCATGATCGACCATGCTTTTTAGCAGAGCAGTGCAACCGCCACAGCCAGTGCTGGCTTTGGTGGCGATTTTTACACCGGCGAGATCTACCGCGCCGCTTTCAATGGTGGCGCAAATATCGCCTTTGGTAACGTTATGACAAGAGCAGATCATTGCTGTTTCTGGCAATGCATCCGGGCCTAGTGCTGGGGTGACACTGCTCTGTGGCAGAATCAGCGAGGCGGGCTCGGCGGGCAATTCAATACCGTTGGCGTAATACTGCAGCAGCGTATCGTAAACGCCGTTGTTGCCCACCAGCATGGCACCAAGCAGCTTTTTACCATCGCTAGAGACAACCAGCTTGCGGTACTCCTGCTTGATGGGGTCTAAGTAGCGGAACATACGTGCGCCAGGATTCTGGTTGCCGTGGGCGTCACCAATCGAGCCCACATCTACGCCCAGCAGCTTGAGCTTGGTGCTCATATCCGCACCGCTAAAGTGGGTGTCGCCGCCAGTTAGCGTCGAAAGCGCCGTTTTAGCCATCTGGTAGCCCGGCGCTACAAGGCCGAAAATACTCTGGTTCCACAGAGCCACTTCGCCAATCGCCAAAATGGACGGGTCGCTGGTATGGCACTGGTTATCCACCACGATGCCGCCGCGCTCGCCAATTTCCAGCCCGCAGTCCCGGGCTAATTGGTCGCGGGGACGAATACCGGCAGAGAAGACGATGAGGTCAGTTTCTAGGACTTTATCATCCTGAAACACCATACGATGGCGGCTTGCCTCTCCATCTTCAATGCGCTGCGTCGCCCGTTCGGTCAGCACCTGTACGCCTAGTGCTTCGATTTTTTCGCGCAGCAGTTCGCCGCCTTCGCTATCCACCTGCATGGGCATTAGCCGGGAAGCAAATTCGACTACGGCAGTGTCCAGGTTCAATCCGCGCAGGGCGTTAGCGGCTTCTAACCCCAACAAACCACCCCCAACTACAACGCCGTTAGTAGCGGTTTCAGCGGCAGCACGAATGGCATCCAGGTCGTCAAGGGTACGATATACCAGGCAGCCTTCGCGATCGTTCCCGGGGATCGGCGGTACAAACGGGTAGGAGCCGGTAGCCAGCACGATGCGGTCGTAAGGGTAGCGGCCCTGGTCGGTGACTACTTCATGGGTGGTGCGGTCAATTTGAGTGACGGTTTCGGCGCTGCGCAGTTCCACGCCGCTAACGTCATAGTAATCCGCTTCGCACAGCGCTAGTGAGTCAGCATCGCGACCGCTGAAGTATTCCGACAGATGCACTCGATCATAGGCGCGGTGGCGCTCCTCGCCAAACACGGTGACCTGATAGCGTTCTAGGGCACCATTTTCGACTAGCTGCTCGACAAGGTGGTGGCCGACCATGCCATTACCAATAATGATGAGCTGTTCGTGATTGGTTATGTTCATTTTATGCCGCCTCTAAGGTCGATAAATGGGGAGTATCGTTCTGCTGGTCAGCAATGACCGCTTGGAGCACTTCTATATCTGCCGCGCCAAACAGCAGTGCTTGGCGGCAGTTGCTCAGGCTATGCCCGGCGAGCGCTTGCTCGAAGTACCAAGGGCCCAGGGAGGTGTCACCATAAAGAACAGCGCCTTCAATCTGTCCATCGCGCAGTAACAGGCGGCGGTAATCGCCTAGTTCAACGTCGTGGTAACTGAGCACTTCGTGCTCATCGTTAGTCTCGGTGGGGCCAAAGGCGTAGAGCGCAACGCCGCTGATTTTGAGTTTGGTGGCGCTGGGGACATCCACGTAGCAAGGGGTGGTTGTGCCACATAGCGTGGCGGCGAGTACCTCTACCTGACGCCAGATAGGCTCCACCAAGCCGTAGGTAGTGCCATTAAACTGACAGCATTCGCCAAGCGCAGAAATCGCTGGGTCACTGGTAGTGAGGTATTCATCCACCACAATGGCGCGCTCGGTAGTAAGACCCGCTTGGTGGCCAAGCTCCGCATTAGGCGTAATACCGGCGGTGATAATCACGCTGGTAGCGTTTAGTTGGCGACCATCAAGAAGATGTACTTTGGATACCCGGCCGTTTTCATCGCCCTCTAATTGCGCTAATTCGGCCCCAGTGATGATGTTCAAACCGCGCTGGGTCAGTTCCTCTTCAAGCAATTTAGAAGCAGTAGCATCTAGCTGGCGGTTCATCAGTCTATTGCTGCGCTGAAGCACGCTAACCTGCATTTCATTGCCACGTTTACGCAGGCCTTCGGCAGCTTCTAACCCAAGCAGGCCACCGCCGATAACCACCGCGTCACCACCTTGCTGAGCGATCTCTGTCAGCGTTGAAGCATCTTGTAAATCGCGGAAGCTGTGCACGCCCTCAAGCGCAATACCTGGAATACTGGGCATCGCTGGGCGCGAACCGGTGGCGATTACCAAGTGATCATAATCAAGTGATCGGCCGCTATCCGTGGTTAATGTTTGGCGTGAGCGATCAAGCGCCTCAACCTTCTCACCCAGTATCAGTGCGATGCCCTGTACGGCGTACCAATCGGCATCGCGCAGCGTCAGCGCGTCCTGCTGCATTTCACCGGCCAGCAGTGGGGAAAGCAGTATGCGGTTATAGGCAGGCGCGGGCTCTGCGCCAATCACGGTAATGCGTTGGGGGCGCGTAGGCTGTTTTACCAACGCCTCCACCAAACGATGACTCGCCATGCCGTTACCGATAATCACTAGATGTTTGTGAGTCGAGCACCGGGAAGTGGTTTCCATAGGTGGCTCCTTATTTGCTAACAAGTGGTGCTTACAAAGGCCTAAACAAAAAAACGCCCCTGATACCCCTCTTCGAGAAAAAGAGGTATCAGGGGCGTCGTTGCCCGATAGCGTTGTTTCAAAACGCGCAGCAACCGCCTTTGGCTGCTAGCTAACGTAATGCTTGATGTTCGTTACAATGCTGTTCTATGCAATACAAAAAGCAAAACATCGGCCAATAAGCTTATATTACTTTGGTTATATTTTTGATTCAGTGGGTTAGCGGTGTTTTTGAGAATGCTCAACGCCTCTGTATGTTCATTTGGTGCACGCTGCTGGTGCGCATCGGGGCCGTTATGCACTTAGATGCAGCGAAAAATCGCTATTGGCGTTTTTAAGCGCCTCGAATGAGAAGAGTATGTTGAATTTTAGGGCGTTGTTTTTATTAATTAATATCTTTTATTAGGGCAGGTGGGTGCGGGTCTTGCTGTATCTTATTAACAAAATGGTTATGTAATAAGCAACAACGGCTCATTGCAGTTTATTTGCAACAAGCAGTTTGCAAAAACAGTTTGTAAAAAACGGTTTTTAAAAGAACAAGCTTAATCGCAGCAAAAATCTGATGAGTATGGCACCCGAGTAAAGTAGGTGTCCCTGAGACAACGGCGTCCAGGCAGGCTTCTTTTTATGAAGCTCGCTTGGGCGCTTTTTTGCTTTTAAGGCCGGAGGAAAGTGCCATGCCCCAGGCGAACCAGCTTGCCCAGCGAGAAATGCTCACTACCTGCCCTTACTGCGGGGTAGGCTGTGGCGTTAAAGCGACCCTGCAAGGCGATATCTTGAGTGGCGTTGAGGGCGACCGTGAGCATCCGGCTAATTATGGTCTGCTATGCGTAAAGGGGAGCGCACTTCATGAAACCTTGGGGGGGCATGGTCGTTTAACCCAGCCACGGATCGATGGCGTTGAAGTCTCCTGGGCGCAGGCGTTAACGGTCACGGCCCAGCGGCTAAACGCTCTGCGAGAGGAGCACGGCAATTATACGGTAGCGGGTTATCTGTCAGGACAGCTGCTCACCGAAGATTACTATGTCGCCAATAAGTTGTTTAAAGGCTTTCTAGGCACGCCGCATTTAGATACCAACTCGCGGCTCTGCATGGCGTCGGCAGTGGCAGCTTACAAGCGCGCCTTTGGCGCGGATGCGGTGCCCTGCAACTACGAAGATCTGGAAGAGGCTGAATTGGTGGTGCTGGTGGGCTCTAATCTTGCCTGGAACCATCCGGTGCTTTATCAGCGCATCAAAGTCGCTAAAGAACGCAACCCGCTGATGCGCTTAGTGGTGATCGACCCTCGAGTAACGGATAGCTGCGAAATCGCTGACCTCTACCTGGGTATCAAGCCGGGCAGCGATGCGTATCTATTTAATGGCCTGCTGGCGTGGATGGCGCAGCGAGGCAAGCTCGACACCCTCTATCTAGAGCGGCATACCGAAGGCTTTGTGGAGGCGTTGGCAGCCGCTCAGCAAACGGCAGGTTCGATTGCCGAGGTGGCTGCCGCCTGTGATGTTGACCTCGAGCGTCTAGAGACTTTTTACTACTGGTTTGCTAGCCAACTGCACGTGGTCACGCTCTATTCTCAGGGTGTTAATCAATCTTCTAGCGGCACCGATAAGTGCAACGCGATTATTAACTGTCACCTGGCTGGCGGAAAACTCGGCTTGCCTGGGGCGGGGCCATTTTCGATTACCGGGCAACCCAACGCCATGGGGGGGCGCGAAGTGGGCGGGCTTGCTAATCAGCTAGCGGCACACATGGATTACCATACGCCGGGGGCGCTCGATCTTGTTAGCCGTTTTTGGGCCACTGACAGCTTAACTCCTACTTTGCCTGAAGCGCCTGGCTACAAAGCCGTGGAGCTATTCGAAGCGATTGAGCGCGGTGAAGTAAAGGCGCTGTGGGTCATGGCGACTAACCCGGCGATTAGTCTGCCCGATGCGGCTCGCGTTCGCGCTGCACTGGAAAAGTGCCCGCTGGTGATTGTCTCCGAATGTGCCGCCCACACTGACTTACTTCCCTACGCTGATATTGTGCTGCCTGCCTCGGGATGGTCAGAAAAAGATGGCACCGTCACTAACTCCGAGCGGCGAATCTCGCGCCAACGGGGCATGCTGTCGCCTCCCGGTGAGGCACGCCATGACTGGTGGATAATGTGCGAAGTGGCGAAGCGTTTAGGGTTTGCCGAGGCGTTTAATTATTCGCATCCGTGGGAGATTTTCGACGAGCACGCGCGGTTATCAGGGTTCGAAAACGATTTTAAAATCACCGCAGCACAAGGCGGGCCGCGGCGCCTATTTGATATCTCGGGGCTTATTGGTTTGGGGCGTGAGAGATACGATGCCTTGTCACCCATTCAGTGGCCAGTCACTGAGGCGGCACCATCAGGAACCCCGCGCCTATTTGAAGATGGCATTTTTGCTACATCGAACGGTCGCGCCAAACTGCTGGCGGTTCAGCCGCGAGGGCCTTCGCAAGAACTCTCCACTACTTACCCACTGCGCTTAAATACTGGGCGAATTCGCGATCAGTGGCACACCATGACGAGAACCGGTCGCGCACCACGGTTAATGAATCACCGCGCAGAACCCTTTATGGAGATACATCCAGACGATGCAGTAGCTGCCGGTGTGCAAGATCAAGCACTCGCCATGCTCAGCGCCCCAGCAGGTGAGTTTCGCGCCCGCGTGCGGGTATCCAATGCCCAGCGGCGAGGTGAGGTGTTTGTACCTATCCACTGGACTGACTGTTTTACAAAACAGGCCAGAAGTAGTGCCTTGATTGCTGGTATCATCGACCCGCTTTCAGGCCAGCCTGAGTCTAAACACGGGGCGGTAGCGCTTAGCCCATTACCCGCTGCGTGGCAGGCAACGTTACTCATCGCCAATACGCTAACGGATCGGGCGGCTGAGCCTTGGCGGATAAGCGACTATTGGGCGCGTATTCCCATGGGCGCTTGCCAGCGCTGGCAACTAGCCGATACTCAACAGGTGGAGGATTGGTTTACACAATGGGCGAACTGGTTGCCAACGCCCGTTTCTATATGGTCTCAAGACAGTGCTAGCGGTCGGTTTCGCGCTGCTGGGATTGAAAACGGCAGGCTATGTTGGTGGCTGATGGTCGGGCCACCTAATGAGCTACCAGGGCTTGCTTGGCTGGAGGCACGTTTTGAAGATGAGGCGCTGAGTACTAACCATCGACGCCGCTTACTCGCAGGCTGCGATGATGGTGCAGCGGATACCGGGCCAATAGTATGCAGTTGTCATCAGGTGGGCCAAATCACGATTGCTAATGCAATCCGCGATGGTGACACCAGCGTAGAAGCATTAGGTGCAAGGCTTGCTTGCGGAACCCAGTGCGGCAGTTGTATTCCTGAATTGAAATCACTGATTGAAGAGGAGCGGCTCAATGCGCGCGCTAAGCAAACACCTAACACAGAAGTGGCCTGAGGCCTTTACGCGCCTGGGGCAACGGGTGCTAGCGCCTTTCGGTCGTGAGCCATCATCGCGTTTACGACTGCCGTTAAGCGGGGATTGTCAGCCAGGTAAGGTCTATTTGGTGGGTGCAGGCAGTGGCGATGTCGAGCTACTAACGCTTAAAGCTGCAAGGCTGCTTATGCAGGCGGATGCAGTGGTGTATGACCGTCTGGTAGGCGATGACGTGCTGGCGCTGATCCCGCGGGGCACCGAACGCTACTACGTAGGCAAGGCACGTGGCCATCACAGCGTTCCTCAAACAGAAATTGGTGCCTTGATGGTTAAGCTCGCCAATGCCGGCAAATCGGTCGTGCGCTTAAAAGGCGGCGACCCCGGCGTGTTTGGGCGGATGGGTGAAGAGTTGGCTGCGTTAGCTGCTGCTCACGTGCCTGCGGCTATTGTACCGGGTATTACCGCTGCATCAGCGGCGGCGGCCTGTATGGGCATTCCGCTCACCGATCGTGGTCATGCCCAGCAACTGCGCTTTGTGACCGCGCAACTGTGCCGGGAAGATGGCACTCCCGACTGGAAGTCGCTGGCGCGTAAAGACGAGACCCTGGTGTTTTATATGGGGCTCTCCAAGGTGGACGCGATCTGCCACGGTTTACGCCAAGCGGGTCTTCCTGATGAGTGGCCAGTCATGTTGGTGGCCAATGCCAGCCAACCGGAGCAGCAGTCACTGGTAGGTACACTTGCGGATATGCCTGCTCGTTTAGCCGCTGAACCACTGCCTTCGCCGTGTTTGATTGTGGTGGGCAGCGTGGTGAGCATGGTGCGAACAAGTTCTTCAGCGTCATTAGCGAGCATCATCAAAACGGTCGACCCGGCGTAGAGTGGGGAAGAGTTTCATCCAGGCGCCGACAACCGCCAGCGTACCGACACCTCCAATCACTGCAGCGGGAACAGCCCCAAACCAGGCTGCCATGCTGCCTGCACGAAACTCGCCTAGCTCATTGCTGGAGCCGATAAACAGCATATTGACCGCATTCACGCGTCCGCGCATTTCATCGGGGGTTGCGAGTTGAATCAGCGTCATGCGCACATATACGCTAATCATGTCGGCAGCACCTGCTACTAACATGGCCACCAGCGAGAGCCAGAAAATCGTCGATAAGGCGAACACTAGATTGGCAACGCCGAAAATCACCACCGCGATAAACATCACTAAACCAGCGCGACGCTTAATACCGCGTATGCCTAAGTACAGCCCCATTAGCAGTGCGCCAACCGCAATAGCGCTGCGAAGCGCGCCCAACCCTTCGGGCCCAACATGGAGTACTTCCTGGGCATAAATAGGCAGTAGTGCCACGACGCCACCTAACAACACTGCAAAAAGATCCAGCGAAATAGCGCCCAAAATAATCGGCTGATGGCGGATATAGCGAATGCCCGCCGTAAAGCGCTTCACGGCGGTGCTCTCTAACGTTTTAGCCGCTTCTGCGAAACGAATCGGTACTGGAAGCAGCAGTATAAGCGCCGCTATAAAACATCCTAAACATACGCTGTAGGCAAGGCTGCCACCGCCTAACCCATACAGAATGCCGCCTAATAGCGGGCCGCCAATCACGGCAATTTTCATGATGGAGCTATTCAGGGCGATTGCGGAGGCAAGCTGCGATCGGGGCACGATGTTGGGCAGCAAGCTTTGTAATGCAGGGCCGGTAAAGGCGCGCGCGGCACCAAATAGCGCCAGTACTGCATAAAATCCCCCCACACTCTGGCTTCCATTTAGCGAAAGGGTGAGAAGAAGCGCGCTGCACAGCCCTTGCACTACCCAGCTAAGTTGCAAAATACGTTTGCGTGAGAAGCGGTCAACAAAATCTCCCGCGGGTAATAGGAGTACTACCATAGGCAGAAATTGGGCCAATCCCACATAGGCTAGTGCCATAGGGTCACGGGTAATATCGTAGACCTGCCAAGCCACCACGACAGCTTGAATTTGCATGGCAAAGACCGCTGCCAATCGCGACAGCAGAAAGCTTAAAAAGCCCGATTGCCGGTGAAGCGGTAGTAAAGGTTCTGAAGAGCTGAGGTCATTGTTAGTAGCAGCGTTCATAGCATCGTCATGGTAGGCGAGTTTCACTAGCAAAGGGTTGAAGTGGGGAGGTTGCTACCCCATGTTAGTTAACACGCTATCAATAGAAAAGGATGTTAATGATGCAAAATGTAATGCCTAACCCTGCTTTGCATCTCGTTAGGTTGTATCAGCGAATTAGGTTGTATCAGCGAAAGAGTATGGGGGATAAGTGCAGCTTGGAACGCTAACAGATAAGCTATGTCATAGTAGATATCTGCCTACTGGCAGGTATCTTTCAAAAGTCAGGAGAAAACGATGAAAAAGCGCAATATCCAAGACAACGCCTTAAAAGCTCAGCTGCGAACGCCGATGTTCAAAATGCAGCAGCAAACCCCCAAAAAAGGCAAAGGCAGCTACTCCCGTAAAAACCGTGGTGATACCCAGCGGGGATATAGCCAAGCCGCTTGAGCAACATTTTGACTCAAGTGATTTGGCTATATTTCTGTCTTAAAATTAGCGTATCGGTCTCAAGGATAGAACTTTGCAACACGTAGTCGGTATAAAGTAAGTCACTTAACGAAAAAGGAGTTTTCACATGGCAGTTAAAATTCGTCACTTGGTAGCAGCTGTTGCGTTTTCCGGGTTTGCTCTTTCCGCCCATGCGGATGATGTTGAAGGTGTCATTGAGAGCATTAATGCAGATAGCCAGACGTTCACCGTACAAGGAATTGAGTTTGAAGTTGATGATCGTACCGATTATGACGATGGCCTCCGTAGCTTTGAAGGTTTACAAGAAGGTATGCGTGTCGAAGTAGATTATGACTATCAAGATGGCCGACATATCGTACGAGAAATTGAAATTGATGATTAAGTGGCAATAATTGCGGTATATTTTTTAAAAGCGCTGCTCTAAGCAATTACTAATTAGCATTTAATCGAGTAAGTGTTCAAAACGCCCCGACCACTCCCTGTGGCCGGGGCGTTCGCTATGCCAGACTGCTCCCACATAGTGGACAGGTTTCGTAGGCATCTCGGGTTTCAGCCTGATGGCGCTGAGCGTGTTGATTCGGCTCATTTACACCATGAATCGATATCAACTGACCCTGCTCCCAGCGTAAGCCTATATCTTTTAATAGGTGCGGGTCATGCAAGTGCGGGTTTTCGTATAGGCGACGCTGGGTATGATAATGCTTTAAGGCGCTTAATAGCTTACATGTAATGGTTGCGATTGCCATGGTGACGGTCTCCTTAATTAGGAGGCCCGACATGATCGCGATCAGAAAGTATCAAAAGTAACGATAAAACACCTGGCCGCGACACATGCCGCGGCCAAATTTCTCACTACTTCACTGGCCCGCGACCACAACATGCTGACACCGCATTATTCATAATGCGGTGTAGCTTATTGATTCGTGTAACGCGGATGTGCCAGTGCATGAGTAGTTCTCGTTAGTAAAAGATAAGAGCTGCCTAGTAAAGACAGCTCTTATCTTTTAACCGATGCTTACCAGTAGGGTCAATCGTTAAGTTATCGATAGCCCTTAGCCTGAAGCTTAAACAGCTTCGCGTATCGACCATTTTCCTTAAGCAGCTCTTCGTGTGTGCCGCGCTCAATAATATGACCTTGATCAATCACAAGGATAAGGTCAGCACTGCGCACCGTTGAGAATCGGTGCGAGATTAAAATTGCCATCTTGTCGCGGCTATGTTCACGGAAGCGTGCAAATACTTCTGCTTCTGCGGCAGCATCCATTGCAGCGGTGGGTTCGTCAAGCACAATGATATCGGCATTTTCACGCATGTAAGCGCGTGAGAGAGCAATTTTCTGCCACTGGCCGCCGGAGAGTTCCTGGCCATTTTTAAACCATCGGCCAAGCTGAGTGTTGTAACCGTTAGCCATACGCGCAATAAAGTCATCCGCCATGCCGTGTCGAGCGGCTTGCTGCCAGCGCTGCTCGTCGTCAAAGGCATGAATATCGCCTACCCCTAGGTTTTCCCCCACTTTTAGCTGATAGCGAACAAAATCCTGAAAGATCACGCCGGTACGCTCATGAAGCGCATGAGTACTCCAGTCGCGCAGGTCGCTACCATCTAACAGAATCCGCCCCTTGGTCGGGTGATAGAGCCGTGTCAGCAGTTTGATTAGCGTGGTTTTCCCTGAGCCATTTTCGCCTACTAATGCCAGGCTCTGACCAGGTGAGATGTGCAGCGAGATATCGTGCAGAACATCAGCACCGCCCGGGTAGGAGAAGCTGACGTTCTCGAAGCGCAGCCCATCTCCTGGCTGTGCGCCTTGTGTTAGCGTGCCGCTCGCGGCCTCCACCGGCTGCTCCAGATACTCGTAGAGATTGGAGAGGTAGAGGTTATCTTCGTACATGCCGCTGATCGCTGTGAGGCTAGCTGAAAGCGCTGTCTGGCCCTGTTTGAAGACCATTAAGTACATGGTCATTTGACCAAGTGTCAGCGACCCAGCAATGGTTTCGATGACCACCCAGCCGTAGGCGGCGTAAAAGGTTAAGGTGCCAAGTAAACCGAGCAGAAATCCCCAGCTTTCCCTGCGTAAAGTGAGACGTCGATCTTCGGCAAATAGCTGAGTAAAGATATCGCGGTAGCGCTTAAGAAAGAGTCCTTCAAGGCCAAACAGCTTGACCTCTTTAATGCTGTCTTCCCGGGCAAGAACTGTCTCTAAATAGATCTGCATACGGGTTTGCGGCGAGCGCCAGCGGAATAGCCGAAAAGCGTCACCGGAGAATTTTGCTTCCGAAATAAATACTGGCAGCGCGCCCGCTACTAAGATCAGCAGTGCCCAAGGGGAAAACTGCACCAGCAGTACACCGAAGCTGCCCAGCGAGATAGCATTTTGCAGCAGCCCAAAAGTTTTATTCACCAGCGCAAGGGGGCGCGTAGACGCCTCACGCCGTGCTCGGGTGAGCTGATCGTATAGCTCTGAATCCTCAAACTGACTAAGTGAAAGCGCGCCCGCTTTCTCCAGAATCATCACATTAACTTTTTGCCCCAAAAGCGCTCTTAACAGCGACTGCTGAGCAGAAAGGCCGCGCTGGGCTAACGCTATTAACCCAATGATAAGCGCTTCAATCCCCACCAGTTTTAGAACCGGCGTGATCAAGACCAGCAGGTTGGGATTGGTGGCTTCGCGATGAGTCTCCATGGCGCTCACCACACCATCCACAATCAACTGGCCGACCCACGCCGCCACGGCGGGAAGTACCCCTGCGACCAACGTGCACAGTGCAAGGCCAAGCATCATCCAGCGGGAGGTTTCCCACACCAAGCCAAGCGCGCGGCGGCTATACCGAAACACGCCAAAAAAACCGCTTAGCGGTGAGGAGGAAGTAGCTTCAGAAGGTGGTGGGGACATCATTAGGTTGGCAAAAAGCACTGAGTAAAAAAGGAGTGCCATGATGCGGTGG
Source organism: Halomonas sp. (assembly GCF_011050415.1). GTDB lineage: Bacteria > Pseudomonadota > Gammaproteobacteria > Pseudomonadales > Halomonadaceae > Vreelandella. The sequence continues at coordinate 79,792 of NZ_DRFS01000022.1, forward strand.
TTCAGCGTGGATAGCCAGCGCAACCACCGGTTGCCTTCAACGGCAACACGGCGGAGAGGTATTGGCTCAATCGCGATTTATTAGAACAGCAACTTACCAGGGCAGCACTGCCCCGTCGGTGCGCGGCTCGGTGCCGCCTTGCAGTACGCCGGTTTCAGGGTCGCGTAGAATGATCTGGCCACGTCCAAAGCTGATGGAGTCAGCGACTTTGACGATGTCGTGGCCACGGCGGGCTAGCGCCAGGGCTAAGTGATTAGGGAAGTCAGCTTCGACTTCGATGGTTTTGCCTTTTGTCCACTTCCAGCGCGGCATATCGAGCGCCGCCTGAGGGTTGAGTTGATCTTCTAGCATGGCTGTTACCACCTGCACATGGCCCTGGGGCTGCATATAGCCACCCATCACGCCGAACGGCCCAACAGCTTGGTTATCTTTGGTAATAAAGCCAGGGATAATAGTGTGGTAGGTACGTTTGCCAGGTGCCAAAGCATTAGGGTGCTGAGGGTCAAGGGAGAACGACCAGCCGCGGTTTTGCAGGCTGATGCCGGTGCCAGGAACGACCATCCCCGAACCAAAGCCCTTAAAGTTGCTTTGAATCAACGACACCATATTGCCATCGCTATCCGCTGTTGCCAGATACACCGTGCCGCCTTTGATTGGGTTGCCATGTACGGGATCAACGGCTTGCTCGCCAATCAGGGCGGCACGTGATTTCAGATACTCGTCGGCCAGCATCTGATCAACAGTGGGGCGCATCGCTTCAAGCTCAGTAACGTGCGCGAAGCCATCCACATAGGCCAGTTTAGTGGCCTCAATACGACGGTGCAGCGTTTCAACGGGGTCTGATCCCGCTTCATCTAAGCGCTCAAGCATACCCAGTGCTTGCAACACAATCATGCCGCTGCCATTGGGAGGGATTTCCCAAATATCATGGCCTTTATAGCTAACGCTAATCGGGTCTACCCACTCCGGTTGGTAAGCAGTCAAGTCTGCTTTGCGTAACAGTCCGCCATGTTCTTGAGAAAAGGCGTCGATGGCATCAGCCAGTTCACCCTCGTAAAACGCTTTGGCGTGAGTTTCAGCAATCGCTTTTAGGCTTTTTGCATGGCCTTCAGAGCGCCACAGTTCACCAGCCTCTGGCGCCCGTCCTTCTGGCGCAAACGTATCAAACCAAGGTTTGAAAGAAGCGTCGCTATACGCTGAATAAGTATTGAAAGCCTCCTTCCACATTTGATGAATAACCGGGGAAACGGGAAAGCCTTCATCGGCCAGCGCAATGGCAGGCGCTAGCAGTTCGGCGAACGGCAGCTTACCGAAGCGCTCGGAAAGTGCCACCCATGCAGCGGGTGCACCGGGTACTGTGACAGGCAGCATGCCGTGATTGGGCATGGCGTCGTGGCCAAGTTCTTTCAGCGCTTCAATAGTTGCCGCTTGTGGAGCAGGGCCGCTGGCATTAAGGCCGTGTAGCTTGCCGTCGACCCAGACAATGGCAAAGGCATCGCTGCCGATCCCATTGGAGGTAGGTTCGACCACGGTTAATGCGGCGGCGGCGGCAATCGCGGCGTCAATCGCATTGCCCCCTTGCTGCAAAATGCTAACGCCCACCTGCGCAGCTAGTGGCTGTGAGGTGGCTACCATGCCATGTTTGCCGTACGTTGCCATGCGGCGCGAGGCGCTGGGGTAATAGTGTGCATTTTGTTGCATACTAGAGTCCTTTTAAGCGGTGTTGTTGATTTAACTTATTTAGGTATTAAACATTCTCTTACTGAGCGGCATTTTTTAAACGCTGAATCTTACGATCCTGATAAAGCGAAAATAGAATGGAAACGACGGCTAACGCTAAGAAAAGCGCAGACAGCGGCCGAGTCAAAAAGGTTAACCAGCTTTCATTTAGCTCAAGGGCTCGGAATAGCTGGCGCTCGAGGTTGTCGCCAAGCACCACACCCAGTATTAGCGGTGTAAGTGGAACGTCAGCTTTCCAAAGTAGATAACCGATAACCCCGAAGATAAATAACACCCAAATATCGAACAAGTTATTGTTTAGTGCGTAAGCGCCAATGGCACAGAGCATTAGCACTACAGGTACAAGAATCTGTTGAGGAATGAGCGATATTTTGGCGAACCAGCGCACCAGTAGCAGGTTGCACAGCACCATAACCACCGCGCCAATTAACAGGCTTGCGTAGATAGCGCCCACCAATACGGGGTTCTGTTCAAACATCATCGGCCCCGGTGTAATACCGTGCAGAATCAGTACCCCCATCATGATCGCCATCGGCAAATCACCTGGTATACCCAACGCTAGAGTAGGCACAAAAGCACCGCCCGCCACTGCGCTGTTGGAAGCTTCAGAAGCCACAATGCCGCTTGGGGTACCCTTACCAAACTCTTCCGGGGTTTTAGAGAACTTTTTAGCCTGATCGTAGCTTAAAAAGTTAGCCACGGTGCCACCCGTACCAGGAAGCGCTCCGACCAAGCTACCAATTAACGAAGAGCGCAGGGTGTTGAGCTTTTGCCCTGCCATATCTTTGAGGATTTGGCCGTAGGGAATCGAGACATTAGTATCGATTTTCTTAGTTTCGCTTTTCTCGTCCTTAAGCTTTTCGATATTGCCGAGCAGTTGGGAGAAGGCAAATATACCAATCATCACGGGTAATATTTCAAAGCCTGACCCAAACGCCGGAATACCAAAATCAAAGCGTAGATTGCTATTACGATCGTAGCCCACAGTGGTGATTAGCAAGCCTAATGCTGCTGCGAGTAAGCCTTTTAATAACGCCCCATTTGAAAGTCCAGCTACCAGGGTTAACGCAAAAACGATCAGTGCAGTGATTTCCCAAGGGCGAAAATTCATACTGAAACTGGCAATGAGTGGCCCAAAAAAGACCAAAACCGCCACGCTGATAATGGTGCCTAGAAACGAGGACGCAACACCGATACCCAGCGCACGGCCAGGTTCGCCTTTCTGCGCCATTGGGTAGCCGTCATACACGGTCGTTATAGAAGAGGGTGTACCGGGTATTCCCAACATGACGCCAGAGACAATCCCGCCTGAATACCCCCCTACGAACACGCCGACCATTAAAGAAACACCGCTTACCGGATCCATAGCAAAGGTGAATGGGAAGACCACCAGGATGGCCATGGTGACGGTGAATCCAGGGATACTGCCGCCAATGATTCCAAACAACACGCCGAGAACAATCAGCCCCAAAACCGATGGCGTGCCGACCTCAGCGAGCGCTTGGAGGAAAAAATTAGTCATTATTTACTCCACAGGTTAGGGCAGCCAGATATTCAGGCCATGTCGGAAAATTACATAGATGACGATCGTCAGCGCAAAACTGAGGGTCAGATTAATAATCCACTTACGCTGTGTGTTGACGCCCATCAGCAGTGCAAGTGAGGCGACCAAGAAGCCTATAGTGGCTGCGATGTAGCCCACTACTGGGAGTAAAGCGGCATAAAGTCCAAACAGTAGAAATAGCGCGAGGATAATGCGCCTATTCTGAAACCACTCAGTAATGAGCTGTTTTGTGCCAGCCGGCTCAGGGACCTTAACCAGCAGTGAACGTACTAAGATCATCAGCGATAGCAATCCGATGACTACCAACAATATGCGTGGGAAAAGTGCTGATCCATACGGTTGCCAACTGGTAGGCGGGCGAATATCACCCGACTCTATCCACATGACCGCCACAATGAGGAGCAGCGCCAGCGCCAGGGCGCGGTCTTTAGTTAGCGTTAGCATTAAAGGTGTCTCCGGGTACCTCCAGCCCACAATAGTGGGCTAGAGGAAGCATTCTTAGTTCTGGAAATCGATGTTTTCGGCAGCGGCGGATAGGGCTGCTTCGTTTTCATCCAAGAATGCTTGGTAATCTTCTCCCGCTAAGAATCTCACGACTGAGCCAAACTCATTTTCGATACGGCTCTGCACTTGTTCATTCTCCAACGCTTGGCCATAAGCATCAGCAAGCGTATCTAGGACATCTCGTGGAGTGCCCTTAGGGGCAAAAATGCCGCGGCTGGTGGAGTGATCCATTTCGATGCCTAACTCACGCAGAGTGGGCACATCAGGCATGCTTTCCAGGCGCTCCGGGTGAGCGATACCCAGGGCGCGGAAGGTGCCATCTTCAAAGAAGGCACCACCAGAAGGCAGATTAAACATGGCGAAATCGATCTCTTCTGCCATTAAGGCTGACACCTGTTCGCCAGTGTCCGGGTAACCCACTAGGCGCACATCCGCCATATCAATGCCCGCTTCCTGGAAGAACTGTGCCCAGAAGAAGTGGTCGGTTGAACTGGGGATCATGCTGAAGCGAACTTGGCCCGGATTTTCGCGAACATAATCAGCGATCTCATCAGCGCTTTGTACTTCATGATTGACGTGAGAAGTCGGAATGTTGATGGTTTGGGTGAGTAGGGCAACCGGCTCAAAGGCATCAAATGAGTAGTCAACGGTGCCCGCTAGCTTGGAAAGCGCAATGGTGTCGTGGCTACCAAGCAGCGTGTAGCCATCGGGGTCAGCATCTTTCACATTGCGTGAACCTAGGGTTGCTCCAGCGCCTGCCATATTGACGGGAACGATGGATTCACCGAGGGTCTTTTCAGCTTCCTGTGAGATTAGCCGAAAGAGAATATCGGTTGCGCCGCCAGGGCCGTAAGGAATGATCAAGCGGAGATCCTGCTCAGGATAGTCAGCTTGAGCGGCGGTCGTCATTGCCATGCCAGACGCAAGTCCGATGGCTGCGAGGGTAGCACTTAAAGTGCGAGTACTCAGAGTAAATTTTGAACGCGTCATTCTTCTACACCTTTATATATAGTTTCGGGGTGGTGTTGTGGGATGCCGCCAATACTGCAGCGGGGTGGTGAGCGCGTGGTCCCGTTATCGGGTTCTTGTTGTCCAACACAATCGCCTTTTATTGCGATCGTGTGTCAGTGAGTGTTAGCCGAGAAATAGTCCTCCATAAATCAAGGCGCCCATTACCACAAACGCAGGATGCGTTTTGAAGCGAATGAGTGCGATGGCGGCAACGGCTGCGATTATCAGCGTATGAATAGCCCCGCTGGTGTTAAGGCTTTCGAGTAGAAAGCCCAAGGTTAGCCACGCCATCATCATGGCAATAACCGGGCGAACCCATTGGCTCATGCGCTTTACTCGGGGAGAGTCGCGGTGGCGATAGAGTAGCCCTAGCGCACCGAGCATCAGCAACAGCGAAGGTATGACGGTGGCTGCCACAGCGATAAAGGCACCACTAATGCCAGCCACTTCATAGCCGACATATCCGGCCATTTTGGTCGCAATAGGGCTCGGCAGTGCATTGCCTAGCGCTAATGTTTCAGCAAAGGCCTGGGAAGTCATCCAGCCATAGCGGCCGACCACTTCGGCTTCTATGAGTGGAATGATTGCTGGGCCACCGCCATAGCCGATAATGTTAGGAATAAAAAACGCTAAGAAGAGCTCCCAGTAAATCATGCTGCCCCCTGCGCTTTTTTAGTGTCAGCAGGTTTATTACCTGGGGGTTTAGTACCCGCGGGGCGGAGCAGGGCGGCAAGCAGAATGGCTCCAATCACCCAGCCAGGGTGAATTCCGAGCCAGTAGATTAGCCCTGCCGCAACAACGGCCATAACAGCGCTTACCACCCAGCCAAGCGCCGCCTGGGATTTATCAAAAAAGTCCCAGGTGAGTTGCGCCATCATTATCATCACCACCGGCACAACGGCTTGGCCCATACCACGAATCCATGCCACATCGCGGTATCGGCTAAAAATGCCTAACATGATAATCATCGCGACAATCATCGGAAAAATGACTGCGATAATGGAGGCGATACAGCCAGCCGCTCCACCAACGCGGTAACCTATATAGCCGGGCATTTTGGTGGCGATAGGACCTGGAAGGGTATTGCCGATGGCCAAAACGTCAGCAAACTCTTCATCGGTTAGCCACTGGTGACGGGTAACTACCTCTGCACGCACTAACGGAATCATGGAGGGTCCGCCACCAAAACCGAAGATGCCGACGCGGAAAAATGCCCAAAACAGCTGCCATGAGACCCCTCGTTTTTTCATGACCTGAGCTTTCATGAACGGGAGTCCCGCAAAACCAGTAAAGAGGTGAACGTCATACCTAGACCTTATTTATCGTTTGTAGGTTAAAAAATCGATTATCTTGTCTAAAATAGAATATAGGTAGTGCCCGATCCGACGTCAACAGTGAAAATAGAATGGACAGCGGGAGCTGAGATGAATAAAGGACATCGTCATGAATAATTCTTTACCTAAGCCAGCAACGTCAGCAATGCCAGCAGGGCCCGCAGGTACAGCATCAAGCCGGGTATTTGATCATCTGCGTAAAGATCTCGTGGGTGGCAGCTTTGTTGCGGGAGAGAAACTCGCGATTAACGCACTCAAAGAGCGTTACCAGGTTGGTTTAAGCCCGCTGCGTGAAGCGCTCAATAAGTTGGCAGCCTATGGGTTATTAATTCAAGAGAATCAGCGCGGCTTTCGGGTGCCAAAGCTTTCACGGGAAGAGCTGGATGATATTGCGCATATGCGTCTAGAGATGGAAGGAATGGCGCTAGAGCGTGCCATTGCACACGGTGATTCAAAGTGGGAGGCTGAGTTGTTGGCAGCGGCACACCGTTTGAAGCGCGCCGATATCACCTTAGATAAAGGCGAAGAGTGGGAGCATCTACATACTCAGTTTCACCGTACGCTAGTGGCGCCCTGCGGTTCGGTCTGGTTACTGCGTTTTATTGAGCAACTGCATGACCAATTTGATCGCTACCGCCGGTTGGGGCCGAAAATGCCGACCATTCGACAAGAACTTGATGATCAACATCATCAGTTGGTTGAGCTTGCGCTGCAGCGAGATGCTAAGGCTGCTCGGGCATTGTTAGATGACCATATTCATAAATCCTACGATGTCGCTTTAAAGCGTTATCAAGAACATGCTTAGGAGGAGAAATTGCCGCTTAGCAGTAAAGCAATAACGACATAGTACGTAGGCAGTGTACGTAGGCAGTGTGTAAACTGCTGCGCAGATAATATGACAGTCGTGACCGGCTTACTGAGCAAGAGGGTGCTATGAACACAGATAACGAAATAGTAGTACAAACCCTAAACTGGGTGCGCACCTTCATCGTGGCGGAGAATATTTGTCCGTTTGCGCAGCGGGAATTGGAGCGTGAATCTATTCGTGTGGCGGTGGTGCGCTCTAAAAAAATAGAAGTGGCACTTGAGGAGTTGATGGTGGAAGTGCAGTGGTTAGACGAGCATCCTGAAACCGAAACCACGCTGCTGGTGTTTCCAACGCTATTTAAAAGCTTTGACCATTACCTGGACTTTGTTGAGCTGGCCGAAAGCATTTTAGTTGACCAGGGGTATGAAGGCATTTATCAGTTAGCGACTTTTCACCCCAACTACTGTTTTGAAGACGCCGAACCCGATGATGCATCTAATTATACCAACCGCTCTCCCTATTCGATGGTGCATCTGCTTCGTGAAGAGAGCGTAGAAAAGGCGATCGAGTTTTATGGTGACACCGAGGTTATCCCAGAACGCAATATTGCTAAATTAACGGCCATGGGCAGCGACGTTGCTGAGCAGCGGCTCCAGCGTTGCTTTGACATTAATCGCTGAGTGATCTCTATAGGCTGATGATCACGCGCTACGCGTAAACGCTGCTATAACGCTTTATACATAACGTAAGTATTTACAAGGCCAAGGCGTGCGTGTCGAAATGCGTTGGGGACAGTGCCTACAATGTTAAATCCTAGCTTTTGCCATAACGCAACGGCGATGTTATTGGTCGCCACTACGGCATTGAACTGCATGGCTAAAAAGCCAAGCGCTTTAGCCTGCTGCTGTGAATGCTCGCACATGGCGCGCGCTACGCCTTTTCCACGTGCGGCGGGGGTCACCATATAACCACAGTTGCATACATGGTTACCGGGGCCAGCCGCGTTGGCTTTTAAGTAGTAAGTCCCTAGGATCTGGGCGCTTTCATCCTTAACCACCAAGCTAGCTTTGGGCGCTTTACACCAAAGCTGCTGGGCAGCTTCATAGCTGATATCTGGATCAATCGCATAGGTTTCTTGCGCTTGCACAATGGATTGAAACGTTGGCCAGAAGGAGGCGAAGTCATCTTCCGTGATTGGGGTGAAGGTCAGTGTCGTCATCAGCGAGGTTCCTGCGGCAGTCGTTAATCAATAGTCTTTAATTAATGGCAACGGTCAGTTAACGGTAAAAAGCGAGTAATTTATATCAAGCGCCAGAATGCAGCGGTGGCCATGCCCGCGGTAATTGCGATAAGCGGTTTGTGGGTAGTGAGCATCACCATTAGTGTGGCGACCAAGGCAAGACGCGCGCCCCAATCACCCTGAACGGCCAGTGGCAAGATGACGGCGACCAGCACCGCCCCCGCCATGGCATTGATAAATCGTTCTACTTTCGGGCCGATGGGCACCCGTGACATCACCATAACGCCGCCCGCGCGGGTGATATAAGTCACTAGCGCCATCACTAAAATCGCCAATAGCGCGGTGGCTGGTGTCAGCGGTAGGTTCATGACGCCGCCTTAGGTGTTGCAACGGGCAAACATAGCCCTGCAATACCGCCCGCCAGCGCGCCAACAATGACATGGGCATTAGTTGGTAAGAAATAGATCGCCAATAGCGCGGCTACGGCGGCCACGCTCCAGGGAATTAACATCGAGAGCTGCGGTTTGCCGCCCACTAACATGGCGAGCAGAAAGCAGCCCATGATCACGTCCAGCCCGAAGCGCTCAGGCTCACTGATGCCGCTGCCAAACACTACGCCAAGCAGGGTGCCCAGCATCCAAGCGAGCCACAATGCAATGCCGCCGCCGACTAACATGCCAACGTTGCTTTCACCGCGGCGGTAATCTGCTGCCGCCATTGCCCAGTTGGAATCACTCATTAAACCCAGGCAAGCGTAGCGCTGCCCGGTAGGAAGGTGGCGTACCCAAGGGTAGAGCGCGGCCCCCATTAGTAAGTGGCGGGCATTAATTGCAAACGTTGTCGCTATTAACGCCACCAGGGGAATAGTAGGGCCCCATAGTTCCAATGAGGCAAACTGTGCTGCGCCCGCAAATACCAATCCGCTCATCAGCAACGCTTCAAAACCCGTCAGACCTCGCTGAATAGCGGCAACGCCGAAAGCGAGGCCAAACGCGATCACGAACAGTGAAAGCGGCACCATTCGCTTAAAGCCCCAAAGCGTGCCCTGCGTGTCTAACTGAGCACTCACCGAGCGGCCTCGGCAACGATCTCGTAGCTACGCATACGGTCGGCATGGTTATAGAAATCGCTATTGATCATCAGCTCATCTGCGCCGGTACGCGCCTGGAACTCTTCCAGCTCAGCTTTAACTGTTTCTGGACCGCCAATAATCGCCGCGCCTAAAAACTGGCTGACCTGTGCCTGTTCAACCGGCGACCAGTCCAACTGCTCAACCGGTGGCTGTGACTGCGTAGGTTTGCCACGAATTAGATTAAGAAACTTCTGCTGCGCGGTGGTGGCCAAGTAGTGCGCCATCGCATCGCTTTCAGCGGCCATCACGGGTAAACCCACCATGGCGTGAGGCTTATCAAGGTGTGCAGATGGGCGGAAGTTGTCGCGGTATAAGCGTAGCGCTTCAAACAGATAGCCCGGCGCAAACTGAGCCGCAAACGCGAAGGGCAGGCCTAGCTTAGCCGCTAATTGAGCGCTATAGCCGCTGGAACCCAACAGCCAGATGGGCACATGGGTTCCTTGACCAGGCACTGCTTTTACACGCTGCTGGGGCTCTGCATCGTCTAAATAGCTGCGTAGCTCATTAAGCAATTGGGGGAAGTCATCGACACCTGCATGGGCGTTGCGGCGCATGGCCTGCATGGTAGCGCCATCCGAGCCAGGAGCGCGGCCTAAGCCCAAGTCAATACGGCCAGGGTAGAGCGTTTCCAAAGTACCAAACTGCTCAGCAATCACCAGTGGCGGGTGATTGGGCAGCATAATGCCACCACTTCCCACGCGGATGGTGGAGGTTTGCCCGGCCACGTGACCAATCAGCACGGCAGTGGCCGCGCTGGCGATGCCAGCAATATTGTGGTGCTCGGCTAGCCAGTACCGGGTATAGCCGAGTCGCTCGGTTAATTGCGCTAGTGCAACACTGTCGCGGAAAGTCTCTGCGGCGCTGCCGCCCTGGCGAATAGGTGCCAGGTCAAGGACAGAAAGCGCCGTGGAAGCGAGTTGGCTCATGGTTCACCTGCAAATTGATCGTCGTTGGCGCGTACAGCAAAATTACTTAGCGCGCTTGGTAATTAGACGTTATGCGGTCAGTACCGACGAATTGCAAGGTGTTAGTCATGCAGGTGCTGGCACGCTTTACGATTAACGTTCAATCAAGCGGCGGGGTAGGGCGAATAAGTATTTCATTCACATCGACATGGGCGGGTTGGGAGAGGGCGTAGATCACTGTATTGGCGATATCGCGATCTGCTAAGGCATGTTCAGGCGGTTCATCAAAAAATGGCGTGTCTACCATGCCGGGTTCAATCAGCGTGACGCGCATACCGGTGCCGCGTAACTCTTCACGCAAGTTATAGCCAATGCCGGTGACTGCCCATTTTGTAGCGCTATACATCGAGCCAGGAATAGTCGTACGCCCCGCTGCGGAGCCGGTTAATAGCACATGGCCTTTGCTGCGCTTAAGCTGAGGTAAGCAAGCCTGTAAGGTGAGCCCAACGCCATAGATATTGGTAAGAATCATTTCACGCCATGCGTCTGGATCAGCTTCACTGAAACCACCCGGTGAACCTCCCCGGCCAGCATTAGCAAAGACCGCATCCAGGCGACCAAAGGTTTCAATCGCCTGTTCGACCATAGAGAGTTGTTGCTCTCTATTCGTTACATCCAGCTTGCAAGTCAGGACGTTTTCCGGCCCTAGTTCTTGGGCCAGAGCAGTAAGTTTATCCACAGAGCGGGCAGCGAGTACCAGTTTGTAGCCTTCCCGGGAGGCCGCTCTTGCGGTGGCTGCGCCGATGCCACTGGATGCGCCGGTAATCAATAACACACCTTTATGCATGTTTGCGCTCCTTGCTGAGTCGTTAGCCTGAGAAGCTTTCAGCATGGTCAATGCGTGACTATCTTGCAAACTTGCGCGTTATAAGCCTTTTTCTTTACGTTTCAACATAGCCGAGAGATCAAGAATGGCTTGGGCCATATCCGCCATGCTTTTACTCTGATCCATCGAGGTTTTGCGCAAAAAACGGTAGGCCTCTTCTTCGCTCATGTCCTGATGGGCCATGATCAATCCCTTGGCGCGCTCGATCAGCTTGCGTTCACGCAGGGCTTTACGGGTGTTTTCTAATTCATCGCTGAGTCCTTGCAGGCGGCCTGCCTGAGCCTGGGTAAGCTCAATTAATGAACGTCCTAAAGGCGACGTCAGCGCGCTAGCAGTTAAGTCGCCTAATGGCTGAGAGCCATTAAACGCAAGTAACTGTTCACAGGGAGCGGGTGTATAGCGGCCGGGCTCCGCTTTGGCTTTTTCCAGGTCATTCACAGCCTGAGCAATTTTGCGATGGCAGAGCGCGCTTAGCTGCACTATCAGCGCATCTTCCACCGTTTTGATCGTATCAATACGCAGCGTAGTGAGTTCATACCAGGTTTCTCCAAGCGTATCCGGTTTGTCGGTAGCCTGGTTTTTCACCGCATGAGTACGCTGGCAGGCGATATCGCGGAGATGGCAAATACCCGCTAATGTGCGCGTTGATAACTCATTTTTCCATACCTGCCGCGCTTCAGATGAAGCAAACTCTGTAAAGGTATCAAAGCAGCGTTGCTGCTCATTCACGAGCTGATTGAGCAGCGCACGATGGGCTTCGTCAAAGTGACCATGGGTGAAACCAAACGCGCCACAGGCGCGCTCTTGACCAGCCAGCTCTTTGCCCTGCATTAAATGGAAAATGGCCACCAACGCGCGGGTAATATCTGGGTCAGCAGACGTGTCGGCGGCCTCAAAAACAATGGCTAGTAATCCACTGATGAGCTGGTTAAATGCTTGAGTAGCTGCATCGGAAGAGATGGCAAAGGTATCAATTGCTTGACGAAGGGTGCCCAGCTCATCAAGGGCATGCCAAACCGCCGCAATGCGCCGCAATAAGCGAGCGGCGGCCTGCGGGCGGGCCTCGTGGCTAAGTGCTTCGAGCCGTTGGCGCATTAGCGTTTCGGCTTGCTGGCTGTGCTGGCGGTAAGTATCTCGGCGGGTTTTGAAACGCTGTCCTCGAGAAACAAGGTAAATCGTTGAAGCACCTCGCTCACGCTGCAGCATATGAATAAAGCGGCTAATGTCACCGACAATATCGGCTGTCGTCGCTAGGTGCGTAAGGTTATCAATATCGCAACGAATGGCGGTTAAGAGCAATTGCTGTGCTGAAGACATAAAAGATTCCTTGGGCACTCGCCGCCTGAAAGTAAGACTCCCTGACGGTTTATAAGCCGTAAGGGAGCAAGATTATCGTAATGATAGGGCGCCTGCCCCTGTTTCATCACCCGCCGCATCGCGGTAAGCCTCAGCCTCTTCGGCTTCGGTGGCATCGCTAAAGCGCACAAGCAACACACACGATGCCAGTACCAGCACAGTGAGACCTAAATAGAACAACCCCTGTTGATAGCTCAGGCTTTCACTGCGGAAAAGAAATGCAGCGCCAACGGCGCCAACGTTACCGCCAGCACCAACAATGCCCGCCACTGCCCCCAACGCTTTTTTATTGATAAACGGGACAACGCCATAGGTGGCCCCTTCGGCCATCTGCACAAACAAACTAAACACTAGCATGATGCCAATCGCGAGGCTTAATACGTGCATCTGCGAGAATGCTATTAGGGCAAGACCTTCGCAAATCAACGCGATAAACAGCCAGCGTACCCGGCCCTTCAGGCCGCCTTGCTTGGCAAAAAGGTCCGAAAAAACGCCACCCAAGGTGCGGGCAAAAATATTCATTAGGCCGAATAAACCAGCGATTAGGCCAGCCGTGGCCAGCGTTAAATCGAACTTATCAAAGAAGTAGATAGCGGCAATATTATTAATCGTCAGCTCTACACCAAAGCAGAGGCCATAGACCACGAACAGCGCCCAAACACGGATATCTTTAGCAGCCGCTAAAAAGCTTTGACCTGCGCCATTTTCACCCGTTGCTTCAGGAAGTTCGCCTCGGGCACGTAGCTCGCTAAAGTTGCCATTTGGCGCATCTTGGGTAAACAGCCAATACCCGATGCCGGTAAAGAACATGACAACGCCTGGCACCATCATGGCCAAGCGCCAGCCGAAAGCTTCGTTCACGCCCAGCATTAGCAGGCCGGAGAAGATTAGCGGCATCAGAATTTGTGTAGTACCGCCGCCAAGATTCCCCCAGCCTGCACTGGTGGCATTGGCGGTGCCAACCACATTAGGCGCGAACATCATGGTGGTATGGTACTGAGTAATCACGAAAGAGGCGCCGATAGCACCAATCGCTAAACGGGCCAGTAGGAAGGTTTCGAAGCTATTCGCTAAGCCGATACCCATGACTGGAAGGGCGCCTAACATCAGCAGACCGGTATAGGTTTTACGCGGCCCAATGCGGTCGCAAAGCACGCCAATCACAAGCCGTACGATCACGGTAACCGCGACCGAGGCAATGATGGTATTGCCGATCTGTGTTTGGGTTAGCGAGAGGTCTTCGCGGACAATGGCCATTAATGGCGCAATGCCGAACCAGCCAAAAAAGCAGATATGGAATGCAAACCATGAAAAATGGAAAGCGCGCATTTGCGGCGAGGAGAAATTGAACAGTCGTATACGGTTAGCTTTGTTGCGTATATCCATGGGATGGCCTCACGGGGCATCAAACGAGTTTATCGTTACGCAACGTCATTCAGGTGGAGCGCTGCGTAAGCAATTTACGAGAACTTGCCTTCACCGTTGAAGGGCAGGTTCGACGCACTCGTACCCTGTTGGGCCTGGTCCACGCCTACAACCACTAATGGAAATTATGCAGATAATTTGCCAAATGGAGTTTTGTGTATGAAATTCAGTTGTTTAAGTATTTTTCGCTTGCTGGATTTTGGTGTCAAAAAGCACGCATGCTGCATGGGTGGGCATGCAACATGCGCTCTGCGTCATTTTGGTGCTTAAACGGCTGGGATGATGAGCATAGGGGTTATTCGTGGAGGTAGACGGTATCAATATCCAACGTAGAGTAGTTGCCAATAGCATCAAAGTTTTCGCTTAGCCAGCGCTCTGCGGCAGCTTGGCCTTGCTCAAATAGGTGACATAAGAATGGCCATTCAGAATTTGATTTGCTGGAGACCGAAAGATCTTCAAGCGCTTGTTCGCCACTAATGCGGTGAAACAGTGCCTGTTGATAGCAGTTTTCAATGCCTTGTTCATCAAGCGCATGCTTAAGTAATGCGATCATGCGTATCTCTTTAATCAGCGCTGAATTAAAGGTGATCTCATTAAGACGGTTCATAATAGCCGAGGCTGTCGTCGGCACTTCATTACGGCTGATGGGGTTAATCTGGATCAGCATGATATCCCGCGCACTACACTCTTCCATTAAGGGAAACAGGGCGGGGTTGCCCATATAGCCGCCGTCCCAGTACGCTTCGCCGTCAATTTCTACCGCTTGAAACATAAACGGCAAGCAGGCGGAGGCCATGACAACATCAACGCTCATCTCTTCGCGGCGGAAAACGCGCTGTTTACCTGAGCGTACGTTGGTTGCTGCGATAAATAGCTTCAACTGCTCACACTGTCGTACACGATCAAAATCAATGTGACTGAGCAGGATGTCGCGTAGCGGATTAATATTGAGCGGATTAAGTTGATAGGGCGAAACAACGCGGCTCAAAAGGTCCATGGCGATAAAACCTGGCGAATTATCCAGGCTCCAATTGCCGGTTAGTACATCCATGGGGGAGCGGCGAATAGGGCTCGCCATGCCTGCTCGGCTGACCGCCTTCCAAAAATCATGAAGCGCTTGGCGTGCGGTCTGTTTGTCACCGCGCGTTAGCGCATCAGCCATCACGACGCCATTCATTGCCCCCGCGCTGGTGCCGCTGATGCCCTCTATCTCAATGCGATCATCCGCCAGCAGACGATCAATCACGCCCCAGGTATATGCTCCGTGTGCGCCGCCGCCCTGTAAGGCGAGGTCTAGCTTTTTGACCGCTGTCATATGCTCTTTCCCATTGCGACTAGTGAAAAATTGGTAGCAGTGGGTTCAGCATGGCATAGGCTAACCAGTAAGACGATACGCTATTTCAAAGATGATATATCTGATCAAGGCCATTATCTGTTTGGAGTATGAGCTGCTGCTAAGGAGCGCCTGCTAACGGTAAGTGGTTGGAAGGATAAGGTGCTTCATAGACGGCATGCTCCATAAGATTATTCAACTGAAGGGCGAGCTGCTCGCTCGCCTCTTCCATCACCCCGAGGGCAGCCAGTTGAGCGTTTCGATCACCCATATGAGCAAATTTAAGCGCCTCAGCACCGCTTTCATGCATACGCCTATGGGGGCCGGCTAATGCACGATAAGCATCCGTTCTTGCATAGCGACGATGGCCTTCGCCATGGTAATACCAGCGGCCTAAGCGGCACTGGTGATGATCTTCAAGCGTTGCGTCTGTGTTTGCTGAGAGAAGTTGCTTATAAATTTGGCACTTCCACACCGCATGATCAAGCTTAGCGGAGTGAAGGAATGCCGCCGTGGCGCTGTGATGAATGACTTTATGCATGTGCCTTGTTTGATCACATAGCTGGTTGACTGCGTGCTTAGCCGATAACGCTACGTTAGCTGTTTCTGAAGTGGCTTGGCGCTTCAGTGACAATGCTTTCGAGTGCTCTCTAACCTGGCTATTGATCTGCTCCATCAATTGGCTCAACTGGTGGCTCAATTGATGCATTTGCAATGCTAGACGGTGAATATCATCCGCAATGACTGCTAAGCCCGGTGAAGGCTGTGTTTGGCTAATTGGTTGGCTTTGACTGTTCGATCGACAGTAACTGTCCGGTTGGTTATGGCTTTCAAGTAAACCTTGGCTATGAGCCGTTTCTAACGCCGCGTTCACCGCCAGCGCTTGGGCGTGGCCTGCATTACGGGCGAGAGCAACCTGCAATTGACTGAGAGCGTGCAGCGTTTTGGCTAACACCAGCGGAGAGGCGGGCAGCTCGTTAGCATTTTCGGAGGTTTGACAGCGCAGGTTCAGCGTTTCAACCGCCTGCTCGGCTGTGGCAATAAGCTTAAGCGTCTCTGTTAAGGTAGCGCGCTCACCTGCTAGCTGATCAGCATGCTCTTGAATACCTGTGCTCAAGGAGGTCAGCATGCCTGCCCCCCTGGCTTGCAGCATGCCAATTGATTGCGACGGTTTCATCATGCTTATCAAACGGCAGCTGGGTGAAGGCGTCGTTGCTTCAAGCTGTGCACGCAAATCCGCGAGCTCTTGTTCTAAACGGCGAATTTTTTGGTAGGGATGCATAAAGGTGAACATGTCAGACACCTGCGCAAGAAAATTGCTATATGTGTTTATTTGTTACGAAGTATTGCAGATGAGTGTTCTTGGGGCCTGCTTTAAATGTAGATAGTGAAGAAAATGAGCTGCTAAATGAGCCAAAAGGCTTAAATGATGGAAGATGAAACGACCAAACAACTAGCGCTTGGCAAGCTGTGAAGCCGCAGCAGTACAGCCCAAAAAGGCCGAGGTGGCTAGCCACTCTGCATCCGGATAATAGGCGAAGACATATTGATCTTCTTTGAGGCTGTCAATCAGCGGGTAAGTCACATCTTCACGCACCGCAGGGCAGCCATGACTTCGCCCAAGCCGGCCAGTTTGGCTAATGAAATCGTCGCTCACATAGTCGGCTCCATGAATAACAATGGCTCGCTCATAGGCAAGGTCGTTTACATTAGGCTCAAGACCGTTTAGGCGCAGTGAATAGCCGTTACGACCGTAGTAACTGTTCATGGTGCGAAACAAGCCAATGCTTGACTGGTGGCTATCGGGGGTATTGGAAAACGTTTCCGCGTGAGCGTCTCCCGACCCTTGTCCATGAGAGACCAGCTCTTCGAAAAGTAGCTTATGTTGGTGCAAATCAAACACCCATAAACGCGGTTCGGTTGAAGGTAACGAGTAATCGATAACGGCAAGGCGCTCGGCGTTAGGTTCAGCGCAGTTGAGTGCTTGGGCGGCTAAGCGTAGCGCTTCAGGCGTTGCCTGTGGGGCGAGCTGCTGTAGCTGGTGGTGGAGAGGAAGAACGCCGGGAGGTGGCGTTGAAGCCACGTTGGCAAAAAAGCTGGCGGCATGAAGTGGTAATGTAAATAGCGCTAAAGGTAAGGAAAATAATAACGTGGCAGTGTTTAGGTGAAGAGCCATATTAAACGATCCTGCAAACAATATGCGTCATGATTAAGAATGAGTCGACTAAGATAAAAAGAGAGCGTCGGCTGATGTGGAAGGCTAATGTTGGGAACTATAGTAACGCAAGGAGAGGGCGATGAACGAGAGACAGCCAATAAAACGATGGACGATAGGGATCGCTCTGTGCGTAACGCTTACCCATGGCCCTTTGGGGTTCAGCCATGCTTATGCAGACTCAATGCCATTGCAGCTTGCACTAGCCCAGCAAGTAACCGCTGCTGCAACGCCAAGCCTGCCGGTTGCCGAATTTTACCAACTGCGTGATGGTAAGCCTGTATGGCAATCAGAGCTAGCTGTCGCGTCATTAGTCGATGCCTTAAACAGTCTAAAAGACGATGGCTTAGTGCCGGCAGATTATTACGCCGACACGCTGCTCACTGAGTTTCAGCGCAGCCAAACAGGAGGGGCTACAGCCCAAGCAGCTTTTGATGTTAAGGCAACCCAAGCACTACTGCTGGCGTTGGATCATCTAGAGCGTGGTAAAGTGAACCCGCGCGATGTTGAGCCTCAGTGGGATGCTCCACGTCCAGAAAGGCGTTACTCGCTACTTCGCGTTATGCACGCCGTAGAGGATCGTCAGCTAGACAATGCCATCCTCCTTGCGCGGCCCTCGTCAAATGAGTATCAACAGCTACGTGAAGCGCTGAGGGCTCACTATCAGTTAGCAACCCTTGGCAGTGCGCCCATGTTAGCGGCGCGCAACGAATCGCTTCGTCCTGGGGTTCAGGCAGACGATGTCATTGTGCTGCGCCAGCGCCTGGCGTTGTGGGGGGAGACTGGCTTAATGGTGGCGGATAGCAGTGCTTATCCGCTGATCCAGCTGGAAACAGCTGAAAACCGGCGTACCTACGATGTGGGATTAGAAGCTGCGGTTAGACGCTTCCAGCGCCGCCACTTACTTCAAGAAGATGGCGTGGTTGGCGAGCAAACGCGTCTAGCGCTCAATACGCCAGTGACATCAAGAATTGACCAATTGAGAGTCAATTTAGAACGTGCCCGCTGGATTGCGCCCAGCCAAGCAGCCGAATCTCGGGTATGGGTCGATATTGCCGGCTACCGGATGCACTATGTGCGCCCTAATGGTCAGCATTGGGATGCCAGGGTCGTTGTGGGCACGCCGCGACGGGAAACGCCCATTATTCACTCCACCATTAGTCACCTGACGATTAATCCTTCCTGGACGATTCCGCCAACGATCATGCGTGAAGATGTATTGCCACAAGTACGCGCTGATATTGGCTATTTAGCCCGGCAAAATATTCAGGTGATTAGTACTTCCGGTGAGTCGCTTATCGCTGAAGAGGTAGATTGGCAGCGCCCTGGAGGCATTATGCTGCGTCAAATGGCAGGGGCAGGAAATCCATTGGGGCGTGTGGTAGTGCGCTTTCCCAATAATGACATGATTTATTTGCATGACACGCCAGCGCGAGGACTTTTTCAGAGAGATCAGCGCGCGCTAAGTTCAGGCTGTGTTCGCGTTGAAGGCGTAGCAGAGCTTGCGCAAATGCTACTGCAGGATACCGGTAGTCGCTATCAAATGAGTAGCCTGCTGAATGGAGCAAGTGACCGCAACATTAACCTTCCCCAGCGGATCCCTGTCGCGCTGCACTATTTGACCGCTTGGCCAAATGCGCAAGGTGAGGTTGAGTTTAGACCTGATATTTACCGGCGCGATGCTGCGCTGTTATCAGCATTACAGCGCCCGGTGTAGCGCCCGTAATATAAAACGCCGCCTTTAAAATTAAAGGCGGCGTTTATAGAGTTAGCGATTAGTTATCGCTTTGCTGTTGATAGTTAGCCATGTTAACAGGACCTGACTCCCCGCTTTCAAGTGCTGCTAGCATGGGCTCAGCTTGGTTCTTAAACGCAATTAAGGTATCGCCGCTCAAGCTTGTGTTTTCAGGTAAGTCGACCGTCATCGCGTTAACGGGAGTGTTATTAACGATGACTTCGTAGTGCAAATGAGGACCCGTACTACGGCCCGTATTACCTGAAAGCGCAATGCGCTCACCCATGGTTACGCGGTCACCTTGACTAACCAATGGGCGCGATAGGTGCAAGTAGCGCGTTCGGTAACCATTGTCATGACGAATAACCACGTAGCGTCCCGCTGCGTGGTGGCTGCTGACACGCTCAACGCGCCCGTTGGCAGGCGCTACAATAGGCGTGCCAATCGGCATCGCAAAGTCAGTACCGTTATGCGGGCTGACACGTCCAGTCACCGGGTGCAGGCGCCGGGGATTAAAGCCGGAGCTTAAACGGTAACTACCTTCAAAGGGGTGGCGGGCAAACGCGGGGTCTAAGCTGCCGCCTTCAGGGGTATAGAAGTTATCGTCGTTGGCATTGCGTACGACGGTTAAATCCATTCGCTCACCGTCGTATTTAACCGCTAATACACGGGAGTCGAGGGTTTCACCATCAATCATATCCGACTCAACCAAGACCTGAAAACGGTCACCACGACGACTATCTCGACGGAAGTCGAGTTTCTTTTCGAGCAGTCGGGTTAGTTCAGTGACTGAGTTGCTGTTTAAACCGGTGGCCTGAGCTGAACGTGCGAAGCTACCGCTAACACTGCCTGCATAAAGACGCTGAACGGGTTCGCCTTGGCGCTCAATGGTAGTAACAGCGAAATGATCCTCATCCCGCTCTAGCATGATGCCGTCACGGGTATTTTGCATCATGCGCAGCGAAAGCAGGCGCCCATCTTCATCCAGCTGATAATCGAAGCTGTTGCCAGCGCGCCAATTGGTCAGTAAGCGCTGGTCAGGTAAGTCTTCAAGAAGAGCAAGCACTTCACTATAGCCAAGGCCAAGATGATTTTGTGCTAATACAGCGAAGGTTTCGCCGGATTCAACAATATGGGTTTCCCATTCAGGTACAAACGGCTCTTCTGCAGCCAGTTCTAGTTCCAGAAATGAGATGTCGTCGAATAGCTCAACACCATAGTCTTCATAAGAAGTGGCATCGGCAATTTCGATCGGGGAGGTGTGGTCAACATCCAGCATGCCGCTAGTCAGCGTGCCAATGACCACGGCCATATGCAGCGCGCCACTGTCTAGTCCTGCTGTACCGAGCATGGCGAGATCAAGCGCAGGTGCATTAAGTGCTAGCACCGGTGTTGATGCCATATTGGCTTCTGCGGACTCAATCACGTCGAGGTCAACGATCTCGGTGACGGTTAGCTCGCTTAGAGGGATATTTTCGCGGGTAGCGTCAATGGCGCGTGAGGCGCGATCAATCGCTTCAGCCACCGGTGTACGCTCTTGACGTAGTGAAGGTACGCCGGGTGCTGAATCACTAGGAAGCGGCACTAACACGCTTTCTAATGGTGTATGGGGGTGATTTAAATCTTGATAAGTCGTCAATAACTTTTGTGTGCCCAGCACGGTGACCATAGTGGCCACGGGTAATAGTAATAATTTGTGCGTGCGAGGCAGCGAATGAAGGATTCGCAACATGGGTAAATGGACCGCCGAGTTCGTGATTAAAAGTAACAATAAAGCGTATAAACCCGGAAACCATACCCCATGAGAGAGGGGGTGCATAGACTGTATATCTATACATAAAATATATTTAAATCAAAACAGACAAATAATAAGTAAAGATAAGCATTAATAAAACGCTGTTTGCAAATAAATGTAACTGACTAAGCATGCTAATTAAATCACTTGAGCTAATCATAGACGAAAACTGTTATTTTGAAAGCATTAATATAACAAGTGTCTAGTATTGCCCAGTTGTTAGGCTTTAAAAACCATACGCTACGATGATCGATAGGGCGTGGCTAGCAATATTTAGTAGTGATAAGCAGAACTTTAGAGCGATTCCTGGCATTCTAGTGATGTTTTTTCGAATAATAAGCGCATTGTTTCGCTCTTTCGCGTCGAGGAAATCGAAATGTCCCGGGTTACACTTGCACAATGGCAAATGCTGGCAGCCGTGGTTGACCATGGAGGGTTTGCGCGTGCGGCAGAGGCCGTCCATAAAAGTCCTTCCACGCTTAACCATGCGGTCCATAAATTAGAAGAGCAGCTAGGCGTTCAGGTGCTGGAGCCCATTGGGCGTCAGGTGCGCTTAACAGAAGCGGGGGAGCTGCTACTTCGCCGTGCACGTCAATTAATTGAAAGTGCGGCATCTCTTGAAGACGTAGCTTCGCGTCTGGCGGCTGGTTTAGAAGCGGAAGTGGTGGTGGCGATTGATCAAGTATTTCCTGCTGCCGCACAAGCTAAGGCGTTAGAGCGTTTCTCAGAAACCTATCCCCAGGTACGTGTTCAATTGCACGAAAGCGTGCTCAATGGCGGCATCGAAATGCTCTACGATAGCCGCGCAGACCTCGTGGTCTCCGGTATTGAAGCGCAGGGATTCTTAGGCGAGCCGCTGGTAACGGTGCGCTTCATCGCCGTGGCACATCCCCGACATGCGTTGCATCAGCTAGGGCGTTCTTTAGACCTGCGTGACTTGGCACAGCATCGTCAGCTTGTCGTGCGCGACTCGGCATTGCGTCAATCAACCAACGCGGGGTGGTTGAAAGCCGAACAGCGCTGGACCGTCGGTCATCTAAATACCTCCCTGGATATGCTGCGTCGTGGGCTTGGGTTTGCGTGGATGCCCGAAACGCGTATTGCCGACGAGTTAAAAAGCGGCCACTTAAAGCCGCTGCCATTAACAGCGGGTGGTATTCGTGAGGTGCCTATTCAGTTGATCTTCCGCGACCGTGACCGCGCAGGCCCGGCAGCACACGCCATGGCTGCAGCGCTAAAGCAGGCTGTCGTGAGCGAATGCTCAGCGCATGATTCGACTCACTCGAATGAAAGGGCGTAAAACATCCGCTTGAGCATCCTCTGTGCGGGAGTATGCTACTTCCAAACCCCTTTCAGGAGATGCCCAATGGGATTATTGGTCAACGGTGAATGGCAAGACCAGTGGTATGACACTAAAAAGCATGGCGGTGAATTTGTCCGTGAGTCAGCACAGCTACGCGACTGGGTTGGCGATCAGCCTGAAACTGATGGCGCTTGCTACCCGGCAGAGCAAGATCGCTACCATTTATATGTATCGCTCGCCTGTCCTTGGGCTCATCGCACTCTGATTATGCGCCAGCTAAAAGGGCTAGCGCCGCTGATTGGCACCTCCCATGTGAGCCCTTTGATGCTTGATCAGGGGTGGACTTACCGACAAGACGAGGGCGCCAGCGGCGACCCCATTAACGGTGCCGACTTTCACTATCAGCTCTACACCAAAACGGATCCGCACTACACGGGCAGGGTAACCGTGCCGGTGCTGTGGGATAAACAGCGTAGCGCGATTGTTAATAACGAATCCGCTGATCTGTTGCGGATGTTTAATCATGCATTTGACGGGCTGACGGGTAATGACCTGGATTTCTACCCAAAAGATCTGCGTAGCGTCATTGATGAAGTGAATGACGATGTGTACAACAACATCAATAATGGTGTGTATAAATCAGGCTTTGCCACCGAGCAGGCTGTTTAT
This sequence comes from Halomonas sp., assembly GCF_011050415.1. GTDB lineage: Bacteria > Pseudomonadota > Gammaproteobacteria > Pseudomonadales > Halomonadaceae > Vreelandella. The sequence goes on from NZ_DRFS01000022.1 coordinate 102,747, forward strand.
GAGAAGCACGTTAAGGCGTTATTTGAATCATTAGAGCGAATGGAAGAGCGTTTAGGACACCAGCGTTACCTAGCAGGGGAGTGGCTGACGGAAGCAGATGTTCGTCTATTCACCACCTTGGTGCGTTTTGACGCGGTCTACTACGGCCATTTCAAATGCAATCTAAAGCGCATTGAAGACTACCCTCATCTTTCGAATTACGCGCGGGAAATTTATCAATGGCCGGGTGTGGCGGAAACGGTCAATATGGATCACATCAAACGCCACTACTATTATAGTCACGAGACTATCAACCCCACGCGCATCGTACCTACTGGCCCACTGCTTGACTTTCAGCAGCCCCATGATCGTGAACGCTTGCCAGGGCAGGGTGTGCGACGCAAATAGCCACTTAACTGTAGTTATTTGTATCAAGCAGTTTTGCATCAAAAAGGGCCACCCAAATGGGCGGCCCTTTTCTTATTGCCATAAGCTAAATGTTTAACTTAGGCCTTACTCGTCGGCATTAACTGCTTCACGAGTGCGCTGCCAAGCGCTTTCAGCACCTTCTTGGGTGGTCTGCCAAGCGTCGCGGGCGTTAGCTTTAGTCTGTTCCCACCAATCGTTGTTGTAAGCAGGGAAGGCTTCAACTTCTTCGGCGGTGGCTTCGATAATAATACGGTGTTCAGTATCACCATCGCTTTCTGTATGAGTTTCAAGAGTGAAGTAGTCGGTGCTAACTACAATTTCGCGGCCGCCTAGACCAAGAACGGAGCCGCTCTCGATGACCAGCGCGGTAATACGCATTTCTTCATCAAACAGAATGTCATCGACATCACCAATCTCTTCACCAGAACCGCCAGCGAAATAGACTTCAGCGTCAAGGATGTCATCAGCAGAGTACATGCCCTGAGGCTCATTTTGCGCATGAGCACTCATGGCAACGGTGCCCATAAGCGCGGTACCAATTACTGTTGTGAGGATTGTCTTACGCATAGCATCTCTCCATGTGGCTACGTTAAAAACTTTTAATAAAAGCAGCTAATCAATAAAGAATAGTCAACAAATTACTATCAACGAATCGGTAACTACTGCTTATCAGCCCACTCGTCAGCTTTTCGTTCAGCTTCTTCACGTGCAAGCCCATACTTTTGCTGCAGCTTGCCGACCAGTTGGTCTTTCTTACCGCCAATCTGATCCAGTTCATCATCGGTAAGCTCGCCCCAGCTAGAGCGGGCCTTACCTTTCATTTCTGTCCATTTGCCTTCAATCTGATCCCAGTTCATCGCGTCGCTCCTTGAGTGTAGTGAACTTTAATAAGGCATCTATCAGGTTAGACGAAATTTGCACAAGTGCAAGTCCTTGATTCACTGTGGTGCAAGGTTGGGGGTAAGACAGTACGCTTAAAAAAACTGGTCATAGCCTAAAGGTGGTGTTAGGATGCGCCCTCCTCGCATGTGTTGACCCCTCCATCACGACGATAAGCGTTTGCTTGCGTAGTTATTGTATATGTAAGCACTGTATACGTAATAACGCTTGCTGGAACATCTCGCCAATTGCTAGATGTTCATTGCTGTGAAGATGGCGCGCCTCCAGTATTTCACCAAACGGGTGAAATCGGCGCAGAAGGTCGCCACAACGGTTGGCCCGCTCACGCGGTGCTTGCCAACCGGATGCTAGGTGCGACCGGCGTCTCCGACTCCATTGATGGCTATGACCGCTAAGGCGGTGCCTGTTTCCTTAACGACCACACGTTATGTCGTTATGCGATGACAGAGTCAGAGACGCTTATGATGTTTTTTGCCGGTACTTGCCGGCCTACCAAGGTGTGATTAATGACCTCGACTTCTGTCGCCTCGCCGAGCTTCGGCGATCTGGCTCTATTGCCTGCCGTTCTGTCTGCTGTTGAAGCACAGGGCTATCTGATCCCTTCGCCGATTCAGGCGCAAACCATTCCTGCGCTGCTTGAAGGCCGCGATATGCTGGGTCAAGCCCAGACAGGTACTGGTAAAACCGCTGCTTTTGCTTTGCCTTTGCTATCGCGTTTGGAACTTCAGCGTCGCGAACCGCAAGTGCTGGTAATGGCACCGACCCGCGAGCTTGCGCAGCAAGTGGCTGCCTCGTTTAGCAAGTATGGTCAAAACCTCAAGGGTCTCGAAGTTGCGATCCTGTGTGGTGGCCAAGAGTACCGTGAGCAGTTGGGCGCCCTTAAGCGTGGCGCACATGTAGTAGTAGGCACCCCGGGCCGTATTATTGATCACCTGGACCGTGGAAGCCTAAAGCTTGATGGCTTGTCTGCACTAGTGCTGGACGAAGCTGATGAAATGCTGCGCATGGGCTTTATCGACGACGTAAAACGCGTGGTTGCCGATACCCCTAAAGATGCTCAGCGTGTGTTCTTCTCGGCTACTCTGCCGACTGAAATTGAGCGCATTGTTAACCGTTACTTGGTTAACCCAGTGAAGGTGGCGATTGAGTCTGGCACCACTACTGGCGAAAACATCGAACAGCGTATTGTGCGCGTTGATGGCGGCGCTAAGCTGGAAGCCCTTTCACGTATTCTTGAAGTCGAGCCGGTTGACGGTGCTATCGTCTTCGTACGTACGCGTGCGGCCTGTACTACATTGGTTGAGCAACTGACGGCGCGTGGCGTTAACGCTGCAGGCCTGTCAGGTGATCTGGATCAGAGCCTGCGTGAGCGCACGATTACGCGCTTGAAGCGTGGCAAAGTTGATGTGTTGATTGCCACTGATGTGGCCGCGCGTGGTCTTGACGTGTCGCGTATCACTCACGTTATCAACTACGACCTGCCCCAAGACGCGGAAGCGTATACGCACCGCATTGGTCGTACGGGTCGTGCTGGTCGTAGCGGCATCGCGATTACCTTTGCTGGCTTCCGTGAAGGTCGCAAAGTAGGCTGGATGGAGCAGGCAACCGGTCAGAAAATGACTGAAATGCCACTACCTGATGAAGCTGCCATTCGCGCTCATCGCGATAACGTCTTCTATCAGCGTGTTACCGCCTCCTTAACCAAAGGCGCCGAAGAGCAGCGTGCTTTGATTGAGCGCCTGATTGAAGAAGGCCATGATCCGATCGAGCTGACCTGTGCCTTTGCCGCGATGGCACGTGCTGACGAAGCCCCGATTGGTCGTCTGCAAGCACCGCGTAAAGAGAAGCCTACGCGTGACGGCGCACCTGCCGGTAAGCCGGGCGCTCGTCGTGAGCGTCCTAGCAGCGGCCCGACCGAAGGCATGACGCGCTACCGCGTATCTGTTGGCCATAAAGATGGCGTCAAGCCAGGCCAACTAGTGGGTGCTCTGGCTAATGAAGGTGGCATTGAAGGCGCACGCATCGGTCGTATCGATATCCGTAACGCTTTCTCTGTCGTAGAACTGCCGAGCGGCTTGCCTTCGACAATTCTCGCCAAGATGGCGCGTGCCCGCGTGGCCGGTCGTCCGCTAGAAATTAGCGAAGATAGCGCCCCGGCTGAGCGCGCACCGCGCCGCCGCCGTGACGAAGGCGATGCGCCGATTCGTCGTCGCGAACGCGCATAAGGATTAATCAGCTGCCGTTAAGCGGCACCTGAGGACATCTCAACGCCCCCGCACCTTTACTGGTGCGGGGGCGTTTTTTTGCTACCTTCTATTCACTATTCACTATTCACTATTCACCAAATCAAGGAAGAAAACATGCCAACACCGCTACACGAATGGAATCTGGCACCCCGAGAGGCGAGGGCGCTGCAAACAGCGTTGGCAAAGCGCTTAGAGCTTGCTGATCGATTAGCGCCGGTTGAGCATATTGCTGGTGTGGATATTGGTTTTGAAGAGGGCGGCGAAATAACTCGGGCGGCGGTGGTTGTACTGAAATGGGATCCAGCCAGCGCACCAGACTTAAGCGTGGTGGAGCAAGTGATTCACCGCGAGCCCACCCGGATGCCGTACATCCCTGGCTTACTATCGTTTCGTGAAATTCCCGCGGCGTTGGGCGCATTTGAAAAGCTAAGCGTCATGCCGCAGCTAGTAATGGTCGATGGTCAGGGCATTGCCCACCCACGCAGGCTCGGAGTGGCCGCTCATTTAGGCCTGTGGCTGGATTTGCCGACTATCGGCATTGCCAAGTCACGTCTGTATGGCAAGCACGCGGAGGTAGGTGAGCAGCGGGGTGATGTGGCACCGCTTTATGCAGGCAGCGAGACGCTCGGTGTGGTGCTGCGCTCACGGGCCAAGGTTAAACCCGTTTATGTGTCGCCTGGGCATCGTATCACCCTTGAAACTTCCCTTGAATGGGTGATGCGCTGCCTGGGGCGTACCAAACTGCCTGAGCCAACGCGCTTAGCCGATCGTTTAGCCTCGCGCCGTGACCAGCGTAAATGAGTGGCTATGACTAAGGGCTATTACTAAGGGCTATACAAACGTCAAAAAGCGCTGCAGCAGGCTGGTCGCTTCAGGGGCATCCGTCACTTCAGCGGCTAGGGTGATCGGGTCTTCGCCCTGGTCGCGCAGTGCAGCACCTTGACGTTCAATGTAAGCGCGCATCACAGGGACATTGAACTCAGGGTGGAACTGCACGCTCCATTGGCGAGGGCCGTAGCGCAGCGCCTGGTGAGCATCATGGCTATTGTGGGCCAGTACGGTAGCGCCGTGAGGGGCTTGCATAACGGATTGCGCATGGGAAAGGTGGGCAGCGAAAGTTCCCGGCAATTGATTAAATAGTGGGTCTTGTTGGCCTGCCTGGGTCAGTCTTACGGCGCGAGTGCCAGACTCGCGACCGGCAGGGTGATAGTCACTGACCCCGCCAAAAGCGGCGGCCATTAACTGGTGGCCGTAACACACGCCCAGCATTGGAATGTCATTAGCCAGTGCTGTTTGCAGCCATGGTTTGAGCGCCTCGCTCCAGGGCTCAGCGTGGCTGACCATGCTATGCGAACCGGTAATCACAATGCCCGCTAACGACTCAAGTTCAGGGGCTTCAGTATCGCGTTGGGCATCCCACACCTGCAGGACTAAATGCGCCGGTAGAGAGTGGCTTAGCTGATTGACAAAGAGTGTTTCAAAATCACCGTGTTGGTCGACCACTTCTGGAAAGGCGTCGCCGGTTTTAACTATTAAGACACTTGCCATGTCACTACCTCAGTGAAGTGAAACGAAACGTTGAACAAAGTCCTTCGCGTATGTCCGCAAAAGCATGAAGATAGCCTACCATGGCTTTTCGAATGGTAAGAACGCATTAATTTTAACGATATAAGGAGTCGATCATGCAACAGATCACCCGCGCAGGCGAACCCATGGACGTCGCTGGCTTGCTGCCAGCAACAGGCCAAGCGGCACCTGCCATGGCGCTGACAAACAGCGACCTGCAAGACGTCTCGCTTGAGACGTATGCAGGCAAGCGAAAAGTGCTCAATATCATCCCGAGCGTAGATACGCCCACTTGTGCCACGTCCACGCGCCGCTTTAACGAACTGGCCTCTAAGCTTGCTGATACGGTGGTATTGGTGGTGTCTGCGGATTTACCGTTTGCCACCAAGCGCTTTTGTGGGGCAGAAGGCCTGGATAACGTGGAAACGCTGTCTACCTTCCGTCACCCAGAGTTTCTTGAAGCGTGGGGCGTGGCACTGTGCAATAGCCCCATGCAAGGTTTGTGCGCTCGCGCAGTGGTAGTGCTGGATGCTGACAACCGCGTACTGCACAGCGAGTTGGTGAGTGAGCTGAAAAACGAGCCGAATTACGAGGCCGCGTTAGCGGTCTTGAGCTAATAGCGAGCGTTTTCTAGCATGACGTTGTGATGCCGTCACCAGCGCGCGAATCAAGCGCTGCTGGGGGCGGTTGAATATCAGCCACTCAGGGTGCCACTGCACGCCGATTAAAAAGTCGTGCTCACGGGACTCAATGCCCTGCACTAAGCCATCCCGATCCCGGGCGACAATCTCGATACCGCGACCGGCTTGGTAAACGGCTTGATGATGTAAGCTGTTGACTCGGCACCATGTGACGCCCAGCAAACGATGCAGCTTGCTAGCCCCGACAATATCGACGGTTTTACGTGGCAGCACTGTGCGTCGCCGTTTCAAACCCTCATGGGTGGTGTAAATATCCGGGTCAAGAGTGCCGCCTAAGTGTACGTTAATTAACTGCGCTCCCCGGCAAATGCCGAGCACGGGAGTATGCAGCGGAATAAACCGTTCAAGCAGCGCAAGCTCCAGCTCATCCCTGGCAGGGTCAAGACGCACATTCAACTGCACCTCGCCGCCATAAAGATGCGCCTGAATATCGTCGCCGCCGCCAATGATCAATCCATCCAGGTTTTCCGGCTGTGGCCGTGAAGGGGATAAGCGTAGCGGTTTACCGCCGTGGCGCCAAACGGCAAACCAATCGAACCACCACGCTAAATGGCTTTTCTGGTCAGAGGTCGTGATACCGATAAGCGGGCGTGACATGCAGATAATTACTCACTTTTAGAGAACATAAATTGTTAGACAAACACCAGTAGCTTCAACAAAGGGAGCGGCTTAGTGCCTACGCTGCAACCAGTGGCCCAATTTTGCCGAACAACGGGCTAGTTTCTCTTTCACTCGGGTTGGCAGTGGCCGGTTATGGTAGGCAATATACTCTGCACAGCGAGCATCCAGCACCTCGGTATTAGCCGCAAGTTTCTCAACTTCAACCCACCGGTTCCACTCAACCACCGACCCCCAGCCAGGCTGTGAAAGCTGGGCGTTAGGCAGCCGGTAGTGAAAAGTGGGGCGTGGCTTGGTGAGCTTTTCATGTAACAGCTTATGAGAATGGTCGGGGCGTAAATAGGTAAATAGCGGCAACATATCCAGCTCGCGATTACGCGTTGGATTGTGGTGCAAGTAGTCGTCAATCAACGTGTCGAGATCAGGCGTGTAGCGGCTATCCAGTACCTTTAGCGTGTAATCTTTAGGGAATGGATTTGCATGGGGCAGCATTTCACGGGTGATATCGACTTTAATTTCGTCACGTAGCCACCCAGCGAGCAGTAAATAGGCGCGCAGCATAGCGAGTAAATAGTCGACGTCAAAGCCTTCCACTTCAGGATTGAGGTGTAAGCCAAAGCCATACATCAAACTGGCATCGGTGCCTTTGGCACCATGCTCGCGGAGTGCTTCAAATAGCACGTCTAGCGCTTCTAGCTCGTTCCATGGGATGGGAGGGGAAACAATTTCGGTAGGTACCAGTCCAGTGACCATGTCGCCGATTAATTCACGGGTTTTTTGATGAAACTCTACACGCCGCTGGTGCTGGTAGCGTGTCCACTCGCCGTCTTCGGCGTGGGTGTGGTCGACCAGTGATTTATCGGGATGGGCATATTGGGTGTCGAGCTCAATGCCAAATTCTCCCCAGCGCGTATTCTCTACCAGTAGCCGATGGGGGCTTACCACGTTAAGCTCCCCGCCAAACAAGTCACGCACGATTAATGCAGTATCGCGGGGTGGCAGGCCAGCAAATTCAACTTCCACGCCGACATGCCGGGTTTTCCCGTTACTGTTTAAGCGATTAGGCGGAGCTTGTAGCGTCATCTCAACATCCTGGAGGTGAACGTTTAAGTGACCAGCCTATCATAGTCACGCATAAGACTGAGCGCATTAAGGGCGCTAAGCTATAGCGGTAGCAAACGATAAGTAGGCCGCTATCTACGCTAATTTTCGGGAGTAAAATGTGCGACAGCACTGGTTAATCACTACGCTAATAAGCATCGTCTTCTTTGTGCTGACGAGTATAACGGTAAGCCAAGCACACGCTCAGGTAGTTTCATTACCAAGCTTGGGCGGCAGCTCTGAGCAGGAAGAGGCGGAAATCAGTGGGGCTGATTTTCAGAGCTCGCTGACTGACGTTATCGGCATGCTTGAAAACGAAGAGCAGCGCACCCAGCTGCTTGAGTCGTTGCGCGAACTTCAGGTCACTACAGACGCTGCAACTGAAGATGAGAGCATCGTGCGTCAAGGCTTGCTTGGAGCGCTTGCGGATACGTTGAGTGATCTTGGTGAACAGGCTCAAGCGGGCGGCTCGCCCATTGATGAGTGGTCACGCCAACTAGCCCAAGGCGCCGAAGATTTACGTGCGCTGAACGCTGATGCGGACCAAGGGGAAGCGCTTCGGGCGGTTGCAGATGGTGCTGTGCTTGCCATCGTTTGGACAGTGCTTTTGGTGGTAATGGTGGCTTTTGGCCGACTGATTGCGACCCGTCGAGAATGGCCGCTGGACCTACCCCGCGACCCAAAAGGCTGGCTTTTGGTGGTGCACTTTTTACGCCGCATGCTGCCTTGGGTGCTGGCGTTTGCCATTACGCTGGGGATTGGTCAGATAATGCCCGATAGCCCAGGGCGTATCCTAGTTCTGGTGGTTGCGTATATCTGCCTATGTGGTCGTGCGCTCTCGGTGGTATTTGAAACTGTGATCGCATTCTTTAGCCGTGGCCACAGGTTTACTGCTGTACAGCTACTTCAGCAGAGCGCCTTGCGCGGGCTGTTTGTGATAGGTGCGCTCATTGCACTTGGCGATGCGGCCAACTCTACCCGTTTGGTCGAAATGCTGGGTAGCGAGCTCTCAAGCCTGGTCTCGATGCTTGCTAACATGCTGGCAGCGCTGCTATCGGCACGCTTTATTCTTAAATTCAAACGCCCCGTACGCCACTTGATCTGCAACCGGCCGTTCAAGCAGCGCCGTGAAGCCAGTACAGCCGTTGAGATGATTCGCTCGTTAGGTGGCCTCTGGCATATACCGGCACTGCTACTGGTAAGCGGTTCGTTGCTGGCGATTTTTATTACCGTTGGCGATGTGGGGACCGCCCTGGCGCGCTCGATAATTTCAGCCAGCCTATTGGTGCTTACGCTGGTGATTGTAGGGTTGCTGCGCCGCCAAGCGGAGCGGATGGGCAAGCGTCGCCATCGTCATCGCTACAGTCAATACCGTAAACGTTTAGAGCGCTTTGGCTTTGTGTTGGCGCACATCAGTGCGTGGATGGTATTCGCTGAACTCTCGATGCAGGTGTGGGGTAGCTCGTTTTTTGGTCTGGGTCAGCAGGCCGTGGCAAGCGCGCGTATCGGTCAAGCGCTGATCAGCCTGGGTGCCACTGTATTACTGGCGTGGTTGGTCTGGATTTTTGCTGATACCGCCATTCAGCGGGCGCTGACATCTTCGGCACGCTCCCGTGGGCGGCGGGTGAATCAAGCGCGGGCGCAAACCATTACGCCGATGATTCGCAACGTCATCTTTGTGACGATCCTGATTATTGCGGTGATTGCTGGGTTAGCAAATCTAGGTGTTAACGTAACACCGCTACTCGCGGGTGCCGGTGTCATTGGTCTGGCGATTGGTTTTGGTGCGCAAACCCTGGTACAAGACTTGATAACCGGGATATTTATCCTTATCGAAGACTCACTGGCCGTCGATGATTTTGTGCAGATCAATGGGCATATGGGCACGGTAGAAGGGCTTACCCTACGTACCGTGCGGCTGCGTGACTTGGACGGTGTGGTGCATATCATTACCTTCAGCCGCATTGAGTCGATTCACAACATGTCCCGCCAGTTCGGCATTGCGCTGATGCGTATCCGCATTCCTTACGATATGAAAATCGACGATGCGATTACGCTAATGCAAGAGACGGCACAAGAGCTGCGTAAAGACCCGATGATGCGCCACTACATCTGGTCGCCATTGGAAATGCAGGGGGTGCAAGGCTTCGAGGATGGCTGTCCTATTCTGCGCATGCGCTTTCGCACTGCGCCGGAAATGCAGTGGGATATATCGAGGGCGTTTAACCTGTTGCTGAAGCAGCGCATGGAAGCTCAAGAGATTGACCTGGGCGTGCCGCGCCTCAGTGTCAGTATGGAAGCACGCTCTGAAGATCGCATGGATGAAACGGCGGGCAGCTCATTCGCACTGGATAAGCGCTCATCGGAGGAAGCCTCATCAGAAAGTGATCAGCATGAGTCTGACAAGAAGCCGACGCCGCCTAAACCGGCGCCACGCCCGACTGAGGCGGAAATTCGCCGTGATGAGCAGGAACGGCATCAAGAAGCGCCTACTAGTCGCCTGCCATCACATCGCCATCAGCCACAGGCACAGGGTGAGCCCCAAAGCGAGGCCTACGCTAGCCCCGGTCGCGAAAATGGTGATGAGTAACCACGATCCGCGAAAGCGCCGCCAGCGGTTATACAGCGAAACGGCATGTTCTACGCGACCAATCAATTCATCGTGGCGCGAGACCGCTTGGTCGGGCGGCATTGAGAAGTCGTTGGCCACGTCGCCTTGCCAGTGTGCGCCATGCGTAAGGCCCAGACGGGCGCGTAGCCTGCCAATATCGCTAACGGTTCCGTGCAGTGTATCGTAGACATCGCGACGTTCGGCAACAGCGAACACCGACTCTGCATCCTGGCGCAGCACGCTATGATGGCAACTCGCCACTGCTCGTTTGATATCTTGTTCGTTAGCCTCGGGAGAAATCGCGAGACGTTGGTACAAATCACGCATAGGGTTAACTAATCTCTTTGGCTGGCAGAGTAAAAGTGAGTGCTTAGCGTTACACGTCTTCAGTAAGTTTTCATCAAATAATCATAGGCGTTTTTAATACGCTGGAAACGCGCAGAAGCTAACGCTATTTGTTGATCGCTTTTGGTATAAAAGCGATCTGGATGGTGCAGTTGTGCCATGCGACGATAGGCGTGGCGAACTTCGATACGACTGGCCCCCGGTCTTAGGCCCAATACGGACAGCGCGCGCGTTGTTCGGTCGGGGGGCGGTGATGGTCGCTGCTGCTGCGAATAGTGATTACGAGAGTGTTGTTGGTGATGCTCATGTTGGCGTGAATAGTGTTCCCTAGAGCGTTGCTCTCGCTCTGATTGCTCGCGCTGTCGCTGTTTTTCCTGCTCTTGTTGATGTGTCTGCTCTCGCTTACGTTGCTGCTCTTGCTCTCGAGTTCGTCGAGCCTCATCCTGGCGCCGCTGCTTGTCTTGTTGCTTTTGCTGTTTATGTTGCTCACGTTCATTCTTTTGGCGCTGATGCTGCTCTGCCCGTGCTTGTTCTTGGCGTGCCTTTTGCTCAGCCGCCGCGGCATCGCGTGCTTTACGGGCATGGTAGTCTGGGTCATGAATTTGCCAGTAGGCATCTCTGCTGGGATCTTCAGGGGAACTCAGCGGGGCGCCGGTGAGTTCCTGAAAAAGCGTGGCGAGCGTTACGGGAGCTACGTTTAACAAATCGGCCAGAAAACGCAAAATATAGTGGTTGGCTATTGAAAGGGCACCGTCATCCGTTGCCACGCTAATCGCTTGGTGAATAATGCTTAAACTACGTTCTTTGGAACACTCTTTACGTAAAACTTCTGCTGCTAGTTGAATCGCCTGTAAGTCCTGACTATGGGCAATACTCATCACCGGGGTTAGCTCATGCCCGTGTCGGAAATGCGCAGAGACGTCGGTCAGACGACGCCGTCGCTGGCCTTCGGAAATGTGTTGACGGTGCACCAGCACCCAAGCCAGCAGCAGCAATGTGGCCGTATCCACTTGGCTGCGACTTTTTAATAGCAGCAGCTCAAAGGGTGAAAAACGGGCAATGGACATTTCCTAGCTCCATAGAAGAAGAGATACACAGTGCGCTTGGGAAGTGTTTTAGCTCGCCTAAAACCAAGCCAGGTTCGTGCGGCACCATGATTATTGCAGCCATGGTATATCATCAAGTTAGGCAAAGGAGTAGGAGATTGGTGAGTTGATCAACGTTGAGAGGAAAAACAGCTTTCAGCTGCGTCTTACTCGGCGGCTCAAGGAAGAGACATCGCATAACCTCGACGTCTATCTTTTCGTGCCAGGCGAACTGGGATTAAGCACCCAGCTTATCTCAGAAGAGGCCTTTTACCACGCTGCTATCAACGTTTCGCGCACTTATTACAGCGATGAGTATCTGTTGCCGTTAGTGCATAGCCGGCTGGCAAGCCGTAATCGGCTTGGCAGCGACTCCTACCGCTTAAGTTTGAGTTTGTATGCCTACCAATATGTTGAAGCCATGGAGCGCACCACTCAAGCGATGCTGGCTAATGCTAATAAGCTGCGTCACGCTCGCCAAGAAGAGCGGGAAGAGAACGGTGAAACCCAAGAAAGTGCTATGGCTCTTCACGATCAATTCCAGGAGATGGTCGACTTAAGCGATGGCATCCTGAAGCGTTTGAGACGCAATCAGCCCAGCGATGAAAGCTTATATAAGTACTTTGCCAATATTGATAACTACCTTTCATGGTTTACCGAACAGCAGCTGCTAGCGCTGGTGGCGCATATGCCCCGGGGCGGCGAGTTTACTGAAATCCGGCGACGCTTTATCAGTGTCTGCCAGCGTGAAGGTGAGTATCGCCGCGACCAAGAGTACAACGCTGAACGGGTCATGGCCGACCCCACTCGTATGTCGAATAAAATGCGCCTGCTGCGCCGTTTAATCGAGCACCCGATTACCTTGAAACAGCAGTCTCTGGAACTAGGTGGTGGCGAACAGAAGGCCGTTAAAGCCCTTGCCACCGCCGTCGTCATGGCATTTGTGTCACTGGGTGTGCTGCATTTACGCACGGTAATTGGCGACATTACCGCGCTATTCGTGTTGGCGATGGCGCTGCTTTACGCCATGCGTGAGGTATTTAAAGACGACTTGCGCAACACCCTCTGGCGTTGGCTACGTAAGGGGCGTCCCAAATGGCGTCGCCAGTATTTAGACCCCACCCGAAACGCCGTTGTGGGTCGCCAATTGGAGTGGTTTGACTATAAGCGCTTTGTAGCGTTGGGCGATGATATCCAGCAGATGCGTCGCCGCACGGTAGCCCAGCGTGAGGAGATGGTGCTCCACTATCGCTCAAGCTCGCGTATGTCGCCCACGCGTTTCTTAAGCGGCTACGAACACACCCGTGAAACGCTGAATCTTGATATCTCTATGCTTACCCGCTTAATGAGTAAAGGTAAGCATCACATCTACCGCTTAAAAGATGGTCAGGCGGTGCGTGAGAGCGTAGAACGTCGCCACCTGTTCAACTTGGTGATTCGTGAGACGGGCAGTGAGGACACGGCTTATCTCGCCCGTTGGAAGGTCGTTGTTAGCCGTTCAGGTATCGTTGATATAGAGATGGTTGAAGAGCGAAGCGCGGAAAAATGATCCAAATAACCTGCGCCAGATCAAAGCAGCCTGAATGCGTTCTCTGAAATAGCTATCTCGCATAGTCAAACTGCCAAGAGCGAACTAGGCTCAAAGAACGGGCGGGACAACCTGCATCTGCATCACAATTTTAAAAGGAGGTCTCTAGGGCCCGTCACAAGGAGGAGAACCATGCAAGCTATCGATATTATGACACCCAAAGTCGTGAGCGTGGGGCCCGATGCTGAAGTGAGAGAAATCGCGCAGCTGTTGCTCAATCACCATATTAGTGCTGTTCCGGTAGTGGATGAAGAACACCGGGTGATAGGGATTGTCAGCGAAGGCGATTTAATGCGCCGGGTAAAAAACGATGAAGACCACGGTCGTTCGTGGTGGCTGACGCTCTTCACCGGCGGTAAGAGTGATAGCGATTATGTGAAATCTCACGGACGTAAAGCCCATGAGGTCATGACGCCAAACCCAATGACCGTTGAAGAGAACACGCCACTACATACTATTGCGCGACTGTTAGAGAAGCACCGCATTAAGCGTGTGCCCGTGGTGAGGGACGGCAAATTGGTCGGCATTGTCAGCCGCGCTAATTTGCTGCAAGGAATGGCCAATGCCGCCGTGGCGCCGACGCAGTCGCCTATGGATGATCGTAAGATTCGCGAGGCCATCCTCAAAGAGCTTGAGGACAATACCAGCGTGCAAACTGAAAGTATTAGCCTGGTAGTGGATGGTGGTGTGGTTGAGATCTGGGGACTGGTTGAATCACAGGAACAAAAGCAGGCAGTAACGGTGGCGGCAGAAAACGTGTCTGGCGTAATGAAGGTCGAAAACCATCTAGGTATGATGCCACGGGGCGTGGGGTACCTATAAGCTATCTATAAGCCCCGCTTAACTGGGATCAAGTTCGACCCAATGCCCGCTAGCGATAGCGGGCATTTTCAATTGTATTACTTATATTCAACTATATTATTTATATTCAATATTACTTATAAGATCGCCTTAATCGCCTGCTCTAGGTTCTCCACACTGCGCTCCGTGTGGTGCAGCTTATCCAGCCCAAACAAGCCAATGCGGAACGTTTGGAAGTTATCGCCTTCATCGCACATTAGCGGCACGCCGCCTGCAACCTGAATGCCCGCTTGGGCAAATTTGCCCACTAGTCCGCTATCATCGCTGTAGCACACTACCACGCCTGGGGCTTCAAAGCCTTGCACAGCAACGCTGACAAAACCGTAGCGTTTAAGTAGGGCGCGGACTTCCCGACCAATCGCTTGCTGCTCCTCTTTTACCTTGGCAAAGCCGTAGTCGCGGGTCTCCTGCATAATGTCGCGCAGCTGCCGTAAAGCATCGGTGGGCATGGTGGCGTGGTAAGCGTGACCGCCGTTTTCGTAGGCCTGCATAATGCTGTGCCATTTGCCTAAATCACAGGCAAAGCTGTTGCTTTGGGTCTCGCTTAAGCGCTGAGTGGCACGTTCTGAGAGCATTACCATTGCGCAGCAAGGTGAACCGCTCCAGCCCTTTTGCGGCGCGCTGACTACCACATCAATCCCGAGGGCCTGCATATCCACCCACAGGGTGCCAGCGGCGATGGCATCGAGCACGAATAGGCCGCCTACCTCGTGAGTAGCTTCCGCAAGCGCCTGAATATAGCCATCAGGGAGCAGCAAACCAGCAGAGGTTTCTACCTGCGGGGCGAACACCACGGCAGGTTGTTCGCTACGAATCTGCGCAACGGCTTCATCAATAGGCACCGGCTGAAAAGGAGAGCGTGTGTCGTCGGCATTGAGACGCCGCGCCTTAAGCACCGTGTGCTGATCGGTTAAACGGCCCATTTCAATAATTTGCGTCCAGCGGTAGCTAAACCAGCCGTTGCGGATAACCAAGGTTTTTTGATCAACGGCAAACTGACGCGCTACCGCCTCCATACCAAAGGTGCCGCTGCCGGGCACAATCACCGCTGCGTGGGCGTTGTACACCTCTTTCAGCGTAGTGGAAATGTCGCGCATTACTCCTTGAAACTGCTGCGACATATGATTTAGCGAGCGGTCGGTGTAAACCACTGAGTACTCAAGCAAGCCGTCGGGGTCGATGTTGGGCAGTAAACCAGCCATGGCGTTCTCCTTTTTTAGAGGCTATTACACGCAAGGTAACGCCATAGATTACGTATAACCACATCACTATGCCATCACGGGTCAGTGCAATGATAGGCACTCAAACTGACGTCAATATCGCTCGAATATCAACTTCAAAGTGATGCCCAAAAACTGGAAAGTAAAGTTTTGCTGCTGTTTAGAATTAATATTTTCAACGAAACTGCGAAATATAAAAGCCCTCCAATACACCCTTGAACTAATTATCGTAGGTTTAGGAACTGTCTCAACTAAGTTAATAAACTGTCCTGTAGTGCCGAATTTTCGAACGTTAGTATGACTTTGCCTTTTTTTATATGGTCGGGCCAAAGTGTCGAAGGTGCAACTTATCCTCGACTAAATAACGTTAATCAAGAGGAATACATCATGGGTAGCACCTTCCATGGCGTCATCGCCTTTGCACTGCTCGCGGCCCTACTAGTTGTTGGCAGCTTGTTGCGCAGCCGTTTCTCCTGGCTTCGTGCCAGTCTGATTCCCGGTAGTATTGTTGCGGGCATCATTGGCTTCGTTGGACTCTCTGCGGGGCTGATCCCCGGCTATGGACCTTCTGACTTCACCGCGTTGGCTTTTCATTTCTTCACCTTGAGTTTCATGTCGCTGTGTCTGACCGGAAGTCCCAAATCGGGCACGGATGAACAGTCCCAGGGTATCGTCGTTGGCGGGCTGTGGCTGACGCTAATCTGGACCGCCAGTCTCGGCGCCCAGGCGGTGATCGGTTACGGTCTAATGGCGGGCTATGATCTGGTTACCGGCAGCGATCTTAGTCCGCTACTCGGCGCTATCGTCACTCATGGGTTCACTCAGGGACCGGGCCAGGCGTTGACCTACGGCACTATCTGGGAGAACGATTACGGCATCGCCAATGCCGCGCAGGTGGGCGTCATTTTCGCCTCGCTGGGTTTCGTGGCCGCCTTCGTCGTAGGCGTACCGGCCGCGCGCTACTTTCTCAAACGGGGCCTAAACGTCAACCGTAATTCGACGCTGGACGACGATTTCGTTCGCGGCTTTCACACGCCCCAAACACAGCCCACTGCTGGTAAGCAGGTGTCGCACTCCGGCACAGTCGACTCGCTCGCCTGGCACATCGGCTTATTGGGCGTGGCTTATGTCATCACCTACGTGTGGCTGAGCGTGATGCAACCGCTGGTGGCGGGCAATCAGGTGCTGTCGGTGTTCTTCAGCTACAACCTGTTCTTCATTCACGGGCTGACGGTCTGCGTGTTGATGCGAATGGCGATTGATCGGTTCGGATGGTCCGACAAAGTCGACGACGGCACGCTCAAACGCATCACCAGCGGCTCGGTAGACTTCATGGTCGTCGCCACCCTGATGAGCATCCAGATCGCCGTTCTCTCCGCGCTGCTGGTGCCGATTCTACTCATCTCGGTCGCCGTCACGCTGGTCACTTTCTTGGGCGCAGTGTCGATTGGTCGACTCAGCGGCCAGCTTGGCCCGGAGCGCGCTGTCACCGCTTTCGGCTGCTGCTGTGGCTCCACCGGCAGCGGCCTGCTGTTGCTGCGCATGATGGATGCCGACTTCAGCACTTCGGTGCCCAAGGAGTTGGCGTTCTTCAATATTGCGATTATCGTGGTCAACATTCCGACGCTGTTCTTCATCGCCCCGATTGCGCCTTCCCTGGGCACCTGGAGCTACCTGGCGATCTTCGGCGGTTATGTGGTCCTCATGTTGATCTGCATCCCGTTGCTGCTGAAATGGCAGCGTAGCAGGAGTCGCCAGACCTATTCCGTTCAGGAGCCAAAATCATCATGAGCCATCGCATTTTCTCTGCCCGGCGCATTCTGACTATGAACCCTTCGCAGCCGGAAGCTACTCACATTGCGGTCCGCGACGGCCGGATTCTAGGCGTTGGTTCGCTGGAAACGCTGTCGGACCTGGGAGACTTCGAGCTCGATGAGCGCTTCGCCGATAAGATCATTCTGCCCGGCTTCGTCGAAGGCCATAGCCACGCGCTGGAGGGCGTGCTTTGGGAGTATGCCTATGCCGGTTTCTTCCCGCGCCAGGATCCCGACGGCCATGCCTGGCCGGGGCTAACCGACATCGTCTCATTACACCGCCATCTCGGCGAGCAGATTGCTAGGCTGTTGCCGGATGCCCCGCTAATCGCCTGGGGCTTCGACCCCATCTATTTTCCTCAGCGTCGACTCGACCGCGACGATCTCGATGCCATAGACGCCGAGCGTCCGATTGTTGTCATTCACGCCAACCTGCACATGATGACCGTGAACAGCGCGATGCTCCGGGCCGCCGGTCTTGAGTCGCAAGCTAATATCGAAGGCGTCTTGACGTTCAACGACGGTCGGCCCAACGGCGAGCTGCGCGAAATGGCAGCGATGTTCGCGATATTCGACACCCTGAATTTGGATCTTTTTGATCGTGGAAGCGAACAGACGACGTTAGAGCGTTACGCGCGTATCGCTCAGCGCCACGGCGTGACCACGTTGACCGACCTGTACAATCCGCTCAGCGATGAAGGCGTAGCGAGCATGCAGCGCACCTGCAACCGGGCTGACGTTCCGATGCGTCTGGCTCCGGCCATGAGTGCTCTGACCTACACGCCGGAAGAGGGCATCGAACGGGTTCTCAGTTGCCTCGACAAGCGTAGCGACAAGTTACACTTTGGGCTGGTCAAGCTGATGACCGACGGTTCCATCCAAGGCTATACCGCGCGTCTGAAGTGGCCGGGCTATCACGACGGATCGCCCAACGGTATGTGGAACGCCGAACCGGAACGTCTGACTGAGATCGTCCATCGCTATCATCAGGCCGGGCTGCAGTTGCATATCCATACCAACGGCGACGAGGCCATCGAGCTGATTCTGGATGCCATCGAATCGGCGCTGGAACTATGGCCCCGCGCAGATCACCGTCACACCCTGCAGCACTGTCAGATCATCAGCCACGCCCAGTTGAAACGCGCCGCGAGGCTAGGGGTGTGTCTTAACATGTTCGCCAACCATATCTACTACTGGGGCGACATCCACCGCTCGCGCACGCTGGGTTTCGAACGCTGCCAGCGGCTCGAACCGTTGGCCTCGGCGGATCGGCTGGGCATCCCTATCGCGGCGCATTGCGATGCTCCGGTCACCCCACTTGCACCACTGTTCACGGCGTGGTGTGCTGTCGCTCGCCAGACCGCCAGCGGTGAAGTACTGGGGCCTTTCGAGGCGCTAAGCGTAGAACGTGCACTGCGCCTGATCACTCTGGACGCGGCCTATACCCTGAAGCTTGACGATTGCGTCGGCAGTCTGGAAATCGGTAAGTTCGCTGACATGGCGGTGCTCGACGAGGATCCGTGTGATGTGCCGCTGGAGCGGCTGGCATCGGTTCGCGTTGCGGCGACGGTCGTGGGTGGCGACGTTTTCGCTAATGATTAATTGCACTTCCGAATCGAAATCGAACATAGAGTCAGCCGTCATCCCGGTGACACTGATTGCCGGTTATCTCGGCGCCGGCAAGACCACCTTGCTCAACGCCTATCTGCGAGGCGGTGTAACACCGGGCACGCTGGTACTGGTCAATGACTTTGGCACCATCAATGTCGATGCCGAGCTGATCGATTATGCCGGGGAGCACCTGCTCAAGCTCAGCAGCGGCTGTCTATGCTGCTCGCTGAGCGACGAGTTGGGTATGCAGCTCTCGCGTATTGGCCGCTGGCCGGAGCCACCCGCGGCGTTGATCATCGAGACCAGCGGAGTGGCTCGTCCGAATCGCATTGCCGACATGATTCGCGTGGCACGCCGCTTCAGCCTGGATCGTATCGTTACTCTGGTCGACCTGACGAGCCTTGCGCACCGCCTGGATGACAGTCGCATTGGCGAACTGGTGGCAAACCAGATCGCTAGCGCCGATAAACTTTCGCTCAATCGCGGCGGATGTCTTGACATCGTCGAGAGGGAGTCTCTTATGCGTCGGCTGCAGTTGCTCAACCCCACTGCGTCCGTCTCTTACGCAGGCTCCAGCACTGGCAGTCCAGTGGGGCCCGCGCCAGCGCGGCCAATGACATTGCGCCGCGCCGGTGGTGAGTACGATCCCGACTGGCAACGCTTTGCGATCAATCTTCCCGCTTCGCTGACACGCCACACACTGGAATCACTGCTTGCCGAGCACGTCGAGGGCTTGGCGCGGGCCAAGGGATTCATTCAGGCTGATGGCCGACACTACATCTTTCAATGGAGCGGCGGACGCGCCGAATGGACGCCCACCGCGTCGCGTCTGGGTACCAGCCAGCTAGTAGGCATCGGCTTTGCCGGCGAACCCTTCGAATCCTTGATAACGGCATTGAAAGCGCTCGTCTGAATTGCTGGAGGCATACGTTTTCAGTGGCCATCATGAGTTCGCGAACGGCTTTGCGGCACGGGCCAACATGTGGTCGTCTCAATACCATATGTCTTCGCCAAAGGCTCGTTGGTTTCTAGAGCCGGTCACGTACTCTAGTCGATTTTCAAGTCGAGCCAAGTACTACTCTCCTACATAACCTAGCCCATGGGTTATGTAGGAGTCTGGCCTAGCAGCTGCAGGAACGGTGGTTTGGTGAGAGGTTCTCGACCTGCCCGACGAATCGCTTGAAAGCGTCGAATAGGTCCACCAGCGGCGGATAGGAACGATTGACCTGAGTACCAGAATCCGTCACTTATACTACTTCTGATTACCTCCCGTTGAACCACGCCCTGCATTTGATAATCAACGCGGTGGCAGTTGCTCGGGCCCGAAGGCGTCGGGCAGCAGCGTTGCCATGGTGTAGGTTTTCATTAGCTCACCGCTGCCGGACAGCACCTTGATTTGCGTCTCTGGCGTGGCGAACTCACGAATGCGCTGGCGGCAGTCGCCGCAGGGCGTACAGAGGTGATCGCCGGGCCCCATCACGTAGACGGTTGTCAATTGGCGCTGGCCCGCGGTGACCATCGCGGAAATCGCCGAGGCTTCGGCACACAGGCCTTTGTAGTGAGCGACTTCTACATTCGTGCCTGCAAACTGTTGGCCATCAGGGGTGATCATTACCGAGGCCACCGGATGCGCTGAGTAGGGCACGTAGGCGTTAGCCCGCGCACTGAATAACTTTTGAACGATCTCTTCTGGTACTTGATCCGTTTGCTGGTTCATCACGACTTCCTCTTAAGCGCGGGCTGCGTCGTCGCGAAGTACTGTGTCCAAAGCAATCAGCATCATGTCATCAAAGGTGGTTTGACGATCAGCGCTGGAGAGCGAGTCGCCTTTCAGGATGTGATCCGACACGGTGCAGATAGTCATGGCGCGAGCGCCAAACTCGGCGGCGACGCCATATAGGCCAGCAGCTTCCATCTCAACGCCGACAATGCCGTAGCGCTTGAGCATTTCGGCCATGTCGGTTTGCGGGTTGTAGAACAAGTCAGCTGAGAAAATGTTGCCGACTTTCACCGGCACATTCTTGGCCTTGGCGGCGGCAACAGCGTGCTGAACTAGTTCAAAATCCGCAATCGCGGCGAAATCGTGGTCGTTAAAGCGCATGCGGTTTACTTTTGAATCGGTGCTGGCGCCCATGCCGATGACCACGTCACGCACGTTGACATCGTCGCGCACCGCGCCGCAGGAGCCGACGCGAATCAGCGATTTAACGCCGTAGTCGGTAATCAGCTCTTTGGCGTAGATGGAAACCGACGGAATGCCCATGCCGTGGCCCATGACGGAAATCTCGCGGCCTTGATAGGTGCCGGTGTAGCCGAACATATTGCGCACATCGTTGACCTGGCGAACGTTCTCAAGATAAGTGTCGGCGATGTATTTGGCGCGCAGCGGGTCGCCGGGCATCAGTACGGTATCAGCGAAATCGCCCATTTCGGCATTAATATGTGGTGTTGCCATCAAAGGTCTCCTTTAAGCGGCGCTAGCCTTTAAGCAGCGTCAGGTAGAAAGCTTGTGCCATCGGCCATGGCCGGAAGCAGGAAAAAGTCGGCCAGGGTTTGGCCAATATCAGCAAAGGTGTCGCGTTCGCCCAATGGGCCGGGAGTAAAGCCGGGGCCGTGTACCAGAATCGGGATGTACTCGCGGGTGTGCTCGGTGCCGTACCAACTAGGGTCGCAGCCGTGGTCGGCGGTGAGAATCAACAGATCATCTTCGCTGAGCGCAGCCAACAAAGCTGGCAGCTTGGCATCGAAGTCTTCCAGCGCGGCGGCGTAGCCCGGCACATCACGGCGATGGCCGTAAACCGAGTCGAAATCGACAAAGTTGGTCATAATCATCACGCGCTCACCGACCTCGCGCTTACTGGTACGCTCGATCTCCTTAAGCGTGGCCTTCATTAGCGCGTCGTGGCCGCTGGCTTTTACCTTATGGGTAATGCCGCAGTGGGCGTAGATGTCGGCAATTTTACCAATCGAGACCACTTCGCCACCGGCATCATCAAGCTTTTGCAGCACGGTAGGTGCCGGTGGCTCAACGCTATAGTCGCGGCGGTTGCCGGTGCGGGCAAAGGTCTTGCTGTCTTCGCCGATAAACGGACGGGCAATGACGCGGCCAATGTTATAAGGCTCCAGTAGCTCACGCACGGTTTCGCACAGCTTATAAAGCCGTTCCAGGCCGAAATGCTCTTCGTGAACGGCAATCTGAAATACCGAGTCCGCCGAGGTGTAAACAATCGGCTTGCCGGTGGCAATGTGCTCTTCACCCAGGCGAGCGATAATCTCGGTGCCCGAGGCGTGGCAGTTGCCAATCACCCCAGTTAAGTCAGCTTTCTGGATAATGGCGTCAAGTAGCTCAAGGGGGAAGCTGTCGGTTTTATCCAGAAAGTAACCCCAGTCAAAGCGAACCGGTACACCAGCGATTTCCCAATGGCCCGAAGGGGTGTCTTTGCCTGACGAGATTTCTTTAGCGTGAGCGTAAGCACCTTCCAGGCTTTCCGGCAGTGCGACGCCTTCGGCCACGCTGCCCGTGGCATCGCGGTGGGCATGGAATAGCCCCAGCTTGGCCATATTGGGTAGCTTTAGCGGGCCTGAACGGTTGGCGTTATCCGCCTCACCACGGGCACAGGCTTCAGCGATATGGCCCAGGGTGTCAGAACCTTCATCACCAAAGGTGGCGGCATCTGGGGCGGCGCCAATCCCGAAGGAGTCAAGCACCAGAACTATCGCGCGACTCATAAGGCTTCTCCACGGAAAGTGTCTTGCAGCAGCGTGTCGGCGGTGGCTGCCGCTTCGCCAATGGTGAACGCGGCACGTAGTTGATCAGCAGCGCGCTCGGCGGCGGCGTCACTACGTGCGTGCACCATGGCGATGGGGCGCTGGCTGTCTACGCGCTCGCCAATTTCGACGATATCGGTAAAGCCGACGCTATGATCGACGCTGGCATCGTTACGCAGGCGGCCACCGCCTAGTTCTACCACGCTCATACCTACGGCCCGGGTATCAATGCGCTGTACGATACCTGCTTGCTCGGCATACACCGGCTTAATCACATCGGCTTTAGCAAGGTAGTGCTCGGAGCGCTCCATAAAGTCGCTGGGGCCACCTAGTTCGCGCACCATGCGGGCGAAGACTTCAGCGGCGGCGCCTGAGGTGAGTGCCTTCTCAAGTTTAGTCAGCGCTTCGTCACGGGAGCCTACGAGTTTACCGGCGATTAGCATTTCTACCGCCAGTTCGCGAGTGACTTGCATCACGCGGCTGTCAGGGCGGTCGCCGCGCAGCAGGGCTAACGTTTCGACGATTTCCACCGCGTTACCGGCACAGGGCGCCAGCGGCTGGCTCATATCAGTGAGTAGGGCGGTGGTGGGGGTGCCTGCCTGGGTGGCGACATTGGCGATACTTTTCGCCAGTTCGCGGGATTTTTCTAGCGTGGGCATAAAGGCACCGCTGCCGACTTTAACGTCCATCACTAAGGCATCCAGGCCGGAGGCCAGCTTCTTGCCAAGGATAGATGCGGTAATCAGCGGGATCGATTCTACGGTGGCGGTCACGTCACGCACGCCGTAGATGCGTTTATCCGCAGGCGCCAAGTCACCGGTCTGGCCGATAATTGCCACGCCGGTGGATTTTACTACCTCGCGGAAACGCTCAGGGGCGGGGTAGGGATCATAGCCGGGAATCGATTCGAGCTTATCCAGGGTGCCGCCGGTGTGGCCCAGGCCGCGCCCGGAAATCATTGGCACGAAGGCGCCGCAGGCGGCAACCCAAGGGCCAAGCACAAGCGAGACCAAATCGCCTACGCCACCAGTGGAGTGCTTGTCCACAATTGGGCCGGGCAGGTTCAGGTCGCTCCACTGCATCACGTGGCCGGAGTCGCGGGTGGCGGTGGTCAGTGCCACCACTTCTTCACGGCTCATGCCGTTAAGAAACACCGCCATGGTGAAAGCACCAATCTGGGCGTCGCTAATGCGGTCATCGGCAATGCCCTGCACGAAAGCTTTGATCTCTTCAGTTGGCAGCGGCTGTCCGTCGCGTTTCAGGCGAATCAACTCTTGGGGGAGCAGGGCGTGTTTAGTGGCAGACATTAGTAACCTCCGTCAGTGGCAGCCGCATTGGTGTTGCCGGTCAAGGTATCCAGCAGATTGCCCAGCAGGCTAGAGGCACCAAAACGGAAATGTTCAGGAGTGGCCCAGCCTGGGCCCATGATATCGTTGGCCAGGGCCAGATATTGCGCCGCATCTTCGGCGGTTTTAACGCCACCCGCTGCTTTGAATCCAACATCCTTGCCGCTGGCTTTAATGGCCTTGAGCATAATCTCGGCGGCTTCCAGGGTGGCGTTAACGGCTACCTTGCCAGTCGATGTTTTAATAAAATCAGCGCCGCCTTCAATAGCGATTTCGCTGGCGCGTTTGATTAGCGCAGGCTCTTTAAGCTCGCCGGATTCAATAATCACTTTGAGCAGTGCTTGGCCAGCGCAGGCGGCTTTGCACATTTCAACCAGCTCAAGACCGGTCTCTTCATCGCCTGCCATCAGTGCGCGGTAGGGAAATACCACATCGACCTCATGGGCACCGGAGGCGACGGCATCGCGGGTTTCACGAGCGGCGCTCATAATGTCGTCGCCGCCATTGGGGAAATTAGTGACCGTGGCAATCTTCACCTGGTCATTCAAGCTGTGGGCAGTGAGCGCACGTTGTGCGGTGACAATAAACTGTGGGTAGACGCAGACCGCGGCAGGGGTGCCAAAAGGCGTTTTCACCTGCTGACAGAGAGCTTCGATAGTGGCATCAGTGTCACTGTCATTCAGGCTTGTTAGATCCATCAACGCTAGCGCCTGACGGGCTGCGTAGGTGATATCGGTAGAAGCAGAAGCGGTCATGGAGTTCTCGCAAATCAGTAAAAGATAAAACGGGCACTGCAGATGAAACCGCAGCGCCCGCCACCCCAGTAAACCCCACTGTGTTATCCAGTGGCGTTACTTAGGGCGATAAAGAAGCCAGCGATAGAGGCTGACATTAAGTTAGATAGCGTACCCGCCAATACGGCTTTGACACCAAAACGAGCAATCTCTTTACGACGAGTCGGCGCAATGCTTCCTAAACCACCGAGCAGAATCGCGATAGACGATAGGTTGGCAAAACCACATAGCGCAAAAGAGAGAATCGCCATGGTATGCGGTGTCATTAACTGACCCGTGGCCGCGACAACTTGTTCCCCTTCAATGTAAGGCGCAAGGTTGATGTAGGCGACAAATTCATTGACCACTAACTTTTGACCAATAAAGGAGCCCGCCAGGGTAGCCTCTTCCCAGGGTACACCTAATAGGAACGCTAGCGGGGCAAACAGCCAGCCTAGAATCATCTCAAGGCTTAACGCACCAAAACCAAACCAGCCACCAACACCGCCTAAAATGCCATTCACTAGTGCAATTAGGGCGATAAATGCGAGCAGCATAGCGCCCACATTGGCGGCCAACATTAGGCCTGAGGTAGCACCTGAAGCTGCCGCGTCCAGTACGTTGGCGGGCTTATCTTCCTGGGCTTCAATCTCTTCTTCTACCTTGGAAACGCTATCGCTGTCGGTAACGTCTTGGGTTTCCGGCATGATCAGCTTGGCAAATAGCAACCCGCCAGGTGCCGCCATAAACGACGCTGCCACCAAGTACTCCATGGGAATACCCAGGGCGGCATAGCCCGCTAATACCGAACCGGCCACCGATGCCAAACCACCACACATAACCGCAAACAGCTGCGAGGGCGTCATGCGGGCGATAAACGGACGCACCACCAAGGGCGCTTCGGTTTGACCGACGAAAATATTTGCTGTCGCTGAAAGAGATTCGGTACGCGAGGTCCCCAGGGCTTTCTGCAAAGCGCCACCCAGAATGCGAATCACCCACTGCATAATGCCGATGTAGTACAGCACGGCGATTAATGAGGAGAAGAAGATAATCACCGGCAGCACTTTAATCGCAAACACAAAGCCGACGTTATCCACATCCGCTAAGCCGCCGAATAGAAAGCCGATCCCGTCGTTGGCATACACCAATATTTGGCTTACACCAGATGAAATGGCTTGCAGCACCGCTTGGCCAAACGGCACATAGAGTACAAAGGCACCAATACCTGCCTGAATCGCAAACGCCCCTAAGACGGTGCGCAGCCGAATGGCCTTGCGGTCGTAGGAGAAAATCAGGGCAATGGCCACCAGAGTGACCATACCCACCAAGCTCATAAGGAGTGTCATAAGGGTATCCTTCGAGTCCGCGATGGTTAACCGGGGTTATAGTAAGTTGAGCTTGACGGAGTAGATCATCGCATTCTGATAATCATTGGGGGTGCCCAACTTGTTGTCAGAATAACGATACTGAATGCCGGTGGTGATTAGACTGCTGGGGTGCCACCAAAAGCTTAGTGCGCCATTGGTACCTACACTGCCTGCGGTATCGCCAACGAAGTTCTGTTCTAAGTACTCGTCATCACGACCAAAGGTTTGCTCGTGCCAATTGGTGACACTGAAATTCTGGTTAATGGCCGAGAAATCATAGCCCGCTACCCAACCCGCCATATAGCCGTTCATACCAGTGTAGCCATCGCTTTGTACCCGCGCTGCGCCAATAAACGGTTTAAACCATAGACCGTTATCGAAGGTGGTGCGGTAGCCAAGGCCAAGAATCTGGTCTTGCTCACGGCCGTTAAAACCGTAGTCGCGGAAATCATAAATGTGGGCATAAAGCGATAGCGGGCTGTCGCCCAGGTAAATGTGCGAGGTCACTTTACCTGCGGTGCGAAAGTTGTCTTTACCGCCGCTGGATTCATCAAACTGGCTATTGGTGGGGTTCTCAAAGTCAAAGAAGCCGTAGAACTCCCCCCAGCTAAAGCCTGCACCGCCTTCAATTTCGACAAACATAAAGTCGCTTTTAGCGGCGTTGGTTGAAGTGCGAGACTCTGTTCCGCTTGACCAATCTAAATAGTTTAAGGAAACGTTACCGAAGGACCAGATTGGCTGAAAGGTATCAGCATTGGCAGTGGTAGCCGCACCTGCCATC
This sequence comes from Halomonas sp., assembly GCF_011050415.1. Taxonomy (GTDB): domain Bacteria; phylum Pseudomonadota; class Gammaproteobacteria; order Pseudomonadales; family Halomonadaceae; genus Vreelandella. Next base: position 129,460 of record NZ_DRFS01000022.1, read on the forward strand.
AAAACGCCAGCGCCAAGCGTGACTAAAGACGAAGTGCGAGTCAGCGTACGCAGTGGTGTACGCGAGAGTGTACGAGCAGTCATGTAAGCCTCAACAAAGGTTGTCGCGGTGCCATTTGAGAGTAGCTATTGGGCACTAGCTATCCGGGATTTTAATCGTGCGGGCTGGCGTTGATGTTAAAATTATAACATTTAGTGTTATTTTTCTAACGTTGATTTGCAAGTGTTGTCACATAAACGCTATTTAAATGTGATATGCATCTCGTCGTTGACAGGGTTTGGATTAAAAGTGATTACAGCAGTGGCAATTCTGTCGCCGCTCGCTCAGCATAGAATTGAAAAGTACGGTACTGACAACCACAACAAGAGGGGGTTTGCCAGGAGATGCCCACCATGAATGGCCGTAGCGCTCTGCGCCTTGCCAAACTTCAGGAAGCGCTTGCCAGCGGCGGTACTCTTCATCTGCGCGATGCCGCCGAGATGTGTGATGTCTCAGAAATGACCATCCGCCGTGATCTGACCACCCACCCCTCCGCTATTAGCCTTTTGGGCGGTCGTTTAGTCATGGCGAATTATCCGGGTGTCACGCCGATTTACGATTTAACCGAGCAGCAGGCAAGTCACTACCAGGCAAAGTACCGGCTCTGCCAGCGTGCGTTAGCCTTTATCGAAGAGGGCGATACGCTGTTTATTGACTGCGGCTCAACGCTGATTCCTCTGCTGAGCCAGCTAAGCCATTTCCGCGAGCTAACGGTGGTCACCTATGCGCTCAACGTTGCCAATGCAGTTGCCGTGCTACCGAACGTGCGCCTAGTGCTGTTGGGCGGATTGTTTTATGCCGCCTCCCAGTCATTTGGCAGTGATAACATTGCAGCCTCAATAGAACGTTTAGGTATTAATAAAGCAATGATTTCGGCGGCGGGGGTGGATTTAGAGCGTGGAGTAAGCTGCTTTCACTTCCATGAGGTTGCCCCCAAACAAGCCGCTATCGCCACGGCCATGCAGCGGCTGTTAGTGGTGGATGCCAGCAAATTTGGCGTGGTTCGTCCTGCCTATTTCGCGGCATTAGACGATTTCGATGTGGTTGTGACGGACGAAGAGGGAGCCCCGCAACTGTTAACAGGCCAAGGTAGCGAGTCACCTGCCGTTACCGTCGCCTAGCATTTTCTAAGGTGCGTCAATGCGCCACTTCTTTCATGATCTGGGTCAATAGAAAATACTTTAGTCTTAACTGTTCTGGCTTTAGTGCTTGAGCACGAGGACTAGCCGTCATTTACCACTCGACGGCGCATATTTTTCCCGGAGTAGTGCCTTTAATCGCAACATTTTGGGAAAAGTATGGTGTTGTAGTTAGCCTGCTATTTAGTTTGCTATATAGCTGGCTAGTGTCTATTGACCCTCTCATGAGATCGCACCATGCAACGACACTCACTCTGGCGCAGGCGAGGCACCTTGGTGCTCCTTGCGCTGTGCCTGTTTCTGGCAGGCTGTAGTTCGGCACTTTTAGATCCCAAAGGGCAGATTGGCGTTGAACAGCGTTCGCTGATTCTGACCTCTTTTGGTCTGATGTTGATTGTCGTCATCCCTGTTATTGCGATGACACTGCTGTTTGGTTGGAAGTATCGGCGCAGCAATACATTGGCAGAATACCTGCCTGACTGGGCGCACTCTAACGCGATTGAAGCGGTGATTTGGCTCGTTCCCTGCGCGATTATCGCGGTTTTAGCCCTCTTAACCTTTAAGACCTCCCATAGCCTTGACCCACACAAGCCGCTTGAAAGCGATGTCGCTCCAATTGAGATACAGGCAGTGTCGCTAGATTGGAAGTGGCTGTTCATCTACCCCGAACAGGGTATCGCCAGCGTTAATGAAGTGGCCTTTCCGGTGGATACCCCAGTACGTTTTCGGGTTAGTTCCGGCTCGGTCATGAATGCCTTCTTCATCCCTCACTTGGGCAGTCAGATCTACGCCATGGCGGGAATGGATAACGATGTTCATCTCATTGCCGACGAAGTGGGCAGCTACCCAGGCCGCTCGACCAACTACAGCGGTGCGGGCTTCTCGGGCATGACCTTTGAGGCAAAAGTCACTTCGCCTGCGGATTTTGATGCTTGGGTCGAAGGCGTGCGCAGTGCCCCTGAAAGCCTGAGCTACCCCGAGCGCTATGAAGCGCTCGCCGAGCCCAGCGAATTCCATCCTGTGGAGTACTTCTCTGACTTTTCACCGTCGCTGTATGAAAGTATTTTGACCAGCTTCCAAACCGGAGGAGGGCATGGTGGTCACGCAGAACCCTTGGGTGATGCTCACGGAAACCATGCTCACGAAAGCCATGCTCACGAAAGCCATGCCGACTCAGGCGAGCTAGAAAGTGCACATGCTACTGATCATGCAGCCGCACCAGGTCATGTAACTAATAACCATGCCAGTGGGGAGCATGCCATGCGCAGCCATCCCACTAGCGTTGAAGCAGGGGGTTAAGCCATGTTTGGAAAACTCACATTAGAGGCAATTCCCTACCACGAACCGATCATCATGGTCGTGGCGGCCTTCATGGCCATTGGTGGGGTCGCGTTGGTAGGCGCATTAACTTACTACCGCAAGTGGGGCTGGCTGTGGAACGAGTGGTTTACCTCCGTTGACCATAAAAAGCTCGGTATCATGTACTTTATCGTCGCCTTGGTAATGCTGCTACGCGGCTTCTCGGATGCGATTATGATGCGCACTCAGTTGGCGATGGCCGCCGGAGGCGCAGCGGGCTATTTACCCCCCGAACATTACGATCAGATCTTTACCGCCCACGGCGTGATCATGATCTTTTTCGTTGCGATGCCCATGGTCATCGGCTTGATGAACCTGGTGGTGCCCCTGCAAATTGGCGCACGCGATGTCGCTTTTCCCTTCTTGAATAACTTAAGCTTCTGGCTGTTTGCCGTTGCCGCGATATTGGTCAATATCTCGCTGGTAGTGGGCGAGTTTGCTAAAACCGGCTGGCTTGCCTATGCCCCGTTATCGGGGATCGAGTTTAGTCCCGGGGTCGGGGTCGATTACTGGATATGGGCGTTACAGATATCCGGGATAGGCACGACGCTTACCGGTATCAACTTCTTCGTGACTATTTTAAAAATGCGCACCAAGGGCATGACGCTGTTCCGCATGCCGATTTTCACCTGGACCTCGCTGTGCGCCAATATTTTGATTATTGCTTCTTTCCCAATTCTTACCGCGACAGTCGCGCTGCTTACCCTGGATCGCTACTTCGGGATGCACTTCTTCACCAATGATTTTGGCGGCAACATGATGATGTACGTCAACCTCATCTGGGCCTGGGGTCACCCAGAAGTGTACATCCTGATTTTGCCTGCTTTTGGCGTGTTCTCTGAAGTCATCTCTACCTTTGCACGTAAGCGGCTGTTTGGTTATATGACCATGGTCTGGGCGACCATCGCCATCACCTTGCTATCGTTTATTGTTTGGCTGCACCACTTCTTCACCATGGGGGCGGGCGCTAACGTTAATGCCTTCTTCGGCATTATGACGATGATTATCGCCATTCCCACCGGGGTGAAAGTCTTCAACTGGCTGTTCACCATTTACCGCGGCAGCTTAGAGCTAACCTCACCGGTACTCTGGACCCTGGGCTTTATTATCACCTTCACCTTAGGGGGTATGACCGGCGTTATGTTAGCCGTGCCTGCGGCCAACTTTGTGCTGCACAACAGCCTGTTTGTGATTGCCCACTTCCACAACGTGATTATCGGCGGCGTGGTATTCGGCATGATGGCGGGCCTTACCTTCTGGTTCCCCAAAGCCTTCGGCTTCACGCTAAGCGAAAAGTGGGGCAAGCGTTCGTTCTGGTGCTGGTTTATCGGTTTCTACGTCGCCTTTATGCCGCTTTACGTACTCAGCTTCTTTGGTGCCGTGCGCCGCATGCAGTCTTACACCAACCCTGAATGGCAGCCGTGGATGATTCTGGCCTGGGTAGGCGCGGTCATCATTATGCTGGGTATCGTCTGCACCATCATTCAGTTCTGGGTGAGTATTCGTGACCGCAAACTGAACGCCGATGTGACTGGCGACCCTTGGAATGGCCGCACCTTGGAGTGGTCGACTTCCTCACCTGCACCGTTTTACAACTTTGCCCGCCTGCCCGTAGTGGGTGATATCGACAGCTTCTGGTCTCAAAAGCAGCGTAGCAATGAGCAGCAGGAAGAGGAGGCTTATACCGATATTCATATGCCGCGTAACACGGTGGCTGGCCCAGTGATTAGCCTATTCGCGCTGATAATTGGTTTTGCGTTGGTGTGGCATATCTGGTGGCTGGCAGGGGTAGGCGCTATCGGGGTCTTTGTCAGCTTTATGGCCCGGGTGTTTAACGACAATATCGATTACTACGTTCCCGCTGCTGAAGTTGAGCGCATCGAGCGCGCGCATCATCAACGCGTTAAAAATTCCGATCCTTACAAACCGTCTGCTGAGGTTGAAGGGCGCGAAGGTAAGCATCAACACTACGTGGAGGTTTAAGCATAATGGCAACGGATACGTTACATCACGGCGCATCAAACGAGCCCCACGAACATCACGATGCAGCGGGCACCAAGCTGTTTGGTTTTTGGGTTTACCTAATGAGCGATTTAGTGATCTTCGGGTCACTGTTCGCTACCTACGCCGTGCTGATGAAAGGCACTGCGGGCGGGCCGACGGCGGCCGATATTTTCGAGCTGCCGTTTGTGCTGGTAGAAACCTTCTTACTGCTGGTGAGCAGCTTTACCTTCGGATTGGGTGTGTTGGCGATGAATGCCAACCGCATCCATCAGGTGAAGGCGTGGCTAGCGGTCACGTTTGTACTAGGTGCTGCCTTCGTGGGCATGGAAATCTACGAGTTTCAGCACTTGATCCACCAAGGCTATGGGCCAGATCAAAGCGCGTTTCTTTCGTCGTTCTTCACCTTAGTGGGCACCCACGGTCTGCACGTCACCTTTGGTTTGATCTGGATTATGGTCATGCTGGTGCAGCTATCTACCAAAGGGCTGAACGATATGACCCGGCCTAGGATTTTGTGCCTGAGCCTGTTCTGGCATTTTCTGGATATTGTCTGGATCTGTGTCTTCTCATTCGTCTATCTGATGGGAGTGTTATGAGATGAGTCATTCTTCCTCTGGCCCAACGAATGCCCATGGCAGCGTAAAGTCTTATGTGACAGGACTGGTATTGTCGCTGATACTGACTATTATCCCCTTCGCGGTGGTGATGAGTGGCGCGCTAAGCGTGCTCACCACTGTTATAGTGGTGGCCGTGACCGCTGTACTGCAGATTTTGGTGCAGCTAGTCATGTTTATGCATATGAATACCAAAGCTGACGAAGGCTGGAACCTCATGTCCTTCGTCTTCACACTGACGATTCTCGTCTTAGTGGTAGGAGGCTCGCTGTGGATCATGCAGCATCTGCATCTCAACATGATGATCGGCTGATCGTAGCACCCAGCCGCTGGCGGGATCTGCTTGAGCTGACTAAACCCGGCATTATCGGGGGCAACTTGATTGCGACCTTGGGCGGTTATTTTCTTGCCGCCCAGGGGCAGTTCGAGTGGCTTAGCTTTGTCTCTGTCATGGTGGGGATTGCGTTAATTATCGCGTCGGGCTGTGCGTGTAATAACGTTATAGACCGCGATATTGATGCATTGATGGCGCGTACGCGCCATCGCCCTCTGGTAAGAGGCAGCATTTCGATTACCCAGGCGCTAGGCGTTTCGGCGCTGCTGGGCGTAACCGGCGTGGTGTGTCTGGCGTTAGGCACCAACGGATTAACCGTTGCTTTAGCGGTAATTGGTTGGGGCGTGTATGTGGGACTTTATAGCCTTTATATGAAACGCCGTTCGGAGTATGGCACCTTGGTGGGTAGCCTTTCCGGGGCTATGCCGCCGGTGGTCGGCTACTGCGCAGTCACAGGGCAGTTCGATAGCGGTGCCTTTATGCTGCTAGTGATTTTCTGCCTGTGGCAGATGCCGCACTCCTACGCAATTGCGATCTTTCGCTATGCGGATTATCGCCGTGCATCGATTCCGGTACTGCCGGTTGTGCGTGGCATTAAAATGGCGAAGCACCATATCCTTGGTTACATCGTGGCGTTCATTCCTGCCTCGCTGGCGCTGGTGTTAGCCAGCCAAGCGGGCATGGGGTATTTATGTGTGGCGCTCATTATGGGTGGCTACTGGCTCTACCTGGCGCTACGTGGTTATCGCTTAGATGACGATGTGCGCTGGGCCAAGAAAGTGTTTGGCGTCTCCATTCTCACCATCACCGCAATGAGTCTAGTCATGGTGCTGGAGGCCATGGTGCCGATGTGGGTTTAACACACTCACACTGTTAGGCCGTCAATCAAACGCCCCGAGCAAATAGCTCGGGGCGTTTTTTTAGGGCATAAAATCGGTTCTTTAAACTTCTCTCTAACTAAAAAATATTGATGGGTATGCTTTAGCCTTTAATTTTTTTTCTCTTAAAGTATAGAACAAAGGAAGCAGTTAACATTAAAATATTAAAAAGCAGTTCAAAATAAATATACGCCATATAGCCTGGGCTACCGTACTCACGACTCGCAATATGGAAAACTTCATCGTTAAGTATAAAATCAGCATTGCCTAATATTAAGATGGAAAGTAGCGTAACGTATGGCCAGAACAACCAAGCTTTTCTAAATTTAGCCACGATCAAAAAAATACAAAACAAAACAGCCAGCATTAATAGGCCAGTTTGAGGCGTCATAACTTTATCTAGAACCTCAGCATGCACTGGTGATGAAAAAAATACAAATAGTAGATTAACTAATAGCTTCATGGAAGCACCTCAACAGGAATAGACTCTCTTGACATTCTAATAATTGTTTTTACAGTGTCAGTGTTTTGATCTCCTAGCAACCCACCCCCTATATCAATACAGCCAGCCGAGCCTGGGATAGAACCACCATGAAGGAAAAAATTATCTCGGCCATATAAATCAAATTTAGCCTCCTCTTGAGGATGCAGTCTGATCCTCCAATCACCCCAATCGCCGTGCCTTAAGTTTCGGTAAGCTCCTCTCAATAAACCAGGATCACTCAGATCTTCTTTCCTTATCAAGTAGCTTCCCACGGGTAAGGGACCTTCCCAGGCGGCTCTTTGACATTCAATGGAACTGTTGTTTAAACACGCTCCGTTGCCGGTTGTGGCATCCATAGTCATTGAGAAGCTGGGAGTGACAATAAATAATTTGCCAATCGAAATGTGGAATTCAAACCTAGTGACATGTTCTGCCACGATTTCGACCGGTTGAGTGTTTTCACTACTTGTTGTTACTAGCTCTCCTATTTCTGCTAACAATTCAGTATCCATTAGCTGCTGCTCTATATCATCCACAAGACTTATCCTTTCATAACCAATAAGACTTTTATTTTTTCTGGAGAATCATGACCTTGAACTAGGTGTGTAACTCCTTCTCCATTGGTTTGACCGTACTCTTTTGTTCCATCTTGACGCACAATGGCATACTTTTGATATGAAAAAGGAATGCCTCTAGGATCTAGGAGTTTTATTTTTTCGTTATACTTATTTTTTATAATGCTATTTAAATTTGAAAGCGAGCTTCTCTCACTACCAGTAGGCACGCCAGTCTTGCTGCTAGAGCTAGCAATAACTTTTCCTCCACACGAGGTAGTGCTGCCATCTATAGCTGCAGGCTGGCCTTCAATTAGAAACCAACCTAGCCCTGATGTGATGGTAGCGCCACACGAACATTTATCCCCCACTCTAGAAACTGGCATACCGTCGAGAGTGCTTGAGTTAGCTCCCTCAACTACTTTATGGGGCCCACCTTTGCAGCTACATGCTACGAGGTCTCCTACTTTTGCTTGATCCAATAGTATTCTCCTTTTGCATCAATAATGCCTGACAGCGCATAATACTTAATTTATTAACTTAAATTAATCAAGAAAAATAATCTCGTCTAGTTTTTTTCTAAATAATTAAAATATAAACTAAATTTTCCAAGTGCTACTGTGTAGCCTGATGGCTAAGAGAGTTTGCTAGGCTAGAGTTAAAAGGCGATATGTGCACAAACCAAACGCCCCAAGCAGTGAACTACTCGGGGCGTTTGGTTTGTGGGAGTTAAAAGCCAGTGCCAGTACCTTTTAGCTCTTCCGCTGACTGGCCTGAATGGCGGTTAGCGCGATGGTGTAGACGATGTCGTCGACCAGTGCGCCGCGGGAAAGATCGTTCACCGGCTTGTTTAAGCCTTGCAGCATGGGCCCAACGCTTACTACCCGGGCGCTACGCTGTACGGCTTTGTAGGTGGTGTTGCCGGTGTTGAGGTCGGGGAATACAAACACGGTCGCTTTACCCGCTACTGGGGAGTCAGGTGCTTTCTGTTTGCCTACGCTCTCAATGGCTGCGGCGTCGTACTGTAGAGGGCCGTCAATCGCCAGATGCGGTGCACGCTCTTTGGCAATGCGCGTCGCTTCGCGCACCTTATCCACATCTGCACCGGTGCCGGAGTCACCGGTGGAGTAGCTGATCATGGCGACCCGTGGCTCGATACCAAAGGCCGCTGCGGAGCGTGCGCTTTGCAGCGCGATCTCCGCCAGGGTTTCGGCATCAGGGTCGGGATTCACCGCGCAGTCACCGTAGACCACCACCTGTTCCGGTAACAGCATGAAGAAAATCGACGAGACCTGGTTATACTCTGGCGCGGTTTTAATCAGCTGAAACGCGGGTCGCACGGTGTTAGCGGTGGTGTGAACTGCGCCTGATACCAAGCCGTCTACTTCATCCAGCTGTAGCATCATAGTGCCGAGCACCACATTGTCTTGCAGCTGTGCTTCCGCAGTGAGTTCATTAAGCTTGCCGCGGCGACGCTCCACCATTGGGCCTATGTAGTTCGCGCGGGTGCTTTCGGGGTCAATAATGGTCAGCGCTTTCGGCAGCTTTAGGCCCCGGTTACGCGCCACGTTTTCGATATCATCGCGGTTGCCCAGCAGCACACAGTCGGCAATGCCGCGTCGCTGGCAGATAATCGCCGCCTCAATGGTGCGTGGCTCATTGCCTTCCGGCAATACAACGCGCTTTTTAGCCTGCTGTGCAAGTTTGACCAGCTGATGGCGAAACGCCGAAGGCGAAAGACGACGGGTATAGCCGCTACTCAGGTTTGCTTTTAGCCAATCCAGATCCATATGGGCAGCGACATAGCGGGCGACCTGTTCGGCACGCTCGAAATCGTCCATAGGAATTTCTGTGCTTAACTGGCTGAGATGCTGAGCGGTGGTCAAGCTGTCGGTGTCAACCGCCAGTACCGGCAGGCCCGTTCTGAGCGCGGGGCGGCACATCTCGATCATATTGTCGTTGGGGATAAAGCCGTTAGTCAGCAGCACACCCGCCAACTGAATACCGTTCATAGTGGCCAGGGCAGAGGCCAGCACCACATCGTCGCGATCACCAGAGGCGACGACTAAGCTTCCTGGCTTGAAAATGTGCAGTGCATTGGCAGCGCTACGGGCGCATAAGCTCGTCGAGAGAACCCGGCGGCTGGCGGCTTCACCTTCGTTTAGTAGCTTGGCGTTAAGGGCTCGCGCTACATCCAGCGTACGCGGCGCACTGAGCGTTTTGCTGTAGGGCACCACGCCGATCAGGTGGAACTTGTCGGTCGCCAGGGCTGGGGAGTATTGCCGTAGTTTAGCGAGAACCGGTTCTTCAAGCTGCGGTTTGATAGTGCCAGGTGCTGCGGAAAGATCGTCCTCCTGACCGTAAGGCAGGTTTTTCATGCGCATCAAAATGCCGCCCAGGGTACGGCTGGAGCTGATGCCGCCAAAGCTGCGGGCATGCATATCCAACTGTTCGGCCAGGGCCTGGGGTTCGTTAAGGTCACCTGTGCCAACTAAAATAATCCGCGCATTAAGCGCATTGGCAAGTTGCGCATTGATTTGGGTAGCGTAAGTGGTGTGCTGGGTCGGCACTACGCCTTCAACGACCACCAGATCAAGGGTGCTTCCGTCACGGTGGGCTTGCTGAACGACTTGCTCATAAAGCTCAACCGCATTTTCCATTAGCTCATCGGTTTGGTCGTCGCGCAGCAGGCGCTCCAAACGCGCCTGAGAAATAGGCGAGGGCGGGCGTTGATTAATTGCCCGGGAGACCAGGGCGGTAGACCGGTCAAGGCCTGGGCCGTTCAGCTCATTCTGCATAAAGGGCTTTAGAAAACCGGCTTTCAGACCGATGGTGTCCAGTGCTTGAATGAGTCCCAGGCAGGCAGAGGTAAGCCCGACGCCCACGCTAGTGGGCACTAACAGAATCGCTTGGGGTTGGTCGGGGTGCGGAGTCATAGACGTGCCTCTAAACAGTGGCGGGTTTCCATGGCAATGCGGCCCTCTTCATCGGTAGGAATGACCCACACCTGCGGGCCTTGGTGGCCATCGCTATCCAGGCAGCCCTCTTTGCCACGAATGGTGGCTTCATTAGCGCTGTCGTCCAATGCAAAACCAAAGTGGGGCAGCAGGGCAAGCACATTACGGCGCACGATTGGTGAGTTTTCGCCGATACCACCGGTAAAAATCACCCCATCCAACTGAGGCAGCGCGCAGGAGAGCGCGGCTAGTGATTTAGCGATACGGTAGCAGAACACCTCCATGGCCAACTGTGCGGTGGGGTGGCCCTGCTCAGCGGCTTCTTCAATTTCACGCATATCGTTGGTCAACCCTGACAGCCCCAGCAAGCCGCTCTCTTTGTTAAGTACGCTGTCAATTTTGTCCAACGTCCAGCCTAATTGGCGGTGCAGGTGAGCGTGCAGGCCGGGGTCCACATCACCACTGCGTGTGCCCATTACCAAGCCTTCCAGTGGGGTAAGGCCCATGCTGGTATCCAGGCTCTGATTATTGAATACCGCACTGGTTGAGCAGCCGTTGCCTAAGTGAGCGGTTAGCCAACCACCGGCACCGCGGGTGCTTAATTCACCCGCGCGCTGGCTAACAAAGGCGTGACTGGTGCCGTGAAAGCCATAGCGGCGAATACCATGCTCAGCGTAGAGGCTTTCCGGCAGAGCGTAGCGATAGGCGCGGGGCGGCATGGTTTGGTGAAACGCCGTATCAAATACCGCTACTTGCGGCAGGGTAGGAAAAACGCTTTGGGTTGCCGCAACACCGGCCAAATTGGCTGGGTTATGCAGTGGTGCCAGGGCGGCAGTGGTTTCAATAGCATTAATAACGCTATCATCAATTAACGCCGCCTGGGTGAAGTGTTCGCCGCCGTGCACGATACGATGACCAACCGCGCCGGGTACTCGGCCTTCCATGCGCTCAAGAATCGCGTTAAGCGCCTGAGTGTGATCGGCATCAGGCAGGGGCTGAGTGAAGCTTTCCCCTGAGCTGTTTTTGCCCTTCAAGCGTGCATCCGGGCTGCCCAGGCGTTCGGCTAGGCCAGCCAGACGCGGTGCCTCAGGGTCTGAATCAATCAACGCGTATTTAATTGAAGAAGAACCACAGTTAATTACCAGCACCGGAGCGTTCATAAGGACCTTTTCGCTAGAAGGTTAGAGAGTAAAGAGATAGACTTTAGTTTAACATGCTGCAGTGCGGAAAAGCAGCGTCTGGATTTCGTTAGCCTTCTACTTAAAAGCTAGGCATGCTGTGCTCTCACGGGCATTATGCCTGCTACTCACTTTACACCTCCTACTCCTTTAATGAGCCGTTCTGTTCTTATGTCAGCGTCCCCTTTGCCCAATCTATTACCGCGCCATTTGGCGATTCTATTGATGATGACGGTAGCCACCATGTTTGCCGCCAATCATGTCTCTGCACGGCTGGCGTTTGATAATGGCACTGGGCTATTGCTGGCGGTCTTAACTCGCTCGGGTGTCGCCTGCCTGATTTTGGTAGCGTTGGTGATCGTTCAGAAAAAGCGTCTGTGGCTACCTGCCGGTAGTTGGCCGTGGCAGTTAACCGTGGGGCTATTGATAGCAGTGCAAAGCGTTAGTCTTTACTCGGCGGTGGCAAGGCTCCCGGTGGTGATTGCGCTGCTTCTGGTTAATACCTTTCCAATTCAATTGGCGCTGCTCAGTTGGGCGCTGGGTGGCCCCCGGCCAACGCTGCGAAGCTGCCTGATCATGGGCACTATTTTAATCGGCCTGCTGGTGGTACTGGATATTCCTTCGTGGATTGCCACTGCAGATGGTATGGGACCAGGCTGGATAGCGGGGATTGGGTTTGGGTTAATGGCCGCATTTGTATTTGCCTGCGCACTGTGGGTTACCGAGCACCGCTTGGCTGGGGTAGGCAGTACGCTGCGTAGCCTGCTGACCATGCAAACGGTTTTTATCGTCATGATCATTGGCGGTATTGCAGGCATAGTGCCAGGGGGCATGAGCCTGCCTGAAAATAGCGCTGGCTGGTTAGGGCTTGCGCTGCTCGGGCTGCTGTATGGTTCAGCTTTTTCGACGCTGTTTATTTTTGTGCCCCGGCTTGATATGGCGCGCAACGCGCCGGTGATGAATATAGAACCAGTGGCTTCTTTGGTACTTGGTTATTTTGTGCTAGGACAAATGCTTAGCCCAGGCCAGTTAGTGGGCGGTGCTGTGGTAGTGGGGGGAATAGTCGTGCTCAGTTTATCCAAAGGTCGGTAGTGTTTGCGTTTTTTATCGTTATACACCACAATACAAAAAAGTAAGGAAACACTGTTTTTTAACTGAGGTACAAGCTATGAAGATGTCCGTATTATCACTTACATCAGCGGTACTCCTGGTCGGTGCAGGCGCATTTGCAACGTCAGCCCAAGCACAACAGTCTTTCGTCTATCCTCAAGGGTATTTAGGTGCTGATGCAATGTTCTGGAGTCTTGATCCAGAGCGTGGTTCTTCCCGTGATGATGTGGGCCTGCGCCTGCGCGGTGGCTCGCAATTTAATGACTACTTCGGCATAGAAGGCCATCTGGGGACTGGCGGTTCCGACGGCCCAGCCGAGCTAGATTATTTAGCCGGTATTTATGCCAAGGGTATTATTCCCATCGCACCAGAAGTACGCCTGTACGGTCTGGCGGGTTTCACAGAAGTGGATTTTGATCTTGACCGTGAAAGCGATTTTTCTTACGGCGGCGGTGCTGAGATGGATCTAACGCGTAATCTGTCACTAGGCGCGGATTACATGCGCTATCTAGATAAATCTGCTTACACCTTTGATGCTGCCAGCGTTGGTTTGCGCTACCGGTTCTAATACGGGTTTAAAATAGCGAAAACATCTAGTTGCTCTAAAGCCCCATGGCTCTCAGCCATGGGGCTTTGCTTTTCCTCACCCATCCTCCTCAAGTATTTACTCGACCTCACCCTTTCCTTTCAAGATATGGAACGTTTATTGCTAAGCATTAATGGCGTTACGTCATGGCATTTTTGTTCAAACGTGTCCAACTACCTTCTACCGCTTCATTAAACGCTTTGTATTTACCTGAGAATCGGCACAGCTTTACGTAGTTTGGGCCAAATGCTGCAACTGCGAAGGTGATAATGTCAAAGCACACCGTTGGTTAGAAACGAAAATATAAAGTCCAACGCTCAACTTGCTTAAGCTCCATTCGAGAGGAAACTACCATGTATAAAATGAGCAAAATTGCCGTTGCAGTTGGTTTGTGTGCGGGTTTAACGACGGCATCTGCGATGGCAGAAGCTGCGGAAAAAAATTGGCGTATGGCTACGCCATGGAGCGGCGGCCCTTGGCTTGAACGGGATGCGCAGATGTTCGCTGACCGCGTCAATGAGCTTTCTAATGGCGAAATTGCCATTGAAGTCTTTCCCGGGGGCACTTTAGGTAGCGCACTTCGAGTCACTAATACAGTGAAATCTGGCGTTGCCCAGATCAGCCACAATTATATTAATTACGACTATGGCACCGACCCGACCACAGCGCTGTTAGCTGGTCACTCAAGTGGCTTGACGCCTGAAGAGTTCATGCTGTGGATGTACGAAGGCGGTGGCGTAGAGTTGTATGAAGAGTATCGCCGTGATGTGTTCGATGTGGTGGCCTTCCCTTGCGCGATTTTGGGTACTGAGATTTTCCTGCACTCGAACAAACGCGTAGAAACCCTAGAAGATTTCCAAGGCCTACGCCTGCGTACTTCCGGTGCATGGTCTGAATTAGCTTCCCGCCTTGGTGCATCCACAGTGGTAATGGCGGGCGGTGATATCTACAGCGCGCTTGAACGTGGTGTTATTGATGCGGCTGAGTGGGGCAGCCCCGAAATGAACGCACCCACGGGTTTCCAGGAAGTTGCTCAATACGTGATTATTCCTGGCGTGCACCAATCCGGTGGTTTTCTGGAGTGTCAGGTGAATGAAGCTACCTGGGATGAACTGAGTGAAGATGAGCAGGAAATGCTGCGTTTGGCGGGCAAGCTGAGTGTATTTGAGACGTGGCTAGCAAGCTCTTTTGCTGATTTAGCTGCCTATCAAGCATTGGTTGATGGCCCTAATGAAATCGTCCATTTGGATCAGTCATTCATCGATACTATTTATGAAGAGACCGTGAAGTGGGAAGACGAGTATGCCGCTGAAAATGAGTGGTTCGCTCGCGTGATTGAGTCACAGCGTGACTTCAAAGACACCATGAGCGTATGGCCCCAGTACCGCCTGCCAATTGGCAGCATGGGCCGCTAACTGCGCATCAACGAAATGAAAGAGAGGCCAGCGCCTCTCTTTCCTACGTTTAAGCCTCTCTTATACGACGAGTTGATGAGTAGAAATCATGAAACTAATTCGAGCGATTGAGTCGCTAACCCGCTGGGCTGGCTGGGCTGGTGCGATATTGATTTTTCCTCTAGTGGGCGCGCTAGTCGTAGAAGTATTTAGCCGCTATGTGGCTGGACGCCCAACGTTATGGGCATTTGAAATTAGTTATATGGTCATGGGTGCAATGTTCATGCTGGGTATGGCTAATGCACTGCGGATTGGACACCACGTCAGCGTTGATCTGGTATCGATGCAACTGGGTGATAAGGCTAATGCGCTGCTGCGTATTATTGGCTATTTACTGTTTTTGCCCATTTTAGGATGGCTGGTGTGGGAGCTTTTTCATTATGCCCTGCAAGCCTTCAACTCCAATGAGCGCTCAGGTCGTTCTGCTTGGAACCCTATTGTCTGGCCGATTTTAACGATTTGGTTTATTGGGTTTGCCTTACTCGCCCTGCAAGTAGTGGCTGAAATGTTAAAGGCGGTAGCCATACTGCGCGGACAGCCCCTGCCTGAGGAGCCCGCATTATGAGCAGCTATTTATCGTTATTGATGTTTCCGGCGCTAATGGCGTTTATTTTCTCCGGTTTTCCCATCGCATTCTCGATGATCTTGGTGGCAACGGGCTTTGGGATTATCCAGTTTGGCGATGTAGCGGCGTATCAACTGCTAACCAAAATCGAAGATACCGCGTCTAATTCAATCCTGGCCGCTGTACCACTGTTTATCTTTATGGGTGCAATGCTCGAGCGCTCAGGAATTGCCGTACGGCTATTTGAGGCGATCCATATGTGGACGCGCCGCTTACCCGGTGGTTTAGGGGTTGGCGCGATTGTAATGGGGACTCTATTTGCTGCCTCAAGCGGTGTGGTGGGCGCGACCGAAGCCGTTATCGGGATGCTCGCAATACCGGTAATGCTGAAACACCACTACAACAAAAGCCTGATTTCAGGGACGATTTGTGCCAGTGGCTCGCTGGGTACTGCTATTCCGCCTTCCATTACTGTAGTGGTGTTAGGGCCTGTGGCTGGCGTTTCTGTTGGGGCACTATTTAGTGGCCTGCTGATTCCTGGCTTTTTAATGGCGGTGATGTTTTTAATCTATATCGTTGGCGTAGCCTACTTAAAACCAGAGATGGCACCACGGGTGGAAGAGAGCGAGCCAGACGTAAGCTGGCAGGAAAAAATGCGCGTCACCATGGTGGCGTTATTGCCTACGATGCTGCTGATTTTTACCGTGCTCGGCACCATCTTAATGGGCTTGGCAACGCCAACGGAAGCTGCGGCCTGTGGGGCACTCGGTTCGGTGCTGCTGGCGCTGGCTTATCGCAATCTAACGCGGGATGTTCTGTGGCATGCGGCGATCAAAACCATGAATATCTCGGCGATGATTCTGCTGATCGTGATGGGTGGCAGTATGTTTGCAGGGGTGTTTTTTGCCTCGGGCGGTATGGCGACAGTGCAGTCACTGCTAATGGATACCGGCTTAAGCCCCTGGATGATTCTTGGCTTGATCCTGCTGATCGCCTTTATCGCAGGCTTCGTGCTGGATTTGATCTCAGTGGTGCTGATCATCATTCCCGTGGCGATGCCGATTGTACGCATGCTGGGTTTCGATGAGATTTGGTTCTGCGTCGCGTTCCTAGTGGTGCTGCAAACCAGTTACTTAACACCTCCGCTTGCACCGGCTATCTTTTACTTAAGAGCCATTACACCTCCAGAGATTACGCTCAAGCATATGTACTGGGGTGTGGTGCCATTTATCATCGCGCAGCTAGTGGTGCTAGCGCTGGTACTGGCTTTCCCAAGCCTTGCGTTGTGGCTACCTGATGTAATGAGCGGACCTTCCTGGCGCTAGCCTGCGTCTGTTATGTCTATTGATGCCGCCTTTGTGCGGCATCACTTTTTTCTGATTATCACGGTTAGGAGAAAGGGAAACTTTAACTAAAAAGGAGTATATCAATATTGTTAGCATGCTAATTAATTGTTAGACTAACGTCTATGCATTGATCTGTGCCTAACAAGTGAGCTTCGCATGACCCCCGATCAAACATTTGCCCGCTGGGTAAAGGTGGCGATTGCCGCCTTTGTGCTGCTATTTATCTACTTTTTACTTGCTGACAGCTTTATGCCCATGACCCCAGAGGCCAGGGTGATGCGCCCGGTTACGCGCATTGCACCGGAACTCGGCGGCCCGGTGGGTGCCGTGTTGGTGAATGATCACCAGCATGTGGAAAAAGGTGATGTGCTGTTTCAGTTAGACCCAGCGCCTTTTCAACTTGCCGTTGACCAAGCACAGCTGAACCGGGAGCAGGCAGAGCGGGAGAATGCTCGCTTGGAAGCTGAGTTAACTTCTGCCCAGGCTGAACTGGCTTCCGCTCAAGCGACGGCTGCCGAACGTCAGGGTGAGCTTCGCCGTGCGGAAACATTGATTGCGCGGCAGAGTGTATCTCGCCAACAGTATGAGCAGCAGGTTGCCGCTGAACGCACCGCGCAGGCTAGCGTAGCGGCGGCAAGAGCAAAAATAGTCAGTTTGGAAGTGCAATTAGGTGACGCTGGTGAGACTAACCTGCGGTTGCGCCAAGCGGACAATGCGCTAGCCCAAGCGCAGTTGGATCTTGCTCATACTCAGGTGCGTGCTGCTCAAGCGGGCAGCGTTACCAACCTACAACTGGAAGTAGGCGACTACGTACAGGCGGGCCAACCAGTCATAGCGGTGGTAGCAGATGAGATAGACATCATTGCCGATTTTCGTGAAAAGAGTCTTCGCCATGTTGCCCCGGGAGACGCGGCGCAAATTGTGTTCGATGCCTGGCCAGGCCACGTATTTGATGCGCGGGTGGTGGCTATGGATGCCGGGGTGCGCGAAGGGCAGTTGGCGGCCGATGGGCAGCTGGCTGATATACCCACCACTGACCGTTGGGTACGCGATGCTCAACGGCTGCGTGTCCATGTAGCGCTAACGGAGCCGACTGCCCACTTACTACCCAGCGGCGCACGCGCCACGGTTCAGCTTCAGCCTGGCGGTGCCGCCCTGGCCAAGCCGTTTGTATGGCTCCAGGCCCATCTGATCAGCTTGCTGCACTATGTCTACTGATAGGCTGCGGGTGGAGATAACCACTCAGCGGGCTTCACGCCCAGCGCTGACCGAAAATGGCTTCCGGCAGTGCCTGCGCGTGGCGGGGGGCGGCGCATTGGGATTTATGGTCAGCCAGCTGATGGGCTGGAACTATGGAGTGTTTTTTACCGTTTTCCCCATGTTCTTACTGGGTATGGTGCCGATTCTGAATGGCACTATTATTCGCCAGTTTTTAGCTAATGTTTCGCTGAACGTACTTGAAGTTAGCCTGGTGGTTGGGTTGCTCAAGCATATGCCGGTGGTGATGACACTGGTGGTGCTGGGTATTTTCCTTTTCCGCTTTAACCTGATGGCGAAAGGGACGCTGTTTCTGTTTGGTGCCAATGGGGTGCTGACGTTAAGCATTCTGCTCCACTTTGCTAGCTACCCGAATGTGGACTTAAGTGATTTATTGGCCAGCAACCTCGCGGCCAGCGGTTTGGCGGTGTTTATCGCCATGCTGATGCACACACTCTTTCCCGACGTTGAAGTACGTAAGCCACCGCTACGGCCAACCAAGTCATTGGCACAAATTCGCCATGAAACCCTGATGGGTGGCGCCACCGCCACGCTCTCTTTTGTCGTGTTTCAGGTATTTGACCTGCAAGGCTCACTTTCTGCGCAGATGGCGACCATCTTGGTACTCTTCGCGTTGGGTTACTCCGGCGCAAAAGTCTCCGCGACTAAACGGGCCATTGGGACACTATTAGGCTGTAATTTAGCGCTACTGATGCAGCTTTTGCTCTATACCCAGAGCCACCACTTCTTACTGGTGATAGTGCTTTACTGGCTGGGTTTGATGCTCTTCGCCCGGGAGCATGTGCATGAAGGTGCGGGGTCTGGCGTGGGGTTTGGTGGCTTGACGACGCTGGGGATTCTGTTTGGGCAGTCGCTAGACCCGCAGCAAGACCTGGTTTACAGTGCGCTGTATCGTTTTTCATCCATGAGTGTGGCTCTGATGCTCACGCTGCTAGTCATGGCTTGCCTGCATGAACTCTTGAATTTATGGGAGCCTACACGCTATTAAAAATAAACAGTTTATAAAAAAATCGCGCAACTTTTTGAATAAAAGCTACTCTGAGTGAGTGTCGACGTGTGATTAGTAGTGCAACGCACACTTTCGCATACGGCGTTTTCCCTACTAACGGATTAGAGGTGTTCGTCATGACTGATAGCAAAACTGATAAAGCAAAAGGCACCGCCAACAAGGCATCTGGCAAAGTAAAAGAAGCTGCGGGCAAAGCGACTGGCAGCACTAAAACAGAAGCTAAAGGTAAAGCCCAGCAGGCGAAAGGCGAACTGCAGAAAGGCAAAGGTGAAGCCAAGGAACAGTTGAAGAAAAAGTAATTATTTTCTGCTAGTGATAATACAGGGGCCTTTGGGCCCCTGTACGCGTTGTAGCCTTCCTAATCTTTTCTATAACGCTATTCGATAGTAAAGCTTGTGCAGGCAGCGTCCACTGCTCAGTAATCAGTGACCATGCGACATGCCGCTACCGCCAACGGCGACAATATTGAACGGCTTTCCTTCCAGCGCCATCTCATCAACTTTCTCAAAGCGTTCTGCATTTACGAAATGCAGTGTCTCTGTTGCTGGGTCTGTGACGACAATGTTATCTCCCGCCACGGCGATACGAGGGCGTGGATCGTTCCAATGGCCATCCATCGAGTACGGTTCAGTTAAGCGCAGTGATTGTGTTAGCTCGCCACTCAACACATCGACTTGGTGCAGTTGGCCATCTTCCGTAAATACGTAGGCAAACCGAGCGCGGATGGGATCGACCGTAAAGTGGACACGCCGGGTAGGTAACTGCACGAGCTGAAAGCCTTCTTCAGCTTGAGACGGATCAACAATCACGATGCGGTCTGCGCCATAGTTACCGACAAAGTACTGCAATCCTTTACCGCCGAGCAGTGTAGAAGCGCTGCCCTCAGGCAGTGACTCAGGGTAGGGCAAGTGCTCAATTTCTGGCGTGCCATTATTCGTCGAAATTATTAATAGGCCAGTGCTGCAAGCAAGGGCATAAAGGCTGCCAGAACCCGCTGAACCGTGTAGCCCTGGGCAAGCGACGTCCTCTCCAATACGGTTACCTTCAAAGTCGACCACTCGGGCACCAATAGGGCGCTGGGAAGCATCTTCAGCGTTGGGAATAGAGACCACCGCATGATGCTGGTAGGGCACCGCAACGCCATGATGGGCAGCCTCAATGTTCGCAGTGCGTACCTCTGACTGCCCATCAAGCACCGCATTTTCAGTAAAGAAGCGAGCAGTATCTTCACCATCAAACCACTGGGCGATATAGCCTTGCTGTTCAACAAAGTGAGCAGGTCGGTCCCCCGTGAATTCAACATCTAAAAGTGCTGGCGAGCTGACATCAATATCCGCGTGGTCACCGTGATCGTGAAAGGCAATCCCGGTATTGATGGCTGAAACGACCCCAGTGGCACCCTGAACGGCAAATACCGTTTCGCCGCTGCTGGAACGATGAAGCGCCGCTGGCCCACTCAGTTCGAATGAGTCGATAACCTCTTTATCAACGGCGTCGATAACATTAACGACAGAAGCCTCTTGGTCAGCGACTAAAAGACGCCACACGGTAACGCTCTCATCGTGGGCGAATACAGCTGTGCTACCAAGGGTGGTTGCTAGCGCGGCGATAGCCCCGCTTAAAATTCGCTGCTTCACTACAAATCTCCTTTTTTATGAAGGCTAATCATTGCCCAGTGGGGGGTGTTCAAAACTGGGAGTTACGGCTTAGCGAGTGCTGCTGCCAAAGTCTCAACATTGTGTCGCATCATGGTTTCATAGCTGGCGGCTGGACCATCTGCTGCTGATAGCGCATCAGAGTAGAGGATGCCGCCCATTGGCAATCCTGCTTCGGTTGCGATTTGCTCAACTAGACGTGGATTTGAGATGTTTTCAGCGAACACCGCCGCCACTTGCTGCTCTTGTATCGCATCGATTAAGCCAGCGACGTTGGCAGCGGTCGCTTCGGATTCTGTGGAGATACCCTGGGGAGCGAGAAAGGTGATGCCGTAGTCATTCTCGAAATAGCGGAAAGCGTGGTGGGCCACGACAGCCGTTCGTCGTTCATTTGGAATAGTCGCAATGGTGTTGCGGATATCTTTTTCGAGCGCTTTCAGGGTGGTGATATAGCGCTGCTGATTGGCTTCATATTCGGCGCAACCGTCAGCGTCAGCGGCGCAGAAGGCCTGCACAATATTGCTGACATAAACGTGGGCGTTGTTCACCGACTGCCAAGCATGGGGGTCGTTTGGTGCTTCATGAAAAACAGCCCTATCGCCATAGTAGTGGTAATGGCCACCTTGTGGGTCAGGGAGGATATCGGCGTTATCGGTCAGGGTGATAATCTCGGCAGCACTGCCGCTAGCCTCAATCAGGCGGGTTAAAAAACCCTCAAACATTAGCCCATTAATTAGTATCACATCGGCTTGAGCGACGGCTCTTACGTCGGCAGGTGTTGGTTCATACATATGGGCATCTGAATTCGGCCCGACAATCGAAGTAAGCTCGATACGTTCACCGCCCACTTGGCGTGCAAGGTCTTCAATAATGGAGAATGATGCGACCACATTGAGCCCTGACGTGTCGCTGGAAGCTGTCCCTGGCATTAACCACAGCAGTAGAATCGGTGCTAGTCGCTTGAAAAGTGGCAAAACAAGGCTCCTTCTGACATTTTATAGTATGTTATATCATATCATTTAGTGCATCTGAAAGAGCTTCTCGTTACTTATGCATGATCGAAGGAGGAGCATAAGCAGTACTTCATGTTCTACTTAAATCCATATCGGGCGCGCGCTTGCCTACTTGCCTTAAGTCAATGGCAGTTCAGTTATACAATGCCAACTCTATGGAGTTACACCGTAATTGGTTACAAAAGAAAAACCCGCTGACTAGCACTTGTACAATGATTATTTGTACAGCTATCAGCGGGTTTTTCAAATTACACTACAAAGCAGCCAGGTCTTAGTTCAGCTCGAGCGAAATACTCATTTCAAGGCCTGCGTCATCTACTTCGAACCAGTACTCCATATTCTTGTAGATATCACCGTACTGCTTGAGCATTTCAATATCGGATTCGGACATATCATCGGTTGGCGTCTGCTCCATTACATCGGCCAGCGAATGATAAAACTCGCCTGTCAGGTGACCATAGAACAGCAGGTCGCGCTCAGAAATGGGGGCTTCCAGCTCTGACTGCAGTGCCGCTGAATCATTGATGCCAGCGCCCAGTACAACGGCCGTTTCAGACATGGCCGCATAAAGCTCCGGTGCGTCTGGTGGCAGCATCATGCTCTCGATTCTCTGGGCTTCAGCGCCGGGCGCTAGTTCAAGCTCACTTAGCTCAGGCAAGAAGGCGCTTGCGGTAGAAAGTAAGGCCAGCGGGTTTTGTGAGGCAAGGGCCAGGACGCCCATAACGGTGGGCTGACCGTTGGCCACTGCCAGACTATCAATTCGCGCATTAAAGCCTGAAAGCGCCGGGCCAATCATCGCGGTGATGGGGTTGTTGATCGCCAAGCTAACCTCATTCCAGGCGCTGTTCAAATCCTGAAGCTCATCACAGCTGAAGGGGTTCTGGCGAAGTTCGCGAGCATATTTCTGAACGGTCTGTGCCAGTACCGGCAGGTTTACGGCCATACCGAAGCTGGCGATACCGTGTGAGCTGCCAAGACCCGGGACCTGGGTTGTCAGGGCACGTAGGTCGCTGACAATCTCTTCATCGGTCTGCAGGATGACATTCATCTCCATGCGGTCGAGATTATACTCACGCATGCCCATTACCAGGCCAGGGAGACGGCTGGTGATGCGGTCGATGTCCGCCTGGCAGGTGGATAAATCCAAAGGCTCTGCATCCAGCGCTTCCATCAGCGCCTGAGTACCTGGATGGGTAGGTGTGCCCAGCTCGTTAATCAGGCGAGAAGAGTAGAGCTGCCCCGCACCGTAAGGTGTGAAACCATGGCGCTGCTCAAGCTCTGCCAATGCATCGGTATCACCGATGTTGCTATCGGGCAGGGTGTTGCCTAGCACCTGGGCCAGTAGCTCGTCGCTGGCATCCTGGGGCACGACAGATATCAACAGTTGCTGATCAATAATGGTCATGATCGCTTTGATCGGACCATCTTGGGTTATTACCCAGTACTCATTGCCGTCAGTGGTGGCCGTGTTCAGGCTGATATCAGCCTTGGTCAGAATGCGCTGCAGCGTATCGCGGAAGGCCGCTTCATCGTGAAGCTCCATGCGCAGAACAGGCATCAGGCCAAGTCCATAAAAAGCGACCTGAGGCCCCATGGAGAGGCCCAGCGCATGAACATCATCCAGCGTTTCAACGCCCTCTAGCTCTTCAATCGTGGCGATTAGCAGCGTCATTAACGAGTACAGCACGTCGTCGTCTATATCGTGCAGCATGGCGCGGAGTTCATTTAGATCAGACTCAAAGCCATCCTGAGACTGCATGCGCTGATAAATTTCAAAGGCTTCTTGTTCAGGCAATGTTTCACGCGATGCCATGAAGTAGGGGGAGTCAGCGGGGATGTATTTCAGCATGGGGGCAGTGGTATTTTGCGACGCCTCCTGCTGTGTGCTAGCAGCCGTTGTTTCGTTATCATCGCTGCAGGCACTAAGCAAGCCAGTGCTTAACAGGGCAAGGGATACCGCCATGGAAAGTTTGGTTTTCATCCGGAATCAGTTCTTTGCAAGGTGTTGGATTTAAATCAATCGTTGTGAATAGAATGCATTGCAAATGAGAATCATACACGAACAATGTATAATTAGTCTCTATTTTGGTGAAAATACTCTTAATACGTTAAGCGCAGATGCAGTAAAGACGGAGTAGGACTGTAGAGGTGGCTTCCAAGCCTAAGAGGCTATCGGGTAAAAATGGCCCTTGAGCTTTACTAGATCTCAAGGGCCACGTGCAGCGGCAAAGCGGTTCAGTCAGTCGATTTTTTAAACCTCCTGATAAAGCTCGCTACCTTTCTGGCGAAACTTTTCTGCCTGCTCTTCCATGCCTTTCATCACCGCTTCCTGATCGCCATTCAGACCATGCTCATTGGCGTAGTCACGCACTTCCTGGCTGATCTTCATCGAGCAGAACTTCGGCCCGCACATCGAACAGAAGTGGGCTACCTTGGCGGAGTCCTTGGGCAGGGTTTCGTCGTGGTAGCTGCGTGCGGTGTCCGGGTCTAGGCCCAGGTTGAACTGGTCTTCCCAGCGGAATTCAAAGCGTGCCTTGGAGAGCGCATTATCGCGCCGCTGTGCCGCCGGGTGGCCCTTGGCCAAATCTGCCGCGTGGGCAGCAATTTTGTAAGTGATAATGCCGGTTTTAACATCGTCTTTATTGGGCAGGCCCAGGTGCTCTTTAGGCGTCACGTAGCAGAGCATTGCGCAGCCAAACCAACCGATCATCGCTGCCCCAATACCCGAGGTAATGTGGTCGTAGCCGGGGGCGATATCGGTGACCAACGGGCCGAGGGTGTAGAAGGGCGCTTCGTCGCAGTACTCTAACTGCTTATCCATGTTCTCTTTCACCAGGTGCATAGGCACATGGCCGGGGCCTTCGATCATTACCTGGACATCGTGCTTCCAGGCGATATGGGTCAGCTCGCCGAGGGTTTTCAGCTCCGCCATTTGCGCTTCATCGTTGGCATCCGCCACTGAGCCGGGGCGCAGGCCATCGCCGAGAGAGAATGCCACATCGTACTGCTTGCAGATCTCGCAGATCTCTTCGAAGTGGGTGTACAGGAAGCTCTCCTGGTGATGGAACAGGCACCACTTGGCCATAATGGAACCACCGCGGCTAACAATACCGGTGACCCGCTTGGCGGTAAGCGGCACATAGCGCAGCAGCACACCGGCGTGAATGGTGAAGTAGTCCACGCCCTGTTCGGCCTGCTCAATCAGCGTATCCCGGAACACTTCCCAGGTAAGGTCTTCGGCCACGCCTTTAACTTTCTCAAGCGCCTGATAGATCGGCACTGTGCCAATGGGTACCGGTGAGTTTCGGATAATCCACTCGCGGGTTTCGTGGATGTTCTGCCCGGTGGAGAGATCCATAATGGTGTCCGCGCCCCAGCGGATGCCCCAGGTCATTTTATCCACCTCTTCTTCGATAGAAGACGTCACCGCTGAGTTGCCCAGGTTGCCGTTAATCTTGACCAGGAAGTTACGGCCAATAATCATCGGCTCAGATTCTGGGTGATTGATGTTATTAGGAATAATCGCCCGGCCACGAGCCACTTCATCGCGCACAAACTCGGGTGTGATCTCTTCCGGTAGGCTGGCGCCAAAGCTCTGACCTTTATGCTGGTGGCCCAGAATGCGCTCCACTTCCGCAGTACCCAGCGCTTGGCGGCGCTGGTTTTCGCGGATGGCAATAAACTCCATTTCCGGCGTAATAATGCCCTGCCGGGCATAGTAAAGTTGAGTAACGTTTTTCCCAGGCTTGGCCCGACGCGGGGTACGGGTTAAATCAAAGCGTAGCTGGGCAAGGGTGGGATCGTTGGCGCGGCGCTTGCCGTACTCAGAGGTGTGGCCTTCCAGAAATTCAGTGTCGTCGCGCTCTTCGATCCAGGCACGGCGCAGAGCGGGCAAGCCTTTGCGTAAATCATTGATGGCATCTGGATCTGTGTAGGGGCCGGAGGTGTCGTACACCAGTAGCGGCGGGTTCTCTTCATCAATGCCGGTGGTTTTGGTGGGCGAGAGCGAAATTTCCCGAAACGGCACGCGGATATCTGGCCGCGAACCTTCGATATACACCTTGCGCGAGCCGGGCAGCGGCGCAATGGCGGCGGCATCGACCTGGGCGGTTTCGGCTAAAAAGTGACTGGTTTTGCTCATTTTACGGTCTCCGTACGATTGTTGTTTTGCAGTGTTAGTGAGTGAGGGTTTCGTCTTTCAGATCTTGGTCTATCAGCGCTAAACCCATCTGCCAGAAGTCGATTTCCAGGCGGGTGGCATCGCGGAAGATTTTGCTCAGTTCGGTAAAGCGGGCAGGGGTAACGTCGGCCAAGCGGGCATTGAGCCATTCAAGCTCCGCCTGCATGGCGGCCTGAAACTCTTCGCCTTCGTACATGGCAATCCAGGCGTCATAGGGGTTTTGTGTGCCACGTACCGTAGAAAGCTGGGCGTTGAGCCAGTTGGCGATTTCGCCGTAGCCCACCAGGCAGGGGGCCAGTGCCACGTGCAAATCCAGCAGGTCACCGCGGTTGCCGGTATCCAATACATAGCGGGTGTAGGCAAGCGTCGCCCTGGCTTCGGGAAGTGCTTCCAGCTCCTGCTCAGAAATCCCCCACTCCTTACAAAAGCCCACATGCAGGTCCAACTCCACATCCACAATGGCTTTTAAGCCTTCGTGGGCTTGGCGAAGATCAGCAAGGGTGGGGCTTTTATAAGCCGCCAACGCGTAGGCGCGGGCGAAGTGAATCAAAAACAGGTAATCCTGCTTTAAGTAGTGGCGAAAGGATGCTTCAGGCAGCGTGGCATTGCCTAGCTGGCGCACAAAATCATGCTCTATATAGGCGCGCCAATCTTGCTGGCAAGCGGTGGTGAGATCAGTAAAGCGGTAGCCCATGATGCCTCCGGTGATAATGATCCGGAGGGCAGGCGTATAAAAGATCGAGGAAATGGCTCTAAAGGTGGCGTGCGATCATGAGAGCTAGCCATGGCCATCGCTTGATCCCTACGCCGGTACCCGTGCCGCTCGTTATATGAGCAACGCATTAGCCGGATCAGGTTCAGCGGGACCAGCGCTCGGCAGCAAAAAAAATGCTCGCCCTGCGCCATCTCAGCCGGATATCACCGGCACCCCGTCAAGCTGTTCGTTGGTGGAGTGTAGGAGGTAGGTGGGGGTGATGCAAGAGGGCTTTGAGCGTTATGGGTGTAGCGTTGAGCCTTTATATCGTGAGGTAATCTAAGAATTGTCGTATTTCCCTATCGCTAGAGGGCATAGCCTTGAGGATCAACGATAGCCATATAGTGGGTACTTCTCATTTCCGGCATCATGTTAAAAATACTCCTTAACATGAGTGAGGGGGATAATAGCCGTAATGAACGTAGTACAAGCCACGCCTGAAGATGTGCGCGCAGTCGCTGAGATTCATGTGGCAGCTTGGCGCGCAGCATATAGATCCATTATTCCAGACGATTATCTAGCATCGCTATCCATAGAGCGTCGCGAGGCGATGTGGCGCGAATGTATTGCCGCGGGTGACCCCGAGTTACTTGTTGCCAAGAAAGCTGGCGTTGTTCAAGGCTGGCTTAGCTTTGGAAAATGTCGAGATATAGGTTCGCACACGAGTGAAGCTGAAGTCTGGGCTATCTATGTATCTCCAGCAGCTTGGTCATCAGGAGCGGGGCGCTCGCTCTGGCAGCGGGCGAAAGAGCTTATGCTTGAGCAAGGTTTCAAGGCGTGCAGTTTGTGGGTTTTCCCTCAGAATGAACGGGCAATTAAGTTTTATCGCTCGGTCGGATTTGCCCATGATGGGTCAGCCCCCAAGAACTTCGAGCTCGGTGGTGCACAGCTTCAGGAAGTGCGATTTGTATCTCAGTTTGGTTGTTAATCTTTCCTTCCTGTAAAGATAAACGCAGAGGACGTTTAGCCCGGCTAAAATTACCAACCTCACCCAGCGGTTGATCTAGAACGAGGCGATAAAGAAAGGTGATGGCATCGAGTACCTGCTGTTTTGTTACCGCAGCAACGCGCCTTTCTATCGCGAGATATTTCAAAAATTGCCGCACTTCATTGCCCGCCATAGTGGCAGGATGCGGCATTTTGTGGAAACGAATGAAAAAGCAGGGTTTCTCGCCTATAGAGCACCAAGTAGTGTGCGCTAGTTACGGTGAAGTTGCTCATCTTATGAGTCAGCACATTTTGGTATAACACTCGTTTTCACCATATAAATGTCCGCTGCCACTCTTTTGTCCAAAGAGTCGTGCAAACTCCCCCATTAACCATTTGATCGGTGAGCCGGTCGTTATGCATAAAATGGAAAGATGAATGCCACAAGAATTGTTTTCCCCCGTTATCGAAACTGAACGACTAACACTGAAGCCTTTAACCATTGATGACTCAGCTAGCTTACTGGCGATATTTTCAGACTCAGAAGTCATGCGCTACTGGAATACCGCCCCATGGTCGACTGATGAGGATGCCCTTGATTTCATCCATCAGAGCAGCGCTTCCATGCAGCGCCAGGAAGGGCTTACTTTGGGTGTTTACGTCAAAGCGAGTGGCAAGCTGGTTGGAAAGTGCATGCTCTTTAGCTATGACCAAGAATCTAAACGCGCCGAGCTTGGTTTTGGGTTGGGCCGTAGCGCGTGGGGTAAGGGATATATCCAAGAGGCAGGCGAAGCGCTGATTCAGTACGGATTTGAAACGCTGGGACTCCGGCGCATTGAGGCAGAGATCGATCCGGATAACTACGCTTCTGCAAAGGCATTGGAGAAGCTTGGGTTTACCAGAGAGGGGCTGCTGCGCCAGCGTTGGGAGATTAACGGTATCGTTTCTGATTCTGCCTTGTACGGTCGGCTGGTGAGTGACCCAGCGCGTCCTCACTGAACCCAACGGCGAGCCCACCATGCCTACCTTACAGCTTGAACTCCTTGCAGATTATTTTCAGTTTTACCTTCAGGATGGAGCCGCCAGCGACGACCTTTTCCAGGCATGGAGCGCGGCTGCGGTAGCGCGAATGCTGGTGATGGAGTCTGCTGTTCAGGGAAAAGTAGTTGATGCCAGCGGGGTTCACAGTTGGCTGAAAAGCTGGGCACTGCACATTTCAGCAACATCTTTCCTCAAAATGAAAACTTGAAGCGAGGATAGGCTAAGAACCGTTTTTATCTAGAGCCTTGTTATGCAGCCGACTTTTAACACAAATCGTCTAATGCTCCGACCACGGAAGTTAAGTGATCTCGAAGAGTGTTTGAAAATGGATCGTGACCCTGAGGTGACGCGATTCGTTCCGGGGCCTTGGCATCAGCCTCGTATTCATAGACGTTTTGTGATCGAGCGGATTAAGCGAGTATATCCTCCAGGGCTGGGCTATTGGACGATCCGTGATCGTGAAACAGAGCAGTTCTATGGCTGGGTTCTTTTGATTCCTTATGATGTTTTAAAACCTGAAGTAGAGATTGGTTGGCGTTTAGTTAGGGATACTTGGGGTAAAGGGATTGCTACAGAAGCGGCGAAAATTATTCTCGACCATGGGCTCGACACCGTTGGAATACCTCGCATAGTGGCGGATATAGACCCACACAATATCGCTTCTTCTCGCGTAGCAGAAAAAATCGGTATGAAGTATGTTGAAGAGCGTATCTTGAATGGCAGTAAATTTATGTCGTTCCAAAGTGAATCTGATCATTTAAGACCGTCACTAGCTCTCCCTTGTCGATACCTTCGCGTACCATAAAGTTCGATAGGCAAGCGATGCCCAAACCTGCACGTGCTACTTCGATCAACGCTTCATAGGTGTTGCACACCATGGCTGTGTTGAGTGTGGGAGTTTCGTTGCCCATTGGCCGAAATGGCCAAGTCTCATATTTACCGGTACTGGGAAACTTGTGCTGCACACAAGCATGATCAACTAAGTCAGCAGGCGTTTGCGGTTATCCCTGCTGAGATAGATACTCTGGCGATGCAACAAGCACCAGGCTGTAGTTCCCAAGTGAGCGTGACAGAGGGTAAACGGAAGCGGTGATGCTACTTTTCAAGGAAAAGTGGTTGATGCTTTCCAAGTTCATCGTTGGCTCAATAATTGGGGAGCCGAAAGCTAGTAGGAAGCACTTCGTTCATTAAAGGTTTTGATTAGCTTTCGGCTGCAGGGTTGTTTAAAGCGATACGCCTACAGCCGAGATGACGCAGAATAAGAGTGCTAGAATCTGGCCCTTAAACTGACGGCTACACTACGAGGATCGCTATAAGTGTTATAGCTGTTCAATCCACCAATACGGGCATAGTAACGGCGGTCTGTCAGGTTGTTTACCGCGAGTGCCACACTGGTATTAGAGGTGAATTCGTAGCCCAATTGGGCGTTAAAAATTGCGTAGCCACTGCCTTCTCGGACACCTTCCTCTCCGGTCCCGTCAATTGCTGAGTTGGCGATCATGCCAGTACTGATTCGCCAGGGCGAACCACCCGGGCGGTAAGTGCCATACAGTTTGAGTGAGTGCTTTGGCTCAAACAGTGAGAACTGTTCCCCACCCCTATAACGCTCGTAGTTGAAGCCGAGTGTTGCTTCGTGGTCTATTCCCAATAGAGCAAAGGGGCCAGTGGCGAAAATATCCAGCGACTTCCGCCGTGATTCGTCATCCCACCCCCGACGCGTGTATCTGTCTATATTGCCTGTATCGGGGTCGACCCCAGTGCTCCGATAGGCATCATTTAGATACCAGTCACTTTGGGAATGGCCCACTAACGCCTTCAGAGTCCAACCGTTGCTTAGGTAGTGCGCACCTTCAAGGCCAAAGGTTGTCATTTGCGTATCGTAAGTGGCCCAGGAGGGTGTGGGATTGGTAGATCGAGGAGTCGGCAATCGTTATAGGCGGGCAGTCCGGAGAAAGGGCTGGTCTCACTGTCTTGGATGGCCGCATAAAACGATAGAGTCGTTGATGGGGTAATATCATAATCCAACGTGCCGTAAAAAAAGTACTTTTGTGCATCGGCACCATCGTAGAAAAATTCACGATCTTGACCTGAAATTACGATTCTACCTCGCAGAACACCTGCCACATCAAGTGGCGCGCCAACGTCCAGCTCGGCCCATTGATTCGCCCATGAGCTATACGTTAGCGCCGCGTTAGCCTGCGCTTCACTGGGTGCTCGCTTGCGAACAAAATTGACGGTGCCACTGGGCTGGCCAGAGCCTTGAAACAAGCCTGCTGGCCCACGAAGAACCTCTACGCGATCAATCATCGCCAAGTCGTATTGTTGGGTGGCGTACCCGCCAAAGGCGGGTACGCCATCGTAGCTTGGCTCTAGAAAATAGCCGCGCGAACTGATCTGAGATGTGGCTCCGTCCCAGGGGGTCACACCGTCACGCCAGTGGCCTGTTCCAGCGCCTCCTCGATGCTTTGCAGGTTTTGATCTTCCATCCTTTGCTGCACAAGTGTTGAGGCAGACCTCCATCCAGGAAAGGCGCCCCACCTTGGTCCGGAAAGATTAGGAATTACCTTCCATCGAGGCCAACCTCAAGCGCGGCGCTGGTAGCCGTGAAACCTTGCTTAAGCATGAGCTGGCGCGATTCGATCAGGCACAACCGCTACTGGTAGTGACCTGGGGGAGCGATAGCATGCCGGGTTTCCAAACAGTGCTCACGTCTGGTCAGTCTATTCGCAACGGGTATGCCTCTGGACGAGTTCGTGGACGAGGTGATGGCGCTGTTTCAGTGGCAGCTGATGCCTGAGTAGAGCCTTGTGGAACGTGTTGGCTTCCCACGCTGGGTGGAGCGGGAGGGCCGCTTCTATTAGGCCGTCGAAATACTCACCGGTCACTGAACGGTGGTTTAGTTCGACATCGGCGCCGAACCGAAACACGGATAAATAGTCCATCTACAATGGCCAGAGCCGCAGCAACCCGTCACATGGCGCAAACTGCAAGTCATTTGGCGTATTTTGCGCTTGGCGTTCTCTATCCGAACGGTCACCATGCATGGTGATTGGCAATGGTATGCGATGAGGTTACTCCAGTGGACAAGTGCAATTTGGGGCAGGCGGTTTGGCTCACGCTTGATCGGCTTGGTCTGCCGCCGGCCGCAGTGTTGAGACAAGCCCGGCTACCTGCCACACTTCACTTGCGGGAACAGGTGCTTCTCACTACGGCCCAGCTCTTTGCAATCTGGAGGGCCATCGATGACCTGACGACAGACCCGGGTTTCGGCATCAAGTTGGTCGAGACGACCAGCACGATGGGGCATAAACCGGCATTTCTCGTTGCTTGTCTCGCTGCTGACTATCGCGATGCCCTCTCAAGAGTTGCCCGCTTCAAACGTTTGTGCGCGCCGGATCAGTTGCACTTCGAGGAACGGGACGGGCAATTCTTCATTGCCCAGGAGTGGCCCTTCGCCACCGAGCCTGTTCCGCCCCTACTAGCCGATGCCAGCTTCGCCATGCTACTTGAAGTTGGGAGAAGAGGCATAGGTCAAAATCTTACGCCCGTCCGTATGGACTTCGCACGTGCCGGTCCCAAAACCAAAGTGCATCAGGCCTACTTCGGTTGTCCGGTCCGGTATCGTGCGCCATGCAATATGCTTGTGCTCAGGTCGGCTGATCTCGATCGCCCCTTTCCCGGTCACAACCCAGAGCTTCTCGATCTGCTTACGCCAGCGCTGAACACGGCGCTGAATGAACTTCAAGCGGAGAGCTCCGTTCGCGCGCAGGTAAAGGCCGTTCTCAAGAGAGGCATGGCGAGCGGCCGACCGGAGATCACCAATGTGGCGCGCGAGCTTGGAGTGAGCGAGCGTACATTGCAGCGACGCGTTATGCAGGAGGGAACGACCTTTCGTACTCTTCTCAATGAAGCGCGCCAGGAACTCGGGCGTCAGCTACTCTCCGATGCCTCGATGGAAATTGAAGAGATTGCCTACCTTCTAGGCTACCAGGATACGAACTCCTTCTATCGAGCCTTCAAGGAATGGGAGAGCATAACGCCCGGTCGTTGGCGGGAGATCAACGGCATGGGCTGCGCCGCCCGCAATCTCGCGAGCAACATGGAAAGTGGTAAGAACGGCGCGATCTGCGAGTGAACTGGCGCGCTACGCTACTGAGCTGCCCGCGTCTCCGAGCTATCCAATCGCCTAGCGCCGCAGCGATCTGCTGCCCCCCAAGCGCTGTTCGTTTACTGAGCGGACAAAGGTCCGGATTTTGTCATCGGGCAAGCGAGTCTCCGAACTCAGCACCGGCGAATAGGACGCGAAGCAACTCCTCTACCTGGTGGGAGCGCACAGCTTCGGACTAGGTCTCGTGCCCATTTGGCGCGAACTGCGAGTGAACTGGCGTTATCCGCCAATGAATTTATCTTCGAGCAAAGATATCGTCGTCTGCCCGACACACTGGCCCTGACGAGCCAGCACTAAACATTGGAAGGAAAACCATTATGCCAACGATCCTGATCACGGGTGGTCACAGCGGAATTGGACTGGAATGCGTCAAGCGGCTCATATTAGATCAGCATCGGAATATTGTGCTTGCGGGCAGAAGTCCTGATCGCATGAAGGAAGTGGCGAATCAGCTCCGGCAGGCCAGTGGGACGAAGGTAAGCACACTACAACTTGACACGTCTTCGCTGGCATCGGTCAGAAAGGCTGCAGCAGGGTTTCGATCAATGATTGAGGCGGGGGAGATTGACCCGCTCCAGTCCATCCTGTGTAACGCAGGTGGCCGTGGCTTCGGACCAGTTTTGCATAGTCCGGAGGGATATGAGGCGACGTTCGCTGGCAATTACCTTGGTCATTTTCTACTGGTCAATCTACTGATCGACAGTCTGGCAGAGGATGGCCGAATTGTTTTTACTGCCAGCGGGACCCATGATCCCGATACCCGTGATGGGAAGGCGGTGGGGCCAGCAGTGGAACCCGACGCCTGGAAACTCGCGAAGGTCGGAGCGGATGGCGGAAAACCGCTTTCATCGGGCGTGCGCTACGCTACCGCCAAGCTGTGTGTCATGCTATTCGCCTATGAGCTGCACCGCCGCTTGCGACGGAGCGGGAGTGAGATCGCCTCCATCGCCTTCGATCCCGGCTCCGTGTCAGGGACATCCTTTCTTCGCGGCGCACCGCCGCCCCTGCGGTTCATCGCCGGAACCTCCTTCGCCAAGCGGCTGATGAAACGCGTTGGCATTACGGTGGGGAGCCTCGATGTCTCGGGAGCGTCCCTTGCCAAACTGGCGGCTGACACGGCCTATGCGGACGGGTCCGGCAAGTACTTTCAGGTCAACGACGGATCGTTCTGTGAGAAGCGTTCGGCGACGATTTCATATGACGAAGCCCGCGCCGCTAGGTTGTGGGATGAGTCCAAGCAATTAGTCGGTCTGACGACGGAAGAGGAGTGCTCTTTGCTGAAATGAGGGCGGAGAAAAGCATGCCGAAGATAGACTTCGTCAGTGGCGCGAAGCGCGTCTATGACTATCTGTTCTTTCGCACACCGGTTCCGCGGGTATTTTACCTGGCGTTGGCCCTTGGTCCACCGGGCATGGCGCTGATTTTCTGGCAGGATCTGGTCACCGTTGAGGCTACATGGGAACTGCTGGGCGCCATTGGCTTGACGTTGCTGGGTACCTACGGTTTTTCGCTGGGTAATATGGTGTCGGTTAGGCACCAGCGATGCTGTCTGCAAATCAACACTCCCAATGCCTTTGCCATGCTGTATGGGGGGATATTAATGGGGTTGATTGCCTGGGCTCAGGGAGCCAGTTTCAGCCTGCCAGCGGAACCGATTTATCTAGGAGTTCTGGTTTATTTAGCAGTCATAGGATCGGTGGCAGGCTTTGGTGCCTACTTTATGCTGGTTGGCCGTATTGGTGCCGGTAAAGCGGCCTACGCTACGGTACTGTTTCCTTTGGTTGCGCTGGTACTGTCAACGGTATTCAAGGGTTACCAGTGGAATGCGGATGCACTTATAGGGTTAGCAATGATTGTGAGTGGCAACCTGCTGATGTTTAACGCCCATCGTTTGGTCTGGCGGTGGCGGCAGCCTGTTTAATGACCAATAAAAGAGGGCGCTGCATTGCAGTTACTGTGGTTGGATGCTACTACGCCCGACCTGTGAACGGCACCGGAACTGCATCCTTATCCCTTGCCCTTGGACCTCATGCTTTTCCAAACCACCCCAACCAGCGCGATCGCCAGTACGGCGAACAGCATGGCGGCGCCCATTGCATTCAGCGCCTGAAGGGTCAGGCCTGAAACCACCAGCCAGAGCGCGGGGATGATGACGGCGATCCATAGGGCGAACCCCCGAAGCGTGATAAGCACCAGCCCCAGCGTGGTCAACGCTGTGGGGTCGGCATGTATACCGAACACTTCTGCCTGGTACCAGGATCCGCCACTTAGCGGCGCTATCAGCGGCATTATTATCAGGCCGAAGAGGGTGATGGCTGTGCCTATTACAACCGGTGGGTGTGTTGTGCGTGGCGCGTTATCCATTCCCCATTCGGTTAGCGCCATCAATACCAGCAGCACGGCTTGGGCGATGAAGGCGTAGCCAACATAGCCCCCGGCCCAGTTGAGCTCTGCATAGCGCTGAATGAAAAACGCGACGGCAACAAAGGCCCAGAGCGGGGCGGGTAGCAGGCAGGCAAGTCGCGTGCGGTGTTTCAGTGCCAGTAAAAGGGCGGCGGCGCCCAGGGCGAGGGTTAGCAGATGCAACGGCCAGAAGGTTTCGCCCATGCGCTCCAGCAGGCGAAAGTAAACATCCGCCGTGAAGGGAATAAAGTCCTGCAGTTGGTAGCTTGTCCACTCGTTCATAGCGACTCGATATAGGCTGCCATTCGCTGTCGGGCATCGGCCGAAGGCATGGGGGAGTGGCCGGCGCGCATATTCTCATGCATGTGCTCGACCTGGGTGGTGGCGGGTATCGCGCAGGTGATGGCCGGGTGGCTGACGATAAACTTCAGCAGAAAGTCCGCCCAGGTTGTGCAGCCACACTCCTCCTGTGCCCACTCGGGCAATGGCGCATTGCGGCGCTTGAGGTTTTGGATCAGGCTGCCGCCATCAAAAGGCCGATTGGCGATCACGCCGATGCCCCGCTCTTCTGCCAAAGGCAGTAGCCTGTTTTCCGCTTCGCGATGGGTGATGTTGTAGGTGAGCTGAACGAAGTCGATCTCCTCGGAGGTCATGATCTGTTCGATTTCGCTGTGGCGGCGCCCGTGGGAGGTGGTGATGCCGATATGGCGAATGGTGCCTTCGGCTTTCATCTCCTGCAGTGCGACCAGGTGCTCGCGCCAGTCGGTCAGGTTATGAACCTGCACCAGGTCGAAGTGCGCTACCTTCCAACGCTCTTTTAGCTCCGCCACCTGCTCGTGGGTTGCCCCACCGGCGGGGCTCCAGACCTTCTCTGCGGAAAACAGGCTCTCGGGCGTGCCGAGCGCCTGCAATGCATAGCCCATCACGTCCGGCGCCGAGCCATACATGGGCGAAGAGTCGATCAGGCCACCGCCATGCTCGAAAAATGCCTTAACCACCTCAGTACGTGCATCGAGCAACGCCTCGTCACTGCCAACGTTGAACGTACGCCAGGTACCCATACCAATCACGGGCAGCTTTTGGTCACCCCCCGCAAAGGCCTTCCGGTGTATCCCGCCGGTGTTGGCAAGCAGCGGTACGCTTGGCAACATCATGGCGGCAAGCGTGGCAACCATAAGCTTAAGGCTTTGCCTGCGCGTGATACGATGCTTGATGTGATAGTTCATAGCGGTCGCTCCTGCAGGTTTTTTTGAATCGGCACCGTGGCAGCCAACACCAGAACAAAGCATGTCAGCACAAACACCTTATTAACAAACCAGTTGGTACGCCAGATCGACCACTCGGGGTCGGCGAGAAAAAGAACGAACAGGGTGCAGATGATGAGGATTTCAATGATGGACATGCCCACCGCCAATGCGCGCGTATAGCGAGGCCGTTTGAGCAGCGCCCAGCCGAGCCAGACGTGGGCCACTGGCCAGAGATCCCAATAGATATACCGTGCCCAATGCTCCCCGTATGCCAGCGCATAGCCAACGGGAAACAGGTATTTGATGAATAGCGTCCACGCAGCAAGGATAAATAGCAGGTGGGCTAGAAAGCTGATCCAGGCATTGGGTCGTGGGGCGGGAAGTGACATGACATCGCTCCTTTCCTGGGCTGTTAATTGTACGTCCTCACACCATCTTTAAAGAGTGCTTGCGTGTTGGTGAGGGATAGGCGTCGTCGATTTGCGCCAGATCAGCTTCGTCGAGCCTGACGTTATCTGCATCAAAGTTCTGTTTGAGGTGATCCAGGTTCACAGCTTTAGGAATCGCCATCACGCCGGGGTGGCGCAGTGCCCAGGCGAGGGCTACTTGGGCGGCGGTGGTGCTGTGTTTGTCGGCGATGCGTTGCAGGGTGGCGTCATGCAGTAGCGCGCCGCCTTGCCCGATTGGGCAGTAGGCCATCAGCGGCATGTTGTGTTGTGCTTGCCAGGGCAGCAGGTCATATTCAATGCCGCGTGCTTCGGGGTTGTAGAGCACCTGATTGGTGGCGCAAGCTGGCGCGTCAAGCTCTGCCAAGTCGTCAATATCAAAGTTTGAAACGCCCCAGCGCAGAATCTTGCCCTGTTCGCGTAGCCGCTCAAAAGCTTCCACTGTTTCGCTCAGCGGGTACTGGCCGCGCCAGTGCAGCAGGTAGAGATCGATAGTGTCGGTGCCCAATCGGCGCAGGCTGCGCTCGCAGGCTGCTTGAACACCCTGGGTGCTAGCATTGTGGGGGTAGACCTTGCTGACCAGATACACCTCATCGCGCCGACCATGGATCGCTTGGCCAACGACCTCTTCAGCGCCGCCTTCGGCATACATCTCTGCGGTATCGATCAGGGTCATGCCCAGATCCAGACCTTCACGAAGCGCCCTGACCTCAGCCTGCCGCTGCCCGGGATCCTCGCCCATATGCCAGGTGCCCTGGCCTATACGGGGTACGCTTACTCCGCCTAGCTTGATCGTCTGCATAATTCTATAGCTCCTGTGTCACTATCCCAATAGCATCGCTGTGCAAAGCGTTACGCATTTGTATAAGGTAGTTGAATGGAAGTGATAGAACTTACTAAGTACTCTGGAGAGCTACTATCAGCGGCGTGCTACCACTTCGTCAGGTTCAACGCACCCCGGGGAGGGCTATCATGACAGAATCATCCACCCCGCAAACTGCCGAAGGCGGTTGCTTCTGTTCGGCGGTGCGCTATCGCATCATTGGTCCTCCGCTTTTGTCCATCATATGTCACTGCAATACCTGCAGAAGAACGAGTTCGGCGCCTTCCGTAGGTTGGCTCACGGTCAACCGTGGTTGCTTTGAGCTGCTAGGCGATCCTCTACAGCAATTTACTTCGTCTCCAGGTGTCGAACGCACGTTTTGTGCAAAATGCGGTAGCCCCATTACCTATGTGAGTACGGATGATCCAGACACGGTGGACATCACAACTCTATCGCTAGACCATCCGGAACTGTTCCCGCCAAGTCGGGAGATGTGGCTCGAACACAGAGTACCTTGGGAGTCGAGCAATAAGAGCCTCCGCCAGTACCCCAGGGATAGCAGCGACGGCCCCTACCACGGCACCTAATCCTTGGATCAAGTACCCCAGCCCTATGCCGACTAGTTCGATGTTGATGAAAATGGGCAACCAGTCCCGCTCCCTATCTAGAACTCTGCTACGGTTAAAGGACGCTTTGCTCATCAGAGGCTGAACGTTTTGGTGTGCTTAGCGTTACATAGGCCAATGTTTGGTACTAATCTCAAAATATAAGGACATTTTTATGATCAGAACCATAATGGTTGAGTTATCTACCATCGAAGCCGCTGCTTATCGCCAGAAACTTCGTGGTGGTCATTCCGGCATTGTTATCATGCGCTACGACACCGACCAACCGGGCATCGCCACCCTCAATCGCAAGTCGGGAGAGCCCGATCCTTCACATAATACCGATCTGAAACTGTTCCCCCTTGAGGCATTTAAGGAAGTCATGGAGCTAACCTCCGGCATGCCCTATTCAAGGCGCGGGAAAGTCAAACTTAGCGGTGAAAAAGAGGACGCCAGCACCCAGGAGGAGAGTGCCGAGGAACTGGCAACGGTAGATAGCGCTGAGTATGAAGCGATAGTTAAGACCTATACCAACCGTAAAGGCGAGTTATCCTACGATCTGATTAATAAGGACTTTATTCAGTTTGCCAAGTCGAGCAAGACTGTCTCTGAGATGATTGCCAACCACGCCTCAGTCGATGATATTCGCGATCACGTGGTGAAAGTGAAACTCGAAAGCATTACCGGCAATCGCGATTTGACGGTGGCGCAAACCCAGCGAATCATTGAGATGCTTGATGAAGTCAGCCCGCGGCACGTGTTCAAAGAGCTGAATGACGAAATCAGGAAAATGCTCGCTAACCGTTAAGCAATTAGCTGTTAGAAGATAGCCATTATAAAAATTGGGGTCAGTGTAATGCTGGCCCTAATGTTTTGGGTTAAGCATTGCCTTTTAAGGGGGCTCTTAAGCCTGCGGTATCCATTCTGAAAAGCCGTTAACCAATAGCGTCATCGGATGCCTTTGCTCTGCTGCACCGAAGTCTGAGTTGAGTAGCTCGTTGAGGATGTGTATGCAATTCATCGTAAACATTGATGTAGAGGCGATTGAGGAAGCAATTTCCTTCTACGAGAGTGGGCTTGGTTTACGACTCATTCGGCGGCTATTTGACGGTGCGGTTGCCGAGATGGGCGGTGGGCCTGCGTCCATTTACCTGATAGAGCACCCTGATGCGAGCGCTGCTGTCCCTGGCACCTCCCTCCAACGTGACTACCAGCGTCATTGGACGCCGATACATCTGGATTTCATTGTTGAGGATGTTGATGCGGCAGTAAAACAGGCGGTTTCGGCGGGCGCTGCCCAGGAAGCGGAAATCAAGACGTTTGTCTGGGGCAAGCTTGCGACAATGAGCGATCCATTTGGAAATGGATTCTGTCTCCTAGCGTTTGCTGATGGAGGCTACGATCATGCGCAGTAATCTGGGAGAAGTTTGTCAGTGCTGGCGCGACTCAACGTCGCTCATTACATAGGAGAGTCGGAGAATGGCCACAACTAAACAGCCGCTGCCGAGTATCGTATCTTCACAAGAGTGGGAATTAGCGGTGGATCAGCTTCTTATAAAAGAGAAAGCGCTGACCCGAGCACGCGATGCTTTGAACGCTGAACGTAGAAAGTTGCCCATGGTGAAAGTAGATAAGAACTACGATTTTCATGGCGTCAATGGAACTACGTCGTTGCTTGAATTATTCGCAGGGCGCCGCCAACTCATTATTTATCACTTTATGTACGCGCCTGACTGGAAAGCGGGATGTGATGGATGCTCTTGGGTGGCCGACGCCATGACGCACCCGGCCCATCTTCATGCTCGGGATACGTCACTGGTCATGGTGTCACGCGCGCCTTTAGATAAAATCAACCAGTACAAAACGCGAATGGGGTGGACAATTCCCTGGTACTCCTCTTTTGAGAGCGACTTTAACTATGATGTTGGGGTCACGACAGCGGAGGGAGAGCGTCACGGAGCAAGTGTATTTCTCCGCGAGGGAAAAGACATATATCGCACCTATTTCACCAGTGCTCGTGGCATCGAATATTTAGGTAGCTTCTGGACCTATCTTGACTTGACCCCATACGGTCGCCAAGAAACGTGGGAGGACTCGCCGGAAGGTTGGCCGCAAACTGAACCGTACGTTTGGAACCGCCGCCATGACGAGTATGACCTTTAAGAATTAAGCTGGACTAAATAAACCAATGAATGGGAAGCCGAAAGCGCGCAGTGCCAGCGCAGTTGTTGCTTGATTGGCAATCCTTTGCCGCTTCCAGGCTCCTTCCTGCTTACATCGCTACTATCCAGCCATTCAAAACGATGTCACACCAGCTCGCGCTTATCCCGTCGTGCCATACGAATGTCTTTCACTGTGGCTACACCGATGATTGCCAGTACGGCGAGTGAGATCAACGGCCAGATCAGTACATATAACGCCAATATAAAGGTTTGCATGTGCTTTCCTGTTGACTGACTGGTGCGCAATAGCGCACCAGGGAATGGAATGGCTTTAGTTGTGATATACCGGGATTAGCCTTGAGTAGCAGGCTGGGCCGGGTCGTAGTTGATTACTTTCTGATCAATCTGTGAGAAATCGAACTTGCTAGAGTTCAACAGGCTGATGCCGACGCAGACAATGATACTGACGCCATAGGCCATCAGTGACGCGAGCAGTACCGTGTAGTCGCGCAGGAAGCCAACGCTGAAGTAGGCCAGCACGATAGCGCTGATAACGCCGAAAATCACACCGACCCTGCGCCCGCAGAACCCGAAGGCCATCAGGCCGAGCACCACACCACCGCCTACCGCGGCGAGTAACTCAAATAGCCCGGCGGTAACAGTGACCATGGGTATCAACTCGAAGCGTGCGACGCAGAACATCACCAGCCCCGCGATCACCGCGGAGGTGAATGCCGTATTAGTAACTCGATCCCAGAAACAGCTGGCGATGACTGGGAACACGATTGCGCCCCAAAGCGCGCCAACGAAGACCAACATGATCAGAATATCCATCGAGAAGCTGGCGAGAATCACCCCAATAATTGTCGCGACAATCATGGTCAGCCTGCCGATAAACAGCATCTTGGTCGGGTCAGGTTTGTTCTTCGCGATGTTCTTGCCGTACACATCGGCCATCACAATGGCGGACATGGCGGAAAGATCTGAGTCTGCGGTAGAGGAGAGCGAGCCAATCACCAGGATAAAGAACAGCCCGATAAACACCGGCGAGAGGTACATCGACACCATCTGCGGAATCAGATTATTCATGTCGCCACCGATGGGTTCCATACCTGTCATCAAGGCCATTAAACCAATCATGCCCAAACCAATAACAATCGCCCCGTAACCAATGGTCGCGGTGATAAAGGTCGGTTTAATATGGTCTTCCCGCACGGCGAATAGCCGCTGAGAGA
Source organism: Halomonas sp. (assembly GCF_011050415.1). Taxonomy (GTDB): domain Bacteria; phylum Pseudomonadota; class Gammaproteobacteria; order Pseudomonadales; family Halomonadaceae; genus Vreelandella. The sequence continues at coordinate 171,007 of NZ_DRFS01000022.1, forward strand.
TAGTCTGGTTACCAATGGCATAGGCCAGCACCGCCACAAAGAAGGGCGCGCCCTGATTGAGGATGGCGTCCATGGAGAACAGATTTGCTTGCTCAGGCGTGAGCAAACTCATGCCATCCAATAGCGTGTTCGGACCGCCGAGGGCGAAAAGCACCGCAGGTATTATCAATATGGCAACTGCCATCATCGCCATTAACTGAGCAAAGTCTGTCAGCACAGACGCCCGAAAGCCGGACCAAAGGGTATAGCCGAGCACACCGACCCCGGCGATAACGACACCGGCTTGAAACGAGAGGGGCGAGAGTACCGAGACCAGCGCACCAGAAGCCGTAAAGTTAACCATCAGGCTGATGATACTGCCCAGGATATTAGAAGAGGCGAGAATCAACTGGCTGGAAGAGCCATGCCGGGCATGGATCAGCTCACCCAGCGTATGCGCATTGGGGGCCAGTTTGCGAAAGCGTCGGCCAAAGGGGTAGATGAACAGAATCATCAGCGCGCCCCACAGCCCGTAATGCAAAGGGCCGGAAATGCCGTAGGTGTAACCCGACGTGGCGGCGCCGTAAAATGAGGCTGCCCAGATCCAGGTGGCGGTCATGCTGGCAGCGCCAAGGCCAAAACCGATCTGATGATTGGACACCATAAAGGCGTCAGTATTCTCCTTTTTCTTCTTGATCAACAGGGTCAGCAGGTAAGTGCCGCCGTAAAAAAACACCAGCAAAGCGAGGACAGTCATGGTCGAGAACTGATAGAAATTTTCTTCGTTCATTGAATATCCGTAGGCTTTGCAGCCTTAGCATCCTAAATAGCGGCCAGCGTTTCGTTGAGGGCGTGGCGCCACAGGAAGTAAGCAAAACACAGATCAACATCCTAGTTATGTCTGTAGTGAGATGAAGCTGCGGTTGGCAGCCTGGTAGTGCAAGCGTCAGGCGTCAACTACGCCTTAAATAGGAAGGCCAGATAAACGCCCACAGAGGTTCGTAATAGTGAACTACAACAAAGCGCTGGGAGGTCGGTCCGGGTGGCTACCCTACTCCTATAAGCGCAAACAGTACAGGTAAGTCCTAAGTCGAAACTAGGCTGCAGGGCGGGGGGGAGGGCTTACGAGCGTAGTCTGAAAGTAATTATTTTAGCTGTTGTAGCGCTTAAAAATTTTGCAGAAAAGATTTAATCCGCAGCCGCCATGTTAGATTTTGTAGAAAGTTCGCTTTGTACAGTGGCATAGCAGATATCTACTCACTCAATTTCAAGAAGGTTCAACAAGGCTGTTGTATAAGCAATTCTGATCAATGAAGCAGAACTGCCAAAGCTTGCAGTATATCCTGGAAAGTTGTTCTGCTTTGTCGGCGTCTTGGCCGTAAACGTAAAGATGGGCTCTTTTTTAATATGAGGGAAACGATGTCAATTCAGCACATAAAAGCCAGCCTCTATGAAGCACATAAAGCCCTTGAGAACCTTCTATCCAATCAGGACACGCTTGAAAGCATTGAGCGCGCATCTGAATTGTTAGTTACCACTTTTGAGCGCAAAGGCCGCGTCTACTCATGTGGTAATGGAGGCTCAATGTGCGATGCAATGCACTTCGCTGAAGAGCTTACAGGGCGTTATCGCAGCGATCGTGCCGCCCTTGCCGCTGCGGCTATCAGCGACCCAGGGCATATGAGCTGCGTTAGCAATGACCTAGGCTATGAGTACGTCTTTTCGCGCTACATTGAGGCGCATGGTCGTGAGGGCGACTGTTTATTGGCGCTTAGCACCAGTGGTACAAGCAAAAATGTTTTAGCTGCTGCTCGTGCGGCGAAGACGCTGGGCTTAAATGTAATTGTTTTATCAGGTAGAGAAAGCCCGGAGCTAGAAGCACTGAGTGATGTGTATATCTGTACACCCGCTGGCAGCTACGCAGATCGCGTGCAAGAGCTACATATCAAGGTGCTACATATCCTCATTGAGCTGGTAGAGCGGCATTTCTTTCCGTCAAATTACCAAGTGGATCCGTGATCCTTCTTGAATAGGGGTATTGCTCGTTGGCACGATGGCGAGGCGGCCACATGCATTTGGGTAGCGCCAAATTTTCAAAAAACTGCTGTATGTTTTACCAATACCGCTAAACCAATGCCTATCAGCACAACACCGCCAATTAATTCTGCCCAGTGACCAACAAACTTGCCGAGTTTGTGGCCCAGGAAAGTGCCCATAGAGGCCATCACGGTAGTGGCGAGGCCGATAGCTAAACTGGTGGCGATAATATTGGCATCAATAAAGGCAAGGCTTGCACCCACGGCCATGGCATCAATGCTGGTAGCGGTGGCGGTAAGCACTAGCAGCCAGAGTGTTTGCTTTTTATGCTCTATCTTTTCTTCTTTTTTGAGCCCGGCGTACATCATATGTAGGCCAATAATGGTTAGCAGCGTAAAGGCCACCCAGTGGTCCCAGGCTTCTACATACTGTTGCGAGGCCTTACCTGCAGCCCAACCGAGTATTGGTGTGATCGCTTCGATTACGCCAAACACCAAACCAATTCCGATAGCATGACGGAGCCGTGGTTTTTGCAGTTCAGCGCCTTTACTAAGAGAAGCGGCGAAGGCGTCTGCTGACATGGACACAGCAAGAAATAGTAGCGTGATGGGCGTCATGGAGTATCCATTCCCTTGCTGAAAACTGTTGTTGAAAAATTAACGCGCATATAAATCTTCAAGCATGACGACAAAAGCCATATTTGAGTATAAAGGTTGGGTATTCGATAGAGCTGAATCCTACCATGTTTTAATGCTTAAGCAAGTGAGGTGGTTAACAATAAAGTTTGTATTTGTGAACTAATATAGCCTTGGCTAACAATGTGTGTGCTAGCTGATTTTATTGCCTATTTGTTGGTTTTTCTTGTTTGTTTTATATGTGGTTTTCACCTTTTTGTTTGGATTGTTTTTGTTGTTATCTGAATTAAAAAGCGTAGTTTAAATATTGAAACATTGGTTGAGAATTAAAGTTTATGAGTATGCAAAGTTAAGCATCACTATTCAGGAACCAAGAATTAAACACTCTGCAGATGAAATAGTGTTACGGTATTTGGTGCTTGTGTTACAGTGTGTACGCGCTGGATTTCTGCCGGTTTTCGCTAGCATGTTGGGCATGGTTGAAACAGTGTCTAAAAAGAGGAAGGCCGCATGAAACGGGCGTTTCCCCTTGCTCTTGTGTTATTAATTTTAGCTAAACAAGTAGAGTTTAATATGCGATTAGCGGCGTTTATTCGGGCTGAAATTGAGTCGATTCTTAGAGATTGGGAAGAATTTTCCAAAACCCTCTATCACGCCAAGAATATGAGTAAAAAAGAGCTGCGCGATCATGCCAGAGAAATGCTACTGGAGATTGCTGATGATCTCGATTCTCAGCAAGACGAGTCTCAGCAGGCAGCTAAATCAAAGGGCTGCGCGCCAAAAGGTGGGGAAGATACCTGGGCAGAAGTGCACGGTGAGGATCGACAGACCAGCGGCTTCACCGTTATTGAAACAGTCTCTGAATTTCGGGCGCTGCGAGCGAGCGTAGTGTCGCACTGGAGTAAAGCGCACCCGACGCTGGCTGGTCAAAGGCTAGAAGACCTCACCCGTTTCCATGAAGCAATTGATCAAGCCGTCGCTGAATCATTAGAGCAGTACGCCACCGCTAAAGAGATGGAAACCCGACTGTTCGGTGCCATTCTGCTTGCATCGCCAGACCCGATTTATGTGCTCGACCTCGAAGGTCGCTTTATCTATGCCAACAAGGCCACCGCTGACTTATTTGCGATGGAACCTGAGGCCATTATCGGCAAATCGACGTTTGATCTTGGTTTCTCGTTTGCCTCTGACTTTCAGCGCAATCTTGACAAGGTCATTGCTGATCAATCCACCTTTCGCGGTAAGTTTGTGCACACCTTCGCTTCTGGACTGGGTGAGCGGTTCGAGTATCTGCTTGCTCCCGTGCTTGATGAACAGCAAGACACTGAAGCAACCGTATGTATTTCCCGGGATATAACCGAACAGGCTCTAGCTGACGAAAAAATCTGGCACAACGCCCACCATGACCTGCTAACTGGGCTACCGAACCGTCGTCTTTTCCTGGATCGTCTGGAACAGGAGATCAAGCATGCTAAGCGTCGTAGCCAACCTTTAGCACTGCTTTTTATGGATCTTGACGGTTTTAAAGATATTAACGACACCCTTGGCCATGAAGCAGGGGATCGCATGCTGGTTGATGTAGCGGAGAGACTGATTAATTGTGTTAGGGCAAACGATACTGTTGCTCGTTTAGGAGGCGATGAATTTACCGTAATTCTCACCGGCGCTGAGCAGCGCAAGCACGTTGAGTGTGTGGCTCAAACGATTATTGATGCCCTTGCGTTGCCTTTCAAAATTGGTCAACAGAGTGTCCAAATTTCCATCAGCATTGGGGTCTCGTTTTACCTCGAAGACGCTTCTACCCCTAATGCACTGTTAGAAGCTGCGGATCAGGCAATGTATAAAGCCAAAAAAGCGGGTTCCAATCAAATGTGTTTTTACGACATGCCTGATAAAGCAGCTATAACGTCGGCCTAGCGTGATTTAGCGGCTAAGCCATTTCTACAGATCCAAAATTCCGAAATCGTGCTTTAACATTCATGGTTTGTGCTACGTTGTATACACTGTAATTTACTTAATAAGTTTCGTTACCCTGCTTATTAAACATGAAATATTAATTAAGCACAGCAAATTTTAGTTTCTCTTTTCTGGTTTAATTGGTAATTAAAAAATGTTAATAAATATAAGATTAGCGACGTTTATTCGGATAGAAATGGAGCCAATACTTTTGGCTTGGGAAAAATTTGCCAGAACTCTTCTTCACGCTAAGTATATGGATAAGGCAGCGCTACGCGCTCACGCAAGAGAAATGCTTCTTGAAATTGCCGATGATCTAGAATCAATTCAAAGTGAGACGGAGCAGGCTGCCAAATCAAAAGGTTTAGCACCTGAGGATGGAGAGGAGTCCTGGGCAGAGGTTCGCGCTGAGGAGCGACATACCAACGGTTTTAGCGTGATTGAGACAATTTCCGAGTTTCGCGCCCTGCGTGCAAGCGTGGTATCGCTTTGGTCTAAAGCTTACCCAAAGGTTTCCATCCAGCAGCGCGAAGACCTCTCCCGATTTCATGAAGCGATAGATCAGGCCGTTGCTGAAACGCTGCAGCAGTATGCCACTACGAATGACATGGATAATAGGCTGTTCGGTGCCATTCTGATCGCATCTCCCGATCCGATTTATGTGCTGGACCTCGAAGGCAGGTTCATTTATGCCAACAGAGCCAGTGACAACCTTTTCGCGCTTGAGCCCGAGGCGATCATTGGCAAGTCGCCTTTGGATCTAGGGTTTTCATTCGCCTGCGATTTTCAACGCCATCTTGAGAAGGTGATTGCTGACCAGGTTATCTACCGCGGTAAATTCGCTTATGCATTTGCTTCTGGCGATGGCGAGCGGTTCGAGTATCTGCTCGCTCCCGTGCTAGATGAACAAAAGAACACTGAGGCGGCCATATGTATTTTCCGAGATATTACCGAACAGGCACTCGCTGAAGAAAAAAATTGGCACAGCGCTCACCATGACCTTCTAACGGGGCTACCCAACCGGCGGCTTTTCTTGGATCGCTTGGAGCAGGAAATCAAACATGCAAAGCGCCGTAGCCAAACTCTTGCACTGCTTTTCTTGGATCTTGATGGTTTCAAGAAAATCAATGATTCCCTCGGACATGAAGCGGGGGATCAGGTACTAACGGCAGTAGCAAAGCGCTTAACTGAGAGTGTCCGGGAGAACGACACGGTTGCCCGGTTGGGAGGCGATGAATTTACTGTAATTCTTACTGGAATTGAACAACGCAAAGATGTTGAAGTTGTGGCTCAGAATATTATGGGTGCAATCGCGATGCCGTTCCAAATCGCGCGACAAGGTGTGCAAATTTCAGTGAGTATAGGAATCTCGCTATATCCCCAAGACGCATCCCTCCCTGAAGTGCTGCTAGAAGCTGCAGACCAAGCCATGTATACAGCCAAAAAAGCAGGCGCTAATCGGATGTACTTTTACAATCCAGGCAATAAAATTGACACTCAATCAAGCTGAACTTGCTTGCGGACAAAACGCTTCCCTTACTGTTTACTGCAGCAAAAGGTAATTATGCTGATGCCTCAGCAGGCAGCACTGCTGTTCTGGCACCGCGCAACTGGCTAACATCAGCACGTGGTGGCGCGCCGAACATGCGGCTATATTCGCGGCTGAAGTGCGAAGGGCTTTCATAACCTACTCGATAACTGGCGGTGGCCGCCTCAAGCCCCTCTGCTAGCATTAGCCGCCGAGCCTCGTGCAGGCGCAGCTTCTTTTGGTACTGCAGGGGTGACATACGTGTGACTTGGCGGAAGCTGTGATAAAGCGTCGATTCGCTCATATTGACGGCGGCTGCCAGCTCACGGATCTTAAGCGGTTGGGTGTAGTGCTCTTTCAAGGCATAGATGACCTGCGCAATGCGATTGGCCTGGGAGTCCGAGGCAGCAAAGCGTCGCATGTGAGGCCCCATTTCGCCCATAAGCGCCCGATAGATGAGCTCTCGTCGGGCCAGGGGTGAAAGCACTTTGATATCTTCTGGGGAGTCGAGCAGGCTTAAGAGTCGATAGAGCGCGCCCTGCATACGTGCATCCATGGGAGCTGATTTTAAGCCGCAGTCCATCTCGGAGCAGATAGCATCATTCCCGGCAGGCGGCGCTTTTTCGCCCAGTTCCAGTATCAATCCCGCTACTTCTTGAGGATCCACCGAGACCTTTACTGCGAGGAAGGGTTTTTCTGGGGTGGCATGATCAATCCTGCCTGTCACCGGCAGGTGAACGGCGCTCGCCATGTAGCTGGGCCCGGTGTAAACAATCTCCTTATCACCCAGCAGCACGGTCTTGCTGCCCTGAACAACAAAGCATAGGCAAGGCTCATAAACGGCACAGTGAAAACTGGAAGGAGCGTCAGCGCGCACCAGTTGAACCTCTGCAATCGCTGTGTCCTGGAGTGCTTCCAGGGGCGACCAGCGGCGAACGACTTGGCTTAATTGCTGTGGCAGGCTTTCGCTAAAATGAGCAATCTGGTCAGGCATGATAACAGTCACGGGCACTCCTCCTTAACAGTTCGCAGTATAGGCCTTCGTTTCATTAATCGGATGCCTTTTCATTTGCTTTTGCAGGATCAGGCAAGCACCTCGTAGAAACCGACAACCCATGCTCGCATGTCATCAGATAGTCATTTTGCCTAGACTCTCAAATCAATCGATATTGCCATTAAGCAGCTTTGTTTGGCTATTTACCCATCTCGACAGAATTGGGCAATCATCCCGCAGGAATCTGATACCTCCATTGCGCTCGCTCCACCTATGTTAGCTGACATCTGATCGGTGCCCGGTGATGCCGACCTGGTCAGCCCCTCTTATGAAATAAACATCTATGAAATAAACAGCGGCTGTCGAATCTGGCTCTGCTTAACCGACTAGTTAAACGCCCACAAGGTGCGAATGTATAACGAACGCTGCTATCGGTTTCCGGTAGCCATTGGAGCAAGTCATCATGGCAAGTTTGAAACAAAGAGCTCGCTCAACACGTTGCTGGGCGATCATTCTGACCCTGCTGGTAGCAGCGTTACTAATCGGCTGCGAGGCCAAGAGCCAGGAGGAGGCGACTTCATCAGCTCCACCACCGCCTGAAGTCGATGTGGTGGAAATTATCACTCAGCCGGTGGTGTTGAGTGAGTCTTTCACTGGTCGCGTGGAAGCTGCGCAAACGGTTGATTTAAGGCCTCGAGTTAGTGGCTATATTCAGGAAGTTGCTTTCGAGGAGGGGGAGTTGGTAGAGCAGGGCGATCTGCTGTTCCTGATCGACCAGCGGCCTTACCAGGCGCGAATTGGCGCTGCTCAGGCTGAGCTTGCCCAGGCCAGGAGCCAGCTGGCGTTAGCCGGCAGCGAAGCCGAACGCGCCCGAGTATTGCTAGGCCGCCAGGCTATTTCTCAAGAAGTGCATGACCAACGCCAGTCGGCACTAAGCAATGCTCGAGCTATGGTGGATGCCGCCGAGGCAGCCTTGGACACCGCTGAGTTAGATCTTGAGTACACCCGCATCACGGCACCGGTCAGTGGTCGTACCGGTCGGGCAATGGTGACGCGGGGCAATCTAGCCAACGCCGATCAGAGTCTTTTGACTACGCTCGTCACCATTGATCCTATTCATGTCTACTTCGAGGCAGACGAACAGGCGGCATTTGCCAGCCATACCATGCTGAATAGCGGTGAGTCGAATAGCCTGAAGATCGAACTGGGCGGGGTGATGCCGCGCGACAGTTCACTGGGACCCTGGATTTTATCGATAACCGCTTGAACCCCAATACCGGCACCCTGCAATTCCGGGCGCTGCTGGCTAACCCGGATGGCCGCATACGGCCAGGGGAGTTTGCCCGGGTCGAAATGCCCGTTGCCCGCATGGAACAGGCACTGCTGGTGGATCGCAAAGCGATTCTGACCGATCAGGATCGTCGCTACGTCTATGTGGTTGGGGAAAACAACTTGGCCGATCGGCGCCAGGTAAGCACCGGGCGTCAAGTGGGAGAACAAACCGTCATCACGGAAGGGCTCAACGCCGGTGACCGGGTGATCGTTAATGGGGTGCAAAAAGTCTTTATGCCAGGCATGGAGGTCTCCCCTCAACAGGTGGCTGGTGCCCCAGCTGTTAACGCTCAGCCCGCCATTGCTGCCAGGGAAGATTAACCGCTATGAATTTCTCCCGTTTCTTTGTGGATCGACCTATCTTCGCAGCAGTGCTGTCGATCATTATTCTGGCGGTGGGGCTGATATCCATCCCCAATTTGCCGATCAGCGAGTACCCAGACGTGGTGCCGCCCTCCGTGGTCGTTCGTACGGTCTACCCTGGCGCTAACCCAAAGGAGATCGCCGAGACCGTAGCAACGCCGTTGGAAGAAGCCATCAATGGCGTTGAGGACATGATGTACCTCAAGTCGGTCTCTGGTTCTGATGGCGTGCTGCAGATGACCGTCACCTTCCGTCCAGGTACCGATGCCGAGGAGGCTACGGTTCGAGTGCAGAACCGTGTTAGCCAGGCCGAGGCCCGACTGCCGGAAGCCGTGCGTCGTCAAGGTGTCACTACACAGAAGCAGTCGCCAACGTTTTTGATGGTCGTTCACCTGACCTCTCCCAGCGGAGAGTACGATACCCTCTACCTGCGCAACTACGTGCGGCTGAATGTGCGCGATCGCTTGGCGCGGCTCGAAGGGGTAGGCGATGCACAAATCTTCGGTGGCGGTGACTACGCCATGCGCGCTTGGCTTGATCCCGATCGGATAGCCGCCCGGGGCCTTACTGCCAGTGATGTGGTCGGGGCCATGCGGGAACAGAACGTGCAGGTCTCCGCCGGGCAGTTGGGTGCCGAACCTATCGCAAATAGTGATTTTCTCACCTTGATCAACGCCCGTGGGCGATTGGAAACGGTGGAAGAGTTTGGCGATATCGTGCTGAGCCGTGGCGACAGCGGCGAATTACTCAGGCTCTCGGATGTGGCTCGGCTGGAAATGGGCGCCGGGGACTATACGCTGCGCTCGCAGCTGGACGGCCAAAACGCGGTGGGTATAGGGATTTTCCAGGCACCGGGGGCCAATGCGCTGGAGATCCGCGAACAGGTTATCGCCGTCATGGATGAGTTGTCCGAGCAGTTCCCCGAAGGCGTTGAGTATGAGGCGGTCTACGACACCACCATCTTTGTGAACGACTCTATAAAATCGGTGATAGCCACACTACTGGAAGCCGTACTGCTGGTGGTGTTGGTGGTTACGCTTTTCCTCCAGACTTGGCGCGCCTCAATTATCCCTTTGCTTGCGGTGCCCGTCTCGGTAATCGGTACCTTCGGGGCGCTCTACCTGCTGGGTTACTCCATCAACACGCTGACCCTGTTTGGATTGGTGTTGGCCATTGGTATCGTGGTGGACGACGCCATTGTGGTGGTGGAAAACGTGGAGCGAAATATTGAGGAAGGCTTAAAGCCCCAGGCGGCCGCTCATCAGGCTATGCGGGAAGTCTCCGGTCCTATTATCGCCGTAGGCCTGGTGCTGTGTGCGGTGTTTATCCCCATGGCTTTCCTCACGGGTGTAACGGGGCAGTTTTATCGGCAGTTCGCGGTGACGATTGCCATCTCCACGGTCATCTCCACGATTAACTCGCTGACCCTGTCACCTGCGCTGGCAGCGATGCTGCTCAAACCCCACAACGCGCCCAAAGATCGACTCACGCGGGTGATCGATAAACTGTTCGGTTGGATCTTTCGTCCCTTCAATCGCTTCTTTAACGCTAGCTCCAATAAGTACCAAAGTGGCGTGGCCCGCTCACTGAAGCATCGTGGGGCGGTGTTTTTGGTCTACGCGCTGTTGCTGCTGGGCACCGGTGTGATGTTCAAAGCGGTGCCGCCCGGCTTTATTCCGGTGCAGGACAAGCTTTATCTGATTGCAGGCGTCATTCTGCCTGAGGGGGCGTCACTGGAGAGAACCGACCAGATGCTCCAGAACGTTGTGGATATAGCCATGGAAACCGAAGGCGTGGAGCATGCCATTGCCTTTCCTGGCTTGAACGCACTGCAGTTCACCAACACCTCCAATACCGGGGTAGCTTTTCTCACCCTGAGTGCCTTTGGAGAGCGCAGTCTTAGTGCTGCAGAGATAAACGCCCGAATTAACCAGGGTATTGGCGGTTTGAAAGAGGGATTTGCGTTCTCGTTTATGCCGCCACCGATTCTGGGGCTGGGCAATGGTTCGGGGTTTCAGCTGTTCATTGAGGATCGCGGTAATCTTGGTTTTGGGGCGCTACAGCAGGCGGTTAACCAGCTCCAGGGCGCGATTGCGCAAACGCCGGGGATGGGGTTTCCGATCAGCAGCTACCAGTCCAACGTGCCACAGTTGGATGCAGAAGTGGACCGGCTGAGGGCCAAGGCCCAGGGCGTACCTTTAACAGAGTTATTCGACACGTTGCAGACCTATCTTGGCTCGACCTATGTAAATGACTTTAATCGCTTTGGCCGCACGTGGCAGGTGATTGCCCAGGCGGATGCCCCTTTTCGAACCAGCGTGGAAGACATTGCCCGACTGCGTACCCGTAATGATCAAGGCGAGATGGTGCCCATCGGCACGATGGTAAATATCAGGCAAACCTTTGGCCCGGACCCGGTGTTGCGCTACAACGGCTATCCGGCGGCGGACTTGGCCGGTGAGTTTGATCCCCGCGTGCTCTCTTCCGCCCAGGCGATGGATATTATCAACGCTCTGGCGGAAGAGGTTTTGCCGCCAGGCATGGCACTTGAATGGACCGACTTGAGCTACCAGCAATCCACCCAGGGTAATGCTGCGCTGGTGGTCTTCCCGCTATCGATCCTGCTGGTATTCCTGGTGTTGGCGGCGCTCTACGAGAGCTGGACATTACCCTTGGCGGTGATTCTGATTGTACCTATGTCGATGCTGGCGGCGCTGATTGGCGTTTGGTTTGGCGGTGGTGACAACAACATCTTCGTGCAGGTAGGGCTGGTCGTGCTGATTGGGCTGGCATGTAAGAACGCTATCCTGATCGTGGAGTTTGCCCGTGAGCTGGAACTGCAAGGCATGAGCATAGTCGATGCGGCCCTGGAAGCCTGCCGTTTAAGGCTGCGGCCTATCATCATGACCTCGATTGCCTTCACAGCTGCCGTATTGCCCTCTGTGATTGCCACAGGAGCGGGGGCAGAAGTGAGGGCTGCACTGGGTACCGCTGTGTTTGCAGGCATGATCGGTGTAACCCTGTTCGGTTTGTTCCTCACACCGGTGTTCTACGTGGCGCTGCGTAAGCTTGCTGGCCCGCTTGTCAGCCATCAGAGCGCCACGTTAGGCACCAATAAGGGTGACGGTCAGGGTGAGTTACCTGAAGGCAACCATATCTAGGCGGGCTTAGCACTGCTGTAAAAACCCACTGCTCGACTTTTGCTGATTAAGAGTCAACTGAGCAGTGGGTTGTCGTCTATCTGTTTTAACGTTAGCTTGATTGCGGGCTGGATAAGCAACCGCAAGTTCTAGTGCTAAGTCTTATGCATATTTTATGCGCTTGTTTATTTTAATAATCCTTTTTGGTGTGCTTCATTGTAGTGCTCTTAAATGACCTTAACGGGTGTTGAAAAAAAGACATTATGGCGTGAAAATTTATTTCACTTACCTCTTGAGAAAAAGCTGTTTTTAGAAAAAAATACTCAAAAAATGCTGCCTGGGAAAATAAATTGCTTATTGATAGTTTTGATTTAAAAATTCTTGAACAGCTTCAGCGCGATGATACTCTTTCTATAGCACAGCTTGCAGAGGGGATTGGTCTCTCTGTTACGCCATGTTGGCGGCGAATACAAAGACTGGAAAAAGAAGGCGTCATTGAAAAAAGAATTGCCGTACTGAACCCTGAAAAACTGAATCTAAGTCTCACCGTGTTTGTGATGGTCAAAACGGATAAACATAACCAAGCGTGGCTTAACACATTTCAGGAAACCGTTAAGGACTTCCCTGAAATCGTGGAAGTAAATCGTTTGGCAGGTGAATATGACTACTTACTCAAGGTCATTACGCGCAATAACCAGTCTTATGACGCCTTTTATAAAAGGTTTATTGCGAGAATAGAGCTTAGTAATGTCACATCGTGCTTCTCAATGGAACAAGTCAAGAACACCAACGAGCTCCCCCTCGGCGATCTCTCATGAATGGATGGAGCGCCTGCAGAGCGGGGTGATTGGAGAGGGGCAGTTGATCCCTGGGCCATTCGGCACGTGCCCCTTGCTTTATGCCGACTACACCGCTTCAGGAAGGGCGCTTGATATAGTGGAGAGTGCGATTCAGGAAGCCGTGCTGCCTCTCTACGCCAATACCCATACCGAAACCTCTTACACCGGCAAGATGACCACACGGCTGCGGGAAGCCGCCCGCCAAGCAGTCGCGGAATCGGTCGGTGCCCATGACGACTATGCGGTTATTTTTGCTGGTGCCGGGGCGACGGCGGCGATAGATCGCTGTTGTCGGATTCTTGAGTTAACGCCTGGGCAGGTGCCCTCGCAAGCAGCCAAGCCAGTAGTGTTTGTTGGCCCCTACGAACATCACTCCAATGATTTGATGTGGCGAGAGTGTGATGTGGACTTGGTGCGTATTCCACTTGGCAGCCATGGTCTTCCTGATTTGATGGTGCTTGAACAGCAGCTGCAGGCCTATGCGCACCGCGCGGTCAAAGTGGTAGCGTTTTCAGCCGCTTCCAACGTAACGGGCATTTTGACGCCGGTGCACCAAGTGGCAAGGCTGGCGCACCAATATGGTAGCTTGGCTGTCTTCGACTACGCGGCGAGTGGGCCCTATGTGGCGATCAATATGGCAGGTAGCGGCCACGATGATCACCTGGATGCCATCTTTCTGTCGCCCCATAAGTTTGTTGGCGGGCCAGGCAGTTCCGGCGTATTGGTGATTCGCAAAGCCCTGTGCCGCAATGCCAAGCCATCCATTGCTGGGGGCGGCACTGTCTCCTATGTAACGGCGACCCATCACCGTTATGTGCGCGATGTTGAACGCCGGGAGGAGGCCGGAACGCCCAATATTCTGGGTGATATCCGAGCCGGGCTGGCATTTCGTATTAAGGAAAGCGTTGGGGTCGAGGCGATTGAGTCACGCGAGCAAGCGCTGGTGGCGATGGCCGTAGCACGCTGGCAAAAAGTCGCTAACGTGCGCCTACTGGGGGCCCTTGATGTGCCCAGACTGGCGATTTTCTCTTTCAATATTACTGCCGGTGGCAAGGCTATTCACCACAACCTTGTGGTTGCTATGTTGAATGACCTGTTTGGTATCCAGGCGAGAGGGGGGTGTTCCTGTGCGGGGCCTTATGGTCATGAACTGCTCGCCATTGATAACGAGACCGCAGCAGAACATGAGTTTTTAGTCCAAAAAGGTAAAAGCATATATCGCCCAGGTTGGGTAAGGCTCGGATTTAACTTCTTTTTTAGTAATGAGACGGCTAACTATGTAATATCAGCAGTCGAGTTTATTGCGCGTTATGCGCCGGTATTGATGAAACTATATTCAGTCGATGAAACCAGTGGAGTATGGGTTGCACAGCACTGGAAACTGCCTGTTCAGCCCGAGCCGCAAGTGACACCACAGCTGTTGGATACGCTTTTGCGGCAGGGTGCTCTCACAAAACCAGCCGAGACGCAGGAACCCGTGGATTGTTTTGCCCGAGCGCTTGAGTTGGTCGAGCAGGCGAAAGCCCTTCCTTTGCCCGCCAACCGTCACGATGACGATGTACCCATTCGTTGGTTCTGGTGGCCCCATGAAGCCGAACAGGCCATACAGACCCACATCCAGATAAGGCCGTGATACTTCTCTCGGCCTTATCCCGCCAGCCATAGCCAGAGTTGATGATAGAGCGGAATGCCGATCAGCACGTTAAAGGGGAAGGTGAGCCCCAGTGAGGCCAGCATGGCAAGGCCAATGTTGGCATCGGGAATCGCGGCGCGAATGGCAACAGGGGCAGCTATATAAGAGGCACTAGCGGTAAGGCTTGCCAGAATAACCGCAGAGCCTGCGGGCAGCCCTAGCCAGTACGCCATTAACAGGCCGAAGCAAGAGAGCACGATAGGCGCCGTTAGCGCGAAGATGATCAACCGGCTATGCCCCCAGCGCAGGCTTCTTAGTGTTTCCGCTGCGACCATGCCCATCTCCAATAGGAACAGTGCCAGAATGCCATGGAAGGCTTTTGTGTACAGGCCAGTCACCGATTCGCCGGCATCAGGCCCGTATAGCCAGCCAATCAGCACACCGCCGACCAATAGAATCACGCCACGGTTGGTTAACGTCTCGTGCCATAACCCCGACGTTTTGGTGATTGAGCTACTGCGACTAAACCTGCGGTAGAGCAACAGCCCTAGCATGATGGCGGGTAGTTCAAGTAGCACTAGGTAAAGGGTGACTTGCCCGCCGGTCAGCAGGTTATGCGCTTCGGTATACGCTAGCGCAACGGCGAAAGTACCGGCGCTCACCGAGCCATAGTGGGCCGAAAGGCTGGCGCTGTCGGCAATAGACAGCCGTACGAGGTAGTGGACGATAGGAAAGATAACCAGCGGAATAATGATCCCTAATAGTGTGACACCGGCCAACTCGATAAGCAGTGAAAGGCTTAAACTGCCGTGCAGCGCCATGCCGCCTTTTAGGCCGATGGTGAGCATCAGCAACAGGCTGAGTATGTCGTAAGCGGCTTTGGGAATGCTGAGATCAGAGCGCACCACGCCAGCTACCACCCCTAACACAAAGAACATCACCACGATATCTGGCACGCTAAATCCCCTAACGAGTTGGTCAGGCGGCTACTTTAGCGATCTAAGCAGATTGATGAAAACAAATAAATTTTATACAGTCATAGATAATTATCTATGGCGCTTGCTATGAAAATACGACAACTCACCTTTCGCTTATTGCAGGTGTATGCAGATGTGGTGCGCACGGGCTCTATTACAGTGACCGCAAACCGTCTCCACCTCACTCAGCCAACGGTTTCTCAGCAACTAAAACGGCTGCGAGAAATTGTTGGTGAGCCTATTGTGCGTCAAGAAGAAGGACGCATTGTGCCCACTGAAGTGGGCCAGGCCCTATATCAATTAAGTCAGGATCTGCTTAGCCGCGCCGATGTGTTTAGCCAGTATCTGGATGAGTACAATAGCGGCGGGCGAGGCCACTTTAGTATCGGCTTGGTGAACACCGCGCAATATGTGCTGCCGAGGCTATTGGGGCCATTTAGCCAAGCGAACCCGCAGGTAGATGTCACGGTGGAAGTAGGTAATCGCCAGCAAATGCTTAACCGCTTTGAGCGCCATGAAGATGATATCTACGTATTTAGCCATCCGCCCATTGATGACGCCGTATTGGCCGCGCCTTTCTTGAGTAACCCGCTGGTCTTGGTGGGGCCAGAGAACTGCCGATGGGCAGGGGTGGAAGGCCTCACCATGAATGATCTCAAAGAGGAGCGCTTTCTGCTGCGCGAACCCGGCTCTGCGACCCGGCATACCTTTAACGCCTGGCTGGATAGCGCGGGTATTGAACTGCGCTCCACCCAGCAGATCGCAAGTAATGAAGCGATCCGCCTTGCGGTGGCGTCCGGCATGGGGCTGGCGGTGTTATCACGCCACATCGTTGCGGATTCACCCAAAGGCGTTCAGGAGTTGCCTTTGCAAGGCTTCCCGCTGAAAAGCCGCTGGCACTTTGTGGTGCGCCGTGAGCGGCGCCTGCCGCCAGCTGCCTATCGCTTTTTGAGCTTTGTACAAGAGGCGCTTGCCCGTGAGTTTGAAGAGCCTGAAGGCGAAGCTGCCGTAGCCGAGCTGCTCAAGGCGTTAAATCAAGCGCGCCCCCTGTCCAAGCCGCAGTAAAGTGCGGGTAGCCGAACACTTTGGCATCCGCTATTTGCCTTCTTCATATTGCCCTTGATCCGCTGAAGATGGGGCTATCGGCGTCGTTAAGGGAGTGCGTATTATTGATTTTCTGAATTACCCACCTGGTAGGCGTGGTAGAGATCGTCAAGCAAAACGCCGATGTGCTCAAGCAGTATATCATCGTTTTCACAACGCTCCCTAGCCCCGGCTAACATGAGTTTCACACCGACTGCTTCGGGTACTGAGAGACCACCCACATCCAGGTAGTGAACTAGCTCGGCCACTCTGGTCAACGCCGGGTCACCTTCCAGGTTAAAACTTGCCAGTAGCACCTCAAACGTGACCTTGTCGTCGATATGGGTAAACGTGGCGCCGTCGAAATCGAACCCCAACGCCTCCGGAGGGCACTGCGCAGGGCTTTCTAGCCATAGGAAGCACGCCTCCGGGTCGATGAAGCGCTGGATCAACCAAGCTGATGCCACGCGATCTACCCAAAGTCGGCGGCGGGTGGCCCACACTCTTCCGCGAAATGCACTTCGATCTCGCTCAGGGATGTCGGCTTGGATTGCTTGAGGTTCATCAGGTACGAAGCAGCGGTTGTAGACTGCTTCAGCCTCCGCCAACGCCACGATGGCGCGCTCTCTTCCTAACCCTGGGAAAAAATCAACCTCTACGATGGCCTGAAAACGCCGCTGTAGCTGAATTAATCGGCGCTGTGCTTCACGCTCCTCGAGGCTAGGGCATGCCTCTTGCCATTCGCTAACGTCCTCCACTAAATCCTGAAAATCTGAGGTTCGGTCAAATAGCGGCAGCAGCAGTTCGGTGGTGTCCATAGTGGATTCGTCCACTTCCAGCAGAAGGGCTTTGCCTCCCAGTTCCCGAACGGCATCAGCCTGTTGCTGCAGCGCTTCTTTACGTAATGAGTTTGCCGGTAATAGGTAGACACCATCACGCATTACCGCTGCGCCCAAGCTGCGCAGTGCCCGCCAGATCCTCATGCGGGGTGTGCCCGCTCGCCCGCTAAGGCTCATGATCAGTATCAGCCAGCGTTGTGTGCTATCTGTCATGATTTTTTGGCCGTTGTATGTGTAACATTCATGTTGTACATTCTACAAAATAATTTCCCAGACGTCTTTAGAGAGTGTGCCATGCCGCCTATCAATGAGTCTTCTCACCAAATACCGTTCCGAGAGGCCGTGATGGTTTGGTTGCGTGTGGCCATGCTCAGCTTCGGCGGCCCCGCCGGACAGATCGCCGTGATGCATCGCATCCTGGTCGAAGAAAAAAAGTGGATAGGCGAGCGGCGTTTTCTGCATGCCCTTAACTACTGCATGATGCTGCCGGGGCCGGAGGCTCAGCAGTTGGCCATCTATATCGGCTGGTTGATGCACCGTACCAAAGGCGGTTTGGTTGCCGGGACGCTCTTTGTCCTACCTGGCTTCATCGCCATTCTTGGGCTGAGTTACCTCTACGCGGCAATGGGGAATGTGGGTTTGGTAGAGGGGCTCTTTTTCGGCCTGAAGGCCGCCGTATTGGCAGTGGTGCTTAATGCTGTCGTACGAATAGGAAAACGGGCGCTCCAAAATCGTACCATGCTGAGTCTAGCGGCAGTCGCCTTTGCCGCCATCTTCTTTTTTGATGTGGCCTTCCCTATCATCATCTTGGGTGCGGCCTTGCTGGGTTATTGGGGCGGTAAAAGTGGAATGGCGGCCTTTCAGGTGGGTGGCGGCCATGGCGATGGGAACGATCAGGGCCTAAGCGATAGAGACTCTCTGCTTGGCGAGGGGCTACCAGCCCATGCACAACCCAACCGCCGTTGGTCTCTACGCATGTCGGCGACCTTGTTGCTGCTGTGGCTGACGCCGGTGGCGCTGCTGTTGGTCATGTTGGGTAGCGAGAACGTCTTTAGCCAGATCGCTATTTTCTTCAGTAAGATGGCAGTGGTTACTTTCGGTGGCGCCTATGCGGTGCTTGGTTATGTCACTCAGGAAGCGGTGCAGAATTATGCTTGGCTGGCACCCGGGGAGATGCTTGATGGCCTGGGCATGGCCGAGACCACCCCTGGCCCCCTCATTCAGGTAGTCCAGTTTGTGGGGTTCATGGGTGCCTATCGTGACGCTACGGGGCTCGATCCCATGCTGGCTGCGACCTTGGCAGCAGTGCTGACTACCTGGGTAACCTTCGTTCCTTGCTTTCTATGGATTTTCTTGGGGGCGCCCTATGTGGAGCGCCTGCGCGACAATCGCGCCCTGAGTGCCGCGCTTTCCGCCATCACCGCAGCGGTGGTTGGCGTTATCCTCAATCTAGCAATCTGGTTCGGGCTCCACGTCATCTTCGCTGAGGTAGAGGAGCGGCACCTTATGGGGGCACGCCTCTTGATCCCGAACCTAGCGTCTTTGGATCTGTTTGCCCTGCTACTCGCCGCCGGAGCCATGGTCGCCATCTTTTATTTCAAGGTGGGCATGCTCAAAGTGCTGTTTGGCTGTGCGCTGCTCGGCGTTCTAGCCTCCCTGGTTAGTTTTTAATTACCGAACAGACTGTCAAATTTGCTAGCGGCCACCTAATAGCAGTATCCCACCGTTTTGCTGCATTATCAGGTCACGATGGCCAGCGCGCATGATGGTCATCAATGATAAAGACATGCCGATGCGAGCCTTGTGCATGGCGATGGAAATGACGATGAGGCTCCGGCCCCTCCCATCCCTCATGCTCGTGCTGATGATGTTCATCGTGGTAGTGCAGGTGGGTATGGTTTTGAGGAGCGTGTTCATGCTCAATGACCATCGCCTCCTGACGAGGCCAGATAAGCGCCGCGAGCCCCGTCGTCGCCAGGGCCACCGTTCCCAGCAAAGCGAATGTTCCCGTCAGTCCCAGGTTCACCCCCAGCCAGCCGGCCAACGGATAAGTGACTAGCCAACAGCTGTGTGACAACGAGAACTGGGCAGCGAACAGCGCTGGACGATCCTCCGGCTGGCACGAGCGTTTGAGCAGGCGTCCGGTGGGGGTCATGACCAACGAGGCCCCCGCTCCCAGTAGTAGCCATAACCCGACAAGCTCCGCAAACGATGGCCCCAGCCAGCCCAGGTAGAGGCTGAGTGCCATCATCACGCCACCCAGCAGCATGACTGGCCGCTCGGGCACCCGTTCCAGCACCTTAGGTAGCAGTAAGGCCACCAGCATGGAGCCCCCGCCTGCGGCGGCAAAGGTCAAGGCTACCTCTTTCTCGCCTAAATCCAATATTGAGCGAACGAGCACTACCGTGTTGACGATTTGCATGGCCCCGGCGGCTGAAACCGCCAGGCTTAATGCAAGCAGCCCGCGCAGCCGGGGCGTCTTCAGGTAAATCCGCATACCATGGGTAACGCGACGCCATACGCCTGGGGCTTCCTCTAGGGGACGAGGCGCAGGCAGAATCACCGATATAACCAGGGCAGCAGAGATAATGAAGGCTACCGCATTGAGTACAAACAAGACATCAAAACCCATCACCATCAGCAATGCCGCCGCCGCCATCGGGCTCAGAAGGTTCTCTAAATCATAGGCGAGGCGTGAAAGGGATAATGCTCGTGTGTACTGCTCTTCGTTTTCGAGAATGTCGGGGATGGTCGCCTGGAAAACGGGCGTAAAGCCTGCTGAACCAGCATTGAGCAGAAAGATCAGTACATAGATTTGCCACACCTCGGTAACAAACGGCAGCGTGCAAACCACGGCTGCACGCAGCAAGTCGAGGCTAACCAACAACGTGCGTCGAGGTAGGCGTGAGGCGTAGGCACCCACCAGTGGGGCAATGCCCACGTAGGCGACCATCTTGATCGCCAGCGCTGTGCCTAATACGACACCCGCCTGCCCCCCAGCAAGATCATGAGCCAGTAATGCCAGAGCAACCGTGGTTAGACCGGTACCAATCAGTGCAATGACTTGAGCGAAAAAGAGATGGCGATAGACGCGATGGGCAAGTAAATCAAGCATTGAGCGTTCCTCAAGTGAGGGGCTTAGATGCGTTTACAGGTAGCGGGCGATGGCCTTGAATTCTTCAGCCCGCGCCCGATGATTTTGATTTTGAGTATCCAGGGCTTCGTCTAGGCAGTGGTCGATATGATCTAAAACCAAGGTACGTTTGGCCTGTTGAATGGCTTTCTCAACCGCATGGAGCTGCTGTGCAATGTCCAGGCAGTGGCGACCGTCCTCTATCATCTGCGTCACGC
>NZ_DRFS01000023.1 GCF_011050415.1 Halomonas sp.
CAGCATCATATCGTGAACTATTTAATCGGGTATTACAGCCAGCTTAGGCCTCACCAGCATAACGGTGGTATGAGTCCGAACCAGGCAGAGGAAAAGTACTGGGTTAACTATAAAGCGGTGGCCAGTTTTACTTGACCACTACAATTTGACGTCACGTCCGTCCCGTGTGGAGGCAAATGAACTCTATAAAAAAATAGGGTTTGCCAAGCGTGATACTAATGTGTATCGCTATAGCCAAACGTAACAATCAATTGCACGCGACCAGCTACGCTGGCGCGTGAATACGGGCGTTAGGCCTCATTGGAGACTGCCAACTGAAAAACTCCTCAGGACGATTGTATAGAATAATAAGCTTCCACCACGCCGTTCAGATTTTTGAGAAAGGCGAGATGTACTTTTCTCACCCGTCAAAATGGGAAGACCCATATGAGACTAGACTTGTTCACAGAGATCTAGACAGAATTTACGCCCAATGTTGGTGTAGTAACGGAGTTTCTGACGCAATGTGGAGAATATATTCTCCTTCCCATCTTGGCGTGAGGATAGGAACTAGCACGAAAAAGCTAAAAATGGCGTTGTCTACAGGGGGGCAGAAGTTAGGAGTAGATATTCGGATGGAGGACGTAGAGTATCTATCACAGCACAATCTCAACCTGAGAGTCAGTGAAATAAAAAATGAATTGAAGCAAGGCTTCAATCTTGATTTGGCTACGAACTTGCTTTTTATGAAGCGAGAAGCTTACGAGCATGAGTCTGAATATCGAGTAATAGCTACATGCCGATCAGCATCGGATGGATTGGTCAATGATGGTATTAGAATACCAATAGACGCAAAGAAAGTGATAGATAGCATATTGATAGATCCAAGAGCGCCAGCTGAATTATCGAATGCACTAATATACTATTTCAAACAGAAAATTGGTTTCACTAAAAAGTGTCAAAAATCAGTTTTGTACAAAACTCCAAAATCGTATGTTTTCGAATGAGCGACAGGCCTAACAATGCCATTAAATTTGCTCCCTGCGGTCGCCGGACGCTCGCAAGCTCGCGCCGTTTATGGCGGCGTTAGCTAATAAAGAGGAAAGCGAGTGCGACTCAGCGAACTTACGGACAAAGAGCTTTTGCAGTTGCAGGCATTCGCGACAAATGAGCTTAAAGCCAGGGGTATAGTCCGGACACAAAATAACCCGCTCGGCGATTATACGGAGTGGCTAGTAGCGAAATCTTTGGATTTAGCGCTTCAAGCAAACTCTAAAGCTGGGTATGACGGTGTCAGTAAAGATGGTGTTCGCATACAGATTAAGGGCCGCCGCGTTACTCCCACAAATAATTCGCGCCAGCTTAGCGCCATCAGGAAGTATGCCGAAAAAGATTTTGATGCTCTCGCCGCAGTAATTTATGACGAGCATTTCAACATCATTGAGGCGTTGCTTATCCCTCACGAAGTTGTAGGAGAGTACGCCTCGTACCGTGAGCACGTGAATGCTCACATCTTGATATTGAAAGGGCCGATCTTAAGTGATCCAAGGGTTCAATGCATTAAACAGGCAGTGTGCAGCTAACAAACCAAGGCATTGGGACATATTTTTGCTTCGCTGCGCTCAAAACGCAAAAATATGCCCCTGCTTGGGGCGTTAGGCGGCTATGAAAGCTAGATCGCGCCCTTGGTTCATTGCAGGCTCAATCCTCAGCGCACTGGCGTCGCTCTACTGTTTTCTGTGGATATTCTCTGCCGCAAGTCTGGCTTCAGGCTTCTGCGGCTCTGATTTTTCGCTCTTTGCAGAGCATCTGCGCTGCCGCCAGGTACATTTCGCCATGATCCTTACGGCCTTGTTTGGTCTTCTGTGCGTGTATCTTGGTTGGCGGGCGGCACGTGCTGGGCACGGGGCAGCCGCCTAACAATTCATTCAAGCCGACGCCGCTTCGCGGCGCGGCTTAATTCAGGCGTTAGCGGTCCGGCAGAGTTGATATGAAACGATATAGAATTTTCTCATTTGATTTTGATTCAAGGGCTCACAGCTTAGAGCCTGTGCAAGATCAATGGGATGAGAAAGTAAAAGAATTGCACATACAAAACAGAGAAAAGACTATCAAGGGGCTTGCAGAACAGTTTGGGAATTGGAGTATCGAGCAGAAAGTTAAGAACTTTCAGGATTTGAAATTAAAACCGTTTTCCGTGGCAGCTTTTCATAATAAGTTTTTAGAACAGATCAGGAATTCATTTGTGGTGGGTGGTTATTATCCGGCTCTAACAGGGTCCTGCGCTCTAGGAGAAAGAATTCTTAACCATATGGTATTGCTGCTTCGAGACTATCACAAAGAATCGCCAGAATATAAAAAACTATATCGTAAACAATCATTTGATTATTGGCCCGTAGCGATAGATGCACTGGAATCTTGGGGTGAGTTATTGCCAGAAGCTGCCGAAAAGCTCAGGGATCTAAATGACAAGCGTAATCACGCTATTCATTTTAACCCTGAAACTGATCACAATGATCGAGAATTGGCATTGCAGGCTATTCACTTGGTTCAAGATATCGTCAGCGCTCAATTTTCTGCTTTTGGAAGACAGCCATGGTATTTCTGTGTTCCAGGCGAGATGTACATAAAAAAGGAATGGGAAGATCGCCCTTTAATAAAACATATTTTTATACCAAATTCGGCGCTCGTTGGTCCAAAGCATAGGGTCGAAAGTATGATTCCAAAAATAGTTGTAAATGACCGATTTGAATATGAGGATCGAGAGATTTCCGATGAGGAATACATCGAGTTGCGACAGCGCCGCTAACAAGGCGCTGCTGTCGGACAAATTTTCCGCTGTGCTCCAAATTTGCCGCAGAGCGCGGCGTTATAAGTCAATCGAAACAATGTAGGGAATCACAAAATGGCTGAAGAAAAGAAAAAGGGATATCCAAAAATTGCGCAAGCGAACTGGTTTGGACTGCGAGACAAACTGAAGCAGAGAGTCCCCGGAGAAATTAGCGCATCTTATGTCGCTAGTGCGATGGGAATGGCAGAAGGATCAGCTAGAGCTAATGTGGTTTCTCCGCTGAAGGCACTTGGGATAGTTGGTGAGGATTCTAAGCCAACCGATCTAGCTTACGATTGGCGGGATGATTCCAAGTATCCAGAAGTATGCGAAAAGATAATTGAATCAACTTACCCGCAAGAATTGCAGGATCTTTTTCACACTCCAGATGCTCAGCTCTCAGACGTGACTTCTTGGTTTATGAGAGATGCAAAAGTTGGGGAGCCGGCAGCAAAAATGTTCGCCGCCACCTACATTATGCTTCTTCAGAAAAATCCTGAATATACCAAAGATGGTACTAAATCTAAGGCAGATAAACCAAAGGCCGCTAACCCCAAAAAAGCAGCAGCGACAAAGAAAAAAGCACCAGAGAGCAAAGCTAATCCCGCTGATACATCGGATACGAATCCAGCAAATGGTGGAAAAACGCATGGCTTTTCACCTCGTCTACATATCGATGTTCAAGTGCATATCTCCCCTGAGAGTTCACCAGAGCAAATTGATAAGATTTTTGAATCTATGGCTAAGCACCTCAAGGACTTCAAGAGCTAATGGTGGATGAGAATCTCTCGGTTGTACTTTCTAAGATAAAAGTACTAAACGATGAATTAAGGGCCAATAATCCCCCTCCTGAAGATACCGGGCATAGCGCTGAGCAACCAATAATCTACATGTCGCTAGTGCAAGGTACGCGTGGGTATATAGAAAAATTGTCTCATCAAATTAATGGTACCTATGAAAACGGTTGGTATGATGCCTGCGCGGTAATGATTCGGAGGTTAGTAGAAACTCTTATCATTGAGTGTTTTGAATCGAAAGGTATCGCGCACAAGATACAAAATACAACCGGTGATTTTGTTTATTTGAGCGACCTCATTTCAGCTACTTTGTCTGAAAGTTCATGGAATATCGGGCGGAATGCAAAGAAATCGCTCAAAGCACTTAAAGACATTGGTGATAAATCGGCTCACAGTAGAAGGTTTATCGCTCAGAGAAGGGACATAGACAAAGTCATGGCAGATATACGGAATGTAGTGCAAGAACTTATATATTTGGCATCGCTAAAGTGACTTATAACAAACCAATCAAATACGCACCTGTGGCGCCGGACAGCTTACACTTCGCTTCGCTACGTTCCAGCTGCCGGTTATTGGGGCGTTATGTTGTAACCGAGGTATTCAATGAATTTGGAAGTAAATAGTCTCGAGTACAAATGTTGGCACGAAATAGGACATACTGTGGTTTGCTTGCATTTAGGTGGGACGGTCGAGTTTGTTGAAATAATGGGCGAGGAAAATGAAGGAAGAGGTTTTGCTCGAGCAAGGTGCAACACCACACCTGATATACGTCCGTTAGTATTGTGCGCAGGCTTCGCGACTGAATACCTCCTTTTGAGAAAAGGATTTCTAGCTGCAATCGATGAGAAAGAATTTACCCAGTTAATTTTCAATAACGCCACCATAGATAGAGAAATGTACCATCACGTCTCTGATCAGCATGACTTTAGCTGTCAAGACTGTTGCTCCAATAATTGATTTACATCTGAGTAAGATGCGAGAAATTGTAGGAATACTTTATAGGGAAGGAAGAATAGAAGGTTCGAAAATTGAAGCTGTACTAAACG
Source organism: Halomonas sp. (assembly GCF_011050415.1). Taxonomy (GTDB): domain Bacteria; phylum Pseudomonadota; class Gammaproteobacteria; order Pseudomonadales; family Halomonadaceae; genus Vreelandella. Next base: position 4,653 of record NZ_DRFS01000023.1, read on the forward strand.
CAACATAACCAAGCCATTAAATTCGCTCCATGCGGTCGCGGGACGCTCGTTCCTCGCGCCCTTTATGACGGGCGTTATGCAAGGAATTATCATGGAATATCTAAAGCCATTTAAGATGATCGTTGATTTAATTTTGAGGCTTTTTGGTATTCGAGCTTATCGCGAGAAAGAGAAGGTTCAACGAGTTATTGAATATATTGATACCTGTGTGCATCATCTTAAAGTTGTGATGCAGTTCGATGATCACAATGAGAGCGAGACAGACTATTCCCGAGTGTTCCTTCAAAAGGCATACCATGAAGTGCCAAAACATTTAGATGGCGTGGCAACAGCCAAAGAAAGTGACATTATCAGAAAGTCACTTATGGGTGGTAGAGTATATTATCATGCAGCTAGATATGGTGAAGTATCAGATGACCAGATTAAGGCTGATTACGAAGATAGGTTCTATGCCTATGTTAACCATATTTATGACGGTACTGATTTCCGGCAAAACTCAAATGAGCCAATACTTAGTCATCTCGTTAAAGATGGAAAAGTTATACCAAAAGAAAAGCGAGAACATGAGCTTCAGCAGTTACGATGTGTTTGTCGAGAAGATATCCAGCGTATTGAATCGCTGAGAGAGCAACTAAAAACAAGAAGGGTATTGGCTTGAGCCAATGCATAACAATCGGTTGCACATAGATTGCAATTCCACTGCACTTCATTGCAAGCAGTGAACCATGGCGTTATACACGGAGAGCCATCATGCTGGACCCCAAGTATCTTGAGTGGCTTAAGCTCTCTGGAAAACACGCATTGGTATTATTTTTAATTTCATCAGTTCTTCTGTTTGGCTCTGAGGAGCTAATAAATACACTAGGTCTCCTAGAGGCTAGAGAGGCCGTAAAGCCATGGCTCGGTGTTGTCTGGCTAGTTTCATTATCCATAACGGCTGCAGACTCGATATACCTAGTCTTTAAGTGGGTAAAAAAGCGAATAGAGTGGCGAGTAAACCTCAAACGACTTCAAAAAGGGCTGCACAACCTAACTCCGGAAGAAAAAGCATTTCTTTCTGGCTACATTACAAACAACACAAGAACACAGTCCGCACACTACAACGATGGAATGATAAACGGGCTTGTGGCAGCCACTATAATCTACAGATCCTCAAACCTGTCGCAATATCATACGACCTTTCCATACAACATACAGCCGTGGGCCTGGGAGTATCTTCAAAAGCATCCCGAGGTATTGATGTAGCCATGTATAACAATTGGTTCAAGTCGTTCGCTTCGCTCACTCGGGACCGGCTAAAGCCGGCCCCTTAACTAGGCGTTAGATTTCACTGATGAACATTCAGCGCTTTCTGTCTGACCACGGGGCTCTGCTCACCGAGTACGAGCGCTGTGCCTTCAGAGACTTTGGTTTCCCTTATCAAGTTACACCTCACAACTACATTAATGAAGCTGAAGAGTGCTTAGCTCGTGAATCTACTGGAGGTGACCGAGACGCAGTCGCGAATGCGAAAAGAAGTATTGATTGCCAGATTGAAGCGGTGTTAGAAACACTGGGTCTTCAAGTGAAGGGAGGGTTTCCCGTTCGGATCAAAGCCATTAGAAAGCTTGGACTAATCGCTCCCCGGATACTCGAAAAAACCAATAGGATTCGAAACGCAGTTGAACACGATTTTACGAACCCGACACGAGAGCAGGCAGAAACAGCCGTCGATACGGCGTTGTTATTTGTGGAAATCACGCAGCGGGTATTTCGTCAAATGGTAATGCAGTGCGCGATCTACGACCCAACTCCCAAAATCACTCCTTGGGTCAATTGGGGGCCGAACTACGTTGTGTTTGAGATGGTTGGGGATGCAGACGCGATTGAGATTAAAGGTGAGGTAAAAGGGAAAGTATCGTTCAAGCAAGTCGTAGGTAGAAACGACAAAGAGTACGTGCCACTTTTGAAGTTTTTACTGTCTGGTGATTTCGCGTATTCCGATCTTCCAGATGAGGATTTGATTAGACAGTTGACGGGGGATTTGGGTGAAATCTAACAAATCGCTGCAGCGGTCATTTGACCCGTCGCACATTTTTGCTGCCGCAAAAACGGCCGTCGCCTCAAATGCCGCTCAGCTCAGGCGTTAAGTTACCAAGGAGAGATCGAAAAAATGTCATTTGATGAACTTTTGACCGACACGGTTCAAGTACTAAAACAAGAGGGACAGATAATTACGGATATCAAATCGAGTGTGCAAAAAGACAAAATATTCATCCAGCGCTCTGATATTTTGATAGAAACTGGCGACTTAATTCAGCGCTCTATGAGTAACGGCGCAGAGGAAACCTATAAGGTCATTGATCCTGGTTTTCACGAGAGATTTCACGGCATTCCCGCTGGATACCAAATGGACGTTATAAAGCTCGGCATTCCAGAAGCTAAGGCTGCGGTTCAGCATATAACTTACAATATTTCTGGCACAAATAATCGGATCAATCAAAATTCAACTGACAACTCTATTAATGTCGTAAGATCAAATACAGAAATACAAGAACACTTAAAGGCCTTACGTGATGAAATCGAAAGGTTAGGCCTCTCAAAAGAAGAGCAGCTAGCCTCTTATGAGGTAATTGATGCAGTTGAAGCCCAGGTCGAAAGTGGCAAACCTAGCAAGGCGGTGGTTAACGCTCTTCTAAATAGTTTACCAAGCGCTGGAAGTATTGCATCAATAGGTTCTTTCATTCTTTCTCTGTTGGGGTGATTTATGAAGCTTGATGATTTTGTATCAGAAACATTAAAGCAGATCATTAAAGGGGTCGTATCCGCGCAGGAGTATGGAAATACACAAAATGCAAAGGTAAATCCGAACTCGGCAAGATTTCATAGCAATACGGAAGGACACGCATTTTGCAGTGATACGGGCGTACCTCTGCAAAAAGTAGAGTTTGATGTTGCTGTTACAGTGACTGAAGAACAAACCACGGCAAGTGACGGTGAGTCAGTAGGGTCTATTTCAGTAACTTCGGCTAGTTCAAATATCTCTCAAAACAGTTCCATCAGCAGAATTCGATTTGAAGTGCCGGTACTCTTACCTACAGTAGGAAAGCAGGAGGAGTGGTAACTTAACAAGCGCATGTTGTCGGACTGGTTTTCCGCTGCGCTACAAACCAGCAGAAAATGCGATCGTTAACTCTATGTAACTTATCAATCCGTAAAGTAAAGAAACTGGTTACGGAGTGGCATGCTTTGCAATGGTGCGGGGTTATGCTGACTATAAATCTGCGTTCGCCAAGATGAAGAAAGTCGGCTGGGTGTTGCCCAATGGCAATGTCCAGGTTAAGCAAATGCAGGCTGCACTAGGTCATGGCAGTACAAAACTTCATAATTCAGAGCCGAGGAATGAGGCAACTTGCCTGTTATTTGTTGTGTATCAGGAAAAATATAGGCACTGGGTAGTTCGTCATGGAGGGCTCTATTACGACCCTTTGCCTAGATATAAGAAGCTTCGGAATAGCATTAGATACAAAGTAACGAGGGCTATTTCGTTGATGCAGAGTTAACAAGCGGCGACGTCGAGTATTCGGCCAACTCATAACCAGTAGCGCAAGCGGACCGATTTTCCGTCGCGGTTGCACCTCCAAACTGGCACGAGTGCCGAGCGTTAGGGCGCTGCAATATCCTCAGATGAGGAGGATTGCGGCTGCGAGGTAAGTAGTCCCGAAGTGATATCAGGTCTGCTTGCGAGGTTTACGCGGATGCTAAAATCCTCGCATGCGTCGGCTATTAGTGTAGTTCGTCGATCAGCATGCTGCGGATGACGCGGTCCGCATCAACTTGCTGGTCGCATCCGTCCGCGTTCGTGTACTGTTACCTATCGACCTAGACTGGAGAACGCCATGCCTTCCCCCATCGTGACCACTAACTGGCTGCAGGAGAATCTGGATAACGAACATTTGGTACTGATCGACGCTAGCATGGCCAATGTCGTTGGCAAGGAGCCGATCATTTATGACCGTCCGATGTTCATACCGGGTAGTTTCCGAATAGACCTGGAAGGAACGCTTTGCGATACCGGAGCTTCCCAAGCCCACGCCTTCCCGACGGAAGAGCAGTTCACGGCGGAGGTCCGTAGATTGGGCATCGAGCCCGAGAGCCTGGTGGTGGTGTACGACGATCAGGGTATCTACTCGTCACCACGCGCCTGGTGGATTCTGCGGGCTATGGGCCTCAAACAGGTGTTTGTTCTGGATGGCGGCCTGCCGCAGTGGTTGGCCGAAGGGCGGGACACCGTTTCTGCTGCGGTGTCAGATGCGGCCAGGCATGGCAGTGTGGTTGGCAAGCTCGACGACACCCTGGTTCGAGATTCTACCTACGTTTTCCAGCACCTGGAGGACGAGCAAGTAACGGTCATCGATGCGCGATCACAGGCACGTTTCATGGCGCAAGCGCCAGAACCCAGGCCTGGTGTACGCGGTGGCCACATCCCCAATTCCCTCAACCTGCCGTTTACAGAGGTGCTGGAGGGTTATCGGTTCAAGCCAGCCAGCCAGCTGACGTCAACGTTTGCCCACCTCGCTCCCTCCCTTCAGCCCAACAACGGACACCAACTGGTGTTTTCCTGTGGCTCCGGCATCACCGCCTGCATCATCCTACTGGCGGCCGAGCTGGCCGGGTATACTCAGCTGTCACTTTACGACGGTTCGTGGGCCGACTGGGGCAGCAGTGAGTCGTTGCCGGTGGCGTAGCGGATATCATATCGTTACGAGATGAATTGGCAGTTCCTAACAATCACACGCACGGCGACGTCTAATCCATTGCGGCTTCGCCTCCACTTCTCTTTTTCACATCCTCGGCGATGTGCCTATACCAGAGTAATGCCACGGCAGACCTCGATTAATCATATCCCACCCCAGTAATGCCTCACATAAACGTCCAGGCCATTACCCTCGTCACCTTATTTCCCTGCCTCATCTCTATTTCCCGCATATCTACTGCACCAAGCTTACCAATCAACTTCTTGGCAGGCTTAACATTGTCAGCTTTTGAAACCAAACTGCTAAACCAGCGGCATTGAGTTGAATACGCTTGGCTTTCTCTTATTAGCTTTTTAAGAAACAGTTGTTCGCCCCCCTTACACCATAGCTCCGCCCCCATACCGCCAAAATTCAGAGTAGGGGATTTGGTGTTTGCTTTTTGTTCACCGCGATTACGTGCAAGGTTATTGAGTTTACGCTGGCTACCTTTAAGGGCTTCATCGAGCGAAGCATGGAAGGGCGGGTTGCATACGCTGATGTCAAAGAATTCTCCCACCTGAATGATCCCTTCAAAGATGTGGTTTTTATCCTGCTGCGTGCGCAGCGTGAAGCGATCTTTGAGTGTGGGGTTGTGGTTAATAATCGTGGCGACGTTCTCAAGCGACTGAGGGTTAATGTCACTACCGACACACTGCCAGCCGTAAATTTGGCAGGCCAGTAGCGGGTATATCCCATTGGCTCCCGTCCCTATATCGAGCAGCTTAATGCTGGACTGTTCACGCCCAAGCCCAAACCCAATTAAGTCCGCTATGTAATGGATATAGTCGGCTCTGCCGGGGATGGGAGGGCAAAGCGCGCCCTCTGGAATATCCCAATCGACAATGTTGTAGTATCGGTTTAATAACGCGGCGTTGAGGGTTTTGACTGCCAGTGGGTCTGCGAAATCGATGGAAAGTTCGCCATAAGCGTTCGGCTTCACATAGGGGGCGAGTGCTGGGTGGCTCTTTACGAGATCTGGGAAGTCATAGCCTTGGTTGTGTAGATTCTTCGGGTGCAGGCCTTTGCGAACAGGCTTGGCTCGGCTTTTTTCACTTCGATGGTGGGGGTTCACAGTCATAGGCCTGAGGCTTGGCGTTCAATTGTTGAGTGGGTTTGGCTTAGCCCGTGATTATAACCTTAATGGTTGTATTGAGCTTACTCGGTAGTTAAAGGGTAGCGGGAGACCACGGCTATAGGCTTTTGCTTAACATATCGAGGAAGGCGGGCGGGTGCGACACGCCGATTTGTTTTAGTGCTGTTTTAGCGTTAAGCGGGAGGGAGTCCATGAATCAGAATCTTGCGGATGAGCTGGTCACGATGATGAAGGAAGACCAGCGCTTATTGCAGCAACTCTTCGATTCGGGTGAGCTGCCATCTGAGTCTTATCATCCACGGATGAAAGCCTTGCATGAGCACAATGCTTCCCGCTTGAAAGCGATTATCGACGGTCACGGCTGGCCCGGCATTTCGCTAGTTGGAGAAGAGGGCGCCAAAGCTGCATGGCTAGTCGTTCAGCACTCTGTTTCAGATCTCGAGTTCATGGCGAACTGTGCCTTATTACTCGAAGATGCCGTTGCGAGAAAGGATGTAGCGGGCTGGCAGTTGGCATTCCTGCAGGATCGGGTGCGCACTCTATCTGGTAAGCCCCAATATTACGGCACTCAGTTTGATGTTGATGAAAACGGTTGGCCAACACCGTTTCCTATTGAGGATTCTGCTGCGGTTAATGAACGTCGTGAGCGTCTTGGGTTGAACTCCCTTGAGGAGCGCCTAGAACAAATGATGGAGCAGGAGCGGAAACGACGTGCCAATATCGAACTAACCAGTTAACCAAAAGCGGCACTCGGGGGTCTTTGTCTCCGCTTCGCTGTGTCAAGGTCGCCGGTGCGCTAGGTGTTAAAATCCGCAATGGAGTTTATAGATGAGTTTTTGCTACAGAAAGACTCGAATTGAAGATATAGACGCATTGTTCGAGGTGCGAAGCAAAACGCGAGAAAATCCTATTTCCAAGGAAAGGTTAGCTCAGATGGGAATTACTTCCATCAGTAGTGCTAATGGGTTCAAGGGCGGTGAATTGTGCGGATGGGTTTGCTTAGAGCAAGAGACAATAATCGGGTTTTGTACCGGCCATATCCCAACAGGGGAGATCTTGGTTTTAGCTTTATTACCCGACTTCGAAGGACACGGTATTGGCAGAACTCTGCTTAGTAGAGTTGTAGCTGAGTTACAGAAACATAGTTCGAACTCTGTATGGCTCTCCGCCGACCCTAATCCAGCAATACGAGCCCATGGATTCTATCGGCGCTTAGGATGGAAGGCTACAGGGAACGTTCTGGAAAACGGTGACGAAATTCTAGAGTTTTATTCTTCCGTCAAACTCGATGTAATAGATAGTTAATCAAGTGAACCAGCCGGATGCTTTTAAACTTGCGCAGGTGCGCTTGGCGTAATGGCTAATGGAATTTCAAGGCATATGGCAGACCCAGAGATCCCAGAAGAAGCAAAGCAGGCACAGTTAGTTGTTGAGCGTGTGCTTTGTGATTCAATCATCGGCATTTATCTTTTCGGCTCTGCCGTTGCTGGTGGCTTAAAGCCTAACAGCGATGTAGATATCTTGGTCGCAGTTAATAGCCCACTTACCTGCTGGCAAAGGAAAGAGCTTGTCGCTCAATTGATGAGAGTATCCGGCGCGATCGGAAATCAACGCTCCATCAGGCCGCTAGAGCTGTCAGTCGTAGCCGTCTCTGATGTTGTGCCTTGGCAGTTTCCGCCTCGTGCTGAGTTTGTATACGGTGAGTGGTTGCGAGAGGGGTTTGAAGCTGGATGCGTCCCAGAACCTGTCCGTGACCCTGATCTTGCCATTGTTCTGAAACAGGTAATTGATAACAGTGTGCCGCTATATGGTAGCGATGCAGCTAGCCTTTTCGAGCTTGTCCCACTGACTGATATCCGAATGGCAATCCGTGACTCATTGCCCAATCTCCTTGCAGGGGCAGATGGAGATGAGCGTAACGTTGTTCTAACCTTATCCCGGATGTGGTTAACCGCTGCGACGGGTGATATCGCGCCCAAGGATACAGCGGCAAACTGGGCGGAGAAGCAGGCGCATTCTGATTACGGGGAGTTATTGCAGTACGCGCGTGACGGCTACCTCGGCAAGGTTGAAGACCGGTGGGAAGATCGTCGGGAAGAGTTCGAAGCGCTTGTCTCTTATATGAAAACATCAACTGAGGCGTGTCTTGATGCAGAGCAGCGGGAGACGCGCTAATACTCATAGGCACAAAGTTGTCTCTGCGCTACAAATTTTCTCGAGCTGTGGGCGTTAATTTCTAAAGATAGGGATCAGTCCATGAAACAAGAGGGTCTGAAACAAGTACGAGAACACTGGTACGCTGCTTATTTTGCTGGTGACATTGAGCACCTTGCCCAAGTACAGGCAGATAATTTCACAGTTACTACCGAACGCGGTTCCCAATCCAAGCAATCCCAGCTCGGCGCTATCTCTGCAGCCAAGCAGAACGGATGTTGGTTTCCCCAAGGCGGGCGAAAACACGATACTGAGTTATCGATACAGGATTCTGATGGGAATACCGTAATAACTGGGCAGGGATATACCCTTAACGGATCATCCCAAGGGCCGGTGGTGGCGTTTGCAGAAACCTGGGAGTGGGATGGCACTGTTTGGCGGGTCGTCAGTCTGAGTTACGGTGCGGCCCGAAACTAAAATCGACAAGTGGCTATAGTACGCGGCCGCCGGGCGCTCTTTTTATTTTGGCTTCGCTTTCATTACAAGGGCGCTAAGCTCAGCATAATGTGTATCAATTGGAACGGAGGCAGCAATGAAATCCATTACGACCTCGCTAATGTTTGTCGGAGAGCAAGCCGGGAAGGCCGAAGAGGCAATCAAGTTCTATACCTCACTCTTCCCTGATTCAGAGATCGTCGATATTCAGCGCTACCAAGCTGGCGAGAATGAGCCAGAGGGTTCCACCAAGCTGGCGAGCTTTACGATAAATGGTACTAAGTTTCTGGCGCTAGATAGCCACCTTGATCACCAATTTACTTTCACGCCATCGATGTCACTGTATGTAGAGTGTGAATCTACGAGCGAAATTGAAAAGGCTTTTCATGCCCTAGCCGAGGGTGGCGCCGAGCTAATGCCTTTGGATAACTACGGTTTCAGTGAACAGTTTGGCTGGTTAAAGGATAGGTATGGCGTTTCTTGGCAGCTCAACCTGTCGAAATCGATCAGCTTATGAAAGAGCATGTGGTTACATCTGTCTCAGAAATTCTCCAGCAATGGAATCCTCTCGGGGAGAGTGCTTCATCAATTAGCGACCTTGAGGGTTACCGCATAACTTGTGCCTGCTGAAACCTATGAAGCTATCATGGAAATGATTGAGGATTATGAGCTGGCTAAGTTGGTCTAAGAGTGCCGGAGCGAGCGCGGAGAAGCCTTAAAAGCCAGAGGCACAATTTTTCGCTACGTTACAAATTCTCCTTTGCTGTGGGCGTTATACAAGATATCAATAGGAGGACACCTTCTTATGATTGCTTATACGATGGTGGGCACAAAAGACCTGGAAAAAGCACAGGCATTTTATCAGCCTCTTTTCGCAGAAATGGGCTTCGAATTATGCTGGAAAGATGAGTCGTGTTTTTCATATGGCAGAGTTAAAGACCTAGACTTCCCAAGGTTTATTGTTGGCTATCCTTTTGACGGAAATTCGTCGAGCGTCGGTAACGGTGTCATGACGGCTTTCCAGTTGCATGATCCAGAGGTTGTTGACCGGCTCTATAGAATTGCGGTGAGTGGTGGTGGTCATTCGGAAGGTGAGCCCGGCTATCGGCCTCAGTATGCGGAGGGTTTTTATGCGGCCTATGTTCGTGACCCGGATGGAAATAAGTTGGCATTTATTGTGTACCCGCAAAAGTATTAACGAGCTTAACCAAGCCATTAAATCCACTCCCTATAGTCGTTAGCGCGTTTATGGCGTTTGCTTTGCCAGCTAGGAAATGAAACCGTGCAGAAACCCATTAGGATTTTCGTTGTAAACAGTGATCGCCTTTTCTGCGATGCATTGCGAACTCTGATCGCCTCTTGGCCCGGTTACTCGCATGTGGGAGAAGCCGCGACGGTGGAAGCATCCATTGCAGCTCTTGATGTGATAGAGGCGGACATCGTGCTGCTTGAAATTGATCTCCCCGGCGAGCCTGGTTTTTCGCTGCTGCAATACCTGACAGAGAACCAGCGCACCGAGCGTGCGGTTGTCCTCACTCGTGAACTGCATCCAGAGTACATTCAAGAAGCATTGCGCCTTGGCGCCAGTGGGTACCTGTCCCATGGTGCCGGTTCGGAACAGATTCGCAACGCCCTGTGTGCGATCAGTGAGGGCCGGGCAGCGATAGATCCACTTGTGTGCAAGGCGCTGGCGGAGGACCAGATACACGACTGCATCACAGATCGGGAGTGTCAGGTATTAACGCTGATCGCGGAAGGTGCCTGCAACGCGGAAATAGCTCAGCGTTTTGGTATCACGGAGAAAACCGTGAAAACCCATGTGAGTAGTTTGCTAGGCAAGCTGGGCATGTCCAGCCGGGTTCACTTGGCTGTGTACGCCCAAGACACTTCACTGCTCAAACCACCCCGCGCTGGATAGTGCTCCAGCCGCACCGATTAATACCCCCCAATGGCAGGCTGACATAGCGCATCGGTCTTTAGACCGATGCGCCAAGTTCGTACATCCTTCAGGCTCCCTCGCTACAGCCCAATCAGGGCTGAACGGTTGTACTTCTATGCGATGCGCGAGGGGGTTCCTGTGTTTTTACTGTTTGGGCTGTTAACTGCGATTAGTTTTGGTGTCGCTGATTTTTTGGCGGGCCTGGTAGGGCGAAGAATGTCACCGTTGACACTGGTGCTCTACTCGCAATCCATCGGTGCTGTGGTGATTACTTTGCTGGCGGTTGCGTTAGCTGGCAGGCCAGGCGCTTCTGAACTGGCCTGGGGGAGTGCGGCGGGGGCCGTTCTTGGGCTGGGCTTTATTCTTTACTATCGCGCTCTGGCCAACGGTACGATGGGCGTCATCGCTGCCGTCACAGGCGTATGGACGGCGGTTGCGCCATTTGTTATCGGTCTGTCGCTGGGGGAGCGGCCCTCGACAATAGCCCTGATGGGAATCGTGCTGGTTGTTGTTGCCATCGCTTTGGTTAGTGGCGGTGCAAAGGCCAATGAGCAGGAGCCGCCTCAAGAGTCCGAACATCCTGCCAGCAGCAATCGTGGCCATCTGCGTCAGCGCGGATTTCTAGCCTGCGATAGCGGTATTCTTCAGGCCTCCGTGGCGGGCCTTTGGATGGGACTGTTCTTTGTGTTCCTGGATCAGCCCCAGTCAGAAAGCCCACTTTGGCCAGCTGCGGCGGCTACAGTGGCGTCCGCGCTTGCTGTGGCTGCCTTGATTCCGGCGCTGCGGCCATCCCTGAAAATGCCAGTGAAAAGCCTGTGGGTAGTGGGCGCTGTCGGTCTGTTCCAAACGCTCGGTACGCTTACCTTCGTCATCGCTGCGCGGGAAGGCATGCTGTCGGTAGTCGCTGTGGCGGGCGCTTTGACGCCAATCCCGACTGCCATTCTGGCCTTCCTCATTCTTCGTGAACGGGCAACCTTACTTCAGCTAACGGGAATTGCTGCCGCTCTGGCCGGTATCATGATGATGATGCAAGCCTGATTCGGCTAACGTTAACATCAAGCTGCGCTAGAATCAGAGAACCGACCAAGAACCTGATTCCCGGTCACTGAAACAGGAGGACGGAGAATGCTGAAGTCAGCACGGCGCAACGGCGGCTGGATTCTAGTTCCTACATTGTTGGGCGGTGCAGCCGCAGCAATGTTGCTTTTTTCCGTCCCGCTTCAAGGTTCCGAGAGGGACTTCGATGACTATATTACTGAACGTGGCGAGGATCTCTCCGCCTGCTTAGAAGAGCTTCCTGAACTGCGCGACCGGGGCTTGGGTCTAGGCATGGGCGAGGGTGAGCAGGGTACAGCCAGCGTCCCGATAAGCAGGGTGGTGCTGGCGTTGGACGCATCCGGCTCCATGGCGGGCCTGATAGGTGGGGAAGCCAAGATGGACATTGCCCGCGCCGCCGCGATCGACTTCGTATCCAATCTCGATGAAGAGATCGAGCTTGGCCTGGTGCTGTTCGGGCATACCGGTACTAATCAGCAATCAGGCAGGGCCGACAGCTGCCGTGGCGTAGAACTAACCCAAGCGATCCAGAGTGGTGATCGCTCAGCACTTATCCGCGAAGTGGAGAGCGCATCAGCTACCGGCTGGACGCCACTGGCTGCCGCCATCGAGCAGGCCGGTGAAAGCTTCCAGCCGTCCGAGGTGCCGGGCGAACAGGTGGTCTACATCATCTCCGACGGCGAGGAAACCTGCCATGGCGATCCGGTCGAGGCCGCCCGACAGTTATCTGAATCCGATGTACGCGCGGTGGTAAATATAATTGGCTTTGATCTGCCTAGCGACGAGCGCGATGCGCTGCTCGCTGTGGCCGAGGCTGGCAACGGCGTGTTCTTGGAGGCCGCTAACGCCAGAGAGTTGCAGAGCCGCCTTAGTGATGCGGCGCAAAACCGGCTGGCGAACCAGGGGGCGTTGTCGCGCACCCAGCTCAATACCGATGGCGGCCAGGCGGAAAATGCACTGAGTACCTCGAGCATGCTGGCGCGCTCCAAACTATGCCTGGAGGCCGCGACTGGCCGGGAACGCCTTGGTCTGGCTGGATGGGCGCTTGAGCAGGGCTTGGACAGTGATGCCACCAGCGCCTTGCGCGAACAGCTTGATGATCGAGCCGATAGCTACCAATCCCAACTTGCCGAGCTCGAAGCCGAAGCCGAGCGACGCAGAGCGGTAGCTGACGGTGTTCTGCAGAAGGATCTGGACCGTACGACAGATGCATTCGAAGATACGCTAGATGACTGACTTACTACTATTGCGCTGCGGTGCCTGTAGTAAGCCGTAAGCCGGGAGGCGTTGGTTGGAGTGCTGCTATTGGAATTAGCTTAGTGGGGCTTTTTTTATCAATCCTATTCGGCGGCACTATTTATGATGAGACGAACTCAATTGCAACCTTGCTGATAATGTTCGGCATACCAGGCTTAGTCGCAGGTATTGTCTGTTCCATAATTTATAGAGCAGGTAATAAGTAACTTTTCATGCTCAGCGGCAAAAAGTCTATCGTCATCGTAGGTGTATGGGGTTCTTTACGCGTTAGCTAAGGAGATGTTTATGCCTAAACAGGAAGTACTTTGCCCACAGGACGCGATAATCGCCGTGGACGTTCAGAATGATTTCTGCCCCGGCGGCGCTCTGGGCATTGACGGTGGCGATGCTGTGGTGCCGGTGCTCAACGATTGGTTAGACAAGGCTGCCCAACAGGGCGCACTGGTTGTAGTTTCCCGGGACTGGCACCCGGTGGCGCATTGCTCTTTTGAAGCTCAAGGCGGACCCTGGCCGGAGCACTGCCTACAGGACACCGAAGGTGCTGCCTTTCACCCTGAGCTAAGATTGCCACTGGGCACCGTGCGCGTCAGCAAGGGTACCGCGTTCGACCGCGACGCCTACTCCGCCTTCGATGGCACAGGCCTGCAGAGCTTTCTTGAGAGCCGGGGGATCAAGCGCGTTTGGATTGGAGGGCTGGCCTGCGATGTCTGCGTCAAGGCTACCGTGCTAGACGCCTGTAAGTTCGGCTTTGAAACCCACTTAATCGTCGCTGCCACCCGCGCAGTGAACCCGGATCAATTGGTCACCGTGATAGACGAGATGCGTGGAGCTGGCACGATTATCGAAGACGACGCATGAACGAACCCGCTGACCTAGGGTGCGAGCTTAGTCGTGCCGCTCTGCCTTATTTTCGGACGCAACATGTAGGTCGCTCCGTCCAGGATCGCTGAGAGCGCTCTAGGTGCCATGCTAGCCGCCCCTGGCCGCTAGCGTGGCCTCAACACAACTTAGCGCTGTTTACTCTGTTCGTTAATTCCGACGCTGTATACGCCGTTCTCGCCCTTACCGACGATGCCTATGTATTCATCTAGGTTTCCTGTTTAAATTTTGGTACAAAATGTTGGGTGAGCAAGAGAAGTCTTCCTCACCCAGAAGGGGTTATACGCCCATGCCGCCGGCCATATCGATCGAGCTGCCGGTGATATACCCCGCGTTTGGTCCCGCTAGGTAGCAGACCGTGGCAGCCACCTCTTCAAGTGTCGCAATCCGGCGAATAGGGTGCTGGTCCAGCAGCCAATCGGGTGCTCCTCCTTCACCTAGCACCGCCGTCGCCATGTCGGTAGGCATAACGCCGGGCTGAACGACATTGACCGTTATATTACGGCTGCCAAGATCACGGGCGACTCCCCTGGCATATCCGGCGATCGCGGCCTTGGTGCCCGAATAGTCGGCTGCGCCCGCGAAGGGCACGCGACTACCCATCAAGGAACCAATAAAAATGATCCGGCCGCCGTCGGAGAGCACCGGCGCCGCCGCGCGGGTGGTTGCCACCGCCCCCATGACGTTGATTTGCCACTGGCGATCGAGATTGAGTGTATCCAGGTCGGGGGCGTCGACGGTCTGGCCCTGCACGGCGATCGCCGCATTGTTGACGAGGATATCGAGCTTGCCGAAGTGGGCGACCACTGCCTCAATCAAGGGCTTGGCGGCGGATAGGTCGGCCTGGTCGCTTTGCACTGCGATGGCACGTACTCCCTTTGCCTTTAGCTTTTCGACAATGAGATTAGCCTTGTCGGCTGATGCCACATAGCTGATGGCAACATCAGCCCCCTGGTGTGCCAGTGCTTCTGCGATGGCCGCGCCTAGACCACGCGATCCGCCAGTAACCAATGCAACCTTGCCTTTCAATACGTTCTGCATAAAAACCTCGTTAGTTAAATCGCCATGTCGGCAGCAAGTTATTTCATAATGGTCGTTACTATAACGATCATTATGCAATGGACATTTGCTGTCAAGAGATTTAATATCGATCGTTATGAAAAAGAGGGAGGCCAGCTAATGGGACGTCATCGCGAGTTCGACGTGGATGAGGCGCTAGACGCGGCACTCTGCGTGTTTTGGCGCAAAGGCTACGAGGGCGCCTCCTATACCGACCTGACGAAGGCGACTGGGGTCGAACGACCAGCGCTTTACTCGGCATTTGGCAACAAGGAAGCGCTGTTTCACCGCGCGATGGAGCGCTACTACGAGCACTATCTTCACTTCTTTCCGGCGGCGCTGGAGCAGCCGACCTCCCGGGAGGTGGCCGCGCATATCCTATATAACGCCGTTGAGCTGAATACCCGCTATCCCGATCAAAGGGGGTGTCTAGGTATTCATGGAGTTCTGGCGGGCTCGGACGCTGCCGAGCCTGTCCGCCGTGCGCTGGTGGATGCCCGAGCCAAAGGGGAGAAGTCGCTGCATGAGCGCTTTGAGCGGGCCAAGAAGGAGGGCGATCTACCGGAAGAAACCAACTGTGCGGCCTTAGCTGCATTTATAATGGCAGTGACCCACGGTATCGCGGTACAGGCCAAGGCTGGTTTCAGTCGTGAGATGCTGGACGCAGTTGCGGATCAAGCCTTATCGACCTGGCCATCAAGCCCTAGGAGGCCATAAATTCTTCTCCGATTTGCCATTCGGGCTCGGCGCTTTGCACAAGGTGGCTGACCCAGTTAACAAATGCTCTCACGGGAGGTGATAAATGACGATTTTGTGGATACATAACTGATATGGGCACTGCAGGTGCTGGGTAATGACTGAGAACCTGCTGTAATTTTCCACTACGTAAGTGTGGCAACACCATGTAGTTCGCCGCACGTATTAAGCCTAAGCCCTCCAAACCACAATCAACATATGTTTGCGTGTCGTTGACGGCTAGTGTTTGCGGCATGTGTATGACTAGCTCTTCGTCATTAATTACAAAGCGCCAACTCATTGGCCGACCCTGTTGCTTTGAAAAAAAGCCAACAGCATGATGATGCTGTAAATCTTCCAATGTATTCGGCTCACCATGCTCCTTTAGGTAATCAGGTGATGCACATGTCACCCATTCGAAATTTGCAATACGACGGGCTACCAGCGTGGGGGAATCATGCGGTACGCCAGCACGAATGACACAATCGATGCCTTCTGGAACCAGTTCCACCGTTCGATCACTCAACGACAACGTTAATTCTATGTCAGGGTAACTGGCCTGGAATTGCTTGAGGGAAGGCAACACGAATAAACGTGCCAATGAGGCAGTCATTCCGACTCGCAGTTTGCCTTTGGCCTGACCATTGCTACCAGGAAAACTGGCCTCAACTGCTTCAATTTCCGCTAGTAAACGACAACAGTGTTGGTAATAAAGAGTGCCATCTGGGGTCAGATTCAAATGCCGTGTGGTACGTTGAAGCAGCTTCACACCAAGGAACTTCTCTAGTTCCTTTATGGTGCGTGTGACAGTCGATGGAGGGATGGAAAGGTTCTCAGCGGCTTTACTAAAGCCGTGCATCTCAACCACTCGGGCAAATATCTGCATGGCTTGAAGTCGATCCATCTCGTCTCCCTCTAGAAAACTGCTGATTAACTTAGCTCCATAACTGAAGCCCTTGGTAGGGCCAAGCCAAGGCTGAATCTATCCGCTCAAAAGTCTGCCGTCTCTGGGTCTGGTCCTAGACGACCATCCTTACGATCGAGCTTCGACAACGCTGCTAACTCGTCAGGTGTCAACGCAAAGTCAAAGAGTTGAAAATTCTCGACAATACGTTCTGGTCGTATGGACTTCGATATAGTTGCTAAACCACTGTCAAGGTGCCAGCGCAGGATGATTTGGGCAGGCGTCTTCCCATACCGTTCGGAAAGTTTAAGAATCTGAGGATCCTGCAGCGGCGACGAGCTTGGACCTGGGTGCTGCCACCACAGGCCTAGCGGGCTCCAAGACTGGGTAATAATGCCCATCTCATGGTGAAACTCTCGCAGTTTTTTCTGTTGAAACTAAGGGTGTAGTTCAACCTGATTGACCATCGGCGTTACTCCGGTTTCACCAATCAAGCGCTGCAGTTGCCCAATGGAGAAGTTGCAGACGCCAATGGCACTGACTCGCCCCTCATCACGTAGACGAACCATCGCCTGCCATGTTTCCACATAAGCATCACGAATTTGTGAGGGCCAGTGCATCAGATACAAGTCGATTCGGTCTAGGCCCAATCGCCTCTGGCTGGCATCAAATGCCTGTAAGGTTTGTGCGTAGCCGTGGTGCGTATTCCACACCTTCGTGGATACAAATATCTCCTCACGTGGTACCCCGCTTTCACTGATCCCTTCACCGACCCCTTCTTCGTTGTAATACGCTTCTGCTGTATCAAGTAGGCGGTAGCCCGTCCGTAAGGCGTGACTAACCAGATGGGCACTTTTTTCTTCTGGCACCTGCCACAAGCCATAGCCTAAGGCAGGGATTTTTAATTCTTTATGAATTGTCGGGGAATAAGTCATTGCCAGGGTTAACTCCATTAATAAAATAGAAGCAACAGAGTAGCCGATCAGTTGATTACTTTTAATTCCGCTAAAATCAAAAGATATTTCGAAAAAAGCCAATAATACGTAAAGCCGATTCTTTCACTTTTAATCATTATGTTTTCCAATAATAGTTATTAACATTACACATGGCAGCATCTAGTCTGCATGTGCTCTGCTTTAAGAGGGAATCAAGCCAAGACTTCTATTCTTTTAGCAAACGATATTGGTGGGCCATAAGTTATTCCTGCTGATGCTTCTTAATGCAGCTCTACTTATTGACTGCTTCTAGGTGATGCTCATGTCTATTAATGAAAACGTCCATGTTGAAAAGATCCTTATCCTCGGTGCTGGCCAGCTCGGTATGCAAGTGATTAGAAACATGGTTTCTAAGATCAGTTCTGATGCCGTCTCCATCCTTGTGGAGCCTGGCTTCACCACCTCGAGTGATAAATACAAGAAAGAAGCTACCGATGAGCTAACTATGCGCGGGGTCGATATCATCCCTTTCGACTTGTCTGAAGGTACTGAGGAAAAACTTGCTGAATTATTTTCAGCATTTCAAACGGTCATCTGCTGTACTGGTTTCATCGCTGGTCCTGGGACACAGCTAAAAATTACGCATGCGGTTTTAGCCGCCGGGGTTGCAAGATACTTTCCCTGGCAGTTCGGGGTCGACTACGACATCGTGGGCAAAGGAAGTGGCCAACCTGTGTTCGACGAGCAGTATGAGGTTAGAGCACTGCTACGCTCTCAAGAGATAACAGAATGGGTGATCGTCTCTACAGGAATGTTTACAAGCTTTCTTTTCGAACCTACCTTTGGTGTCGTTGATCTTGCAACGAATACCGTCCGGGCACTTGGCAGCTGGGATACCCGTGTCACGGTCACCACGCCTGAGGATATTGGTTTGCTGACAACTGACATATACCTTGAAGGTTCTCGTATCCGTAACGAAGTTATCTTCGTAGCAGGGGATACCATCTCATATGCTCAGCTAGCCACGGTTGTTGAAGAGGTGACAGGAAAGCCTTTCAAGCGTATTCAATTAACTCTTGACGAGCTTAATAACCAGCTTTTACAAACTCCGGAGGATGTCATGCTTCGCTACCGTGTCGCTTTTGCTCGTGGCACCGGCATGTGGTGGGAAAAATCAAAAACTTACAACTTCAAAAAAGGTATAGAGACGGTCGATGTCAAAACATGGCTCTCTCACCACTTACACGATGGCGGTGGTCTCGATAGAACCCTATAGGAAAAAGCCTGGCGAGGGGATGAGACTGGTTTCACGTTTAGAATAAACCCCAGAGGTAACAGATGATGCATGGCACGGCAATTGTTTTAGGCGCAACGGGGGCTGTGGGTACGCAGTTAGTCATTCAGCTAAGCCAACGAGTTAATATCACTGATATTATTTTGCTAAGCCGCCGTGAATTAAACCTGGAGCGCGATTTTCCAGGCGCTATTACCTCAAAAATACACATCCATATCGTTGACTTTGATCAGCTGGAGCAGCAGGCAGCAGTTTTGATGCCGTCAGGTTCCGTCGCCTTTATTGCCCTGGGGACTACCAAAAAACAGGCGGGTAGTGACGAGGCGTTTCGTCGTATCGATCATGGTTTGGTGCTTGCGTTTGCACGTGCCTGCAAGGCGGCGGAGGTGAGTAGGTTAGGGGTGGTGACCGCGCACGGCGCGAATGTTAGTTCTGCGGCTTTTTATAATCGCGTTAAGGGCGAGGTGGAGCGCGATATTCAGGCGCTCGCTTTGCCGAGTGTGTTTTTTGCACGCCCTTCATTGCTGTTAGGGCGGCCTGATGATGGTCGTTTTGCGGAAAAAATAGCGAGTGTGCTGCTCGCACCGGCTGGGTCGTTATTGCCTAAATCAGTGCGTCCAATCTCTACTGAGCGCGTTGCGGCAGCAATGATTGAGGTGGCGTTGGATACAGGCTCTAAATCCTCATCTTTTGTGCTATCCAACGCTGACATGCATCAGCGAGCGCACTAACATAATTAGGCCTGCTGCTTCTGTGCCGTAAGTATTTTCGGCAGGTTGATCTCAATCCAGTCCGTTAATGTCTCTATCTGTTGGCCAATCTCTTTTCCTAACGCTGTCAGCGAATACTCCACATGGGGTGGCACCACTGGATGAGAAAGACGGTCAACGAACCCATCCTTCTCCAATTGCTGTAGCGTTTGCGCCAGCATCTTCTCGCTGACACCTCCAATCTTGCGGCGTAGTTCGCTGAAACGATGAGTGCCTTCCATCAGCACCACCAGTACCAACACGCCCCACTGGCTTGTCACATGTTTTAAGATTTCCCGAGAAGGGCATTCCTTGGCAAGAACCTCACCGCGCCTTATGGCGTCGGCAAGTTTGCCAGTATCTTTATTGTGCATATCACTAACCTTTTGGTGTGTACTTACTAAAAGTTAGTCTAGCGTATATTCTTCCTTTCTCCTAAAAAACCACAGAAGAAGAGGGTGAAAAGATGATCGTTATTACAGGAGCAACTGGACAGCTAGGCCGCCTCGTGATCGCTTCGCTGCTTAAGAAAGTGCCTGCAGCAAGTCTCGTTGCTGCTGTACGCGATGTGGAAAAAGCCCAGGACTTGGCTGAACTAGGCGTAGAAATTCGTCAGGCAGATTATGATCGGCCAGAAAGTTGGGATGCTGCCTTGCACGGCGCGGAAAAAGTATTGCTGATCTCTTCCAGCGAAGTGGGTAAGCGTAAAGCGCAGCACCAAGCTGTTATTGATGCTGCCAAGCGGGCGGGTGTAAAACTACTGGCCTACACCAGTATTCTGCACGCGGACTCCTCTGTACTCGGGCTTGCAGATGAACACAGGGAAACCGAGGCTGCGCTCAACGCCTCCGGCCTACCGTTTGTGTTGCTGCGTAACGGCTGGTACACCGAAAACTACACCCATGGGGTTCCAACCGCGTTATCCCTCGGGGCAGTGTACGGTTGCGCAGGTGAAGGCCGCATCGCTTCCGCCGGTCGTGCCGACTACGCCGATGCTGCAGCTGCCGTGCTGACGAGCGATGGCCAAGCAGGCAAGGTTTACGAGCTGGCTGGCGATACGGCCTACACGCTTAGCGAACTTGCCGCTGAGATTGGGCGCCAAAGTGGTAAATCTATTGACTACGTCAACCTCTCTGAAGCGGAATACACCAAAGTCTTGCTGGAGGCAGGCTTGCCTGAAGCCTTTGCGAAGCTGCTGTCAGACTCAGATGCCGGGGTCGCTAAAGGCGCGCTGTTTGATGACGGCAAGCAGCTCAGCCAACTTATCGGCCGGCCAACCTTGTCACTGGAAGCGGCGGTGAAAGCGGCTTTATAGAAACGTTAGCTATTGATAGGTGGGGCCAAGGCTGCATGCTCCGCCTATCATTTCTATCAATGAGGTTTACGTCTATGACTGGCGCCGGTCTTCCAGTTCTTTAATCATTCTGCGTGCCGCATTGGAAAGCGTTCGATTGGTATGTACTAGATACCCTAACGGCCGATAAATCGGTGGTGTGTCTACCCTGAGCTCTACCAGTTCGCTGTCGATCATCTTTTCCGGCAGTAGGCTCCACCCCAGCCCCACGCTACACATCATTTTTAGCGTCTCTAAATAGTTGGTCGCCATGCTTACCGGTAGTTCCAGGCCAGCTTCGCTAAAACGCTTTGCAATGAGCGATCCTGTAAATGTTTTTGCCCCCGGCATTACACACTTGTATTCGCATAGGTCGGCTAGTGACAGCAGGCTTTGAGAGGCTTTGGCTTGGTTGGCGAGAGAGTGGTCAGTGGCGCAAGCAAAGCAGAGCCGGTCACGCCATAGTTCAACGACCTGCAGTTGCTCATGAGGATGGGGAGCCAATGTCACCACGGCCATCTCTAGTGTGCCATCCAAGACTCCTTGGTAAGCCTGCTCTGAATCCAGAAAATGCAGGTCTAGCTCTACCTCTGGGTGGCGCTGTGTGTACTGCTTTAATAGTGGCGGTAAACGATGCAGGCCAATATGGTGGCTGGTCGCCAGGGTAAGCCGTCCACCTACTTGCCCGGAGAGGTTAGCCAGCGCGCGGCGGCTATCGTCAACGGTCATTAAAATATGCCGTGCTTGAGGTAGTAGAACACTACCAGCCTCCGTCAACGCAATACGCCGACCAATGCGATCAAATAGCCGTGTACCCACCTGGGATTCCAGGGTGGCGATACGTTTACTGACCGCCGGCTGGGTAAGATGAAGCAGCTCGGCAGCGCGGGAGAAGCTTTGCGTATCGGCCACGGCCATAAACGCTTGTAAACTTTGCGTATCCATAGGCGTATCCCTAAGCCAAGTATTTCTAAACCGATAATTTAAGCATGTATTCCATTTTGGAATCTAAACTATGAATAACATGAATTGCTTTTATGTGCAGCCCGCGTAACACTCACTCCATCACTGACGCGAAGACGTCGGCACGACCAGCTAGCACGACCATCTAGTAAGAGAAGGGCACTGCCCAGGAGAGCCACATGTCAGGTCAAACGCTTTACGACAAACTTTGGAACCAGCACTTGGTAAGGCAGCGCGACGACGGCACTGCATTAATCTACATTGATCGCCAATTGCTTCACGAAGTGACTTCGCCCCAGGCATTTGAAGGGCTGCGTTTGGCTAAGCGTAAGCCGTGGCGTTTAGATGCCAACCTGGCCACCCCTGATCACAATGTACCGACGACGGTTAAAGAGCGCGCCGAGGGTAATAGCGGTATTAAAGACCCGGTGTCGTTGATTCAGGTACAAACCCTGGATGACAACTGCCTCGAATACGGTATTGAAGAGTTCAAAATTAACGATCCGCGTCAGGGTATTGTGCACGTGGTCGGCCCAGAGCAGGGCGCAACGTTACCGGGTATGACCGTAGTATGCGGCGACTCTCATACAGCTACTCACGGCGCCTTTGGTGCCTTGGCCCACGGTATCGGCACTTCTGAAGTAGAGCACGTACTGGCAACTCAGTGCCTGCTGGCGCAGAAGATGAAGAATATGCAGGTGCGCGTTGAAGGTGAGTTGGGCCTGGGCGTCACGGCAAAAGATGTGGTGTTGGCAATCATCGGTAATATCGGTACTGCCGGTGGCACCGGTTACGCCATTGAGTTTGCCGGTAGTGCGATTGCTTCGCTCTCTATGGAAGGTCGCATGACCGTGTGCAACATGGCGATTGAAGCCGGTGCGCGGGTGGGTTTGATCGCAGTTGACGACACCACTATTAATTACCTGGCCGAGCGCCCATTCGCCCCGACGGCTGAGCAGTGGGAAGCTGCCGTGGCTGACTGGCGTCAATTGGTGTCCGATGAGGACGCTGCCTTCGATAAAGTGGTCGTTTTGCAGGCTGAGGACATTGAGCCTCAGGTTAGCTGGGGCACTAGCCCTGAAATGGTCACCGGTATTTCCGGGCAGGTGCCTGACCCACAAGCCGCACTGGATGAAACCGTTCAGCGCAGCCACTCCCGTGCGCTTGAGTATATGGGCCTGCAGGCCAACCAGAAAATTACCGATATCAAGCTGGATAAAATCTTTATCGGCTCCTGCACCAATTCGCGCATTGAAGATTTGCGCGAGGCCGCCAAGGTGGCGAAGGGCAACAAGGTGGCCGATTCCATCAAGTTGGCCATGGTGGTACCGGGTTCAGGCTTGGTGAAGCGCCAGGCGGAAGCGGAAGGCTTGGACAAAATCTTTATCGAAGCAGGTTTTGAGTGGCGTGAGCCGGGCTGCTCTATGTGCTTGGCAATGAATGCGGATAAGTTAGGGTCTGGTGAACACTGTGCCTCTACTTCAAACCGCAATTTTGAAGGGCGCCAAGGCTATGGCGGTCGCACGCACTTGGTTAGCCCAGCGATGGCGGCAGCTGCAGCGATTGCCGGTCACTTTGTAGATGTTCGCAAGCTGCCTGCCAACGACGCCACTCACGCTCAGGAGGCCTAAGCCATGAAGAAATTTACGCGTTTTGAAGGCATCGTAGCGCCGCTTGATCGTGCCAATGTCGATACCGATTTAATTATCCCGAAGCAGTTTTTGAAGTCGATTAAGCGCACCGGTTTTGGCGTTAACTTGTTCGATGAGCTGCGCTACTTAGACGAAGGCGAGCCGGGGCAAGATTGCTCGCAGCGCCCGATCAATCCCGACTTTGTGTTAAATCAGCCGCGCTTTAAAGGCGCTGAAGTACTGCTTGCCAAGCGCAACTTTGGTTGCGGTAGTTCCCGCGAGCACGCCCCTTGGGCGCTGGAAGATTTCGGCTTTAAAGTCGTCATCGCGCCTAGCTTTGCGGATATCTTCTATAACAACTCGTTCAAAAACGGCATTTTGCTGATCACGTTCCCAGAAGACGTAGTTGATCGCCTGTTTGCTGAAGTGAATGCCAACGAAGGCTACCAGTTAGATGTCGATCTAGAGCATCAACGGGTAACTACTCCGAGCGGCGAGATTCTTGAGTTTGAGGTGGATGAGTTCCGCAAGCACTGCCTGCTGGAAGGGTTAGACGATATTGGCCTGACGCTAAAAGACGAAGACGCTATTCGTGCCTTTGAGCAGAAGCATAAAGCGGCACGCCCCTGGCTGTTCCGTCAGTCAGCTTAAAGGCTTTCCGCCGCTCATAATAAGCTTGGTAGCGCGCTGCCCCTCCATTGCAGTGCGCCAAGCGGTCAAAGCCGCTCGATAACACGTTAAGGATTCAGCATGACTCATAAGGTTTTATTGCTACCGGGTGATGGTATTGGTCCCGAGATTGCGGCCCAGGCAGCACGTTTGTTGAAGGCATGCCAGGAAGCAGGTTTGGATATTGAGGTAGAAGAGGGGCTGGTGGGTGGCTCTGCCTATGATGTTCACGGTGAGCCGCTGCCCGCGGAAACCTTGGAAAAAGCCAAAGCCGCCAGCGCTATTTTGCTGGGTGCGGTTGGTGGTCCTAAGTGGGACAAAATCCAAGACCTCTCCAAGCGCCCTGAAAAAGGCCTGCTGGGCCTGCGCAAGAATTTAGGTCTGTTTGGTAACTTACGTCCGGCGATGCTTTACCCGCAGTTGGCCAGTGCTTCAAGCTTGAAGCCTGAATTGGTCGCTGGACTGGATATTATGATTGTCCGCGAACTCACCGGCGGTATCTACTTCGGCCAGCCCCGCGGCATTGAAGTGCGCAATGGTGAACGGGTGGGTTTTAACACTTACATCTACTCTGAAAGCGAGATTGAGCGCATTGGTCGCGTCGCTTTTGAAATGGCCCAAAAGCGCGGCAAAAAGCTCTGCTCGGTAGATAAAGCCAACGTACTCGAAGTCACTATTTTGTGGCGGGAAGTGATGGATCGCTTGGCACCGGAATACCCGGACGTTGAGCTTTCCCACATGTACGTGGATAACGCCGCCATGCAGCTGGTACGCGCGCCCAAACAGTTCGACGTGGTGGTTACCGGTAATATGTTTGGCGATATTCTTTCCGATGCCGCCGCGATGCTCACCGGCTCCATCGGTATGCTGCCTTCCGCCTCATTGAACGAGAGCGGGCAGGGCATGTACGAGCCATGCCACGGCAGCGCGCCGGATATCGCCGGTCAAAACGTGGCTAACCCGCTGGCCATGATGCTTTCAGTGGCGATGATGCTGCGCTACTCGCTGAATGAAACTGCCATGGCAGAACGTATTGAAGCCGCCGTGGGTAGCGTGCTGGATGATGGCCTGCGTACCGCGGATATTGCTTCAGAAGGCATGCAAACCATCGGCACCGATGCCATGGGTGATGCGGTGTTGGCGGCGTTTTCTAAGCAGTAACATATTGGCAATGAGGCTGCGTTAAGGGCGCCTGGGGCAGGCCGTAGAGGGGGTCATTTGCCATGGATGGCAAATGTAGCGCCCAGGGATGGGTTCACAGCGCCCCCTCGTAGGCCTGTCGCAGGGGTAGCCCTTTACCATCTCTGGTTTCAAAATCACCGTAAAGAAGTGTGTATAATATAAAAACTCATTCTTTGCAGGAGGACTTCATATGTTGAAAGTCGGTTTCGTGGGATGGCGTGGCATGGTTGGCTCAGTGCTGATGCAGCGCATGCAGGAAGATGGTGATTTCAACGGCATTGAGCCGGTGTTCTTCACCACCTCCCAGGTTGGTCAGCCCGGCCCCGATATCGGTGTAGATGTACCTCCGCTGAAAGATGCCTTTGATATTGAAGCGCTCAAAGCGTTGGATGTGGTGATCACCTGTCAGGGCGGTGATTACACCAAGCCGGTTTATAAAGACCTACGTAGCTCAGGCTGGAATGGCTACTGGATCGATGCTGCCAGCACCCTGCGCATGGAAGATGAAGCAACCATTGTGCTTGATCCGGTCAACCGCAAGGTAATTGATGACCAGCTAGCCAAAGGCGCTAAAACGTTTGTGGGCGGTAACTGCACCGTTAGCCTGATGCTAATGGGCTTGGGCGGTCTGTTTGAAGCCGATATGGTCGAGTGGATGACCTCCATGACCTATCAGGCGGCTTCGGGTTCTGGCGCTAAGCATATGCGCGAGCTGCTCAACCAAATGGGCCACCTGCGTGACAGCGTAGGGGAAGAGCTTAAAGATCCTTCCAGTGCCATTCTGGATATTGACCGTAAAGTCACCGCAGCCATTCGCAGCAGCGAGTTCCCGACGGATAACTTTGCCGCACCACTGGCAGGTAGCCTGCTACCATGGATCGATACCAAGATGGATAGCGGCCAGAGTCGCGAAGAGTGGAAGGGCAGCGTTGAGACCAACAAGATTCTGGGTCTCGACAATAACCCCATCCCCATTGATGGCTTGTGTGTACGTATCGGCGCCATGCGCTCGCATAGCCAAGCGTTTACGATCAAGCTCAAGCACGATGTGCCGCTGGATGAGATCGAAGATCGCATCGCCAAGCACAATGAGTGGGTTAAGCTGATTCCTAATGATAAAGACGCCACCGTTGCGGGCCTAACGCCAGCTGCTGCTACCGGCACGCTGCAAGTTCCCGTTGGCCGTCTGCGTAAGCTGGCGATGGGTGGAGAGTACCTTTCCGCATTCAGCGTCGGTGACCAGTTGCTTTGGGGCGCCGCCGAACCGCTTAAGCGCATGCTGAAGATTTTGCGCGAACAGTAAATATTTGTGGTGGTAGGTCACTCGAAAACGGGAAGCTGTGAGCAGCTTCCCGTTTTTTTTGGCAACTATTTTTGCGTTGGCGTGAAAAACGCCGCTATTTCTTCAGGTTATGGTAAAAAAGGCGTAATACAATAAGCTGGCATCGATAGTCATAAAGTTAGATAGAGCATAAAGTTAGATAAAGCAAAAAGTAAGTCGGGAACCAGGGAACATTAATGAAAAAAACACTGACATGGATTACATGGCTGTCGTTGAGTGCCGTAAGTCCTATCGCGCTAGCCGTGGGACTTGGGCAAGCGACGGTCAGCTCGTATCTGGATACGCCTTTGGAAGCTGCGATTCCGTTGCTGGAAAGCAGTGACTATGCGTTAAGAGATATCCGTGTCAGCGTTGCCGACCAGTCAGATTTTGCCGCTGCAGGGCTTGAGTGGAACCCGCTGGCGGCGGGTGTCCGTGCTCAAGTGGTGGAATATCAAGGGCGCCGCCAGGTGC
The DNA here is from genome assembly GCF_011050415.1 of Halomonas sp. GTDB lineage: Bacteria > Pseudomonadota > Gammaproteobacteria > Pseudomonadales > Halomonadaceae > Vreelandella. Next base: position 31,550 of record NZ_DRFS01000023.1, read on the forward strand.
GTCTGAGTTCCGGCCAAGCCATGCAGGATCCGTGGCTTGATCTGCTGCTCACACTTGAGTACCCGGGGGGGCAGCAGTTTAGCGATGTTACCCTGCTGTTTGATCCCCAAGACTACGCGGACAACGATACGCAACGTCAGCCCCAAAGCTTTGTGCCTGCTACCGTCAACAATACTCGTCCACCTTCAGTGGCTGAGCCCATTGCTCCTGCCGCAATGCCGCCGCGCGCCAGTGAAAGTGGTAATGCCAATAGCAGGGGTGATAACACAGCTTATGTTGGCAGTGGCGATACACTATGGGGCGTCGCCGAGCGTGTTAAACCAGCAGAGGTGAGCGTCCAGCAAATGATGGTGGCGCTGCTGGAAGCTAATCCCAGCGTTTTTCCATCGGGCAATATTCATGGCATGCGTGCAGGGCAAACGCTTGATGTGCCTGATACGCAACGTGTACTGGCGCGCTCCCGCGCAGACGCTGCAGCGGCCATTCAAGCGATGAATGAAGCTTGGCGGGCGCGCCGCAATGGCTCCCCTCAAGCGGTACCGCTACCTGAAGTGGCGAGAGCCACTGTTTCTGAGGCCTCACTAGAGGTTGCTCAAACGCTAAGCGCAGGCGAACCGAGCGAAACGGATGACATTACACCGCAAGAGAGCGACGAGCCCGACGCATTAAGCCGTGCTGAGCTAACCGAGCAGTTGCGTATAAGCCAGGTCACGCTTCAGCAGATGATTGAAGAGCGTGAGCTGATGCGTGCCGAGCTTGATGCCCTGCGTGGCGAAGTGGCTTCACTCACTCAAGCATTAAGTGATGCGTTGGCTGCCCAGCAACAAGCGCAAGATCAGGCCCAAACGCCATTAGCGGCCAGTATCGGTGAGGCGGATAATCAGAGCCTGAGTGGGTTAATTGCACGTTACCAATGGCCCTTAGCCGCCGCCGCTATTGCGCTGCTAATAGGGCTGCTGGTTTGGCTACGTAAGCGCCGGGAAGCGATCTGGGAGACCGGCTCTTTTGCTGAGCCGGTGATTCGTACTACCCCTTCACCTAGTGTACGACCTATGGCGGTTTCTGAAGTAGCAGAGAAGCCTTTGCCAGAAGCGGCTGAATTTAAAGCCACATCAGAAACGGCTGAATTTCAGGTCGAAATGGAAGCGGAAGCGGAAGACAAAAAAGTTAACGACATATTCCCTCAAGCAATCGAAGAGCCACAGAACCACCAAGCGTCCCCATCAGCAGCTGAGCCGACCATTGACGAGTCTTCTCGCTTTGAGAAGAGCCAAGCGGCAGGCTTGGCTGAGCAGGGACGGCAACGGCGGCTAGGATTACAAGTGATGGATGTTGATCATGTTGATACCGTATCACTCTCTCCCCCGGCTGACTCCCAATCTATGCGCCAATTACTTGATACTATCTCTCAATCTGCGCTTCCCCCGTCTGTCAGTGAAGAGCCGCTAGCGCCCAGCGCTACATTGTCGACGACAACGGATAGTCATTTTATCGATTATCACCCGCCTAGCTTGGCGGGCTCTTCAAGAGGCGAGGAGACCTTGCGTGCCGAAACGCCCATGCAGCCAACGGTGGAGTTTGCATCTGAGAAGCGTGCACTCGCCGAGGCGCCGGTAAGAAAGCCGCGCAGGCCGATTGAGGAAGAGTGGGAAATTGAAGAGGTAGCATTCAAGCCGCGGGGCCGGGATAATAGCGGTCCTCCAAAATCTTCAAAATGATGTGGCTTGATGACGCTGTTCTATCACTTAGATGAGAAAATACCGCTAACCGGGCGCTTAGCCATGGGCATTGAGTACGACGGAACCCATTATTGTGGCTTTCAGCGCCTGAAGCACGCCGCCTCTGTGCAGGCATCACTTGAAGATGCCCTGAGCAAGGTGGCCAACGAGCCTATTAGGGTTCACGCCAGCGGTCGCACCGACTCTGGTGTGCACGCAACGCGGCAAGTTGTGCATTTTGACCCGTCTGCAAAGCGTTCAGAAAAAGCCTGGATATTTGGTGCCAATACGAATTTGCCAAAGGACATTGCCGTTCGCTGGGTCAAACCAGTGGGCGATGACTTTCATTCCCGCTTGTGTGCACTAGGCCGCCGCTACCGCTATGTGTTTTTGAATCAATTAAGTCGCCCAGTATTGGAGCGTGCCAATGCCACTTGGTGCCGTGACCCTTTGGATGCCGGAGCCATGCATCGGGCCGCCCAAGCGCTAGTTGGCGAGCACGATTTTTCCAGTTTTCGTGCCGCAGGCTGCCAATCCAAAACTCCCTGGCGACATATGCATTTTGTTGATGTGAAACGCTACGGCCAGTTAGTTGTCATTGATATTCAAGGTAACGCTTTTCTACATCATATGATTCGCAACATTGCTGGCGCACTGGTGAGCGTTGGGCGAGGCGCGCAAAGTGAAGCGTATATTAGAGAGCTGTTGGCGCTTAAAAACCGCCGTAAAGGTGACGTTACGGCACCTGCCTTTGGGCTGCATTTTGTCGATTCAATTTACGATGAGCGTTTTGACTTGCCTAAGGAGCCGCTAGGGCCACACCTTCTCTCGTTTACAGGTGAGTGGACGGGTGAGCGTGAGCTTCCCGATACGCCTCGGGTAGCTTATCGCCGTACCCGCTCATTGAGTGAGATGTACGCTAACCCTGCACAGGATGCATCGCTATGAGTGAGCAGCGCCGTACACGAATCAAATTTTGTGGCTTTACTCGCCCTGACGATATCGATCACGCCGTCGCATTAGGAGTGGACGCGTTAGGTTTCGTTATGTGGCCGAAAAGTGCTCGTAGTGTGGACATCGAACAACTGGCAGCGCTCTCTGCCCGGGTGCCTGCGTTTGTGACTAGGGTGGGGCTATTTGTCGACCAGCCCGCTGAGCTGATTGAGCGCTGCTTGCCCTATCTGGATATGCTTCAGTTCCATGGTAATGAAACGCCGTCGGCGTGCCAGCAATATTCTCTACCGTGGATGAAGGCGTTGCGAATGCGCGATGAGATAGATTTGGCCCATGAAGCGCAGCGCTATCATCAGGCCCAAGCGCTCCTGCTAGATGCCTACCGTCCGGGCACACCAGGCGGTACGGGAGAGACTTTTGATTGGTCGAGAATCCCCGCAGATCTTACAAAACCTGTTATCCTGGCAGGTGGGTTGACCGTTGATAATATTGCAGAGGCTGTGCGCCAAGTGGGCCCCTATGCGGTTGATGTGTCAGGCGGTATTGAAGCCTCTCACGGCTACAAGGATGGTGGCAAGATGGCCTCTTTTGTTCGCCATGTGGCGTTAGCCGACGCCCGTTAAATTACATCGCGTAGCTTATATATCTGTCGAGCTGCGTTTTATTTAGATCATTAAATGTTTGCCTGTTCTGGCGATCTAGTGAGGTATCACTGTGACTGTTTCTGGAACTGTTTCGAAAACCAAGTTCAGCGACCTGACCCGAATGCCGGATGCGCGTGGCCATTTTGGCCCCTACGGTGGCCGGTTTGTGTCAGAAACCCTCAGCTTTGCATTGGAAGAGCTGGAAAAAACCTATTTCAGCTTACGTGATGACCCCGACTTTCAAGCCGAGTTTGATTATGACCTTGCCCACTATGTGGGCAGGCCTTCACCGCTTTATCACGCCAAACGCTGGTCGGAGAGCCTGGGTGGCGCGCAGATTTGGTTAAAACGGGAAGACCTGAATCACACGGGTGCCCACAAGGTAAACAACACCATTGGACAGGCGCTGCTGGCAAAAAAAACCGGTAAGCCACGGATTATTGCTGAAACCGGTGCGGGCCAGCATGGCGTGGCTTCAGCCACGGTTGCCGCGCGCCTGGGACTTGAGTGTGATGTCTATATGGGCGCGGAGGATGTTCAGCGCCAGAAGCTGAACGTTTACCGCATGCGCCTGTTGGGCGCCCGGGTTATTCCCGTTGAGTCCGGTACGCGTACCCTTAAAGATGCCATGAATGAAGCACTGCGCGACTGGGTAACCAACGTTGATAACACTTTCTATATCATTGGCACGGTAGCAGGCCCGCATCCTTATCCGCTGCTGGTGCGTGATTTCAACGCCGTAGTGGGTCGTGAAGCGCGTCGCCAATCGTTGGAGCAGATCGGTCGTCTACCCGATGCGTTGATTGCCTGCGTGGGCGGTGGTTCTAATGCCTTGGGCCTATTCTATCCATTCGTTGAAGATGACGAAGTTGCCATGTACGGCGTTGAAGCCGGCGGCGATGGCGTGGAAACAGGGCGACATGCAGCGCCGCTGGCGTCTAATGCACCGCGGGGCGTATTGCACGGCAACCGTACCTATTTGATGTCAGATGAGGCGGGGCAAGTGTCTGACACGCACTCCATTTCAGCTGGCCTGGACTACCCCGGTGTAGGTCCTGAGCATGCGCTTTGGAAAGATGTGGGGCGGGTCGAGTACGTGACGGCTAACGATAAAGAAGTCCTAGACGCCTTCCGTGAGTTGACCCGAATGGAGGGTATTATGCCCGCCCTTGAGTCGGCGCATGCACTGGCCCATGCCAAAGTATTGGCGCCCACTATGCGGACAGACCAGCACATTGTGGTCAACCTTTCCGGACGTGGTGATAAAGACATCATGACCGTGGCCAAGATTGACGGCATAGAATTTTAAGGGCAGCTTTTTTAAGGGCGAGCATGAATCGTATTGATCAGCGTTTTCAGGAACTTAAGCAGCAGGGCCGTAAGGCTTTGATTCCCTATATCACCGCAGGGGATCCCGCGCCGCAATATACGGTAGGCTTTATGCATGCACTGGTGGAAGCCGGTGCCGACATAATTGAACTCGGCGTGCCGTTTTCTGATCCTATGGCGGATGGTCCGGTAATTCAAAAAGCCTGTGAGCGTGCATTAAAGCAGGGCACGCGGCTGGTTGACCTCATACAGATGGTCAAAGAGTTCCGTCAAACCGATGCCACTACCCCTGTTGTCTTGATGGGTTACTTAAATCCGATTGAGCGGATTGGCTACGAGAATTTTGCCGACCAAGCCGCTAGTGTTGGTGTTGATGGCGTGCTAATTGTTGATATGCCGCCTGAAGAGGCTGATGAGATTGGGCCGCTGCTAAAATCACGTGATTTAGCAGCGATTTTTCTCGTTGCGCCTACCACTTCTAACGAGCGTGCCGCTACAATATGCGCCCACGGTGAAGGCTACCTCTATTATGTATCGCTGAAAGGCGTTACCGGAGCTGCCACCTTAAACGCTGACGATGTGGCCGAACATTTGGCACCGCTGCGTGGAATGACTGATTTGCCGCTCTGTGTTGGTTTCGGCATTCGCGACGGTGCGACCGCCGCAGAAGTGGCCAAAGTTGCCGATGGTGTGATTGTCGGCAGTGCACTGGTCAACCGCATAGCCGAGAGCGTAGAGGCACCGGAAACCATCGCGGGCCAATTGAAAAGTGTATTAGCAGAAATGCGTACGGCGATGGATGCCTAAAGCGGAATGCTTTATCGCCTATACTGAATAGATTGACGACACTCATCAAGCTTGGTTTTGCCAGGCATTGACGTAAAACGGAAGCCTTTTTGATATGAGCTGGTTAGACAAGATCGTGCCCTCAATGGGTCGTATCCAGCGTAAAGACCGTCGCGCCAGTGTGCCCGACGGCCTCTGGCGTAAATGTCCCAAGTGCGAAGCGGTTCTCTACCTTCCTGAGTTAGAGAAACACAATAGCGTCTGCCCTAAGTGCGATCATCATCTACGCTTAACGGCGCGTAAACGCTTGGACTGGTTCTTGGATAAAGCAGGACGCGAAGAGATCGCAGCGGAAATCGAACCTAATGATCGATTAAAGTTTCGTGACTCCAAGAAATACAAAGACCGCCTGACCGCGGCGCAAAAAGATACCGGCGAGAAAGATGCGCTGGTAGCCATGCGCGGCGAGTTGGATGGTTTACCTGTGGTGGCGGTTGCCTTTGAGTTCACCTTTATGGGCGGCTCTATGGGCGCGGTGGTCGGCGAGAAGTTTGTTCGCGCAGCGACCTTAGCGCTGGAAGAGAATATTCCGCTGGTGTGCTTTGCTGCCTCAGGTGGCGCGCGCATGCAGGAAGCGCTTTTCTCGCTGATGCAGATGGCTAAAACATCAGCCGCGCTTGAGAAGCTTAAGCAAGAAGGTGTGCCGTATATTTCAGTGCTGACAGACCCCGTATTTGGTGGTGTTTCAGCGTCGCTGGCCATGCTGGGTGATTTGAATATCGCTGAACCCAATGCCTTGATTGGTTTCGCTGGCCCAAGGGTCATTGAGCAGACCGTGCGTGAAACCTTGCCTGAAGGCTTTCAGCGCAGTGAGTTTCTGCTTGAGCACGGCACTGTCGACATGATTGTGCACCGTCATGAAATGCGAGCGCGCGTTGGCAGCATTTTGCGCAAGCTAACACATCACGATGCTGTGATTGATAGTTCGCTGGACGTTGTAGAAGCAGATGTGGCTGAGCCTATCGTTGAAGAGGCCGCATTGGCAGACGCAGCTGAGACGACGTTGAACACGGCAGAAACGTCACAGACTGGCACCACAACCGCTAAGAGTGACGACCATTCGCGCAATGCCTGAGTCTCTGGAACCACACCCTTCGCTGGCGCATTCATTGCCGAGCTACACGTTGCAACAGTGGCTCCAGCACTTGGAAACGTTGCATCCGGTCGGAATCGACATGGGACTGGAGCGGGTTTCGCAAGTAGCTAATCGCATGGGGCTGCTTCATGGCCCCATTGCTCCTTGCGTTATTACCGTGGCTGGCACTAATGGCAAGGGCTCAACCCTTGCCATGATTGATTGTATTGCTCGCGCGCATGGTCAGCGAGTGGGCACTTATACCTCTCCGCACTTGTTGCGCTATAACGAGCGCGTCAAAATTGGCGGCCTTGAAGCGGACGATCAACTGCTCGTGCAGGGGTTTGAGCAGGTTGAGCGCGCGCGCTTGCAGGAGCCTGAAATTAGCCTGACCTATTTTGAAGCAGGCACGCTGTGTGGGCTGTGGTGCTTGGCTAGCGCTGAAATCGACGTGGCGGTGCTTGAGGTAGGGCTTGGCGGTAGGTTGGATGCGGTCAATATTATTGATGCGGACATTGCGATCGTTACCACTATTGCTCAGGATCACGCTAATTTTCTAGGTACCGACCTTGCACAAATAGGGCGTGAGAAAGCCGGTATTTTTCGTCCTGGGCGTCCCGCAGTGATGGGGAGTCAACAGTTGCCCGATAGCGTCGCTGAATGTGCGGAAGCTTTAGCGGCACCTGCCTTTGTATTAGGTAAGCACTTTCAGCGTTTTTCATCGTCTGAAGCATCAGCTGAATGGTGTTGGCAGGGGCAGCAGGCCGATGGTAGCCGTATCGAAATTAAGGGGCTGCCTGACCCTGGGTTGCCGATTGATAATGCCGCCACTGCATTACAGGCGCTTGCGCTTACCGGGTTGGCGTTAGAAAAAACCGCTGTTCTGAACGCGTTGAGTACCGTTCAATTACCGGGGCGCTTACAGCGGATTGGCTCGTGGTGCTTGGATGTAGGCCATAACCCTCATGCCGCTGAATATGTAGCAAAACATTTGCCTTCACCGCCGACAGGTGGTCGGCAGTGGTGTCTGATCGGTATGTTGAACGATAAAGATATGGAAGGTGTTATAAAAGCATTAGCATCACGCATAGACGATTGGATTTGTGTAACGTTGCCTGGTGAACGAGGCTGCCAGGCGAAGGAGTTGTCCCAACGTATTATTGCTCAGGGAGGGCGGGTTCACTTTTGCGCCGAAACACCAGAAGAAGGTGTCGACTGGTTAGCTAACGTGTTAACGCCCAATGATCGTGTCTTGGCAACCGGGTCGTTCTTTACAGTAGCGGCACTGTTAGCTCGGCCACTGCCAACAGGCGTTGCTTCGCTTGATGGAGACGGAAATGAAATACGGTAAAACGGAACGCATTAGCGGTATTGTCATTCTGCTCGCGCTACTGGCGATTTTTGTGCCATGGCTGATGAGTGATCCCGCACCGAGAGAAGAGCGCCCGCAACCGAGCTTTATTATAGAGCAGCCGGTGGCGGTGGAGCGCCGAGACGTTCCTGCGCCTGAACGCCCCGCCTCTATTAATGATCCCATTGTGTCATCAACACCGAGCGATGATGGGGAAGTGGGTCTTGATGCGATTGAAGCCACGCCGCGGTTGCCACAAACCGATCAAATAGGTACTTCCAGCGAACCACCCACGACTGCCGAAGCCGCTGGTTCGAGTGAACCTGATGAATCTGCGACGCCTACCAGTGATCCCATCGCGGATTTGGTGGCAGCCAATAACAGTGCAAGTAGTGGTACTGCGAGCAGTGGAAGCGGTACGAGTGGCTCTGCTCCAAGTTCACCAAGCCCTTCTTCTAGCGCACAGGGTGAATGGGCGGTACAAGTGGGCAGCTTTGGTGACGCGTCCAACGCCGGTCGGTTGAGTGAGCAGCTTTCTGGCGAGGGCTTTACTGTCTATCAGCGTCAGCGTGATAACAATATGACCACGGTGTTTGTGGGTCCTTATGCCACTTCTGAAGATGGTGAGGCGGCCATGACATCCATTAAAGAGCGAGCCAATGTGCAAGGTCTTCTCGTGCGAGTAAGAGACTAAACGATGGCGTTAACCTGGATTGATGCAGTTTTTTTAGCCGTGCTGGCGTTATCCATGCTGGCAGGCTTTGTACGAGGATTCGTTCGCGAAGCATTGGGTTTAGCTGCTTGGGTCGTCGCACTCATGGTAGCTCGGGTTATTGCAGAACCGGTCGCTGAATTGATGAGCGGGTTTATCGAAAGCTCTGATGCCCGGTTAGTACTGGCGTTTGTGCTGGTTATTTTCGCAGTTATCTTGCTGTGCGGCATTGTTATTCGCTTGGTACATGCAGCGGTTGAGTGGGTAGGTATGGGGCTTTTAAATCGTGTCGCGGGGGCCGCTTTTGGCGTTGCGCGAGGTGCGGTGATACTGCTCGTTGCAACCGTGCTGATAACGCTCACGCCTTTGTCTGAACTGCAGGCGTGGCAAGAGGCTGAGCTGCGCCCCACCTTTATTCAACTACGCGATTGGGCAGTCAGCCAGCTAGATCAATGGGATCGAGAACTGCCTGATGCGCCAGCATCCTTGCGTGATATTTCTTTACCCGAACTTCGTCCTCGCGAGGGGGCGTAAAGGTCAGGTTAAAAGTACTGAGTTACACCAACAGGTATTGACCTGTTGAACATACGATTCTACGAACGTACGGGCTTGCTTAGGTAAGCCAGGGCATTAAGCGAGGTAACGTGAATGTGCGGTATAGTGGGCCTTCTGGGCAAGCAGGCGGTAAATCAGGGAATCTATGATGCTCTGACCGTACTTCAGCATCGTGGCCAGGACGCTGCCGGCATGATGACATGGAGCGAGGGACGCTTCCTACTGCGCAAGAGTAACGGCTTAGTGCGCGATGTCTTTCACACCCGTCATATGGCTCGCTTAAAAGGGAACTTGGGTATTGGTCACGTGCGTTACCCTACGGCAGGTTCATCCAGTGAAGCTGAGTCTCAGCCCTTTTATGTTAACTCTCCCTACGGCATTGCGCTGGCGCACAACGGCAACCTGACCAACTCAGAGCAGTTGAAGCAGGAGCTGTTTTCCACCGATTTGCGTCACATCAATACCAGTTCCGATTCTGAAGTGCTGCTCAACGTGTTTGCCCATGAACTGGGTAAGCAAGGGCTGCACCTGGAAGCGGAAGATATTTTTGATGCCGTGCGCCGTGTGCATCGTCGCTGCAAAGGTGGCTATGCGTCCGTCGCTATTATTAACGGTTTTGGTATGGTGGCTTTCCGTGACCCCTTCGGTATTCGTCCTGTGGTGTTTGGCACCCGCGAAGAAGAGAACGGGCAGGCAGTGATGATTGCATCAGAATCCGTCGCGCTGGATGTGGGCGGCTTTGAGCTTGAGCGTGATCTCTCGCCTGGTGAAGCTATTTTTGTCGATATCGAAGGCAATATACACACCCAGGTTTGTGCTGATCGCCCGCAGCTACGTTCGTGTATTTTTGAGCATGTCTATTTGGCGCGCCCTGATTCGCTGTTGGACGGTGCCTACGTTTACGGCACCCGTATGCAGATGGGACGCAAGCTGGGCGACCGAATCTTAAATGAGTGGCCGGATCACGATATCGATGTGGTTATTCCGATTCCAGATACGTCGCGGACTTCAGCCCTTGAGATGGCGCAGCACCTTGGGGTGACCTATCGCGAAGGGTTTATGAAGAACCGCTATATTGGCCGTACCTTTATTATGCCTGGGCAGACCCAGCGTAAAAAATCGGTACGCCAAAAGCTCAATGCCATTGATGTTGAGTTTAAAGGTAAAAACGTGCTGCTCGTGGATGATTCCATTGTTCGCGGTACGACCTGTAAGCAGATTATTCAGATGGCCCGTGATGCAGGTGCGCGTAAGGTCTATTTTGCTTCAGCGGCGCCACCGGTGCGTTTCCCCAACGTGTATGGCATTGACATGCCCGCTGCGTCAGAATTAATTGCCCATGGCCGTACCGAGCAGGAAGTGGGTGACCTGATTGGCGCTGACCGTATCTTCTATCAGAACCTTGACGATCTGAAGGCGGCCTGCCGAGAAGTGAATCCAGAAATGGAAGAGTTTGATTGCTCGGTGTTTGACGGTAACTACGTGACCGGTGACATTGATGACGCCTACTTGGCCGCTTTGGAAGCCAGCCGTAATGATTCTGCCAAGGATCAGAGTGCCGGTGACCATGCCTTGGTCGATATGCATAATCAGGATGATGACCTGGACGATTAGGAGCTAAGCGTTATGCATGATGACAAGCACCAGGAAGACAAGTACCAGGATGAGTGGTCATTAGAGACACTGGCGATTCGTGCAGGGCATCAGCGTACTTTCGAGCAGGAGCACTCTGAGCCTATTTTTCCTACCTCAAGCTTTGTCTACGAAAGCGCCGCTGAAGCGGCGCGTAAATTCGGTGGGCAAGAGCCTGGCAATGTTTACTCACGCTTTACCAATCCTACGGTACATACCTTTGAGCGACGCTTGGCGGCGCTTGAAGGGGGCGAACGTTGTGTAGCGACCAGCTCGGGTATGTCGGCTATTTTATCGACTGCGCTAGCGCTGCTTGCGGCGGGTGATGAAATTGTGGCCTCTCGTTCGCTGTTCGGCTCCACGGTTAGCCTATTCGACAAGTACCTAGGCAAATTTGGTATTACTACGCGCTATGTCGAGCTTTCCAATGCGTCTGCCTGGGAAGCAGCGATCACACCAAAAACGCGCTTACTGTTTGCTGAAACGCCATCAAATCCGCTGTCTGAAATTGCCGATATCCCAGCGCTAGCAGCATTAGCAAAACGTCACGACGCACTATTGGCGATTGATAACTGCTTTCTTACTCCAGCGCTTCAGCAGCCGCTGGCACTGGGCGCTGATTTGGTAATTCACTCGGCAACCAAATATTTAGATGGTCAGGGCCGTGCTATTGGTGGGGCGGTCGTCGGTAGCCACACGCTACTTGAAGAAGTGTTTGGCGTGGTGCGTACCTGCGGCCCTTGTCTAAGCCCCTTCAACGCGTGGATTTTTACCAAGGGTTTAGAAACCCTGTCTTTGCGTATGAGGGCGCACTGCGAAAATGCCCTGACGCTGGCGCGCTGGCTGCATGCACACCCGGCCGTTACCCAGGTCTATTACAGTGGTCTGGAGAGCCATCCTCAGCACGCCTTGGCGAAACGCCAGCAAAAAGGTTTTGGTGCGGTACTGGGATTTGAAGTGAAGGGCGGGCAAGAGGCGGCGTGGCAAGTGATTGACGCAACCCGCATGCTGTCGATTACCGGTAATCTTGGCGATGTTAAAACCACCATTACCCACCCTGCGACCACCACACATGGTCGACTCTCTGATGATCAAAAGGCCGCAGCTGGTATAGCCCCCGGCTTAATCCGTGTTGCGGTAGGGTTAGAGAGCCAGGAAGATATTCAGCGTGATTTAGCCCGCGGACTTGATGGATTAGTAGCGCGTTAGCACAACTTGCTCCGTAAAACCGGTCACGTCGTTGGCCGGTTTTTTTATAAGCATGTTACAAACAGTGGTTTTTACGAATGGAGCATTCTGCTTTTTTCAGCGGTTACTATTGCCATTACGCGATATGATTTTGGCTATCAACGTTTCGCTGATAAATAGCGATGGATAAGGAAGAGAGTGATGTGGCGCAATAGTCGCAGTGGATGGGGATTGATCAGCATACTGTTTCACTGGCTTAGTGCGCTGACCATAATTGGTCTGTTCGCACTAGGTTGGTGGATGACCGGACTAGGCTATTATGACCCCTGGTATAATCAAGGCCCCTGGATACATCGCTCGATTGGACTATTGCTGCTGTTTGCCACTTTGGTGCGTTTGGTATGGCGCCTGGTTCAGCCGACACCGAAAGCTGAGGGTAGTCGATTAGAAACTATCGCTGCCCACCTAGGTCATATTGGACTCTACGTGCTTGTTTTGGTGGTAATGATTAGCGGCTATTTGATCTCTACTGCTAATGGGCGTGGTATCAGTGTGTTTGGTTGGTTTGAGGTGCCTGCACTGCTACATGGGTTGCCCAATCAGGCCAGTTTGGCAGGCGATATTCATTGGTACTCTGCCTTAGCGCTGATGATTTTAGCGGCTGGGCACGCGCTTGCAGCATTCAAGCATCATAGGTTAAATCGTGATAAAACGCTGGTTCGTATGTTGAATCCCACCTACAGCCATCGTCACAGTAAAGCTAAAGAGCATAACTGACCGACATAAACATTTTCTAAACACCGGCAGAGTGATTGCGCGCTCTACGGTGTCCATAAAGTAAAGCAAGGAGCTATCGATTATGTTCAAAAAGACCGCATTTGCATCTGCTATTGCCGCTGTAGCACTGGTGCCACTCAGTCAAGCCCAGGCAGACGACTATCAGATTGATATTGAAGGTCAACATGCCTTCATTCAGTTCAAAATTAATCATTTGGGCTACTCTTACATTTTAGGTAGTTTTGAAGAGTTTGATGGTCAGTTTTCCTACGATCCTGAAGATCTAGAAGCTTCATCCGTTGAGATTGAAGTTCAGGTCAATAGCCTAAACAGCAACCACGCAGAGCGTGATCGTCACTTCTTGAGCGATGACTTCCTCAATGCTAGCGAATACCCCACTGCTACGTTTACCTCCACTGGCTTTGAGCCAACTGGCGATGACGAAGGCGTGCTAACGGGTGATTTGACCCTGCACGGAGAAACTCAAGAAATTGAAATGCCGGTTAAGTTAATGGGTGAAGGCGATGACCCGTGGGGCAACTATCGCGCTGGCTTCGAAGGTAGCACTACCTTGACGCTGAGCGATTACGGCATCGATATGAGTGATTTCCCTGAAGTCATGCACGAGCTTGAGCTTTATGTGACGTTCGAAGGTATTCGTCAGTAAACGATATGCTTGATCAAGCGCCATCACCCCATTAGGGGTGGTGGCGTTTTTGCGTTGTGGCCGGATAAAAGGAGTGATTAGTTGGCAATTGTTATGCAGCAGCGCGAGTTGGCGATAACCCTATGGCGCCAAACATGGCCAATGGCCATCGGTGTGTTGGCACTATTGGGTTTTCAACTTGTTGATAGCGCATTTATTGCTCGTTTGGGCACTGCGCCGTTGGCGGCGCAGTCGTTTACTTTCCCGCTATCGTTTTTGATCATCGGTATTCAGGTCGGGATGGGTATTGCCATTGCCGCGCTAATTTCCCGCGCACTAGGCGCTGGCGAAGAGGCCCGGGCCCAGCGATTGAATAGCTTAGTGCTGATGGCTGGCGGTGGGGTGATTGGACTATTAGCGATCGCTTTATGGGTATTTCATGTACCCATTTTTCGACTATTGGGAGCCGATGAAACGACGCTTTCCTATATTCGTGTTTACTGGGGGCCACAGCTGTTCTCCGCTTGGCTCGGGGCGCTGCTCTATTTTATGTATAGTGTATTCCGCGCCCATGGTGATACCCGCTTGCCGGGCAAGATGATGGTGCTCAGCAGCATTATTAACCTGGTCTTAGATCCATTGCTGATTTTTGGTGTGGGGCCTTGGCAAGGATGGGGTTTGCCTGGGGCAGCATGGGCAACCGCCATTGCTTTCTCGGTGGGTTTACTGGTGACTAGCCGCAGATTATTACGCCGTCAGTGGGCAACCCAACATGGCCTTTGGCAAGAGGCGAAGCGTTCTTGGCGACCTTTTACGGGGATTGCGGCACCGGCCATGGTGAGCCAACTTATGCCTCCCTTGGCGGCTATGCTAGCTATCTCCGTAGTAGCCGGGCTTGGTGACACTCAGGTGGCAGCCTGGGGCTTGGCAAGCCGTTTAGAAACGCTCTCATTAATGGTGATTTTAGCCATGACGATGTCGCTGCCGCCATGGCTGGGGCGTTGTTATGGCGCCGGTGACTGGGGCCAGATACAGCAGCTTATGCGTTTGGCGATTAAAGTGGCGCTAGTATGGCAATTAAGCCTTGGAGTGCTATTGGCGTTGGTAGCACCATGGCTCGCCATGGCATTAGCCGGGAACCCCGATGTGCAAAGCGAACTAACCCTATTGATTCGCTTTTTACTGCCAAGCTACGCAGCGCTTGGGGTGTGTATGTTGGTGGTTTCCGCGGGCAATGCTTTGGGTTGGCCACTTCGCGCTATGCTTTTATCAAGCGCACGGCTGTTTATTTGCTACTTACCCTGCCTGTGGTTGGGCTCGCAGTTTTTCGGTTGGTGGGGGCTGGCTGCCGGTGCGGCAGTAGGTAACCTTTTGGCAGGAATGATGGCTTGGCAAGTGATGAGACGTATTTTATCCCGCCCGCATCGGCAGGCGGGGTTCGTCAACTAACGTTTACGTGCCGCTTCCTGGAAAGAGAAATAGATAAACAGCAGCGCCATGCCTAAATAACCCATGACAAACTCCGGGGCGGCATTGAACGAAAGCTGTGGAGCGTGCATCAGACCGACAAACGAGAAGCCAGCGGCAATGGCGGCGAAGGCGGCAGCGCGTCTGAACTGATGATCAATCACTGAGACTGTCATAGCGCCGAGCAGGATCGCCATAAACATTGCGCCTTGGCCCATCACGACAATGGCACTGGAGATATCGGTGACTACGTCGCCAGCGCCACGATTAAAGCGCGTCATCACGTAGTTGGCGAAGTAGGGCAGCATGGCCAGCGCGACCGCGGGGTAGTAGCGGGTGTCGTTGGCCTGGAACGCGGTAGCAATCATCGACATACCCACAAAGACTAAAATGGGGGCTACTACGGATACAGGAATGATCGCGGCTAGGGCGGCAATTAAGCCGAACATGGTGGCGATCGCATACACCGCACCATTAAGCAGGCTATATCCTCGTCCCGCCCCCATCCATTTCGCGCCTACGGTGGCAATATAAACCGTGGTGGGGAAAACACCGCCAAACAGAGCGCCGATCATGGTGCCTGCGCCGTCTACCGCTTGGCACTCCCGCACATCGTATTTATCGCCAGCGGCTTCCATTGCCTCGACATTGTTCATCGTTTCAATAGCGTTATAAAGTGTGATGGGTAGCACTACCGTCAACACTGCAAGCATGCTGGTCAGCAGTAGCCCCAGACCTTCAAACCAAGCGAGATTAGGCAGTAGCGGATAAAAGCCCAAGTGGGTAAACGCATCGCTAAAGCGTTCGGTACCGGCGTCGCCAATTAGATAGGCCATGGTGGTACCCACAATAATGGCGAATAGCGAGGTGGGTAGTTTAAACGGCATGCTGACTCTAGCCACCAAGCCGACAATAATAATTGCCAAGACCAATAGGCCAATAATAGGCATTTCCAGCGTTTTAAATAGCATTTCACCGGCAATGAAGGTAAGCGCTACACCGGCAACTGCACCAAGCATGGCGGCGCGGGGCAGGTGATGCTGCACCCAGCGTCCAATAACGCTAATCAGCGCTTCAATCGCTCCGCTGATAAAGCAGGCCGCAACGGCCACCTTCCAGGCAAGCTCGGCATCCCCGGTAAGTTGTTTTGCGGGTAGCAGTACCCCGAATAAGAATACGAACATCACCGGTGTTGAAATGCCGTAAGAGAGCGCTGTTACGTCGGCACGATTCTCTTTCCTCGCGAGTCTTGCGGCACTCCATGCGTAATAGAAGTTGCCCACCATCACTGCCACTGCTGCACCTGGCAAAACCTGCCCGTATACAATGGATGAGGGAAACCCCATGCCCAGCATGGTAATCGCAATAATCACAAAGTTGGCAATGTTGTTCTGAAAAAGTGCGAAGAAAGCGTCAGTATCTTCTTTTTTGTACCAGGGGTAGTGGGTGCTGGCAGCCGCCATGATAGGCCTCTTGATTATGGTGTGTTGTATACAAGGCAGAGCTGAGTGTGCCGAATTGTTGACTGATCGGTCAAGCACTCAACACACAAAAACGCCCAGGAAGGCCTGGGCGTATAATTGTGCGCTTATGCGTTTGTCAGTCGTTAACGGCGGCAATCGCTTTGGCAAGGTAGGGAAGGTTCTCGTGGGAGAATCCTGCTACGTTGGCACGACCCGAGCGCACCATGTAAATGCCAAACTCATCGCGTAAACGATCAACCTGAGTCGGTGTGAGACCCGTATAGGAGAACATGCCGCGCTGCTCAGCGACGCAGGCATATTTCTGATCCAAACCATAGGGCTTCAATGCCTCAACGAAGTCACGACGCAGGGTGTTGATGCGGTCGCGCATTTCGGTGAGTTCTTCACGCCATAACGCGGTTAGCTCGGCGTCGTGCAGGATCTCGCTAACAATTGCGCCACCGTGAGCCGGTGGGTTGGAGTAATTCTCCCTGGCAACAATAGCGACTTGAGAGCGAACGTTTTCCATCTGCTCACTGTCTTTCGCCACCATAATCAAACAGCCGGTACGTTCACAATAAATACCGAAGTTTTTAGAGCAGGAGCTGGTGATGATAACTTCGTCGAGGCTTTCGGCCATCAAACGAACACCATAGGCGTCTTCATCCAAACCTTCACCGAAGCCTTGGTAAGCGAAGTCGATCAATGGCAGTAGCTTGCGCTCACGGACAATCTCTAGCACTTCTTGCCACTGATCATGAGAAAGATCAAAACCGGTCGGGTTGTGGCAACAGGCGTGCAGTACCACCACATCCCCTTCAGGAATATTTTTTAGTGCTGCCCGCATGCCGTCAAAATCTAAACGGTTGTCAGGGTCAACGTAAGGGTACTTGTGCAGCTCAATACCTGCAGCGGTAAAAATACCGTGATGGTTTGGCCATGTTGGGTCACTCACCCAAATACCTTTGCCCGGCAGCTGTGAAGCCACGAAATCAGCGGCCAATCGCAGGGCACCGGTACCTCCAGGCGATTGAGTAGCGCTGGCACGGTTAGCTTTTAATACCGATGATTCGCTGCCAAACACCATGGGAAGTACCACTTCACCGTAGCTTGGAGCACCGTGAGAGCCAATATACGTTTTAGTGGTTTCATTCTTGAGCAGGCGAGCTTCTGCTTCCTTAACGGCGCGCATTACCGGCGTATTGCCTTGGGTATCGCGGTAAACACCAACACCTAAATCCACTTTTTGTGGATTGGTATCTTTTTTGAAAGCTTCGATCAGCCCGAGAATGGCGTCTCCTGGGACTCGCTCAATATGCTCAAACATTTAGTCGGCTACCTCGTCGGTTCTGGCGGCAAGAATGAAGTCATTAAGATGCAGGCCATCAATGGTATGGGTCCACCACGTGACGGCGGCTTTGCCCCACTCCGTCACAATAACGGGGTGATGGCCAGCCTGCTCTGCGATATCGCCAACGAGCTGGGTAAATTTCAGTGCGCTGGCAAAGTCACGAAAAGTAAAACTTCGCGACAGCTTCATGATGCCATCGTGCTCGACAATCTGCCACTCACTGAGGCCTTTTAGCAGTGTTTTGGCCTCATCTGGGCTTAACCTTGGAGCGTTTCTCTTACATGGCTGGCAAGGGTGCTCAGCAAGCGTTGCCATGATTGTTCTCCTGTTTAATAGGTGTATGTTCTAGCGCAGAAGGCAGACACAGTTGCGGCCACTATCTTTAGCGTTGTATAGCGCCTGATCAGCCCGTTCAATCAAGCTGGTGAGGGGTTCACCACAGCGGTACTCAGCAATGCCAATGCTTAATGTTACATGGCCCTCGCCCATACCGAAGTCATGCATGCTTATGGTTTTGCATAACCGGTTGGCAAGCGTATGGCATTGCTGCAACGGTGTAAGTGGCAGCACTACCATAAACTCTTCGCCTCCTAAGCGAGCGACCATGTCTTCACAGCGCAATAACGACTTTGCTTTAACTGCAAGTTGTTTGAGAACATCGTCGCCATGCAGATGCCCCCACCGATCATTTAAGCGCTTAAAGTGATCAATATCGATCATCATAATAGTCATCGGTGTACCGTGACGCGAGCTGGTAGAGGCCAACTGAGTGAGATGTACCATCAACTTGCGTCGATTGGGCAGCTCGGTCAAGGGGTCTGTGTCGCACAATTTACGCAGCCGCTGCTCTTCGATGACCTGATCGCTAATATCCATCATTATGCCGTTCCATCGAATCCCGTCATTAACGGGCTCTGGTTGGGCGCTGACCGCAATCCAGTGGGGATTAGCTTTGGGAAAAGGCAGCCGAAAACGTGTTGTTAATGGCAACATCCAGCGAGCAGAGCGTTCAATGGCGGACATAATTTTAGGATGATCTTTTCCCGTTAATTGCTCAACAAGCTCTCCTGCATTTTTCGCCAACGCTTCTCGGTCAACATGTTTAAGGACAGCAGCACCTCCCTCTAAATAGGGGAAGTGCATATGGCCATTATGGGCACGATGAAACTGAAAAATGACGCCAGGTATAGCAGCTACAAGTTGATCAGCACATACGTTCTGGGGTGCTCTAATCTCATTCACGGGCATGCGTGAATCTCCAAACATATGCCAATTAAAATTTAATCGTGAAGATTAGCGCTAATTGCGTTACCAGGATGTAAGCCATTGCGGACAAAATAACTATTATTTATATCTTTTTAGAATATCGTTATTTGTATATGTGTGGTAATGCGATGTTTTAATATGTAAATAATGAGGTTTAAGAATTTAGTGATATTATTAATTACTTTTTAATATATTAAATCGCATTTTTATTCTTTGAGGTGCTGTCTTGGAAGTAGGACAAGAGCGAGCTACTTTAGCGCAAGGTGTGGTTAGTTTGGTGGGGGCAGGGCCGGGAGATCCTGAGTTATTGACGTTAAAAGCATATAAGCGGCTGCAGACCGCTGAGGTAGTGCTATATGACCGCTTGGTGAGCAGTGAGATTCTTGAGCTGATCTCTGATCAGGCTGAGCGTTTTTATGTGGGTAAAGCAGCTTCACTGCACAGTGTTCCCCAAGAGGGCATCAACCAAGCGTTGGTTACCTGGGCAGTACAGGGTAAACGCGTTGTTAGGCTTAAGGGTGGTGATCCCTTTATATTTGGCCGCGGTGGGGAAGAGCTGGAAGCTTTAGTAGCGGCGAAGATTAATGTGGAAGTAATACCGGGAATCACGGCTGCCTCAGGGTGCGCCGCATACGCGGGTATTCCATTGACCCATCGGGATCATGCTCAGTCGGTGAGGTTTGTTACCGGCCATTTGCAACAGGGCGAGTTGGATTGGGATGCTTTAGCGCGGCCTGGGCAAACGCTGGTGTTTTACATGGGGCTTGGCAGCGTCGAGCTGATTAGTCGCGCCCTGATTGCCAATGGACTGCTTGCTGAAACACCGCTA
Organism: Halomonas sp.; assembly: GCF_011050415.1. GTDB lineage: Bacteria > Pseudomonadota > Gammaproteobacteria > Pseudomonadales > Halomonadaceae > Vreelandella. The sequence goes on from NZ_DRFS01000023.1 coordinate 51,353, forward strand.
GCCTTAATCGAGCAAGGCACGACGCGCCAACAGCAAACGCATATTGGTACGCTCTCACGGTTGCCAGATGCTTTCTTGGCGGGTGCGATTAAACCGCCTACGCTACTAGTAGTGGGTAGCGTGGTTTCGCTGCACTCCACGTTAGCTTGGTTTGACACATCACACGGTCAAGCATCAGGCTTTGACTCTGGTAAACAACCTTCGATAGCTAAGCGAGATTAGCTTTTAAGTTTTATTGAACCGTTTCCAGTAACGTTTCAGCAACATTTGTATACGTTTTCATTAACAAACTGGCTAGATCCAGTGAGCTGTGTATGCTGAAAGGGAAATCAGCCATTGCTAGCGCATTAATAATGCTACTAATTATCGTTAGCTTAAATAAATGTTAGCCTAGACCACAGAGGAAAGCATAATGACGGAAACCAACCATACCGATCACCAGCCGCCAGCCAAACAGCCAGAGCCGGCTAAAAAGTCGGATATGAAAACCCTCTTTCAAGATAACCGAGTTAAGGCCATTGCAGGTATCGCCGCGATTGCAGTTGTTTGGGCAATCATGGCGCAATCGAACGCGGGCACCCGTCAGGATCGCATCGAAAATTTAGAGGAGCAGCTTGCCAGCGCCGAACAGCGTAATAGCCAGTTGAGCCAACGCATTGCTGAAATTGAGGAAGCTGAAACCGATTTAGCGGCGCTTCAAGAAGAGATGGCGTTGCTGGAAGAGCAGCAAGAGTCTGCTCGCGCGTCTTTAGAAAGCGCTCAGGGTGAAGCCAGTGAGGTTCAATCGCGTCTTGAGGAACTTGAATCCGAGCGCGATGCACTACAGTCAGAAATTACTACCTTAACTGAGCAGTTAGAAGGTGCTGAAGGTGAAATGAGCACGTTGCGCGAAGAGCGCGATGAGATAGTCTCAACCCGCGATGAAGCTGAAAGTACCCTTCAGCAGGTAGAAGAAGCGCGTGAGAGCGCCGACACTGCTCGTCAGGAAGCGGAGTCAGCACGCCAGCAAGCAGAGGAGCAGCGTCAGCAGGCTGTAGAAGAGCTAAGCAGTGCCGAAGATGAGCTGGCTGAGCTGGAAGAGCAGATCAGCCAAGCCAATGAGCAGGTCAGTAGTTTAGAAGAGGAAGTGGCTAGCGCCCAGGAAGAGCTTGCCAGTATTCAAAGCGAGCGTGATTCGCTGGCCAGCGAGCGCGATGAACTGCAAAGCGAGATTGATTCGTTGACTGAACTTCGCGAAGAAGAAGAGCAGAGCCTCAGCCAAGTGCGTAGTGAGATGGATGACTTGATGGTGGCTTTGGATATGGGACGTGAAGAAGTAGCTAGCGTTGAGAGCGATCTTGAAGAGCGCGAAAATCAGCTTGAGCGATTGGAGACGCAGCTAAGCGAATGGCGTGACGAACTTTCCTCCTTAGATAGTCGTATGGCCGAAACTGAGCAGTCGGTAAGTGAAGAGACTGACAGTTCATCTGATCAGGAGAACTCATCTGATGAGAGTGCCAACGACAGCGACGGTGGAAGTGAAGAAGCCGAGCAGAACGCTGGTTAATCATGAACACTCAGTAAGTCGTTAACCCAGCAACATGAGAGCGGATGTCGGGCAACCGGCATCCGCTTTCTTGTTGCTGGTTTATGATTGAGGCCCTGAGGAGTATCATTCACTCAACATAAATTCAGAGCCTGCTTTAATGTGCAGAGCCTAACAACGCTAGGAGTGCCATTGAATGGATGGGGTTAAACATATTATTGCAGTGGCATCGGGTAAAGGGGGCGTGGGAAAATCCACGGTCACCGTGAACTTGGCGTTAGCCTTGTCGGCACAAGGGTATCGCGTGGGTGTGCTGGATGCAGATATTTACGGCCCCAGCCAAGCCCAAATGCTTGGCGTAAAAGAGGGTGTTCGTCCTCAAGCGGCGGCCAATGATAAGTTTCTGCCACTGGAAGCCCATGGCCTTCAAGCGATGTCGATGGCCTTTATGGTCAACACACGCGAGCCTATGGTATGGCGCGGGCCAATGGTCGTGGGGGCGTTTCAGCAGATGCTGACACAAACCCAATGGGACAATCTTGATTTTCTGCTGATTGATATGCCGCCGGGTACCGGTGATATCCAACTAACGCTGGCGCAAAAAGTGCCGGTGGCAGGTGCTGTGATTGTCACAACGCCACAGGATATTGCGCTGCTTGATGCACGTAAAGGGATCGAAATGTTCCGCAAGGTTAATGTTCCGGTGCTGGGCGTGGTTGAGAATATGAGCCTGTATCACTGTGAAAACTGTGGCCACGAAGCAGCTATTTTTGGAACGGGTGGTGGGGACAGCATCGCACATGAGTACGACACTCAAGTGCTAGGTCGGTTGCCATTGACGCTCTCTATCCGTGAGTTGACGGACTCTGGGCGGCCGAGCGTGGTATCTGAGCCTGAAGGCTCAGTGAGTCAGACCTTTGCTGCAATTGCCCAAAAAGTAGCCGAAGCGGTTAATGCCAGCCAAGCCAATGGCCCAACTATTTCCTTTAGCGAGTGATGAAGTAACACATGAGTATCAAATCTGATAATTGGATTCGTCGTATGGCTAAAAGCGATGCGATGATTGAGCCGTTTGAAGCCGAACAGGTGCGCTATGTGAACGAGCAGCGCGTTATTTCCTATGGCACTTCAAGCTATGGGTATGACGTGCGATGCGCGGATGAGTTTAAGGTGTTCACCAATATTCACTCGGCGATTGTTGACCCGAAAGCGTTTGATGCAAAAAGCTTCGTTGATATTAAAGGCGACGTGTGCGTTATTCCGCCGAATTCATTCGCCCTGGCGCGCACGGTTGAGTACTTCCGTATTCCTCGTAATGTACTCACCATCTGCTTAGGAAAATCCACCTACGCGCGCTGTGGCATCATTGTTAACGTAACGCCGTTAGAGCCCGAGTGGGAAGGCCATGTGACCCTTGAGTTCTCTAACACCACCAATCTGCCCGCGAAAATTTACGCTCATGAGGGTGTGGCGCAGATGCTGTTTTTAGAGTCCGATGAAGTGTGTGAAACCTCGTATAAAGACCGGGGCGGGAAATATATGGGCCAGCGCGGCGTTACTCTGCCACGCACCTAATTCTCCCTGTCTTGCTATAAAAAAAGCGCCTTACGGTGTTAATCGTAAGACGCTTTTTTAATGTCTACTGCTTGCGCTACTCTTCTGCTTTTTCGTCTAGTTCTTCATCAATCTCTTCATCAAGCTCTTCGGCAGCGTCGGCATGGGAAAGTCGCATGCCGTATTCCGGTAGCAGGTGACCATCCATTTTGGCGCCTTCTGCACTGAACTGTAGCCTGCCTTCCAAGAACCACCGCACGGCGATAGGGTAGATCAGATGCTCACGGGCATGCACTTTCTCTTGCAGCGTTGCGACCGTGTCATCAGCGCTGACCTGCAGTTCTGCTTGCAGCACTACTGGGCCACCGTCTAGCTCTTCAGTGACAAAATGCACGCTACAGCCATGGCTGGAAACACCACCTGCCAGCGCTCGCGCATGGGTATTGAGCCCTTGGTAGTCTGGCAGCAGTGAGGGGTGGATATTCAACATGCGGCCCAAAAACCGTTGCACAAAACGGGGCGTTAAAATACGCATAAAGCCAGCCAGTACAATGAGATCTGGCTCGTGGCGCTCGATGACTTTAATTAACGCACCATCATAGGCTTCGCGGCTATCGTATTCACGGTGGGGCAGCGCGACCGCTTCAATACCTGCTTCATGAGCGCGCTTTAAGCCGTAAGCGTCCGCGACGTTGGAAATCACAGCGACAATTTCACCCCCGCCCAAACGATCATGAGACTGGGCATCAATAAGTGCCTGTAAATTGCTCCCGCTACCCGAAATAAGTACCACAATGCGACGCGCACCAAGGGGCTCCGGCGTTACGTCGCGAATAGTATCGCTTTGGTAGTCCGTATTGGTCATGCCGAGAGGTTCTCCAGAATAACGGCTTCCTCTTGACGCTTAACAATCTGACCCAGGCGGTAAACGGATTCACCTTCGCCTGTTAGGTGGGCGATGGCTTGCTCCGCTTGATGTTGCGGTACCACGACAACCATGCCGATGCCGCAGTTAAGTACACGGTGCATTTCGGTTTCATTGACGTTGCCCTTAGCCTGTAGCCAATCAAACACCGCCGGGCGCTGCCAACTGTTGATATCAATATGGGCGGCGAGATCGTCGGGCAGCACGCGAGGAATATTTTCCAGCAGACCGCCACCGGTAATATGCGATAAGGCGTGTACAGCAATATCGCTGCCGCGCATCAAAGAGAGCAGCGATTTAACGTAGATGCGGGTCGGCGCCATTAGCGCATCAGCTAGGCTGGTTCCCGCGATGTCAGTGTCCAGCGAGGCGTTGCTGACGTCGAGAATTTTACGAATCAGCGAGTAGCCGTTGGAGTGCGGTCCCGATGATGCCAAGCCAAGAATTACATCACCTTCGGCTACTTTGCTGCCATCTAAAATATCTGATTTTTCAACGACACCTACGCAAAAACCAGCCAGATCATAGTCGCTGCCTTCGTACATGCCAGGCATTTCGGCGGTTTCCCCACCTACCAGCGCGCATCCTGCCAACTCACAACCGGCACCAATACCGGTGACAACGTCAGCAGCAATATCCACATCGAGCTTACCCGTGGCATAGTAGTCAAGAAATAGCAGTGGCTCGGCGCCGGCAACGATCAAATCGTTGACACACATGGCGACTAAATCAATACCAATTGTATCGTGTTTGCCAAGGTCCATTGCCAGGCGCAGCTTAGTGCCGACGCCATCTGTGCCCGAGACAAGCACGGGTTGCCGATAGCCTGCTGGAATTTCGCAAAGCGCACCAAAGCCCCCCAGCCCACCCATGACTTCTGGGCGAGTGGTGCGCTTGGCAACGTGTTTGATGCGGTCAACCAGGGCGTTACCGGCATCAATGTCGACGCCTGCGTCCTTGTAGCTGAGGGAAGGAGTAGCCGAAGAAGAGGAGGTCTCGGTCATGACAGATCCTGTGAAGCAAATAGCGGTGCTGGTAGTGCTGGCGACATAGCCAGTGCTGGGCGATAACTGCAGCGGATTGTAACACCCAGCGGCCCAGCTCGCACCGCTGTCACACATTATGCAACGCTAAACGAGCGACTTTCGCTCACATCCGGCATAGTTAGTGTTCGGATTAAATCCAGGATTGAGAGGGATGTATGCGTAATTCTTGGTGGGGTATCCTGCTGTTAGTGGTGATCGGTGGCTTGATTGTTTTGTTAGATGCAGTACTGATGCCTTTTATTGCTGGGATGATTCTCGCTTATTTAGCCGATCCTTTGGCCAACCGTTTTCAGCGCTGGGGTATGAACAGGCCTCTGGCGGTGTGCAGTGTCTTTTTAGTCCTGCTGTTAATGCTGGTGACGAGCCTGCTGATTTTAATACCGCTTATCGTCCAGCAGTTAAAGCAACTGGGTGATGCCATACCTAGCGTGTTTGATTGGGTAGAGAATGTGTTAGGGCCTCAGGTGCAAGAGTGGACCGGCTACGATTTAGCAACTGAGCTTGGTAATGTGCAAGAGTCGCTGGCTGAAAACTGGCAAAATGCAGGTGGCTATTTGGCGCAAGCGTTAGGCCAAATTGGTCGCTCTGGCATGGCATTTGTCACGTGGATAACGTACGTCGCACTAATACCCGTCGTAACGTTTTATCTACTTTTAGATTGGAACCGTTTGTTGTCTAGCATTGCTAACTTAATCCCGCGTCAGTTCGCTGATGACACCTTTAGGCTGGCACGCCGCTGCGATGAGGTGCTGTCCTCTTTTTTACGCGGACAGCTGCTGGTAATGATGTGTTTAGGTGTTATTTACGCGGTAGGGTTAACATTAATGGGACTTAACTTTGGCCTGCTGATTGGTGTGGTGTCTGGCTTAGTGAGTATTGTGCCGTTCTTGGGCTTTATCGTAGGGCTGGTCATTGCTGTTATCGTTGCGCTATTTCAATTTGGAACTTGGTGGGGGGTGGCTGGCGTTATTGCTGTTTTCAGCATCGGGCAAATCGCAGAGAGTGTAGTGCTGCAGCCTAAATTGCTAGGCGATAAAATAGGCTTACACCCGGTAGCGGTCATTTTTGCCGTTCTGGCCGGTGGCAGCCTGTTTGGGTTAACGGGTGTGCTATTGGCATTACCGATTGCAGCGGTGATTCTGGTATTACTAAAAGAAGTAAAAATTCGTTATCAAGACAGTGAGCTTTATAACGATAAGCATACGACGATTTTGGAAGAGAGTTCTTCCCATCATATTGAACTGGGGCGCCATGCGCCTAATCGTGAAGCCACAAGTCGTCCAGATCACCGGGAGTCCCTATGAGCCGACCGCCGGCACAGCTGCCCCTAGGGGTAGGGTTGCGTGACGATGCAACCTTCGATAACTATTATGCGGCGCGAACAAATGCGCCGCTGGTTGAGCATGTGTCACAGCAACTAACGGCTGAGGGGGAGCAGTTTCTCTATTTATGGGGGGCGCCGGGCGTAGGGCGAAGCCACTTGCTACAAGCAGCGTGCCATGCGGCGTCAGATGCTGATAAACGCGCGCTTTACTTGCCATTAAATGATCTTGGTCACTTCCCTCCATTAATGCTTGAAGATATCGAGCGCTTGGATCTCGTTGCCATTGATGATTTAGAGTGTGTGATTGGGCGAAAACGTTGGGAAGAGGCGCTGTTTCACGCTTTTAATCGTCTGCGAGACGCTGGTAAAAAGCTGATCATTGCCGCCAGCGCTTCTCCTCGGCAGTTGAATGTCGTTTTGCCCGACTTGGCTTCACGGTTAACCTGGGGAGTCACGTTTCATGTGCACCCGTTAGAGGATGACGATGAGCGTTTGGCTGCCCTAAAGCTGCGAGCCAGCGTAAGAGGAATGCAGCTTCCTGATGACGTGGGGCGCTATATTCTGCACCGCGGCCCGCGTGAATTAGGTGAGTTATGTCGTGCAGTTGAAACACTCGATAAAGCGTCACTGTCGGCCAAACGCAAGCTCACGATCCCGTTTGTGAAGTCGGCGCTGGGCTGGTAACAAAAATGCCCTCGTCAGCGTGAAGCCGACGAGGGCATTTTTATCGTGCGAAGCACGCTGCTCGCTTAAGGAGCCTCCAAAAAGGAGTGTCTTAAGCGGTTTTGCTCATCTTGCTAGCAGCAGTTTGTGCTTGCTTAACATTATCTTCAGTAATTTTCTGACTTTTCTGAATAAAGTCCTGCTGTAGAGAAACGACCTTGTCGGCATCTCCTTTAGCGCGCTCAGCTAATTCTTTAACCACTTTTTGCTGGCCTTCCATGTAGCTGCGCAGGCCTTCTGCATCTTTCACATCCATCATTTGGCGCATTTGAGCAATGCCAGTATCAACGTAGGCCTTGCTTGCGTCCATTTGGGCGTTGATCATTTTCTCAGTGTAATCGACACTTAAAGCCATATAGGCGCGCATAGGTGCCATGAACATGTTGTCAAACTGTTGAGTCATTTCGTTAGTATTTACAGTACGCATATTTATACCCTCCGGGGTGATAGCAAGACTGCCTGAAGTGGAAGCAGAATTTTCAATCTATCTTGCGGTGCAGCATAGCAAATGTTTTTGTGCAGTGCAACATTTGATCTTAATGCGTTGTAATGCAGATCATTAATGTTTGAAGCGAACGATATATAGGCTAATGGCTCAGAGTAAACAGCCGGAATTATTTTAATCAAAGGAGGACGTGCAATGGCAACACGTATAGAACGCGACAGCATGGGCGAACTGGAAGTGCCTGCCGATGCGCTTTATGGCGCTCAGACTCAGCGGGCGATTAACAACTTTCCAGTTTCGCATTCACCTATGCCGACCGCCTTTATTCACGCAGTTGCCCGAATTAAGCTTGCGGCAGCACGCGCCAATCAATCATTAGGTGGGCTTGATGAAGCCCGAGCCGAAGCAATTCAGAAGGCTGCTCGCGAGGTACTAACCGGCAAACACGATCAGCAATTTCCCATTGATGTGTTTCAAACCGGGTCGGGCACTTCGACCAATATGAACGTCAATGAGGTACTCGCAACACTTGCTAGTCGTGAGGGCATTGAGGTAACCCCAAATGATCATGTGAATATGGGTCAGTCGAGTAATGATGTTATTCCGACGGCTATTCATCTTTCCGCAGCCATTGCGGTACATGAGTCGCTGCGGCCAGCGCTGGTACACCTGCGCGATACCATTGATCAGCGTGCCGGTGAGTTAAGCCACATTGTGAAAACCGGCCGCACTCACTTGATGGACGCTATGCCACTGCGTATGGATCAAGAGCTGGGGGCCTGGTCGAGCCAAGTAGGCCAGGCGCTAGAGCGTTTTGATAGCGCCATGCAAAGGCTTTGCCGCATAGCTCAGGGTGGCACAGCGGTAGGAACCGGTATCAATGCGCCAGTGGGGTTTGCTGAGCTGGTCGCTCAGGAGTTAAGCGAACAAACCGGGTTGTTGTTTACCCCTAACGACAGTTTTTTCGCTAGTCTCTCTTCACAAGATGCGGCCGTGGAGCTGTCCGGGCAGTTGAAAGGCTTGGCGTGCGTGGTTATGAAAATTGCCAATGATCTGCGCTGGATGAACTCTGGGCCACTGGCCGGGTTGGGTGAAATTGAGCTGGAGGCTTTGCAGCCCGGTAGTTCCATTATGCCGGGTAAGGTGAATCCGGTGATTCCTGAGTCAGCCGCTCAGGCAGCCGCCCAAGTGATCGGCTTGGATACCGCCATTACCGTGGCGGGGCAAAGTGGTAATTTCCAATTAAATGTCATGTTGCCGCTTGTGGCTTCCAATTTGCTGACATCCATTAGCTTAATGAGTAATACCGCGCGCCTCCTTGCTGACCGTGCCATCGCCACATTCAAGGTGCGTGAAGATAATGTGACGGGCCCGCTAGCGCGCAACCCGATTTTGGTCACCGCTCTAAACGGGGAGATTGGCTATAATGCCGCTGCCACCATTGCGAAAGAAGCTTATCAGGCGGGACGTCCCATCATTGATGTGGCAGAAGAGAAAACTGATCTTGATAGAGAAACCTTAGAACGATTACTTGATCCGAAGGCGCTCACCCAAGGGGGAATTCCTGAGTAAGCGGGTGCTGCATTGGCCTCTATGAAGATGTTGTGGCTCAGGTCTCTTGCTTTTCGGTTTTTCCTTCTTGGATCGTTTCACTAGCTTCTTGGCGCTCCTCGGCACTTGCTTCAGGCGCTTCATTTTCATCTTTGCGCGAGGGGCGATAACACAGTGTTGCTAAAATAGGAAAATGATCTGAGCCAAACGCATCTAAGCGCTGCATGCTAACCAGCGTGAAATGGTCTGTCACAAAGATGTGATCTAAAGGCCAGCGCAGCATGGGGTATTTGGCATGGAAGGTACTGAACATGCCGCGACCTCGGCGTGGGTCTAGCATTCCTCCCACGCGACAAAAAAGCCGTGTTGTGCGCGACCATGCCACATCATTCAGATCTCCGGCCACCAGTGTAGGCTTGGGGTCTTCATGGATCTTTTTACCTATCAGCAGTAGTTCAGCATCGCGCCAAAGCGATTTTTCGCTTTCACTTGGCGCGGGAGGGCGCGGGTGTACTGCGTATAGGCGAATACTCTCGCCGCTGTCGAGTGTGATATTTGTGTGAATAGAAGGAATGTCATCTTGAATTAGCCACTCGACAGAAGTGTTCTCGAGAGCAAGGCGTGAATAAAGGTGCATTCCGTATAGATTATCGAGCGGGACTTTAACGCTGTGTGGCCAGTTTTCGGCGAGAACTGGATCTAGCTGGTCTTGCCACCACTGATCCGATTCAAGGGTCAGTACAATGTCAGGCTGATAGTGCTTAATCATCTCGATTAGCTTTTCAGTCCGGTGGTTTGGCATTAGTACGTTGGCGATCAGCAGGGTCACTGTGTGTTCGTCATCGGGGGTTTCAGCGGCTATCACTTGCACCGGCCAAATTCGTGTCCAGGGTAAAATGTAATTGGCCTGGATAACTAAGGTAATGGCGGATGCAATGAGTGCTACCCAATACCATTGGCTGTCATTAACAAAAAAAACCGTCAATACAGCGGTGACTAATGCCAGTGATGCGATTTGCAAGCGGGGAAATTCAAAGCACCGAATCCACCACCAGTGGACTTCGATGCGTGCCACTGAGGTGGCTATTAATAACGCGATGGCTATGCTTCCTAGCAAAGGACCAAGCACGGTTTACCCCCTTAATTTATGTTATCCATATTATCGAGCGCTTAGACTAGTCCTATAGTGAGACGAGTGTCCATTTGTCTGTTGATTTTGATGTTCTGCAGTGTATTGAACAGCGTACCGGGATATTGATGACGAAAGGAAATAGCTTGCAATTCAGTGGCAAGTGGGTAAAATTCGCATCCGTTGCTTGGCACGCTTGCGCTTAATATTCTGCGCATTGGCTCTTAATAAGTAGCTCTTAGTTAAGATAGGACCATAGCTCAGTTGGTTAGAGCGCCACGTTGACATCGTGGAGGTCGGCGGTTCAAATCCGCCTGGTCCTACCATTTACACCGGCAGCACCAATTTTCAGGACCATAGCTCAGTTGGTTAGAGCGCCACGTTGACATCGTGGAGGTCGGCGGTTCAAATCCGCCTGGTCCTACCAGCTGTATTGAAAACACCCCGTGCCTTGGCATGGGGTGTTTTTATATGTGCGCTAAGCGGTGGCAGTTAGTTCGGGCAAATCGGTTTGACGTACGAAGGTGGCAACCAAGGCTTCAATACCGGCTTGATCCTGCTCGCTGAAGCGCCCATGCAGGGGGCTATCCAAGTCGAGTACGCCCCATACTCGGCCATCAATAACAATAGGAACCACTAGTTCTGAGTTGGATTTCGCGTCGCAGGCAATGTGGTCAGCGACCGCGTGAACATCATCCACTCGCTGCGTCTTTTGTTCACGAGCAGCGGCACCGCAGACACCTTTGCTAAAAGGGATAGGGTGACAAGCGGGCAGGCCTTGGAAGGGGCCTAAGCCCAGAATGTTGGGCTGGCGCTGCAAATAAAAGCCCACCCAGTTAAGGTCGCTAAGCTGTTGTTGAATAAATGCACAGGTCTGAGCGCTATTGGTAAGCCAGTCGCGGGTGTCGAGCAGTGCTTCGAGCTGGCGGTTAAGTAGCGAGTAGTCGACAGTAGCTTGCATATACTTCCTCATCTATACAGCGCAACAGGCCGACGCTTTATGAGCGCCGGCCTGATTGGTTTATGACAACGTTGTTACTTAACTGTGTTACGGCTGACTAAGTGTTACTCAACCCAGCCTGGCACCGCTGCGCCTTTAAACAGCTCTTCCGCTTTTTCAATGACTTCATCACGCTGATAAGCATCGATCAGTTGGCGGATCTCTTCACGGTCTTCATCACCGCCACGCACGGCGATCAGATTGACGTAAGGCGACTCAGGCCCCTCTTTGATCAAGGCGTCGTCCAGGCTTAAACCAGCTGGCTGGGCAAAGGTATTGTTAATGAACGCCATATCGACATCGGGAAGAACGCGGGGCAGCTGTGCAGCTTCGATTTCGCGGAAGCGGAAGTTGCGTGGATTCTCCGCGATATCAATCGGTGTTGCTTCAAGGAATGTCGGGTCATTCAGCGTAATCAAGCCTTCGTTGTGCATCAAGATCAGCGCGCGGCCTTCATTGGAAGGGTCGTTGGGCAGCGCAATTTGGGCACCGTCTGGCAGATCGTCGATACTGTCATACTTTTCAGAGTAGGCACCGATCGGATAAACGAAGGTGTAACCCGCAATAGCCAAGTCATAGCCACGGTCATTTACCATCGACTGCAGGTAGGGCTCATGCTGGTAGGCATTGGCATCTAAGCTGCCATCTGCCAGGGCGGCATTGGGAGTCACGTAATCAGTGAATTCGATGATTTCGACATCAAGGTCGAATTCTTCTTTGGCAATGCGTGCAGCAACTTCCATCACTTCCGTTTCAGGTCCTGCGACGGTGCCCATTTTAATGCTGCGCGTTTCTGCGTTAGCAACGTTAACCGCTAGGGCAAGGGCCGTCAGGCTACCGATAATTAATTTTTGCATGGATACTCTCCAGTGGCGTTGTTCATGAATGAGATAATAATACGGTAATAAAAAACAGAAATCTAATGCGTTTTGGTTATATCTGATCGCTAGTACTAAAAAGTGCTATTTGCGGTCACTCTTGCGAACCAAGTAGTCGCCCAAACTCTGAAACCCTTGAACCATAACCACCAGAATTACGACGGTAATCAGCATAATGGTCGGGTTAAAACGGTTATAGCCGTAGCGAATGCCTAAATCGCCCAAGCCGCCGCCGCCTACGGCGCCGGCCATGGCAGAGTAGCTAACCAGCGTGACCACGGTAATAGTTAATCCCGTCATAATACCGCCGCGAGCTTCGGGAATAAGGACTTTGCAGATAATTTGCCAGGGGGTAGCGCCCATCGCTTGAGCGGCCTCAATTAAGCCAGGCGAGAGCTCGTTAAGCGCACCTTCAACTAACCTAGCAACAAAAGGTATGGCGGCGATGGTCAGTGGCACCGACGCTGCATTAATGCCGATCGATGTGCCCACTAGCATGCGGGTGAACGGAATGATGGCTACCATCAAAATAATAAACGGTATCGAGCGACCAATGTTGGTAATGATGCTAAGCGCTTGATTCAGTACTGGCTTCGCTAGAATTTGGCGTGGGCGGGTAACGTAGAGCAGCACCCCAAGCGGCAGGCCGACTAGCGTGGAAATAACCCCGGATACCGCCACCATATAAAGAGTATCCAGCGTAGCCTGTAAAATAAGATCAAACATTGCGCTGGACATGGCCGAGTACCTCCACCTGTAATTGATGCGATTCAAGATAGGTCATGGCTTGCTGGGTTTGATCGGGCGTACCCAGTAATTCAGCGATCATAAGCCCTAAGGTGCGATCCTGAATGGACTCTACCTTGGCTTGAAGGATGCTGACATCGACACTGCACTCACGGGCCAGACGTGAAATGAGCGGTGTTGAGACCGCATCACCCGAGAACGTTAGTCGCACCACGGGATGCGTATCGACACCCGGCATGTCGGAGAGCCTTTCAAGCAGCTCCTTGGGCGGTGTTAACTGCAGGAAGTCGTTGAGGAATTCACGCCCCAGCTGAGTGCGCGGAGCGGTAAAGAAGTCGCCCACTTCCGAATCTTCCACAAGCTCACCATCAGAGATTAGGCTGACCCGGTGGCAAATAGATTTAACCACCTCCATCTCATGGGTGATCAATAAGATGGTAATACCCAGTTGGTGGTTAATATCTCTCAGCAGCTCTAAAATTGAGCTGGTGGTTTGCGGATCCAACGCTGAGGTCGCTTCGTCGCACAGCAGCACCTGGGGTTTGCTGGCCAGCGCGCGGGCTATCGCCACCCGCTGCTTTTGGCCGCCGGATAGCTGGGCGGGGTATTGGTTGGCTTTATCTGCCAGGCCAACCATTTCCAGCAGCGGAATGACACGCTCGCGGATGACGTTGCGCTTTTGCCCCATTAACTCAAGAGGCAATGCAACGTTGTCGAATACGTTGCGGGTGGTCAGCAGGTTGAAGTGCTGAAAGATCATGCCAATCCGATGGCGCGCCCGGTTGAGTGCTGCGTTGCTTAAGCGCGTCATCTCTTGGCCATCGACAATAACGCTGCCGCTGGTTGGGCGCTCAAGCAAATTAACGCAGCGAATTAGCGTGGATTTACCGGCGCCTGAAAGCCCAATGACGCCGTGAATGGTGCCTTTCGGAACCGTGAGATTGGCATTTTTAAGTGCATGGACGGCATGGGTGCCGCTACCCTTGTTGTTGCTGAAATAGGTTTTACTGACGTTGCTAAGTTCAATCATGGCGTCTGCCTTAACGGTAGGCCGAAGACGGAGTGCGGGGTAGCATGCGAAAGGGGAATAAAAAAAGCCACCCTTATGGGTGGCCATCAACGCTGGACACACCCTTTTAGCTGCACTTCACCAGGCCTGTGGTCCGGTGGACGCCCGCAATATGGGTACAAATCGGCGTCACTTCAATTGCGGCGAAAGTCTAAAGATAGGCGGTAGGCATGTCAATTATTACCAAGATCACTGCACAATTTTGAGGCACCAGTAGTAAGCTTGCCGAATAGAGTTTAGTCAATATTTCGATTTAAGGGGAAAGGGCGATATGTTTACCGGCATTGTGCAAGGTGTGGCTAAAGTCGTGGCTGTGCGTGAGTTAGAAGCGTTTCGTGTGCATGTTATTGAACTGCCGCCTTCGATGCGAGTAGGGCTTGAACTGGGTGCATCGGTGGCGCATAACGGCGTTTGCTTAACCGTGACAGCGATTGAAGACGATAATGTTAGCTTTGATTTAATGCGTGAAACGCTACGTTTGACCAATCTTGGTGCAATACAGCCCGGGCAGTACGTCAATATAGAGCGTGCGGCGCGTTTTGGTGATGAGATCGGTGGGCATTCCATGTCAGGCCATATTATTTCTATGGCTGAGGTGGCTTCAATTGAAGAGGCGCCGAATAACCGTCGGCTGTGGTTTACCTTACCGGAAAGGCTAGGTAGGTTTGTGTTCGAAAAGGGCTATATTGGTGTAGACGGGATTAGTTTGACGATTGGTGATGTGCGCCAAGCAGAAAGCGGCAACATTGAATTTAGTGTCAATTTGATTCCGGAAACGCTCTCTCGCACCACGCTTAAAGACCGAGCACCTGGAGATTTCGTCAATATCGAAATTGATCCCCAGACCCAGGTGATTGTTGAAACGGTAGAGCGTGTACTGTCCCAGCAAAGAGGGAATAGCTAAAGGGCCCCAGCACATTAAGGCCCAATAACGCTAATAATGGGTTCTTTTTGCTTATTGATTGACCGATCGGTTAGGTCATGGCCTAAAGATTGCTTGGCATTAAGCTGCGGGACTACTCCCGCTTTCATTAGCCGTCATGCTGAGGCGCTCGCAACACAGTGAGGCTTTAGGTAATATGTGCGGCTTTTCTCGGTACCAGATCGCCTGCGAATGCGGCATTAGCACGAAGGATAATAAGCTTCATGAAACTTCTGGATAACTATTTCAAGCTCACCGAGCACAAGACCAACATCAAAACAGAAGTTATCGCCGGGGTTACCACGTTCCTGACGATGGCCTACATCATTTTTGTTAACCCTAGCATTCTTTCTGAAGCGGGCATGGATTACGGCGCCGTATTTGTGGCGACCTGTTTAGCCGCAGCGATTGGTTGTTTAATAATGGGTTTGTGGGCCAATTATCCCATTGCTCAGGCGCCTGGCATGGGACTAAACGCCTTTTTTACCTATGGCGTTGTGCTGGGAATGGGGTATACCTGGGAAGCGGCCTTGGGTGCGGTCTTCTTCTCCGGCCTAACGTTCTTTGCATTAAGCATCTTCAAAATTCGTGAATGGATCATTAATGCGATTCCCATGTCGCTACGTTTAGGCATTGCTGCGGGTATCGGCCTTTTTTTGGCGATGATCGCGCTGAAAAACGCTGGCATCGTCGTTGCTAATCCTGCAACTTATGTCTCTTTGGGCGATCTTTCCCAGCCTCCAGCTATCTACGCACTGCTGGGTTTCTTTGTGATCACAGCACTGGCTTATCTTAAAGTCACCGGTGCGGTAATGATCGGTATTTTAGGCGTTACCGTCCTTGCCATGGTGCTAGGTCATAACGAGTACGGCGGCCTTATGTCGATGCCCCCGTCGATTGCGCCTACCTTTATGGCGATGGATTTGATGGGCGCGCTTGATGTGGCCATGCTCAGCGTGATTTTTGCCTTTCTATTCGTTGACTTGTTCGACACGTCCGGCACGCTGGTGGGTGTGGCTCATCGGGGTAAGCTGCTGGATAAAGATGGCAAGTTACCGCGCATTGGTCGCGCTATGATGGCCGATAGTACTGCTTCTATGGCGGGTGCAGCATTGGGTACCTCCACCACGACCAGCTATATTGAATCAACGGCGGGTATTGCATCCGGTGGGCGTACCGGTTTAACGGCGGTGGTAGTGGCTGGTATGTTCCTTATTAGCTTGTTCTTTGCGCCGTTAGCGGGTTCTATCCCGGCCTACGCTACGGCGGGTGCATTGCTATATGTCGCCGTATTGATGGCGGGCAGCTTAGCCCATGCGAACTGGGAAGACCCAACAGACGCAGCGCCCGTACTGATTGCTGCCTTGGCGATGCCACTAACATTTTCAATTGCCGAAGGAATCGCGCTTGGCTTTATTAGCTATGTGGCGATTAAAACGCTTTCGGGGCGTTTCAGTGACTTGAACCCAGCGGTCATCGTATTAGCGCTGCTGTTTGCGGCAAGATATCTATTCCTAGGGTGATAGGCCCTTACCACTTTTTTACTCAATGAGAGACGCGATGAGCATCTACGGCGACTACATTAAGTCCGTTATTCGCACGGTTCCCGATTGGCCTGAGCAGGGAGTGAATTTTCGAGACATTACTCCATTGCTACAAAATAGCGCTGCCTTTCGCAAGCTGATCGATAGCTTCGTGCACCGCTACCAGGAGATGGACCTAGATGCCATCGCGGCGATTGATGCGCGTGGTTTCATTATCGGCGCGCCGCTGGCGTATGAGTTGGGGTGCAGTTTTGTGCCGGTGCGTAAGAAAGGTAAATTGCCGTTTAAAACGATCAGTGAGACCTACACGCTTGAGTATGGGCATTCAGAAGTTGAGCTCCACTCCGACGCTTTTCAGAAAGATGATCGAATTCTGCTCATGGACGACCTGATAGCGACGGGTGGCACTATGCTAGCCGCAGCTAATCTCATTCAGCGAAGCGGTGGTCATGTAGTTGAAACCGCCACCATTATTGATCTACCTGAGCTGGGTGGTTCACAGAAGATTCGCGACGCTGGTTACAGCGTATTCGCAGTTTGTTCTTTCAACGAAGACGAGTAATTCTCCATGAGCAGCGACCGTTACCATCAGCACTTCACTGTCTCTTGGGATCAGTTACATCGCGATGTGCGCACCCTATGTCACCAGATGATTGAGCGTGACTTTAAAGGCATTGTGGCGATTACCCGTGGTGGCTTAATCCCAGCTGCGCTTATTGCCCGGGAGTTGGATATTCGCCTCATCGATACAGTATGTATTAAAAGCTATGACCACATGGATCAAGGCGGCCTGAATATCATGAAGGGCGTTGATCACGATGGCGATGGCTGGCTGCTGGTCGATGACTTGGTGGACACCGGCAAAACCGCACGTGCCGTGCGTAAAATGCTGCCAAAAGCCCACTTTGTGACTATTTACGCCAAGCCAGATGGTCGTCCACTGGTGGATCAATACCTGACAGAAGTGGCTCAACAGTGCTGGATTCAGTTCCCCTGGGATATGGGCGTTGCGTACGTTGAGCCGCTTGTTGATCAAATGAAGAGGTAGTCATGGCCAATCCACTTCCCGATGACTGGCACCAGTGGCTGGGTGATGAGTTTCAGGCTGACTATATGCTGGCGTTAAAAGCATTTCTAGCCCAGCAAAAAGCCGCTAAGAAAATTATTTTCCCCCATTCATCACAGTGGTTTCGCGCTTTTGAGCTGACACCGTTGAGTGAAGTGAAAGTGGTAATTTTAGGACAGGATCCTTACCACGGCCCAAATCAGGCACATGGCCTGTGTTTTTCGGTACAACCGGGCGTGCCCGTGCCGCCTTCGCTGGTTAACATTTATAAAGAGTTGGCCACCGATGTAGGCTTTACCCCAGTCCGTCACGGGCATCTGGAAGCGTGGGCTAAGCAGGGCGTGCTGTTGTTAAATACATCGCTTACCGTGGAGCAGGGCAATGCGGCGTCTCACCGCGGCAAGGGGTGGGAGCCGTTTACCGATCGTGCTATCGAAACCGTCAGCCAACATGCGCCTCCCTGTGTGTTTTTGCTTTGGGGAAGCCATGCCCGGCAAAAGAGAGCGCTGATTGACCAGACGCGCCATTTGATACTTGAAGCGCCGCACCCGTCACCGCTGTCTGCACACCGCGGTTTTTTTGGTACGCGGCATTTTTCTCAAGCAAATCAATTTCTACAAGCGCAAGGCCGAAAACCGATTGAGTGGCAATTACCTGAAACCGCTTAACCTCGTAAGGGGTTGCGGGTAGAATGTGCGCAATTTTGTGCTTAGCTGATGCGCAACCTTGGTTGCCATACTGAATCCCCTGCAGTGAGGAAGTCCCATGAGTGTTTACGCCATTAACCATCCGCTTGTTCAACATAAGCTGGGTCTGATGCGCGAAGCTGATCTGAGCACTAAGAGCTTTCGTGAACTGGCAGGCGAAGTCGCCAAACTGCTGACCTACGAAGCGACCAAGGGACTGGAGTTGGAAGACCATGAAATTCAGGGATGGAACGGTGAGCCGATTGCGACACGTCGCTTAAAGGGTAAAAAGGTTACCGTCGTGCCGATTTTGCGTGCAGGCCTTGGCATGCTGGAAGGCGTAACGGATTTAATCCCGAGTGCACGGGTGAGTGTGGTAGGCCTTTATCGTGATGAAGAAACGCTTCAGCCGGTGCCCTATTTTGCCAAATTTGCCAACGATATCGAAGAGCGGATGGCGATTGTCATTGATCCAATGCTTGCGACAGGTGGCTCGATGGTGGCAACGCTAGATATGCTGCGTGAGCGTGGCTGTGAGCATATGAAAGTGATTGTTTTAGTAGCCGCCCCTGAAGGGATTAAACGGGTGCAAGAAGCTTATCCTGATATTGAAATTTACACGGCGTCAGTAGATGACCGACTCGATGAAAATGGCTATATCGTCCCCGGGTTGGGTGACGCTGGTGATAAGATTTTTGGAACACGCTAAGCGTCCTTCCTAATATTGCCCCTTGCGCTTTGCGTTAGGGGCATTTTTTTGCCCTTTTAACTCTCAAACTCCAGGAGTTCTCTAATGAGCGAAGCTGTCAGTAACGCTGAACCATGGCCGAAAGTACTGCTAACCGGCGCGCAAATGCTATTTGTAGCGTTTGGCGCGCTGGTATTGGTCCCTCTGCTGACCGGCCTTGACCCGAGCGTTGCGCTGTTTACTGCTGGAGCTGGCACGCTGATTTTTCATGCGGTGACTAAACAAAGCGTACCGGTTTTTTTGGCCTCATCGTTTGCCTTTATTGCGCCTATTCAGGGCTCTGTAGCGAGTTTCGGTATATCAGCCACCATGGGTGGGCTGATGGCGGCGGGGCTGGTGTATGTCGCCATCTCCCAGGCCGTTCGTCTTAAGGGCACCGCTTGGTTACACCGTTTACTGCCTGCGGTGGTAGTGGGCCCGGTGATAATGGTGATTGGCCTGGCGCTGGCACCGGTTGCGGTGAGTATGGCGACCGGTGAAACCAGCGATAATATTGGTTACGGCGCGGCTATTTTCTTATCCATGACCAGTTTGCTGGTAACGCTGCTGCTGGCGGTGTTTGGTCGTGGCCTGCTACGTCTGGTGCCGATTATTGGCGGTATTACCACGGGTTATGTATTGGCGCTGCTAATGGGGGTCGTCGATTTTACCCCTGTGCGTGAGGCTGCCTGGTTCTCCGTACCAAGCTTTACGGCACCAAGTTTTCACTGGGCTGCGATCCTGTTTATGATTCCAGTCGCGATTGCCCCGGCGGTAGAGCATATTGGTGATATGGTCGCCATTGGCTCGGTGACGCGTAAAAACTATCTCGAAAAACCCGGCCTCCACCGCACCCTGTTAGGCGATGGTTTAGCCACTACCGTAGCCGCTCTGTTTGGTGGTCCGCCCAATACGACCTACTCGGAAGTGACGGGGGCGGTAACGCTGACACGTGCGTTCAATCCCAAATATATGGTTGTCGCCGCCGTTCTGGCGATTGTGCTGGCGTTTGTTTCTAAGCTGGGCGCACTGTTACAAACCATACCCGGTCCGGTAATGGGTGGCATTATGACACTGCTATTTGGCTCCATTGCCGTTGTGGGTATGAACACCCTGGTGCGTGCAGGGCAATCGCTGACGGCACCGCGTAATCTGGTCGTGGTTTCACTGATTCTGGTGTTTGGTATTGGCGGCATGCAGTTTGGGGGTGGCCAATTTACCCTGCAAGGCGTGAGCTTGGCGGCGCTGGTGGGTATTGCGTTGAACTGGCTATTACCCCGGGAGCAAGAGGGGGAGTAAGGTGGCATTCTCACGCGAAATAAGTACCGAAAGTGGTAAACAGGAGTGGCGGCGGTATGGCTGACGAACTGAGCGCATCTTTTCCGGTATTGGGCATTGCTGCCTGGAGCGGGACGGGTAAAACGACGCTTTTAGAGAAACTGCTACCACTACTTGGCGAGCATGGTTTAAGAGTGGCCGTGATTAAGCATGCACACCACTCTTTTGAGGTCGACCAGCCTGGCAAAGATAGCTATAAACTGCGCCGTGCCGGGGCGGCCCCGATGCTGATTGCCTCCAGAGAGCGGTTTGCTTTGATGCAGGAAACCCCTGGCCAAGCGGAGCCTGATTTAGCCCAGTTGATTGCTATGATGGCATTGCACCAACCCGATTTGGTGATTGTCGAAGGCTTCAAAGCTTGGCCTATACCCAAGCTGGTGCTCTACCGAGAGGGTATTGGGGATGACGCTATTTTGACCGGCCCATGGGTTAAGGCGGTGGCGCTAAGTGCTCCTGCACCCGTCCAATTAGCCGCTTCTGTGGCGCAGTTAAACCTTGACGATAGTGAGGCGATTGCGCGCTGGATAGTGGCTTGGGTAAATGTGAACGATAACGCTTTGGCGTCAAGTACGTTGGCTTTTAATAAGGAAAGGTGACCAATATGCATCTAACCCACCTCAACGCCCTTGGCGAAGCCAATATGGTGGATGTTGGCGATAAACAAGAAACCCGCCGCGAAGCAGTAGCTTCGGGGCGCATTGTAATGCAGCCAGAAACGCTGAAATTACTTACCAGCGGAGAGTTACCCAAGGGTGATGTGCTTGCGACAGCGCGTATCGCCGGCATTCAGGCGGCCAAACGTACTCATGAGTTAATCCCGCTTTGCCACTCTTTGGCGCTATCCAAAGTGTCGGTAGAGTTTGAAGTTAATCTTGCTGATTCGTGTGTCAATGTGACCGCGTTATGCCGTTTGAATGGTCGTACTGGCGTTGAAATGGAGGCACTAACGGCTGTTTCGGTGGCGTGTTTGACCCTTTATGATATGTGTAAAGCGGTCGACAAAAATATGTGTATCGAGGCTATTCAGCTCGACAGTAAGCAGGGTGGACAGCGCGGCGACTATCAGCGCACTAATGTGCAGACGCCCATTGTGACCGGTGATGGAGTGTCGGGAGAGGTCAGTGTAGGTGAGCGCTTCTCGCCACCCTGCGTACGGGTAAAGTTTTTGGCTGAGCTTCGCGAAAGGGTGGGTGAAAGCGAGGCGGTAGTTGAGTTGGATGATCTGACTAGCCGGGATATTAGTGGTTTAAAGTCAGCACTTGTTCAGCGTGATGTGCGTTTTAGCGTGTTAACCGACCAGCGTACGCTATGCGCTATTAATCAAGTTATGGCAAACGACGACGCATTAGTGACCGACGATGACGAAGTGGCCTTCTTCCCGCCGGTTACGGGGGGCTAAGGTGGAAATTAAGCTGGATATCAAGGTCGTAATTCAAGCAGCGCCTTTCGCCATGGCCTACGGTTATGACGATGCACTAGCAGGGCGCAGCGATATAGGCGCAGTGGTTAGCTTTACCGGATTAGTGCGTGATTTCAACGAAACGCCTGATGTGACGGGGTTAACCTTGGAGCACTACCCCGGAATGACGGAATCAACGCTGATCGATATTGGCGAACAGGCCTGGCAGCGTTGGTCGCTTCAGGCAGTGCGTATTATTCATCGGGTAGGTTACTTGGCACCGGGTGATCCCATTGTGCGAGTTTTAGTCGCCAGCGCCCATCGCCGAGAAGCATTTGAAGCCTGTGATTTTATTATGGATTTTCTAAAAACCCGGGCGCCTTTTTGGAAGAAAGAGCACTCCACCCAAGGTGAGTACTGGGTTAAAGAGCGTCACTCCGATCAAAAAGATGCAGCGCGTTGGAATTAAGATTGCCGAGTCGCTGCGTTACTCGTCATGATGCGGGGTTACCTGTTAGCCGCGCTTTCATAAGAAGCAGGCTCCGGCATTTCTGCGGCCATGATTTGTAAGTGTACTTCCGGCAGGTGCTGCATGTGATCAGCCAGCCAGTGGATGAGCCGTGGCTGTAGCGCTTGACGTAAATCGGCTAACGTATCAGCGGTAATCGCATCAAGCTGATCATCAAGCCAATTGCTAAAGCTATCTTCGTCAAGCGGGCTGGCACCAGATGCATCGAGCATCAGGCGTCCAATCCGGGTCCAGCCTGTGGCGCTTGCGGTTACCGGCAGGGCTAAATATAAGCTACCTCGGCGTGCCATATGAGTCGCAGTGCTTTCAAGCCCAGGGTGCAGTACAACGCTGTTCTGGCTGACGATACAGGGCGGCTGCGGGTAGCGCGCCTCACAGCGCAAACCATGACTATCAAAGCAAATTAAATCGCCGTTGACCGGTGCTAGCGGGGCACTGATACCCAGCCGCTGGGCGATTTCCTGATGGGCTTGCTGATGCCGCGCCTCACCATGGACGGGCATTAGGTGAGTAGGCTTAATCCACTGGTAAAGTTTGATTAATTCTTCCTGAGCAGGGTGGCCAGTGGCATGTAACTCAGGATTTGTGAATTCATCATAAAGGCGCACGCCTAAGTGAGCTAAGCGTTTTTTTAATTGCTCAATAGGTCGTTCGTTACCAGGAATCGCTTTAGCTGAAAAAATGACGTTGTCACCGGGCTGCAGTTCGATAAATGGGTGGCGTCCCTGAGCGAGGCGTTGCAATGCCGCGCGGGGCTCTCCCTGGCTGCCAGTGGCGATAATCACCACCTCATCAGCTGGCAGGTAGCCTAGATCATGATTGGGCACCAGCGGTGGTAAATCATCCATATAGTCAAGCCCGCGCGCCACGCTGACCATCCGCTCCATTGAGCGGCCCATTAAGCTGATCCGGCGACCGCATTTTTGCGCTGCGCGGCCTATGGCAAGCACCCGCGCCAAGTTGCTGGCGAAGCAAGAGACCACCACGCGGCCTTGGCAGTTAGCGATGGTTTTGGCTAATGCTTTGGCCACGTCTCCCTCACTGCCTGAGTGGCCGGGCATCGGAGCGTTGGTCGAGTCGCCGACGACTAAATCGATGGGCGCCAGAGCTCTAAACTGTGTAGCGCTCATCGGCGTACCAATAAGCGGCTCAGGGTCGAGCTTCCAGTCGCCGGTGTGTAAAACGCGGTAACCGCCTGCCATCATTACCAGTGCGCAGCTTTCTGGAATGGAGTGGGTTAAGAGTAGGTAGCGTAACGTGAATGGACCGCTTTCAAGTGCTTCGCCAGGCTCAATCACCTGAATAGCCGCACTGCTAAGGCCATGCTCGGCAAATTTTAACCTTAAAAGGCCCGCCGCAAGGGGGGTGGCATAAATGGGGCAGTTCCACATTGGCCACAGCCAAGCCACCGCGCCAATATGATCTTCATGTCCATGGGTGATAAACAGCGCTTTAGGAGTAATGCCTAATGCTTTTGGGGTATCAAGATTAGGCACCTGGAGCGGCGAGTTAGGAAGATCCTGGCGAATCATCATGCCGCAGTCAACGGCAATCCAGTGGTCATCATAGCCGTAGAGCGTTAGATTCATTCCAATTTCACCGCATCCCCCCAGCGGCAGTAAGCGCAGCGGGGGACGACGACGGGGACGAATTTGAACGCGTGGTGAATGCATCAGTTATGAAAAGCCTAAAAAGTAATGCCTTAACTATACGGGAAGGCAGGGGCGGCTAACAATCATCCAGGGCCTTCCGATACACTATGCACCCCAGTCTCACATCCATAGTCGTGGAATTATGAGACTGGCTTGCTAATCAGTCGGGTTGAAATAGGTCAAGAGTAGCTCACATGTCCCATTATTATCGTTTAGTTGTTTCCTGTCCTGACCGGGTAGGTATCGTTGCAAGTGTCTCAAGTTTTATTGCTCAGCAGGGCGGCTCTATCACTGAAGCAAGTCAGCACTCCGATCTCGAAACCGGCTGCTTTTTTATGCGCTACGAAATTTTAGCGGATTCAGTGGGTATGTCGGTGGAAGCGCTGAGGGCTGCGTTTGAGCCAGTGGCCAGCGAATTCAATATGCAGTGGTCGCTGGTAGATACACAGAAGCGTCGCCGTGTTGTGCTAATGGTGTCGCGGGAGTCACACTGTTTGGTTGATCTGCTTTACCGGTGGCAGGCAGGAGAGCTGGATTGCGATATTGTCAGCGTTATTTCCAACCATGATGATATGCGTTCGTTAACCGAGTGGTACGGTATCCCTTATCACCATGTGCCGGTCGACCCTGACAATAAGCAGGTATCATTTGCCCAGGTTCAGGCTGAAATAGACGCTGCTCGCGCCGATTGCATCGTGCTGGCGCGCTATATGCAAATTCTTCCGCCTGAGTTGTGCGAGCGCTATGTCGGCAGAGTCATTAATATTCACCACAGCTTCTTACCCTCTTTCGCTGGCGCGAAGCCGTACCATCAGGCCTATCAACGTGGGGTTAAGCTGATTGGTGCAACCTGCCACTACGTGACCGAGGAACTCGATGCCGGTCCTATCATCGAACAGGACATTCACCGGGTAAGCCACTGCCATACACCCACCGATTTAGTCCGCTTTGGGCGTGATGTTGAGAAAGCGGTGCTTGCGCGGGGCTTACGCTGGCACTTAGAAGATCGCGTCATTGTTCACGGCAACAAAACGGTTGTTTTCAGCTAACAGCCCATCGTAATGCTCATTCACCAGGGAGGCTGCTATGTCATTTGCGCAAAGCGTATTAGCGCCCTGGGCGCTACTGCTCACCACGCTACTCTCGTTATGTGTGATGGTCTGGGCTCTCTGGCGTCAGCCCTGGCAAGCATTACTTGACGATACAGAGCTTCAGCACCGCTGGTTGGGCGCCACCCTGGCGGTGGTGCTGATGTGGCAGTTACGCGCCCAGGCGGTCGACTGGCTAACGCTGCATCTGGTATTTACCGTCTTAATGACGCTGATATTCAAGGTGCCTTTGGCTTTGATCAGCAATGTAGTGATCAATGTGGCAATGGTCATGATCGGCCGCAATGAGTGGATGCTACTAGGGGCGAATGTGTTGGTGACGGGGGTTGTGCCAGCGACGATCATTGGTGTGGTCTGGCGGCTGGTAGACCGCCGCCTGCCAGATAATTTAATGGTCTTTCTATTTGCGTGTGGTTTCTTCGGGGCCGCTTTGGCTACGCTGGGGGGTGGGCTTACTGCAGTTTTGCTGATCATTGTCGCCGGAACAGATCCTGACGCGATCTTTCTAGCGCAGGAATATGCACGCTTCTTACCTCTACTGATGCCGTCAGAGGCTTTTATTACTGGCATGCTGCTGAGTATTCTGCTGGTTTACCATCCTGATTGGGTGGCCACTTTTAATGACCACCGCTATATCGATACGCAGTAGATGGCTGCTTTTAGCTGAGCTCAGCCGAGCGCTTGGCCATTGCCGCCGCGGATGACGCCAACGCCAACGCCTTCGATCTCAAGAGATTGTGAGCGCAGATCAATTTCAATCGGAGCGAAGTCATTATTTTCAGCAAACAGTGTTACCTGGTGCCCTTGGCGTTTAAAGCGCTTAACCGTCACTTCATCATCCAATCGTGCTACAACGATTTGCCCATCGCGCACGCGCTCTGTGCGGTGAACTGCCAATAAATCACCCTCTAAAATGCCGATATCCTTCATGGATAGTCCGCGCACCCGCAGTAGGTAGTCTGCTTTAGGCGTGAAGTATTCAGGTGGTAATGGGCAGTAGCGATCAATGTGCTCGGCGGCCAAGATTGGGCTTCCAGCGGCCACTTCACCAATGACCGGTAAGCCCGTGGGGATTGAATCGATGTTGGCAGGCAGCGCAGCGACAGTCGGGTCGATAATTTCCTGCGGCTCTTGGTTGGGCAGTCGGATACCGCGCGACGTATTGCGGATAATTCGAATCACGCCTTTACGTTCTAGAGCACGCAAGTGCTCTTCAGCAGCATTTGGCGAGCGGAAGCCAAGCGCTTTAGCAATCTCAGCACGTGTTGGAGGGTAGCCAAATTCGCCCATAGTCTTAACGATAAAATCAAATACATGCTGTTGGCGAGCGGTTAGCGGACGCGACATACCAGACTCCATAAATAGTGAATAGACAGTAACAAATTAAATGGCGACTAAGTTATAAGTGTTTAAGTATACAGTATGTTCCTCTGTCCAGTATATGGCTTGTCGATACCGATATTTATCTCGCTTAAAACTCTACCAATTGTTTGAAACAATATTTTTTCTTAAGCATTGCTTGGCTTTTTTTATTAACAAATCAAGCGTTGAGCCTATCTGAGTTATGGCATAGTATTTTGCTATGTTTTAAACACCCGTTTCCCTGGAGAGCGACATGGCTCAATCTGATACGGTGACACGTATACTCGACACCGCTGAAGTGCTGTTTGCAGAGCGAGGTTTCGCTGAAACTTCGTTGCGCAACATCACTAGTAAAGCGCGCGTCAACTTAGCCGCTGTGAATTATCATTTTGGCTCTAAAAAAGCATTGATTCAGGCCGTTTTTTCGCGCTATTTGGACCCCTTCACTCAGCGATTTCATACCGCACTTGATGAGTTGGAGGTGACCCATACAGGCCAAGTGATTCCGCTTGAAACCCTGCTTGAAACCATGGCAACTACGGTCCTTGCGGTGCCCGCCGAGCGCAACAGTTTAAAAGTCTTTATGCGCCTGCTAGGCCTTGCCTACAGTCAGGCTCAGGGGCACTTGAGGCGCCATATTCAACAAGAGTATGGTGACGTATTCACACGCTTCACTGAGCTGGTACGTAAAGCCACGCCGGATCTCCCCGACGCTGAGCGCTTTTGGCGGCTACACTTTATGTTAGGTACGGTGATTTTTACGCTTTCAGGTTTGGATGCACTGCGCGACATCGCTGAAAAGGATTACCATGAACAAGTCTCCGTTAGAGATTTAGTTAGGCGACTGCGGCCAGTCGTGGTGGCTGCCATGAACGCGCCGTTACCACTTGCTTTAGAAGAAGGAAATCATGCAAACGCCCAGGCTAGCTGACCTACCCCCCACTGAAAGCATCTGGCTGGAGATTGATACAACTCAGCAACAGTTGCGCTGTTGGCGTGGGCCTAAGGTGTTGCATGAGTGTGCTATTTCTTCAGGTGCCGCAGGAATTGGTGAGCGTAACGGCAGTGGTAAAACGCCTCATGGTTGGCACTATGTTCGAGCCGCTATCGGCGAAGGTCTGCCAGAAAATGCAGTGTTTCGCGGCCGCCGTTGGACAAGTGAAGTATTTACCCCAGAGCTCGCCGATGTTCATCCAGCGCGCGATTGGATTTTGACTCGTATTCTCTGGTTGTGCGGTTTAGAGAAAGGGGTTAATAGAGGTGGGCAGGTAGACTCCCAGCGTCGCTATATTTATTTGCATGGTACGCCGCCTGACCAGCCAATGGGGGTGGCCGCTTCCCACGGCTGTATTAGATTACGCAACAGTGACCTGCTGTATATCTTTTCTTTAGCCAACCCGGGAACACCGGTTTGGTTGCATGGCGAGCGGCAGTGTTTTGATTAACTCAGTTTTGATTAACTGCAACGCATGTTGAAGCTCCCCAGATTTTGACTCCGCTAGACGATCGTCTAGAATCATCGCCCCTTTTCATGGACCTATCTAGATGACTCAACCGTTAGGCCCGGTCATGCTCGACCTTGAAGGCCCAAAACTGACTGCCGCAGAAAAGCGCTTATTGCTTGAACCTGAGGTAGGGGGCGTTATTTTGTTTGCCCGTAATGTGGAAGATGGTTATCAAGTTCGCCAACTGTGTAGTGATATTCGACGCGTGCGCGCCGATTTGCTGCTCGCGGTTGACCAAGAAGGTGGTCGCGTTCAGCGCATTAAAAAAGGCTTGACCCGGCTTCCTGCAATGGCGCGCATTGGCGAAAGTTATGAAGCGAATCATGAAGATGGCTTGGCATTGGCAAAGGATGCTGGCTGGTTGCTAGGGATGGAGATGGCTGCTTGTGGGCTGGACTTAAGTTTTGCTCCTGTGCTCGATGTTGAGAGTGGTATCTCCAGCGTTATTGGCGACCGTAGCTTTAGCAGCGACCCGCAACACGTGGCCCAGCTGGGTAGTGCATTTATTCAAGGCCTTCACGATGCAGGTATGGCTGCTGTAGGTAAACACTTCCCAGGACATGGGGGCGTCGCCGCCGACTCTCACGTTGCTCTGCCGGTAGATGATCGTCCGTTAGAGGTCATTAAGCAGCACGATCTTGTGCCCTTTGCGCATTTAGCCTCCCAGCTAGAAGGGGTCATGCCCGCCCACGTTATTTATAGCGCCTTTGATTCGCGCCCCGCTGGGTTTTCACCCAGCTGGCTGGGCATGTTGCGCGAGTCGCTTGGCTTTAAAGGCTGCGTTTTTTCTGATGATTTGAGTATGGCGGGTGCCCATGAAGCAGGGAATCCACAGGAGCGTGCCCGCGCAGCGTTAGCCGCAGGCTGCGATATGCTGCTGGTGTGTAATGACCGGAAAGCCGCACTTGAAGTGATAGAGGCGTGTAAAGGGATTGAGGCTAAGCGTCCCGCCAAGCTCCGCTATAGCCGTGCACGCCCTGATCTAGACGCACTTACCGCGCTAGGCCGCTGGCGGCGCACTCACGCTAAGCTAGAAGCGCTGGCGGGTAAGTAGTCATTCTGCGATTTAATAAAATTGTTACCCTTAAACCGCTCTGGAGTTGGTAAATGTCAAAGTTGGATAAAGAAGCGTTAGAGTCGCTGGATTCTATGCGCGAGCTGATGGATAACGCTGACTGCCTAATTTCTCAACAAGAGGTGGAGCGGGCGCTTGATCGCATGGCAGAAGAAATCACGCGCGATTTAGGCGATAAGCTGCCGGTGTTTTACTGTGTCATGAACGGCGGTTTGATCACTACCGGCCACTTACTCACTCGCTTGGGGTTTCCGCTAGAAGTTGATTATCTACACGCTACCCGTTATCGCAATGAGCTGCGCGGTGGCGAGCTTTTTTGGCGTGTCTCGCCAGAGGTGCCCATGGCGGGTCGTCATGTGGTTATCGTCGATGATATTCTGGACGAGGGCGCTACCTTGGCGGCGATTTTGGCTTACTGTGAAGAGGCTCAGGCTGCCAGTGTCACAACGGCTGTGCTGGTGGATAAACAGCACAACCGTAAAGCCGTACCTGGTTTGAAGGCGGACTACTGTAGTTTGGAAGTAGCTGATCGCTATGTGTTCGGTTTTGGTATGGATTACAAAGGTTATTGGCGCAATGCGCCGGGTATTTTTGCCCCTAAGGGGATGTGACCTCGGGGCAATAAAACATTAACGAGGCGAGAAGCGTCTCGTTAATCCTGTCTCTGCAATCATTCGTGTGGAAATTTCCTCTACCGAGAAGCGCGTCGCGTCAATGAAGGGTATGTGCATGGTGCGGTAGAGCGACTCAGCCTGCTCCACTTCTTGATGGCATTGATCCATTGAGCTGTACCGGCTATTCGGGCGCCTTTCATTGCGAATGGCAGCTAACCGGCGTGCATCAATGGTGAGTCCGAACAGCTTGTGACGATGGGGAGCTAGCGCCTTGGGTAGCTTAAGCATGCCATCTTCGTCTAAATCATCTTCGGTTAGCGGGTAGTTGGCCGCTCGGATACCAAACTGTAGCGCTAAATAGAGCGATGTCGGCGTTTTACCACAGCGCGAAACGCCGACAAGTATAATATCGGCTTTATCGTATTGATGGGTGCGCGCACCGTCATCGTTATCCAGCGCAAAATGCACCGAGTGAATACGATCCATATAGACATCATCGCTGCCAATCGAATGGGTACGCCCAACGCTATAAGAGGAGTGGGTGTTAAGCTCTTGCTCTAAAGGCTCTAAAAACGTCGAAAAAATATCGACTTTGAAGCCCGAGGCTTGGCGAATAACGTTGCGAATTTGCTGGTCCACAATAGTGTCAATAATGATGGGGCGTTGACCATCGCGGTCGGCGGTCGTTTCAATAATCTCGGCTAACGCCTGCGCCTTTTCAACCGTATCAATATAAGGTTTGGTCAGCATATTGATCTCAACATCGCTGAACTGTGCCAGCAGACTACGCCCTAAGCTTTCTGCTGTGATCCCGGTGCCATCAGAAATAAAAAAAGCCGTACGCGTCATAGCAAGTCCGCCTGTAAGTGATGTGCCTTTGATTCATCTCGCTATTGTGAGCCGAGCGGTTAGCCAGCACAACTTACTGGAGTTCCAGAGTGGCACTCACTACATAAATGGCCTTAAAAGCCCTGGTGTTGTAAAAATCCTCCATTGCCTTCGCTATTAGACCAATGGCGAATAGAGTGGCGCGGTGCTAGGGTGTCTCAATGAATAATCCATGGCCCATAGTCTTGGTGACTATTACTGGCTATGTCGATCTTTATGAGCGAGGGGGTTACGTGGAAGAGTACATTCTGTGGTTCGATCAGTTAGGTATGGCGGACGTCGAACGCGTGGGTGGTAAAAATGCCTCGCTTGGTGAAATGATCTCTAATCTGTCAGGTGCAGGGGTAACAGTGCCGGGTGGTTTTGCCACCACCGCGCATGCCTACCGTGAATTTCTCTCTCATGAAAAACTTAACGAACGCATCAATGCGACGCTTGATCGACTGGATGTCGACGATGTTAAGGCCTTGGCAGAAGCCGGTCGCAACATTCGTCAATGGATTATCGATACTCCCTTACCCCCGAGCTTTGAAGCAGCCCTGCGGGATGCTTATGGTCAACTGCAGCAGCAACATCCTCAGCTTAAAGTGGCTGTTCGCAGTTCCGCCACTGCCGAAGACTTACCTGATGCCTCTTTTGCTGGGCAACAGGAAACCTTTCTAAACATTGAAGGCTTTGACAACATTAAGCGTGCGGTACACGAAGTTTTCGCCTCGCTGTTTAATGATCGCGCTATCTCCTACCGCGTGCATCGTGGCTATGCCCACGAGAATGTTGCTTTGTCAGCGGGCGTACAGAAAATGGTCCGCTCTGAGACCGGCGCTGCAGGCGTAATGTTCACCTTAGACACTGAATCAGGCTTTAAAGATGCAGTGTTCGTTACTGCTTCTTGGGGTTTGGGCGAAACCGTCGTGCAGGGAGCGGTAAACCCTGATGAGTTCTATGTCCATAAACCGACTCTGGCTGCTGGTCGCCCGGCTGTATTGCGCCGTAATTTAGGCTCAAAGCTGATTAAAATGGTTTATGGCAAAGATGCCAGTGCTGGCAAATCGGTGGATACGGTCGATGTGCCCCATAAAGATCGCGGTCGTTTTTGTCTTAACGATCAACAGATCATGGATCTTGCTCGCCAAGCCATGACGATCGAGCAGCACTATCAGCGTCCTATGGACATTGAGTGGGCGCTGGATGGTGATGACGGCGAGCTTTATATCGTTCAAGCACGCCCTGAAACAGTCGTTTCACAGCAGGAGGGCGGCAAGCTTGAGCGCTTCCAGCTGCGTGAAAAGGGCCGCACCCTAATCACGGGTCGGGCGATTGGACAGCGCATTGGGCGTGGTGCTGTCAAAGTCATATTAAGTCCTGACGATATGGACAAGATCCATGACGGTGACGTTCTGGTCACGGATATGACCGACCCCGATTGGGAGCCGATCATGAAGCGTGCTTCCGCCATCGTCACCAACCGTGGTGGGCGTACCTGCCACGCAGCTATCATTGCCAGGGAGCTTGGTATTCCCGCCGTGGTGGGCTGTGGGGATGCAACTACCCAGTTGCAGGAAGGCATTGATGTCACCGTTTCCTGTGCAGAAGGTGATACGGGTAATGTTTATGAAGGACTGCTGGAGTTTGATTGCAAAATTTCCAGCGTCGATGCGATGCCGGAA
Organism: Halomonas sp.; assembly: GCF_011050415.1. Classification (GTDB taxonomy): domain Bacteria; phylum Pseudomonadota; class Gammaproteobacteria; order Pseudomonadales; family Halomonadaceae; genus Vreelandella. Next base: position 83,352 of record NZ_DRFS01000023.1, read on the forward strand.
ATACCCTTCAAAATAATGATGAACGTGGGCAACCCGGATCGCGCTTTTGGTTTTGCCAGCTTACCCCATGCAGGCATTGGTTTAGCACGCTTAGAGTTCATTATTAACCGTATGATCGGCGTCCATCCAAAGGCACTGTTAGAGTACGATACACTGCCAGCGGATTTACGCCAGGTGATCGATTTGCGTACCGCTGGCTATGCTGACCCTGTCAGCTTTTATGTCGATAAGCTGGTTGAAGGTATTTCAACGCTGGCAGCGGCATTCCACCCGCAGCGCGTAATTGTGCGGTTATCGGATTTTAAATCTAACGAATACGAAAACCTGATTGGCGGCAAGCTCTATGAGCCGGGCGAAGAGAACCCCATGTTGGGCTTTCGTGGTGCCTCGCGCTACATTTCAGAAGCATTTCGACCCTGTTTTGAACTGGAGTGCCGAGCACTCAAGCGGGTGCGCGAAGAAATGGGCTTCGATAATGTCGAAGTTATGGTTCCCTTTGTACGTACCACCGATGAAGCACGCGAGGTTGTCGAGCTACTTGCGGCCAATGGGTTGAAGCGAGGTGGTGATGCTGACCCTGCGGGCCTTAAAGTCATTATGATGTGTGAACTGCCTGCGAATGCTCTGTTGGCTGATGAGTTCCTTGAGTATTTTGATGGCTTTTCAATTGGTTCAAACGATTTGACCCAGTTAACACTTGGGCTAGATCGCGATTCAGGCATTGTCGCGCATCTTTTTGATGAGCGAAATGGCGCTGTTAAAAAGCTGCTTGCCATGGCAATTCAGGCCTGTAAAGCGAAAGGGAAGTATGTCGGTATTTGTGGACAGGGACCTTCAGATCATCCTGATCTAGCTAAATGGCTGATGGAGCAAGGGATCGATTCAGTATCGCTCAACCCAGATGCGGTATTGGAAACCTGGTTTATGCTGGCAGGTCAGAAAATCGAGTAATCGAGACTGTTTTGCCTTTCATTTGCGCCCGACCATTGTGTCGGGCGTTGTCATTTTTATAAGCTACCCTTTGTTGGAGCGAGTTTTTCAGATAGCTTTACATATCTTTTTTGTAAAGCGTTTATGTAAATTGCTTTTATAGCTTGTTTTGTAAGTTGCTGTTGTAAATCGTTTCGTTGTTTCACAAGACACGGAGAACGCCTGATGTCCCCAAAACGGGTAAAGTACGTGCTGCCAGGTTTGCTGGTATTGCCGCTGTATAGTTGGGGGTTTAGCTATGAAGCACCCTCCATTTCACCTGAAGTAGAATCAGGTTATGAGGAAAAGCCGGGTTGGTCGGCTGAATCTTTTGCGGTGGCTGCTGCCAACCCGTTAGCAACTGATGCAGGCTATCAAGTCCTTCAAGCCGGTGGTAACGCCATTGATGCTGCTATTGCAGTGCAAATGGTGTTGAACCTGGTGGAACCCCAGTCGAGTGGGATTGGCGGTGGTGCTTTTTTGATGCACTACGATGGCTCTGAAGTGCGCGCCTATGATGGTCGTGAAACAGCACCGCAAGGAGTTAGCGGTGAGCTATTTATCGAAGATGGCGAGCCTTTAGCCTTTATGGACGCCGTTGCAAGTGGTCTTTCAGTCGGAGTACCTGGCACGCTGCGGATGCTGGAAAAGGCCCATGCGCAGCATGGTCAATTGGCTTGGGCCGACCTATTTACGCCAGCGATTACCTTGGCTGAGGAAGGATTTGCTGTCAGCAATCGTTTGCATACTAGCCTTGCCAGTGAAGAGTTGCTGCGCCAAGACCCATTGGCAAGCCAATACTACTATGATGCTGACGGCGAACCCATTGCGGTTGGAGAAACACTCAAGAATCCGGCGTTAGCTGAAGTGTTTCGTCGTGTAGCGGCGCACGGTAGCGAGGCTTTTTATCAAGGTGCTGTCGCAGAGGATCTTGTACAACGGGTGCAAACTCATTCGGTGCGTCCTGGCAGTTTGACGCTTGATGATATGAGTGGCTATGAAGCGCTTGATCGTGAGCCGATCTGTACTCCTTGGCAGCAATGGGAAGTGTGTGGCTTTCCACCGCCCTCATCAGGTCATCTCACCGTCATGCAGATACTGGGTATGCTTGATAAGCAGCCGCTACTTGAAGCACCGTTAGATAATGGCGCTTCAAGCAGCGGATGGTTGCACCAATTTTTGGAAGCTTCTCGGCTAGCCTTTGCTGATCGTGGACGTTACATCGCTGACCCTGATTTTGTGGACGCACCCGGTGGCGATTGGGAGCTGATGTTGGCACCTCAGTATCTTCAGCAGCGCAGTGCGCTGATTGACGAAATGAGTATGGGCGACACGGCGGAGCCCGGTAATCCAGGTGAGTTGGAGGTTAGTTGGGCTAGCCAGCCAGAGCAGCCTGAGTACGGTACCAGCCATATCAGTATTATTGATGAAGATGGCAACGCTGTGGCGATGACGACAACGATTGAGCAGGCGTTTGGCTCGCGCATCTTATCGGATGGTGGCACGGGCCTGGCGGGTGGCTTTTTGCTTAATAACGAGTTAACTGATTTCTCATTTGAGCCTGAAATAGAGGGCGAGCCTGTTGCCAACCGAGTTGAACCAGGCAAACGACCACGGTCAAGTATGAGCCCCACGTTAGTGTTTGATCAGGAAAGTGGAGAATTGGTCGCAAGCTTAGGATCACCCGGTGGTGCTGCCATTATTCATTACACCGCAAGAACGTTAGTCGCGTTACGTGACTGGGGGCTAAATGCGCAGGAAGCCTTGAATCTTCCGCATGCGATTACCCTGGGTGATGGTGTGTTTGTCGAAGAGGGCCGTTTCGCTGAGGCGACGATTGACTCACTGCGTGAACGTGGTCACACCGTGAGCGAGCGCGAGCTAACCAGTGGTCTGCAAGCGATTATGCGTCTTAACGATGGCACACTCTTTGGCGGTGCTGATCCACGGCGCGAAGGCGTGGTAATGGGAGAGTAGCGTTTTATTGGCGGAGCCAGTTGCGTAGCTTGACAAGCATCAGCGCACCGTCGCTTAACTCGCGACGATCCTGAATAAGCGCCGTTAAACGATCTGGGTAGTCGGTGATGATGGCATCGACACCCAGATCTATCAGGGTAGACATCCTTGCCCGGTCGTTAACGGTCCAGGCGTGAATTTCATAGCCATAAAGCCTCGCTAAACGGATTTCCCCTTCGGTAATGCGATTATGGCGTAATCCTAGCGCGTCAAAATTACCCCGATTTAACGTCCCAGGCAGGATTAGCTGGGCGAGTAGGGTGATGCGCAGTTCAGGCGCCCGACTATTCAGGTGTGTTAATAAAGCAGGTGACATCGTCGCTACGCGCATATCTAAAAGCGCGTTGGGAAACCCGCAGGCAGTGTATCCATCGAAGGCGCTTTGCTGTGTGGCCCAACAGCGATACCGCAAATCGCTTTCTGCATTAAGTGCATCAATAACCGCATCGGCTAGCGTCTGCTCCTGACCGGGTAAAGGCTTCATATCAATCATTAAGCCCGCTTTTCCGCGCACCACCTCAAGTGTTTCATCCAAGCCTGGAATGGTCTCATTTTGGAAAGCATCGCCGAACCAACTGCCCACATCATATTTGCTCAACTCTTCTCTGGTGAGATCCCCAAACTCACGATTATCACCGGTTAAGCGTGCCAAACTGCGGTCATGGTAAAGCATCACCTGATTGTCGCTGCTTAAACGAACATCAATTTCGACGTAATCAGCGCCGTCAATGAGAGACTGCTTGACGGCGGCCAGTGTGTTTTCAGGTGCCACCATTGAGCTTCCACGGTGGGCAATCACTGCAACATTATCGCGTATCTCAAAACTATTCAGAATCCACCATGCCTGAAGGCCTGCAAATACCAGCACGCTAAGCTCAACGGCCCAGGCGAGTTTTCCTGCGTTGGTGTCTGCAGGGGGCGCTGCAGGTCGCATTTCGCGGTGCGCTAGCTGCATATAGAGACAAGCGGACAACAGTGCGTTAGTGGCAATACCGACAAAGGTAATAGTGAGCGTGACCAGTACATAGCCAATTAAGTACGCCAGCATGGCAGGAATGAGCACGGCATTGTGTTCAGGTAACCACCAGAGCAGCGGCGTGAACAATCGGTCAAACAGCAGCGTGGCCAGAAATGGCAAGCTGACAATAATCACTAATAGAAGCAGAACGGCTGCACCGATAGAGCGGCGCCAGCCACGGGTTAAACGAACGCTACGCTTTAATGCCTGCCAAGGAGGCGTGTTTTCCAGTGCCACCAAGGGAAGCGCTAGTAACCAGCGTAAATAGAGCCACGAAGCTGCCCATGCCCAGGCAGCAATCAACGGCAGCGCGCAGGCAATGAAATACCACAACACAGGAGGGCGCACCCGCTGTAAATAGTACGGATCTATGCCGCTCAACCAGACGTTGTAAAGCCAAGCAAGGCCAGCCATAAAGGGCGCAAGCAAGAGTAAATGCGTGCCTACCTGGAGGATAACCAAACCCGCGAGGGCGGGCAGTCGCCGTGTGCTCAGCCACAGGGCTTCAAGTGCCAGTCGATAGTGATTATCCCGCGGCCTGACGGCGACTTGAAGCATGCCGGCCTGCTGCCAGTAAATAACTAAGAAAGTGAGACCAAGACTCACGAGCATGCCCGCTAACCCTAACGGGCTAAATAGCAGGGCGATTAACTCATCATTAGTGACAACGGTGCGATTGAGTTGAGCTAATAGGCCACGAATTACCCAGGTGATGGCTGGCAACAGCAGCGCAGATGCAAGCAGGGTAAAAAACAGGTGATAGGCGATCAGCGGTCGAAGATGATCGCGTAGTGTACGTAGTAAGGCAGAGCCAAGGTAGGTTAAAGGCTGCATCGTCATTAAACGGTAAGAATGAAGTACCAGGGTGGCAGTAACCGCCACACCTGGCAAGAGTGTCGTTTAAGGCTCATGGGGTGAGTAGCTAGCAAAGCCATCGCTAGGCAAGCGGCAGTTCTTGCTCAGCAACAATGATGCCGTTGTTATCTGCATACAGCCACTGTCCTGGCTTAAGAGTGGCACCGGCAAAAGTGACGTCAACATCACGCTGGCCTTCGCCGCGCTTGTCGCTTTTGCGAGGATGGCTGCCAACGGCCTGAACGCCGAGGGGAAGGGTGGCAAGTATATCCACGTCGCGTACGCAGCCGTACATCACAACGCCTGCCCAGCCGTTCGCTACCGCTTGTTCTGCCAGCATATCGCCAAGCATGGCGCAGCGATGTGATCCACCAGCATCTACTACGAGAACCGCACCATTACCCTGCTCTGTTACGGCTTGCTTAACCAGTGAGTTATCTTCAAAACATTTTATCGTGCGGATAGGGCCGTAAAAAGCTTCCAGTCCCCCAAAGTTGGCAAACATTGGGTCAAGTACAGCGACATCTGGGTGTGCATCACATAGGTCAGGTGTCACTATCTGAATGGGGTTCGTCATTTCAGGCTCCTTAATTAACCGGATAATAAATACATAAACGCAAGGGCTTCAAGGCGCCCCCGTGGGTATCATTAAAAAAACGCCCCGCCCTGATAAACAGTGGCGGGGCGTTCGGTCATCGACTCAGAAAATATAATAAATTACTTTTCTGTGATGTTGCGAGCATCGGCGATGGGGCGGCCTCAAGAGTTACATTAACTATCAAGCTTCTTGAGCGACCGGAATCACGTTTGAGGCGATTTTTTGATACTCCTCAATTTCGTGGAAATTCATGTAACGATAGATCTCGCCTGCCATAGCGTCAAATTCACTCATATAACGCTGGTACTCTTCAACGCTTGGTAGACGTCCTTCTACTGCGGCAACAGCGGCCAGCTCCGCGGAGGCGAGGTACACATTGGCACCATCACCAAGACGGTTCGGGAAGTTACGTGTAGACGTAGACACGACGGTGCTCTTGGCAGCAACGCGAGCCTGGTTACCCATACACAATGAACATCCCGGCATTTCCATACGCGCGCCGGCACGACCGTAAATACCGTAGTAGCCTTCTTCAGTCAGCTGATGCTGATCCATTTTAGTAGGCGGTGCAAGCCATAACCGTGTTTTTAAACTACCAGCAGGCTGTTTTTCAAGCAGTTTACCAGCAGCACGGAAGTGACCAATGTTCGTCATACATGAGCCGATAAAGACTTCGTCAATTTTCTGGCCAGCTACTTCAGACAGCAGGCGAGCATCGTCGGGGTCATTCGGCGCACACAGAACCGGCTCTTTAATTTCAGCCAGATCAATTTCAATAATTTCGGTGTACTCAGCGTCGTGGTCAGCACGCATTAGGCTTGGATTAGCAAGCCATGCCTCCATTCCTTCGATACGACGGCTAATAGTACGTTCATCACCGTAACCATTACCTATCATCCACTTTAGCAGAGTAATGTTAGATTTCAGGTATTCGGTAACGCTCTCTTCTGAAAGCGTAATGGTACAGCCAGCGGCAGAGCGCTCAGCGGATGCATCAGAAAGCTCAAAGGCTTGTTCAACGGTTAGGTCTTCTAAACCCTCGATTTCAAGCACGCGACCTGAGAAAGCATTTTTCTTGTTTGCTTTATCAACCGTTAGCAAACCTTGCTTGATGGCGTAAAGCGGGATGGCGTGAACCAAATCACGCAGCGTCACACCTGGCTGACGCTGGCCTTTGAAACGTACCAATACAGACTCGGGCATATCCAGTGGCATAACGCCTGTGGCCGCAGCGAACGCTACTAGCCCGGAACCCGCTGGGAAAGAGATGCCCAGGGGGAAGCGTGTGTGTGAATCACCGCCAGTACCGACCGTGTCTGGAAGCAGCATACGGTTCAGCCAGCTGTGAATGATGCCATCGCCAGGGCGCAATGAAACGCCGCCGCGATTCATTATGAAATCGGGCAGAGTGTGGTGTGTATCGACATCCACTGGCTTAGGATAAGCCGCGGTGTGGCAGAAGGACTGCATTACCAAGTCAGCTTGGAAGCCTAGGCAAGCAAGGTCTTTCAGCTCATCACGGGTCATTGGCCCAGTGGTGTCTTGCGATCCAACGGTGGACATCTTGGGTTCGCAGTACATGCCAGGGCGAACGCCTTCCAGGCCGCAAGCTTTACCAACCATTTTCTGCGCTAGAGTAAAGCCTTTACCGGTATCTTTAGGTTGATCAGGTAGGCGGAAAACGTCAGAGGTCGGTAGACCCAGTGACTCACGCGCTTTGCCTGTTAAGCCTCGGCCAATGATGAGGGGAATTCGACCACCGGCACGCACTTCATCAAGAATCAGCTGCGTTTTCAGTTCAAATGTCGTCAGGACTTCATCGCTGCCTTGTTTACAGACTTTACCCTCGTATGGATAGATGTCGATGACATCGCCCATATTCAGATTGGTAACGTCCATTTCTACCGGTAATGCGCCGGAATCTTCCATAGTGTTGAAGAAGATAGGTGCAATTTTACTACCGAAACAAAAACCACCAGCACGTTTGTTGGGCGCGTAAGGAATATCATCGCCGAAGAACCAAAGTACGGAGTTTGTTGCCGATTTGCGTGAAGAGCCGGTGCCCACTACGTCACCGACATAGACGACTGGGAAGCCTTTAGCTTTAACGTCTTCGATCTGCTTGAGCGGGCCAGTGGTGCCTGGTACTACTGGCTCAATGCCATCACGCTCATTTTTGAGCATGGCATTGGCGTGTAGCGGAATGTCGGGGCGTGACCAGGCATCGGGCGCTGGAGATAGATCGTCAGTGTTGGTTTCGCCGGGCACTTTAAACACGCTGAGGGTGATTTTCTCAGCCAGTGCTGGTTTAGAAAGGAACCACTCGGCGTCAGCCCAGGATTGAATAACGTCTTTAGCAACACTGTTACCGTTCTTGGCGCGTACTTCAACGTCGTGGAACGCATCAAACATTAGCAGCGTGTGCTTGAGCTGTTCACCGGCTTCGCGTGCTAACTCTTCGTTATCGAGCAGCTCAACCATGGAAACGATGTTGTAGCCGCCCTGCATGGTGCCAAGCAGCTTAACTGCATGCACTTTATCAATCAGAGGAGAGTTTGCTTCGCCTTTAGCGATAGCGGTTAAAAAACCGGCTTTAACATAGGCAGCTTCATCAACGCCTGGAGGAACCCGGTTGGTGATCAAGTCGAGAATAAATTCCTCTTCACCCGCTGGCGGTGCTTTCAGTAGTTCAACTAATGAAGCTACTTGCTCGGCGGTTAAAGGTTTGGGGGGGACGCCCTCAGCGGCACGTTCCTCGACATGTTGGCGGTAAGCTTCAATCACGTTGGGGCCCTCTCATCTACGTTCTCATTTACTTTATGGTGACGGCCTTCACGTTGCACGGTGCTGGTTGTGCATTGTTAGAAGTGTGGCCGACCACTTGTGATATACGCTTGACAAACAGCGTCTGGTTGGATGAGGGGGATTCTACGCCAAACTGTCGACAATGTTAAGCTGGCAAGCAGCAGCGTATCTTGTACTTTGTGCTGATGCATGGATGTTAACTAATCAAAAATACGCTTTTAATTAACCATTTGAGGAGGAGATGCGGAAATTTTTTCCAAAAAAATGGATAACCTGGCCTTGTGCGGGTGTGATTGTTGTTACAGCGCGTTACCATAGTGGTTGATTTATAACCTCAGAGTCGTATTAAAGCGTTGTGTTTATAAAGTGTGTGGAGCATTTTTGAGCGTACCGCTACATTAGTAAGAGTAAATGCAAGGTTATTGAGTATGAGCAGTAACGGGGAACTAAGCGTCATGCACGCTTAAATGTTGTACAATAATGAGATACAAGCTCGGTAATGGTGTTATGTCGATACAACTCAGTAAATTGCAAGCTGGCACATTAGAGACTGCTAGTCATACGCTTCAAGCTGACGATCTTTTACCAGAGAGTCTGCACCAGTTTTTGGCCTGCCCGACCCCTGTTGCGTGGTTAAAGTGGGCGCTGGAAAACCCAGAAATCCTTCTTATCGATCACGCGCAATGTGAAAAAAAAGCCGCATCTACAGCGATGAGTTTGCTCTATCGTTACGTTGATCAGCCGCTGTTGCTAAGCAAAATGTCACAATTAGCCCGCGAAGAGCTGCTGCATTTTGAGCAAGTAGTGTCGTTAATGGAGGCAAGGGGTGTTGCTTATCAGCATTTAACCGCTTCGCGTTATGCGGAAGGTTTGCGTCGCCATTTACGGAGTAATGACCCTGAGCGATTAATTGACGTACTGATTATCGGTGCATTAATTGAAGCGCGTAGCTGCGAACGGTTTTCTTGCTTAATTCCTTATCTGGATGAAGAGCTTGCCAAGTTTTATCGGACCTTAGTGAAGTCAGAAGGTCGTCACTTTGAAGACTATTTGATGCTTGCTCGTCAGCAGACGTCGGACTCAATTGACGAGCGGATCGCATTTTTTGTGGCGCGTGAAGCGGAGTTGATTACTTCGCCCGATACGGCTTTTCGTTTTCATAGCGGTGTGCCAGCTTAAACCGCCTAGCCCGGCAGGATATTTATCATGCGCGATGCTCGTGAAACTGATCAGTTAACTCTTTTTGGCCACTTTTCGCTTACCCAAGGCGAAGATGCAATCACCCACTTTAGCTATGACAAAGTGAAAGCGCTGCTTGTTTATCTGCTGCTGCACCGTCAGCCGGTTAATCGAGCGGCTCTGGCTGAGCTCCTGTGGCCTGATCAAGGCTTATCTTCCGGCAGAACCAACTTACGACACGCGCTGCACTGTTTGCGGCAATCGCTGGGTGAAAGTGCTGATCAAGTGTTAAGTGTTTCCCGGCAAACCATAGCTTTTCAACTGCCGACGAATTGGCAGTTGGACTTGCATAAGCTTCAGCAACTGCTTGAAGGGTCCCGCGACTTAGATACGCTTGAATCGTTGATGGCTTGTTATCAGGGCGATTTAATCGAAGAGCTCCAATTAGCAAGCTGCAGCGAGTTTCAGCGATGGTTAGTGCAGGTGCGCAACGAGTGGCGTCAGCGTGTTATTCGTTTTGCCGAACAGGTGCTGGAGGCTCACTCGGATGTGCCCGACGCTATTCTTGAGGCGTTGGTCAGTCGCTTCTCCGGGTATGGTCCATTTCACGAGCGTTTGGTGCGCCAACTGGCTGAACAGGGCCAAATGGCCGCCGCACATGAACAGTATAATAGCTATTTACAGCTATTGGCGCTGTCGGGACAACAACCGGAACCAAGCTTTTTACAGTTGGCCAGCTACTGGTCAGACGGTCACCATGATCCGCGCATGATTAGCCCCCAAGGCGCTTTTTCCCGCGCCTTGGCGGCAGATAGTAAACCATTGCGTGAAGATGAAATTGAGCTGCGCCAGCTCTCAGTGATGGCTATTCGATTACGTTTAAAAGGTGATTGGCAAGATCGGGCGGCGACCCGCAACTGCCTCGCCCTTCAGCTAGAGCTATTGCGCTGGCTGGAGCAGCAGTGTCATCACCTGGGCGGCTTTTGGTTACCCGGTGCAACAGGGGGGTTAGGTCTTGCTTGTTTTGGCACTCACGGTCCCGCGCATCAGCTAGCCGAATTAGTTGCGCTGTATGAGCATTGCCGTCAGGCGCTTCCTTTAGAGAGTGCTCGTCATTGGGCAGGCGAAGGCGACGTGCCACAATTTGAATTAGCTGCTGGTCTGCATAGCGGGCGGGTTGTCTATTTGCCGGAGCGCCAGTTGGCCGATCCTTTGGGGCAGGTAACCCAAACGTCGCTGGAGCTGATGAGCGCGGCAGAAGGCAGCGAGTTAGTGATCTCTCAGGAAGCCAGCCAGCATATGCCTCCCGCGCTTGATCTTCAGCCGCGCCTAGTGTCACGTTTGGTGGCCAGTGATGGTCGTGTACGCTTACGTGCGCTGGTACTTGGTCAAAATGAAGGTGGGCGTGATGCGTTGCCACCGAGCTTAGTGGGCCGAGAAACCTCCCTGCGTACACTGCGTGATGCGCTAGCGCGTGCAGGCATTGGTCTGCGCCAGAGTGTATTGGTGCGAGGTGCTTCCGGCATGGGCAAGTCCGCGCTTATGGTGGGTTTTCGCCAGTTAGAGCTCAGCCGCGATGCGGCAATATGTTGGCAGCCAACCACGCGGATGTCGGTGCTTGACCCCTACGGCGTCGCTCGTACGCTGGTTAGTTGGTATTTGAAAGAGTCGCTAACGGTAGAGTCTATTCGCGCGCTACAGACAACATTAGAGCTTGATCGGTTGGATGCAGACCGGCAGCACTTGTTGGAAGAAGCACTGGGTGTGCATGACGTCCAAGAAATCACTCAGCTTGCACAAAGCGGCGAAGCTGTTGAGTTGGTAGTGGTGCTGCTGCACCGCTTGATTGAGCGTCAAGCGATGACCCATACCCTGGTACTGATGATCGACGATCTGCAGTGGCTAGATGAACCTTCCTTTAAGGTATTGGCAGGACTGCAAGCGCGCTTGCCCATTAACACCGCCTTTATGCTGGTTGCTAGCCATCATGGTCGTGATGGTCTGCCGGTTAAGTTGCATTGGGATCAGCAAATTGGTTTAGGTAATTTAGATGCGTTGCAATCATCCCGCTTACTGTCACAGCTTTCACGCCGCTATCGTATTCATCTAAGTCCTCGCTTGCGTAACCAAATTATCGAGCGCTGCGACGGTGTGCCACTCTATATGCAGGAGATATGTCGCCGGTTGGATATGGATCGTCGAGAAGGGCGCAGCGTCCATTTTGATGAGTTACCCAAAGGCTTGCTGGGTCTGTTAGCTAGTCGTATTGATCAGTTGGAGAGCGACCGGGAAATTGCTCACGTGGCGGCGGTATTAGGCAAACGCTTCCGACTAGATTTCTTGCTTGAGTGCAGCGGGTGGGAAAAAGGTCGCCTTAATCAGGCCCTTGAGCATATGCGTTTGCTGGAAATTGTTGAGCCGGTCGATAAAGAGAGTGGCGAGCAAGAGTACCAATTTAGTCATCAGTTATTGCAAGAAGCAGCCTATCTTTCGTGCCCGAGGGATGTCCGAGTCAAACTGCACCAGCAGGTAGTGACGTTAATCGAAGAGCGCTTCCCCGTGTGGATTAGTCGGCATCCTGGTGACTTTGCAACTCACTTACGCCGTAGTGGGCACTATGCCAGAGGGGCGCGCTATTTTGAGCTGGCTGCCCGTGAGGCGCTTAAAGTCAGCGCCAACCGCACAGCGCTGCGAATGGCAGATTTTGGCTTGGCTAGCCTGCGCCACGTTGAGCATGAGATCGAGCGGGAAGTAAGTCTATTGACTGTGAGAGGGCAGGCGGCATTTTCATTGGAGGGTCATGGCTCGCCTACCGCCCATGAAAGCTTTGTGCGCGCCCGCGAGCTGCTACGCGAATCCGGCAGCGATAGTTTGGAAGACCCGGAAGATTTAGAACAAATATTTCTGGTCAAATGGGGCCTGTGGGTAGGCCGCAGTCAGCGCTACGCCCATGCCGATGCCTTTGCTTTGGCCTCCACCCTTGCTGACATAGCGTCGCGTCTAGAAGACCCGCGTTATCGGCGGCTGGCTGATTATGCGCGCGCCAACTGTGAGTATTGGGCGGGTCGCATTCAGCAGGCCCATGATCATTTAGATGAGATTGATCCGCTTAATGCCCAGATGATGATTGAGTGGCTGCCGTTTTCTGATCATCCCCAAGTGTCAGCGGCCTGTTTTCAAGGCTGGGCACTCTGCCTTCGTGGCGATTATCCGCGCGCCGAGCGGCAGATATCTGCCTCTATTCGGCTGGCAGAAAAGATCGCTCACCCAGGTACATTAGCAATGGCACTGCTATTTGCCGCAGCGCTTTACCGTCAGCTTGGCCACGTGCATTTAGCGGCGCGTCATGCAGAGCGAGCGGCTGCAATGACAGGTACACCTGATTTGCAGCTATGGCAGATTTCGGCGCAAGGTATTCTAGGTTGGCAGCGGGCTTTGACGGGCGATAGGACCGGCTTAGTGCAACTACGTGACAGCTTGGATCAGATGGCGGAGCTTAATGGACGAGATCGCTATCAGCGCCCTGTTCTCTGGTATTCCGATGCCTGTATTGAGCTAGGCGAGCTAAACGCGGCCGAAGACTATCTTGACCAGTGTTTAGTGATTGCTCGTGAACGGACGACGCTGTTTCTACCTGAGTTAGCTACTCAGCTTGCCAGAGTACGTGATTTGCTGGGACATCCGGCTAGCGAGGTGAAAGCGATTGCTGAGATGGCAATTAACCAATCCCGTGAGCATGGTAATCAACATCAGGAGTTAGCGGCGCTTGAGCTGTGGCTCACGCGAATCGATGCTAATGATCAGCAGGCAAAAGAGCGGTTCAGACTGCTGCTGAGCGAAGTCAGCCATAGCGATGCACCGGTGCTGACCCGCTGGATCAGTCTACTGGATCGTAGACTGCCTCATCCGGTAGGCATTGAGGGCTAACATTAGCAGGTCTCCTGTTCCAGCCAGGTCAATGTGGCGAGCGCCTGTTCACGGTGCTCGCCGCAAACGCTGACGTCAAATGTAAAGCGCTCGCATACCGCTGGGCGGCTAGGATCGCCAAATAGTTGACATAAGTTGAACTCATTGAGCTGTACACAGCGTACACCCGCCGGCTTGCCCTCTGGCATGCCGGGGATGGCTGAGCTAATGGAGGGCGCAATACAGCATGCGCCACAACCTGCACGGCACCCTTCACTCATGGCGCAATACTTGGTGAAAACTTTGCAAAAGCGCCTTTGTTGATTCCCTCAAATGCTTGAATACGCGTTGCTACGCCGCTTTCAGAAGCGACTTTTTCAGCCAGCCAGATGGCTATATTTTCCACCGTCGTGGGCCCCGGCAATACCGTACATAGCCGTTGCGGTAATGTGATGGAGAAGTTGCCCTGTGCAGCCTGATAGCAACAAGTCAGGGTTTCATTGTTCTGTTCAGCAATATCCGCTTGCTCAAGTAAATAACGGTTGTCCAACCAGTCTGCCCATTGCTGTTCTAACTGTGTCTGGCGAGCGTTTTGCTGCCAGATATACAGCCGAGAACGGTGACCATGGGCAATGCGCTGGCAGTTACCCGAATGACGTTTAAGGCCATGACTATAGCCATAGGTCGCGCCACTGGCTGTTTCATCGCTTAGCGTCAGAGTGACTTGGTGGACATTTTGGGGCCGCTGAGCAGTCAGCTCGCTGCTTAAGTGCTCGGCAATAGAGTCAATCGAAATGGACTGCCAGGGGAGTAGGGTAAAGGCTTCCTTAGGCCCACGTACCTCCATAGGATAGGGTGTGGCAGTGCGAATGCATAAGCCTTCAGCGCATTCAGCCACATCAACGCCAGGTGCTTGGGTGGGCACCAGCAGGGTGTGATCGAGACCGCTATCCAGCGTGCGCTTGATCCATGGTTTGACTTCACCAAAATCAAACAACATGCCATCTTCACCCAGCTCGCCATCCAACACTGCATCTACCTGCCAGCTACAGCCTACAAGGCCACGCGTTGGGCACCAGAGGGAGACGTCGATATGCGTCAGTTGCTTAACGAATAAGGACATTAATCGAATCCTGCTATTTTGTGCATTTGTAGCGATAAACGCCATTGCGGATTGGCCATGCAATAAGCGGTCGCTTGGACAATCGTCGAGGTGGTTTGGTTTAACGGAGCAAGATCCATCGGCTGTAGGAAAAAGTGGCTGAATCCTAGGCCTGAGAACTGCTCAGGCGGTGCATCTACCTGGGGGAAAACCAGCTTTAATTCATCACCCTTTGTTACCGCTAGAGGATTATTTCCCTTGGGGCTAACGCAGAGCCAGTCAATGCCTGCGGGTGGCGCAAGCGTGCCGTTAGTTTCCACCGCGACCTCAAAACCATAGCTATGCAGTGAAGCAATTAATGCCACATCAAGCTGTAACAGAGGCTCACCGCCGGTAAACACGACATAAGGCGTAGCGTTATTGCTCGATTGAGGCCATAACGCGGCAATATGCTTAGCTAGCGCAGCAGCGGTGGAGAATTTTCCGCCATTAACGCCATCAGTGCCAATAAAGTCTGTGTCGCAAAAAGTGCACTTAGCGGTTGCTCTATCGGACTCACGGCCTGACCAGAGATTGCAGCCACTAAAACGACAAAAGACGCTTGCCCTGCCTGCTTGGGCACCTTCACCTTGCAGGGTGTAAAACGCTTCTTTAACTTGATACATCAGCGTTTTCTCACTGCTGGAGTTGGCTCATAAGCCAGAGGATCAGTGACGCCGTTCGAGCTAAAGGCCGCTAAACGCTCTCGGCAACTGCCGCATACGCCACAGGCCAGCTCCCTGCCTTCGTAGCAAGTCCAGGTATGGCGATAATCAAGCCCCATGGCCAGTCCCTCACGCAGGATGTCAGCCTTAGTAGACGATAAGTAGGGGGCATGCAACTGCACGGGCTCAAAGTTGGCAATGCCTGCCACGTGATTCATCGCTTCAACGAACTCGGGACGACAGTCTGGATAAAGAATATGGTCGCCGCCATGAGCACCGTAATCGATTCGTCCAGCACCGATATTGACGGCCTTGGCAATGGCAAGTGAAAGCAAAATCATATTGCGATTTGGCACCACGGTACTGCGAAGATTATCCGCTGCATAATCACCGTGTGGCATGGCCACTTCTGCATTGGTAAGCGCTGAATTGTCGATCAGACCATGAATTGCGCGAATATCGACGACTTGGTGGGGGATCCCAAGTGAAGCACAAACGTGACGCGCCGTGTCTAGCTCGCGGGCGTGCCGTTGACCATAATCAAAGGAGAGCGCATGGACGGTGAGACCTTCTTGGCGCGCGCGATGAAGTACTGTAAACGAGTCCATTCCGCCGGAATAGATAACAACAGTCGTGGAGGCGGAATTGGGATCCACGTTGGGTGATGATGACATGAGAATTACTCTTTGTCGGAGAATTTGTTGATCGCAGGCAACCAATGGCTGCTGCGGCGTTCCGGGATCCGGTCCGGAAGGGCGGCAGTTTACGCAATAGCCGCTAGCCTGGCTAGTGTTTGACCATATGCGCTCTTAATGATGCGATGGCGGACAGCGTTAATATCATCATGCTACGCTAACCATTCATGCTGTTAGAGAGAAACCAATGGCCACCATTGAACACAGTGAAATTGTTAAGGCAACACCTGAGCGCGTATTTGAGTTGTTGCGCCGCGTAGAAGATTTTGCTGATTACTCTGATCTAATTCGCTCAATTGAACCTCTTGGCGGTAACCGCTATAGATGGCATGTGAGGGCAGCCGGAATGGATTGGGCATTTGATGTAGAGGTCACCGATATTCAAGCTCCCTACATACTTGCATGGGAGTCGTTAGATGGGGTTAAAAACCAGGGGCGCTATCGTCTTCGCGAAGTCCCTGAAGGAACTGAAGTGGCGCTGACACTCACTTACGAAATCCGTAATCGATTAATGGAAAAGGCTGTTAATAAAGCGGCTAAGCCGTTAGTTGGCAAAGTAAGCCGTCAGATTCTTGAACGAGTGGAAGCACGATTGAATGAATAATGCACCGCGACACCCCTGGCGCTGGGCGTTAGGGTTTGCCTGTCTCGCCATGTTGGCTTATGTATGGTTATGGTATTCACCAGATTTGATGGCAGTTAAGCAGTGGGCTGCCCAGGCATCACATCATCCCGTGGTTATTATTGGGGTGATGTTAATTATGGCCGTCACCTTAGCCGTGGGGTTGCCAGGGAGTATTGGGCTTTGGCTTATAGCGCCCTTTTATCCACCATTAATCGCCACTGTGATGTTAACGCTAAGTAGTGTGGCGGGCGCTTTTGGGGCTTATCAAATTGCCGCGCGGGCAGGTCAGCGCTGGACGCCAGGAGGGCTAACATTAAAAGTTATGCAGATGCTGGAGCAGCGAAGTGACTTAATGACCCAGTGCGCATTGCGGATACTGCCTGGTTTCCCCCACTCGGTTATCAATTTCGCAGCCGGTTTAAGGACTATTCCTCTTAAAACGTATCTATTGGCAGCAGCGCTGGGATTATCGATAAAGTGGGGAGTCTATAGTAGCGCTATATATGGTGCCTTAGAGGCTATCGAGACGGAGGATGCGCTGCAGTTTGATGTGGTGTTGCCGCTGATTGCTTTAGCACTGTTACTGCTGGTTGGGGCGTGGTTTAGGCGCCGCGTAGAGGCGGCGCGGGACGTTTAAGGAGTCATGGTTCTCAGGTTCAGTCTGAAAAGTCGGCAAGGACACCGAGTTAACAATGTATAAATGAGGGCTTTGATTGTACTCGCGTACAGGCCGATTTTTATTTAGCTCCCTTTGCTCTAGCCCAGTCAGTTTTGGTACTGAGCCTAGTGTGATTTATGCATTGAAGCATCAAGGTGGTCAACCACCTCTGCCCAATCTGCATCTTCTGCCACCGCTTCTTTTAAAAATTCAGCCTGCCCTTCATTCCAGCAAGGGGCTTCAGCCAGTGGCATCAGTTCAGGCAGTGGGGCATTTCGCTGTATAAAGCGCTCGATTGAATCGGCGTCTGAAGCAAGGCCTAATTGCTCAAAAAGTTCGCTGAAATGGTGTACTGGCTTTTCCATATTCTACTGCTCCTTCAAACTGTTAGGTTAACCACCTACACCATAGCGTGAATCTCAGTTTACGCCAGTATTGGCAGTCAGGAGTTTAGCTAACGTTCTCCGACAAGCGATGTTAAAAAGCGCTGGCGCTGTACCTCTAAGGGCAGCGGCTGAGCTATCAAGTGGATCAATTTGGTGTAGGCCGCTTCAGGCGTCATGTCATCGCCTGATAGCACGCCTGCGTCGCTAAGCCCATAGCCTGCTGCATAGGCGCCAAGTTGCACACTGCCCTGCGGGCACTGGCTTATGGCGGCCAAAAGCTTGCCTTCCCCACTCGCCCGTGCAAGCACTTCCATCAAACTAGCATCATCAGGTAGATTTCCAGCCCCCCAAAGCTGCAGCAGCGCTCCTTTGATACGAGGGTCGCTTAACCAGGCATCAAGCTGCCAGGCATTGATTCCTGGCCAAAGCACGATGCGAATGACTTCCCCTTGATTGACTGAGCGGTAGTCGGGCAGTTCAAAGCGTGGGGCTCCACGTTGATGATGTCCGAGACTGCGGCTTGAGTAATACACAAAATCATCGTCAACACGTTCACCTATCAAGGGGTAGCTAGGGCTGGTGAAGGCGTCAAACGATTCACTATGTTGCTTGATAGCACGGGCGCCGCGCAGTAATTTTCCGGCAAAATAAATAGTCACTTCTTGAAGCGCTGGGTTTGCAGCAAACTGGAGTGCACCGTATAGATTTTCCAGACCATCACTGCCGTTTGCTTCAAGAGGCTGCATAGCGCCCGTCATTACGACGGGACGATCGAGCCCTTGTAACTGATATGCCAGGCTTGACGCAGTCCAGCTCAGCGTGTCGGTTCCATGAATGATCACAAAGCCAGCGTAAGCGGAAAGCTGGTCATTAATATCTTGAGCGAGCTTTTGCCAGATAAGCGGCGTGGCAGCGCTTGAGTCAATCAGTGTTGAATAACTGAGGACGTCATAAGGCGGTAACGTTCGCTGCTGAGCCAGCGATAGTTGAGTGAACGCTACCGCCATACGTGATTCAAAATCACCGCTTGGTGCAAGCCCATGGGCATGCTGTTGCATGCCGATCGTGCCTCCCGTATAGATCACAAGAAGACGCTCTGCGTTCGACGACATTGTGCTCGCAAAAGGGGAGTTTTGTAGACTCATGGGTTTTCCTGGATAGGTCAATAAGAACGAGTTATACGCTGCACTTGGAGCTTTCCCGTCTGGTCATCTAATCGCTGATTTCTGCCAGCCAATAAGGCAAAACCACAGCAAAGGGTTATAAGCACAATTAATACCCAAGCAATATGCCCAGTGTTAGCGCCCGCCTGAAGTAAAACGCCTACGCCAAAGGGACCTAAAGCAGCGAGTGTATAGCCACCGCCCTGAACAAGCCCTGAGAGCTGTCCTGCCAGCCGTGAGTTGGCGGTGCGTAGGACTAGTAAGCTTAAGGCGAGGCTAAAGCTGCCTCCTTGACCTATGCCGAGTAGGGCCGCCCCTGGCCATTTCCAAACTAGTGGTGCGATGAGTAGCATCCACAGGCCTAGGCCTGTGCTCAATAACACAAGTAGCAGGGCAGGGCGCTGGTCACGCCCCATACGTGCAAGCCAAGGAGCCCCCAGTGCAGAAGCTAACTGACACATAATAGAAACCGCCATAGTCCAACCTGCGTCAGCTTCGTTGTAACCGCGGTAGACCAGCAGTGTCGGTAGCCAGCCAAACACAATATAGGCCATGGAAGATTGTATCCCCATAAACAGCATGACGTGCCATGTGAGCGGTTGTTTAAGCAGTCTTAAAGTACCGCTATTGGCTGAGGTGAGCGGTGCTGATGAGGATGTGCGTGGCATTTTGAAGTGCCATACCACTAGAGCGAACAGTGACAGTAACGACCAGCTCATTAAGCTAGCTTGCCAACTGCCAAGCAGTTGGGTCAGCGGTACACTAAGCCCGGCCCCTAGGGCGCCCCCCAAGCAGAGCGCCATCGTGTAGAGGCCGGTAAGTAAATCAGCGCTATCAGGAAGTTCACGTTTCACTAAAGCAGGCAGTAAGGTGCCGCCAATACCAATCGCAGCGCCAGCCATGGCTGAGCCTACGAAAAGCACACCGGGGAGTGGCAGTCCACGCAAAATAAGTCCAGCCGCCAACAGTAAAAGTGCTGCGCTGAGCGTCCTTTCACTACCAAAGTGTTTAGCTAGGGTGGGTGCAAGTGGGGCAAACAAACCCAGGAAAAGTACCGGAAGGGTGGTGAGTAAGCCTGCGGCGGTTGCCGATAGCCCAGCCGTTTCCTGAAGCCGAGTGAGTAAGGGGGCAACCGATGACATGGCGGGGCGTAAGTTAAGCCCCACCACTACCATCAGTAAGATAAATGTAATTGACCGACGAGATGCCATGCTGAGCCCTGGCGCTTACTTAAGGTGAGGGCGCAAGTCTCCACGAACGGCATCAAGTAGCGTGATAAAATGATAATCCTGCGGAGCATCCAAGCAGTCTACCCTTACCGTGGTACGCATACCTTTATCCATGTGCAGCTGATCAAATATCTCAAGGGTAAGCTTACGTGCTGGCTTATCTCCTGCTGCCATAATGCCGTCTTCAAGCGAGAACGTTTCAACTAAAGTGACACGTACGCGTGTGCTGTTGCCCTCGCTAAGCACGCGTCTTACAAATAGCCAGCCTTCACAGGGTAAGGCATGGTTATCTTCACGCTGACGCAGAAAAATTGTACGGTAGCAGGCGCCTTCAATAGAGGCTTTTTCAGCCATGCTTCGATAAGCCTGAACCACTTGATTGGCTGTGGCGCGGGCGTCCTCTAAACGCTGCACAATCCCTTGGTGTTCTCGGCTGAGCTGCTCTTGACGTTGAAATGTCAGCCATTGGCGGTAATCGGCCATGAGTTGGGATGATGCCATAATCACTCCGTGAAAAAATGTTCATGCCTGAAGGCTGGAAATAAATGCTAAAAACAGCGGCTTGGAATATGCAAGGGAGCTACCTTCGCATATTCCAGCACTAGGAGCTAGCGTCTAACGCGACGTTTACGTTCACCAGCAGTATTGGCACTTTGGCCTTCGGGTTTGCGTTTAGCGCGTGGCTGCCGTTGGTTGCGGCGACCGTTTTCGATGGGTTCAGGCTTAATGTTTGGATCAGGCTCAAAACCGGGTTCGATATGCTTTGGCAGTGTCTGTTTAATTAACCGCTCGATATTGCCTAGCAGGGCGTGCTCGTCGACACAGACCAGCGATACCGCTTCGCCATTACTGCCAGCGCGACCAGTACGGCCAATGCGGTGAACGTAATCTTCGGCCACATTGGGTAGGTCGAAATTGACAACATGCGGTAGCTCATTGATATCCAAGCCGCGTGCAGCGATATCGGTCGCTACAAGTACCTGCAGGTCACCACTCTTAAAAGCGCTAAGTGCACGAGTACGAGCCCCTTGGCTTTTATTGCCATGGATCGCCATGGCAGGTATATCCTGCTTGGAGAGCTGCTCGGCAAGGCGGTTTGCACCATGTTTGGTACGCGTAAATACCAGTACTTGAAACCAGCCATTCTGCTGGATTAGATGGGCTAATAACTCACGCTTTTTCTCACGATCTACGCGGTAAATAGCCTGCTCGATTCTCTCAGCCGTGGTATTGCGTGGCGCCACTTCAATGAGTGCAGGATTATCTAATAGCTGTTGCGCAAGCGTTTGAATTTCGTTTGAAAATGTTGCTGAAAAAAGCAGGTTTTGGCGTTTTTTAGGCACCAGGCGGAGCAAGCGCTTAATGTCGTGGATAAAGCCCATATCCAACATACGGTCTGCTTCATCTAGCACTAAGATTTCAACCGTGGATAGGTCCACGTGACCCTGTTGGTGTAGGTCCAACAAGCGACCTGGTGTGGCGATAAGTACGTCCAGGCCTGTTTTTAGTGCGTCAATTTGGGGCTGTTGGCCAACGCCGCCAAAGATAATGTGAGAGCGCAGCGATAGATGTTGGCCATAGGTTGCTACACTCTCACCGACTTGAGCAGCCAGCTCGCGTGTCGGTGTCAGCACCAGCGCACGCACCTGACGTCTGCCGGGACGTTTGCCATCTTTTAGCCGTTGTAACATCGGAAGAGTAAAGCCCGCTGTTTTGCCGGTGCCGGTTTGGGCGCTGGCTAACATATCGCGACCTTCTAATACGACAGGGATTGCCTTTCGCTGAATAGGAGTAGGTTCGGTGTAACCTTGCGCTGTGACAGCGCGTAACAAATCGGCGTGCAGGCCAAGATCAGAAAAGCTCATGCGTTCTCCGCAATCACCTAGTGAGTCAGTACTGGTAAGTAGTTGTTATCACTAGATGTAATGTTCAAAAAGCGAGGTTGATTCACC
Organism: Halomonas sp.; assembly: GCF_011050415.1. GTDB lineage: Bacteria > Pseudomonadota > Gammaproteobacteria > Pseudomonadales > Halomonadaceae > Vreelandella. The sequence goes on from NZ_DRFS01000023.1 coordinate 105,212, forward strand.
TTCGCGGCAGCGAAGTGTGCCAGATATTTCACTAGGCCGCGATGGTCGTTGGTTAGCCGTGATTGACCGTGACAGGTGACAAGAGAGTTACAGCGCGAAACAGCGCTGTATTCTGATGTGCACGGACACATCTGAATACATTCGTGTCAGTAATAAGCCGGGCAGTGTAACACGGTTATAACAAGGCAGCTTGTTTAGCTGCCTCGTGTCAGCTAGGTGGCTGATCACGTAACGATAAAAGGCGCGCCAAGGTCGAAGGCGGTAGCTCAAGGGCTTCAAGCGTTTGGGGGGTTAGCGAGTAAAGCGCTTCAGGGGTGAAAATGCCACTCTGAAATAGTTGACGGGCAGTGGCTGGACCTATGCCCTCAACGGCGAGCAGTTGGCGCGCGAAAAGTGAGATAAATTGGTTTTTTTCTTGATCCTCAAGCGTCGCTTGGTAATCCTTAAAATATTGCCCCGCTTGAAGGGTAATAAAATGCTCAATGCGTTGAAGGGCATCCGACGCTGAGCTATCGAGCGTGTAAACGGCTAACTGGTCGCTAAGTGCATCGTGGCTATGCAGTGCGGTTTCAAGAGTTGCCAGCGATGCCTCGTCATCTAGTAATGAGGTCACCGTTTGCATTAGGGCGTCAATGCCATCCCGTAATTGCTCAACAGGTAGGGGCGTTGGATGTTCATCACTTGTCATATGAGCCGCCTTACAATGGCTTGAGTTAATAATAGTTTAGTCGAAATAAGCGCCTGAGCGTATATCATCAGCAATGAGCTCGGCAGTTTTATCCCAGCTACTGCTTAAAGCGCGCACTAGCGCAGGATAACCATCTTCCTCAAGAGAAGTTTCGGCATAAAAATTTTCCATTGCCAGCATCTCACCCTCAGCATTCACTAGTTGCCACTGACCGCTTGCAACGGCTAAACCGTCAAAACGCCCCTGAAACTGGTCAACTTCGATGCGCAGTGTTAATGCGCCGGGTTGGCTTCCTTCAGCACGGACAACTCTGAGAGTGGGCAGTGTTTGTGACAAGCGGGCGCGAAGGCCTCGCTCTAGCTGGCGGCCTAACCCTTCTGCCCATTGATGTTCACGTGCCGCATTCAACGTAATGTCGTCCAACTGCATTACGATACCTTCAACATCCAGATAGTGAGCCAGCCGAGGGGCACTAAGGCGAAGTGTTCCTTCTGGCTGGGCAGGTGCGCTGGTTAGCTGACCGCTTGTGAGCATATAGCGTGCTGGCGGCGTAACGCTGCTGGCGCAAGCAGTTACTAACAGGCAGGCCATTAGCAATGCTAGGCACCTTAACCATGAAAACCTACCTGTCCCTATCAAGTTACGTGTCATCGACATACTTAGCTCCTTATTCACGTGGCGCACGCGGGATGGGGTCTTGCGCATCTAGGTTGTCGAACAGCAGTGCTCTTGGGTTTTCATTTAGTGTGCGTGTCAGTGGCTGCAAATCACGCATCAAGCGATCCAGGCGTTCAATGGCGCTCGTTAGCTCCTGGTAGGCAGGAGACGAGGGCGATAAACCTTGCATTGTGCTGCGTAGCTCATCAAGCGTTGCATTTAAGTTGCCACCCACCGCTTGTGTCTCCGGGTCACTAAGCAATTGATTAAGTGAAGCACTGACATCACGGACTTCGTTAAGCACGCTTTCCGAAGCCTGCAGGTTACGGTCTAGTCCGGCTAATAGAGGCTCAACTTCAAGCGCGTTGAGCTTCTCTAATAAATCGGTAACTTGCGCCTGTATCTGGGCAAAACCTCCGGCAACCGTAGGGAATACGTTAAGATCCGAGAACTGTTCGGGGACATACTCATCGGCTAGGTCACGTTGGAAGTTTAAGTCTACAAACAGAGCGCCCGTCAGCAGGCTGCCACTTTTCAACGAGGCACGTAGCCCTAGCCCGAACATACGATTGAAGCGTGCTTCCCACTCACCCAGGTCGATGTCGCTATTTTCAATACCGAGCCGCTGAGGCTCTATGCGGATGAGTACGGGAATCGCAAACCGCGCGCGTGAGTCAGGCTGAGGAGCGGTAAAATTCCACGGTACAGCAGCGACAGTTCCCATGCGTACGCCGCGAAATTCAACTGGCGCACCTCTCGATAAGCCGCGCACAGTTTCATCTACGAGTAGTACATATTCCAAGTAGCGATTGAACGTCCCTTCCCGTGCCTCATCTTCATCGGCATAAAGCGTAAAACGTGTATTGGCTTCAACGGGCTGCCCCATAGGAAGATCTTCAGGTACGCCGAAGGTAACGCCTCCGCCGAGTAGCGCTTCTAGGGACTCAACGTTGACGCGGACGCCATCGGCACCTAACCGAAAATCAACGCCACTGGTGGTCCAAAAGCGTGTGCTGTCGGTAACGAGCTGTGTATAGGGTTCTTCAATAAAGACCTGATGTTGCATAGTTCGTGAGGCAGCATCAAAGCGGTTCTCTTCGATACGCCCTACGGTATAACCTTGATAAGAAACCGGGTCGCCGACGCGTAGTGAATTGCCTAGCTGGCTGGTTAAGCTAAGGCGCAGTCCCGCTTGGCCGCTGGGCGCGACAGGCGGAATATCACTTACTGGGAATTCCCGACGAGGGGCTTCTTGGGTGCCGGGTTCAAGCTGTATGTAAGCGCCGGACAATACTGTTCCCAAACCGCTGATCCCTTCACGACCAATGCGGGGCTTCACTACCCAGAAGCGACTGTCTTCACGCAGCATGTCTTCCACGCCTGGTTGAATACGTGCAGTCATCACGGCGTGGGATAGATCATCGGACAAGCGTACGGTCTGAACCCGGCCAATTTCGACATTGCGACTGCGAATTAACGTGTTACCTGCCTCAATGCCTTCAGCGCTATCCATGGTGAGCGTTACCAGCGTGCCGCGACTTGAGTAGTTGTCATATACCAGCCATAAGCCAATCGCGATGGCAACGATAGGAACCACCCAAATCGGAGATAAACGAGTCTGACGCGATGTTTTGGCTTTATTTAAATCAGTTTCATCTGATGGGTCAGTGTTCGGCGTTAATGTTTCGTTAGCCATCAACAATATCCTTGGTGGCCGTTTTACGGCGGGCAGAAGAGGGTAAGGGCGTATCCCAAATTAAACGTGGATCAAAAGTCATCGCTGCCAACATGGTTAACACAACCACACAGCCGAAGGCGAGCGCTGCAGGCCCGGGTGTAATTGACATCAATGAGCCAGCGCGAATCAAAGCAACTAAAATGGCCACAACAAATACATCGACCATTGACCATCGGCCAATGAATTCCGTTAAGCGATAAAGCCGCGTACGGCTGTTAGCATTTAATACATTACTACGTCTAACGACTATGCAAAGCCATGTTAAAGCGACCAATTTACCCACTGGTACGATAACGCTGGCAATAAAGATAACTGCTGCAATAGGCCAGGAGCCCATTTGAATGAGCTGAACAACACCGCCAATAATGGTCGAGGGAGAGGAGTGGCCAAGACTGGTAGTGGTCATAATGGGATAGACGTTAGCAGGAATATACATAATCGCCGACGCGCCCAATAGAGCCCATGTGCGCTGTAGGCTATGAGGCAGGCGTTGATGAAGTTTTTCATGGCAACGGCTACAGTATCCTCGGCCTTGGTCGGACAGCCGATTTATAAGCCCACAGGTGGGGCAGCCAGTTAGATTTTGTTCTGCAGCAGGGCGCCCGGTTTGAGTGCCTTCAGGCGCTAATGGTTCTCCCTCCAATGAAAACCACATCCAATCAGCGTCAATCGATTGCGTGGTCATGAGTAGTAGCATGGCAAAAGCGCAAAACGCCCAAAATGAGATGCCTAATTCAATTTGCGCTATTCCGACTATTTTAATAAGGCTGACCAACGCGCCAATAATAAATACATCGGCCATCATCCACGGTATTAGGTGTGCCAACGTACGGGCGATATCCCTGCTATAGGGCAAGGGGCGGTCGCGTAGCAAGCCAAATTGTAGCCAAATGACACCCAGCAAATAAACTGCGGGAAGCACGACAATGGTCATTATAACGGCAATGGCAACGAGTGGCTGGTGAAAGCCAATTAAGGTAGTGGCCGTTTGAGACAGCTCAATTCGGTTACCAATGCCACTGACAGAGAAGCTAATGAACGGGAACGAGATGGCTAGCACCAGGGCGGTAAGTGCCGCAATGGCCAAGGCCATGCTTCGCTGCGCCGGAAAGCGGTGTCGCTTGACCAACACGTGTGAACAGCGGGGGCAGGACGCTTTTTCGCCAGCATTTAATGGGGGTAGAGCAGATACCCAGTCGCACTCATGACAGGCACGCAGGCGTCGCCGCTGAGTTCTAACCTCAGGCGGTGAGCGGTCAACGAGAGGTGTGTTGACCGTTAGATTAGGACGTTTGATCAATCGATGTTGAGCCAAAAACCAAAACTCTCAGTGCGTGTTTTAAGTAAAGCTACTAGGATGTGGCGGATTAAGCTGTCAAATTCGCTATTTAGCAAGTCTATCTGCCTGAATAGTGTCTAAAAAACGTTATGAAGGCGCTTGACCACAGCAACGTTTAAATAACGATGCTGCGGCGCAGCGGCTAGAGATCAACATGTAGTGTATGAAAAACATAATAGTATGAGTGGGAAGCGACACATACGTTGCTAATCAATCTTACCTAGAAGAAATAGTGCCTGGAATTAAGCCATGAAGGAAATGAAATGTTACTTCCCTTATTAGCGGTCTTGCTTGGCTTGGCATTGCTCGTGTGGAGTGCTGAGAAATTTATTGATGGAGCGGCGGCAACGTCCCGCTGGCTTGGACTTTCGCCACTACTGATTGGCATGCTGGTTATCGGCTTTGGCACATCAGCGCCAGAAATGATGGTGTCGGTTTTGGCAGCTATTGATGGAAATCCAGGTTTGGCGGTGGGAAATGCCTACGGTTCGAATATTGCCAATATTGGTTTAATCCTGGGTTTAGTAGCGCTTATTTCGCCTCTTGCTGTTCACTCAAGCGTTATTCGTAAAGAAATGCCGTTATTAATGCTGGTTATGCTGGCCACAGGCTTAATGCTGCTGGATGGGTTCGTGGCGCGCTGGGAGGCCATATGTTTATTGCTGGCGCTGGTGGTGTTTATTGTTGTTAGCATTGTACGTTCACGCAATCAGCCAGCGGATGCGTTGGAAGCTGAGGTAGCTGAAACCTTGGATAGCAAGCCAATGTCCCGTGGTAAATCCATTATGTGGACATTGGTGGGTTTGGTGTTTTTGATTGCAAGTTCTCGCTTACTGGTCTGGGGCGCTGTTGAAATTGCGTTACGTTTCGGAGTGAGCGACTTGATTATCGGATTAACTGTAGTTGCTATAGGTACATCGCTACCAGAACTAGCTTCTTCGATTAGCGCGTTGCGCCGTAAAGAGCACGATCTGGTGCTAGGCAATGTGGTTGGTTCAAATTTGTTCAATAGCCTGGCGGTGGTGGGCTTAGCTGGTGTGATTGCCCCCATTGACGCCGGTCGTGAAGTATTAGTTCGCGACTGGAGTGTGATGACAGGAATGACGCTGTTGATGATTATTTTTGCGTTCTCCTGGCGTGGCCGTCCGCGGCGTATTAATCGCCTGGAAGGGGGCATCCTGTTAGGGCTATTCATTGCTTACACCGGCTATATGGTGAGCATCGTTGTTATGTCCAGATAGTTGTTATGTATGCAGAAATGACAGTCACTGTCATAGCGCACTGCTATGGTGCGCTGTGCGTCAATGCGACACATCTTAGACGCTCATTTACTATTATATGATGGCTGTCCAACTTGGCATGATTGTAACAATTTAATAGCAGTATTAAGAAATAAGCTTAGTGCTTATAACTAAAAGTGCGGTGCCGAAAAGGCTCGACTAAGCTTGTGTTAACCCATTGATGGGAAACCTATTCAGTCTTAGGAGAGTGAAATGGAACTTGATCCCCTTGTGTTATCACGATTGCAATTTGCATTCGTTGTGTCGTTTCATGCGATTTTCCCCGTTTTTACCATAGGCTTGGCGTCCTACATAGCGTTACTTCACGGCCTGTTTTACAAGACTGAGAATCCTGCTTGGGATCGACTGGCTCTATTCTGGACAAAGGTATTTGCCGTTGTCTTTGGTATGGGGGTGGTGTCAGGCATTGTCATGTCGTTTCAGTTTGGGACTAACTGGAGCAACTTTTCCCAAGCGTCCTCGAACTTTCTTGGGCCCATGCTTAGTTATGAGGTGCTGACAGCCTTTTTCTTGGAAGCGGCGTTCTTAGGCGTGTTGCTTTTTGGGCGAGGTAAGGTTCCTGAGGGTGTTCACCTGTTTGCTGCCATTATGGTGGCGATAGGCACCTTCATATCCGCTTTTTGGATTTTATCGGCCAATAGCTGGTTACATACCCCGGCAGGCGTCGAGTTAATAGATTTTCGCTTTCATGTGACGTCATGGAGCGAGGCTATCTTCAATCCCTCTTTTCCATACCGTTTCTCTCACATGGCAGTGGCCTCATTTCTAACCGGCGGCTTTGTTGTGGCGGGTGTTAGTGCATGGTTCTTGCTCCGCGGCCGCGACCCTGAGGCAAATCGCCGTGCGCTCTCAATGTGTCTTTGGCTGCTGCTATTTTTAGCGCCACTTCAAGCCGTGATTGGTGACTTCCATGGTTTAAATACGCTGGAGTACCAACCGACTAAAGTTGCTGCAATGGAAGGGCACTGGGAGACAGCCACCAATGTGCCGCTACTTCTGTTTGCAATACCGGATCAAGAAGCTCAGACCAACCACTTTGCGTTCGGTATTCCTAACTTAGCCAGCATTATTTTGACCCACTCCCCCGATGGTGAAATACCGGGAATTAGTGAAGCTCCACCGGAAGAGCAGCCTCCAGTATGGATTGTGTTTTGGGCCTTTAGGGTAATGGTAGGGATTGGACTATTAATGATTGCGGTTTCGTTGACAGGTCTGGTTTTGCGCCGCAAAGGACGTATATATTCGAGCAAGCTGTTTTTGAAATCGTTGACACGGATGATTGCACTGCCCTTTATCGCCGTCTTGGCTGGTTGGGTTGTCACTGAATCGGGCCGTGCCCCCTGGTTGGTTTATGGGATGATGACCCATGAAGAGGGGCTAACGCCTTCGCTTACCGGTCCCATGGCGTTGTTTACCTTAATCGGCTACGTACTGGTTTACGGCGTGGTGTTTTATGCAGGTGTTTACTACCTCACGCGTGTTGTGCGCAACGGCATGTTGCCAGATGAGGAGCGCGAAACCACCGGTGAAAACTTTAAACGCCCAATGCGACCCCTATCTGCTACGCATACTCCTTTTGACGATGATGTTGACCCGGTGAGGAGCTAAACATGAACATGGAAATGTTTGATTTAACAGTGGCTTGGGCCTTCATTATCGGTTTTGGCCTCATGATGTATGTGCTGATGGACGGTTTTGACTTGGGGCTTGGAATTCTATATCCCTTTGCCCCAGATGAAGATGCCCGGGACGTGATGATGAACTCGGTCGCGCCTATATGGGATGGCAATGAAACCTGGTTGGTGCTCAGTGGTGCGGGTCTATTGGGTGCCTTCCCGTTAGTTTATTCAGTCTTCTTGCCTGCTCTGTATATCGGCGTTTTCCTGATGCTGGCAGGACTCATATTCCGAGGTGTTGCCTTTGAGCTGCGCTTTAAATCTAAGCGTAACCGGCACTGGTGGAACCGCGCATTTTGCTGGGGGTCTGCAATTGCCGCTTTTGCTCAGGGGGCGGTGGTCGGTGCCTATATTCAAGGCTTCCCCGTTGAAAACTTCGCCTATGTGGGCGGTGCATTCGACTGGCTGACACCATTTACTATATTAACGGGCTTCGGTCTGATGGCGGGCTATGCTTTGCTGGGGGCGACCTGGTTGATTCTGAAATCAGAAGGGCATATTCAAGATTGGGCTTATAAGATTACCCCCATGTTGCTGGCGCTTGTGCTGCTCGTTTTCGGTATCATTAGTGTATGGACGCCGTTTGTGAACCCGCTGGTGTGGGAGCGTTGGTTCGGTAATATTCAGTTGATATGGATTTTTCCATTCCTTGCCATGGCCTGCGCTTTTATCGTCTATCGTTCGGTGCAAAAGCGTCGCGAGGCTGCGCCTTTTCTAGCCACTATTGGCATTTACTTATTTACTTACTTAGGGCTGATTGTAAGTAAATGGCCCATCATCGTGCCGCCCAACTATACGCTGTGGGATGCCGCTTCTGCACCAGAATCCCAGCTCTTCCTGCTGGTTGGTTTTGTCTTTATTATCCCAATTGTCTTGACCTACACAGCTTGGGCATATTGGGTGTTCCGCGGCAAAGTACGCGTAGGCGAGGGATATCACTAAGCGGATGGTGGCGGATAAAAGCGGTCTCTTAACACCGCGCAGCTGGTTGTCTGAGTTAGCTAAAGGCGAGCGTAAGCGTCTTATGGGTGCGTCACTTTGTGGCGTCTTAGCGGGTAGCCAAACTATTACGCTGGTGGTGGGGTTGGCGTGGCTGATTCAACAGTTGGTTGTTGAGGCTCGCTCTCCATCAGTATTGCTGCCCATTTTTGCTCTGTTGGCAGGCTGTGTCGTGTTACGTGCTGCTTTTCAGTGGGGCCATGAAACGCTCAGTTTGGAAGCTAGTTTGCGTATTCGTCAGCGCGCTAGGGCTCAGCTATTAGACAAACTGGCTGAGTTAGGACCTATCTGGCTGACAAATCGCCACAGTGGTTCTTTGGCTAACCAGGTGGTGGAGCATATTGATGCGTTAGAAGGGTATTTTGCGCGTTTTTATACCCAGCTTCGGATTACGCTTTGTTTACCGCTATTAATTTTAGTAGTGGTCGGCTGGTTGGATTACCTTGTTGCCGTATTTTTGCTGCTGTCTGCCCCGCTTATTCCGCTATTCATGGCGCTCGTAGGCATGGGGGCCGAGCGGCTCAATCGAGACCAGTTTGTGGCTGTTTCACGGCTATCTGCGCACTTCATTGACCGGGTGCGGGGGATGGCCACGCTACAGCTCTTTGGTCACACTTCGGCTGCGCAGCGTGACGTCTGGTATGCCACCGATGAGTATCGCCGGCTTAGCATGCGCACGCTGCGGCTAGCATTTCTCTCTTCTGCAGTACTTGAATTCTTCGCTTCGGTGGCAATTGCGGTAGTGGCGATGTATGTCGGCTTTGGGCTGCTCGGCTATATCGAATATGGTCCCTCTCAAGCACTGACTCTTTTTTCAGGCCTTGCCGTATTACTGCTGGCGCCTGAGTTTTTCCAGCCACTGCGCACGCTTTCCCAGCATTATCATGACCGCGCTGCGGCGTTGGGGGCGGCGGAGAGCGTCGTTAATATACTCAATGAGCCTGATTTGATTGTTCAAGAATATTTGGGGCCTCATGAAGCCTCAGCGGTGATTGAACTGGCAGGCGCCTGTGTTGCTTACCCTGGACGCGGCCATGTAATAGGTCCTATTGACCTTGCGATTGAGCAGGGCGAGATTGTGGCTATTAGCGGTGCATCCGGTAGTGGCAAATCTACACTGCTGGCATTGCTTGCAGGCTTTATAAGGCCAAGCAGCGGGGAGTACCGTCGGCAGGCAAATAGTCAGGTGGCTTGGCTGGATCAACAACCTTGTCTATTGCACGGTAGCTTAGCAGACAATCTTCGTTTGGCAGCACCGCACGCGTCTGAAAATGAGATGCTAGTCGCGCTGCAGCACTCTGGTTTTGCGCCACTTTTGACACAATTACCTGACGGATTAGATACCCTGATCGGTGAGCGCGGCATAGGTTTATCCGGCGGTCAGGCACAGCGCCTTGCGCTTGCACGTGTGTATCTTAGCAAAGCTCCTCTGGTATTGCTGGATGAGCCGACCGCAAGTTTGGACCATGATACTGAGAAGCTTGTAATCGCTGCACTGCTTGAGCTGGCAAATGACGGCCGTACATTGGTCATTGCTACCCATCACCCGGCGGTGATCTCCGCTGCGCAGCGCCATTTTATGTTTGAAAAAGGTGAGTTAACGGAGGTGGCCAAATGATGGCTGTTTTTCGTGACTTTCTTCCTTGGTTGCAATTGCTGGTTCGGCGTCGTCAGCGCTTTCTTGTGGGGGCGCTGCTTGTTTGGATAACACTTTTGGCAGGCCTTGCCTTGCTAGGACTGTCGGGGTGGTTTATTACTGCGAGTGCACTGACGGGGTTAGCGTTGGCAGCGGGAATTCCTGCGCGTTTAGACGTCTACGTACCTGGTGGAGGCATTCGTTTTTTTGCCTTACTGCGTACTGTGGCGCGTTATATCGAGAGGCTCTACAACCATAATACGGTATTAACACTGCTTGCCGACCTACGCTATCGCGTATTTGGCTCGTTAACACGCCTTGATGATGCCAGTTTGCGCCGTCAGCGCGCCAGTGATTGGTTGAGTCGATTAACCGCTGATATCGATACGCTAGATAATTTTTATCTGCGTATTCTCATGCCGCCGTTGGTAGCGCTGCTTAGTATGTTAGTGGTCGTGGTTTTTGTAGCGTTATGGGTGCCGGGCGTGGCCGTATTAATGGCGTTAACGCTGCTTTTGCTATGGTTAATGGTGACGCTGTTTGCTGCTAACTGGGGATTTTCTCAGAGCTACCAACAGACAGTTGATCAACAATCCTTACGCCGCTTGGTGGTTGATCAGGTACAGGCCTCAGCAGAATTGATGAGTTATCAAAGCGCCCCGTGGCATCGTGGTCTTGTTGCTGCCCAGGAGCAGCAAGCACTGCTCAATCAGCAGCGGTTGGGCCGTAAGACAGCATTAATCAACTGTCTAGTCAGTAGTGTGACCGGTTTGTTGGTGGTAGCGGTGCTGTGGTTAGCCAGCCAAGTTTTTTTTCAGCAGTTGGTAGCAGCGCCTATTGTAGTCATGGTGGTGTTAATCGCTTTAGGTATAAATGAAGTCTTCCTCGCGCTACCCAGTAGCTTTATAAAGCTAGGAGCTAGCTATGCTGCGGTACAACGCTTAAATAACTTAACGGATGACTTTTCATTACCTGCAACACAGCCAAACCTGCCGAAAGGCTCAGGCTTGGCGATTAACGTCACGGAGCTGATGCTGCGCTATCCTCAAGCTCTGCAGCCTGCATTAAGTAATGTTACTTTTCTTCTGCCAGCGGGTAAGCGTGCGGTTATTACTGGCAAGTCTGGCGCGGGCAAGTCTTCTTTGGTTAGCGTATTGATTGGCCGGCTTAAAGCATCTCAAGGTCAGGTGTTAGTAGGGGGCGTAGCGCCTTGGCCGCTTTCATCGCAAAGTCGTGCGGAGCATTTTGCGGTACTCACTCAACAAGTGGATCTCTTTGACAGCTCTTTGGCTGAGAACCTGCGTATCGCTAACCCTTCTGCTAGTGATGACATGCTGTGGGAGGTGCTTCGAGCCGTCGCGTTGGATAGCTGGGTCAAGCTATTACCGAAAGGCCTAAATACAGCAGTGGGTGAGAAAGGTCAGCAGCTTTCAGGTGGCCAAGCGAGGCGTGTCGCGTTAGCGCGCTTAATGTTACGCAACCCCAAGGTCGTGCTGCTTGATGAACCGTTTGCGGGCATCGATGCGGCAACGGCTAAGCATATTGCCATGTCATTAGATCAATGGCTCGCGAGTCGAACGGTTATCTATTTTGTTCATCAACTTAGCTCATTAAGCCGACCCCCTGGGATTGAGTATCACTGGCACCTTGATGCCGGTAAACTGAGCCAATGTTTACTTGACTAATTGATCTCCCTGTTAGGAGCCCGCTATGCAAGATTTTTTACGTAACCTTCCTAAAGTAGAGCTCCACTTGCACATTGAGGGTTCGCTTGAGCCCGAGTTAATGTTTGCGTTGGCGCAGCGCAACGGGATTGAACTGCCTTATGCGACGGTTCAAGAAGCCAAAGATGCTTACCACTTTAACGATCTGCAGGGGTTCTTAAATCTTTATTTCCAGGGCATGAATGTGCTTCGCCGCGAAGAGGACTTTTATGATCTTGCAATGGACTATTTCAAACGCGCTAGAGAAGAGGGCGTGGTGCATATCGACATGCATTTTGACCCTCAGGCGCACCTGCAGCGGGGCGTGCCATTAGAGACAGTTATGAGCGGACTGTTAAAAGCCAAGCAAGAGGCAGAAGCAACTCTCGATCTTTCCATCGGTATGATCATGGCTTTTCTACGTGATCGCCCCGCAGATGAAGCATTGCACGTGCTTGAACAAGCGGCACCTTACTGGAAGATGCTGGATGCCATTGGGTTGGACAGCGCGGAGCAAAATAACCCGCCGGTAAAGTTTGTCGAGGTATTTAAGCGCGCTAAACAGCTCGGGCTGGTATGCGTTGCCCATGCTGGTGAAGAGGGCCCGGCCGAGTACATTAAAGAGGCCTTGGACGAATTGGGTGTGCAGCGTATCGATCATGGTGTGCGCTGTATAGAGAGTGACGAAGTGGTTGAGCGTTTGCGCAGTGAGCAGATAGTTCTAACGGTCTGTCCGCTGTCTAACGTGAGCCTTAAAGTGGTAGAGGATCTACGTGATCACCCTTTACCCCAGCTTTTGAGAGAAGGGCTTAAGGTGACCATTAGTTCGGATGACCCAGCTTATTTTGGCGGTGGAATGCTGGCTAACCATACCGCATGCGCAGAAGCGTTTAGCTGGGATGAGTCTGTGTTTCGACAACTAACGAAGAATGCTATTGATGAGGCGTTCACAACTCCCGAACGTCGTGAAGAACTTTTAGCGCGCTTAGTTTCGCTATAAGAACGCTACAAATTTGCATGCCGCCTGGTAAAGCAGGCGGCACTTGATTAAAGGTGTTGCTGATTTGTAGCACTTCTTTATGGCAGCGCAGGCACTTCGAAGTCAGGCATTGCGCCAGTTAGGGTATGTAAGAAAGCAGTGATATTGTCAATGGTATCATCATCGAACTCTCGCCCAAGCATCTCTTGGCCCATAATGGCGACGGCCTCCTCTAACGTTTCTGTCGCGCCATTGTTCATATAAGGGTAGGTCACCGCAACATTGCGTAGTGTGGGCGTTCTAAAACGATATTTGTCGCTCTCTTCTTCGGTAACGATATAGCGGCCTAAATCTGTTGAACCCGGGACTTGAATGGCATGAAATTGGCTATCGGTAAGCGCAGGTCCACGGTGGCAAGCAATACAGCCATTATCTACGAAGGCCACCATACCTTCCTTAGCTGCTTGGCTAATGGCACCTAAATCACCATGCAGGTAGCGGTCAAAGGGTGAGTTGGGAGTATTAAGCGTGCGTTGGAAAGAGGCTAATGCATGTGCCAAATTATCATCGGTGATGGGGTTTTCTTGATCGGGATAAGCTTCGCTGAATTTTTCCTGATAAAGCTCGAACCCCACCAGCCTTTCTATTGCTAGATCCAATTCCATGGCCATTTCTACTGGCGCTTGAATCGGCCCTAATGCTTGGCCTTCCAGGTCAGGCTCGCGGCCATCCCAAAATTGTGACCCTAAAAAGCCACTATTCAATACGGTCGGGGTGTTACGTTCACCAACTTGACCATCGTGCCCCACTGCCCGTGGAATACGATCGGCCCAGCCAAGCGCAGGGTTGTGGCATGTAGCACAGCTGATAACCCCACTGGATGAAATCCGGGGTTCAAAAAACAGCATGTTTCCAAGCTCTATTTTCTCGTCTGTCAGCGAATTATCCGCAGGAATAGGAGGTAAATAGGGTAAGGCTTCGAAGCGGTTGCGATAATTTTCTAGCCCATCGTCAGCAATAGCGGTGCTGTTGGCCATTACACTACCGACTGCCAGTATGGCTAGTGATGTAGCTTTTATAGTCATGATTATTCTCCCTTGCTTTTACAGTCCGCGGTTTGAAACCGCTTATTGATTAGCTTACGGGAGAGGGGAGTAGCCGTTTTGTCCTGGATCAATAGTTGCGTTGCAAAGTAGGCTTTGCTGAGGGAGTGTTAATTCTTAACGAGTTTTGTTGATAAATATTCAATTCGCTGTTGACCCCACCGGGAATTCGGGTAGTATACGCCACACGTCAACGGGGCACGGCCTCAGCGACCAGCTCTTTAACAATTTGATCAGGTAATTCATGTGGGCGCTTGCTGATGGTGGTGACAAATCACCAAATATCAAGGCAAGCGGTCATGACAATGTAAATTGAAATGAATTCGTTTGAACCTTGAGCCAAGTTTGATTCGCTTTTGCTGCCTTAGGCTAGTCCTGAGGGAGTGAGTAAGGATCACAATGATTTTAA